>JAJCXX010000084.1 GCA_029263195.1 Acidimicrobiales bacterium
ACAGTTCGTTCCTTTCGAGAGTCCCAAGGGGGTCCGGGACCTCTCGATGATGAACGACACGAGGAGAAGATCAGTTCCCCAAGACTCCGAGAGAGTTCGTGATGGCCTGTGCGTGCCCGAAACTCTGTCGTGAGCCTGTGATCAGGCCTTTCACCTCATGTGGCGGCCAGCACGGCGCGCCAGGCGGAGCATGTACTTTGGGCTAAGGTCCTCCCTCCGACACAAGCGTCAGTACACCGTTGTCGACTCTGCTTCTTTGTGACTGTTGCGTTTGAGAGTCGATGTGCTACATTGAAGCACATGTCTGAGGTCGGGATTCGTGCCCTGAAACAGAATGCGTCGGCGGTTGTGGCTGAGGCGGCCGCGGGCGAGACGGTGACCATTACTGATCGAGGGCGCCCGGTTGCGCGGATGACCGCGATCCCGAAATCACGTCTACGTGCTCTGATCGATGAGGGTCATGCTCGGCCAGCCCGGCAACTACTTGGTGATTTGCCGGTCCCTGAGCCCGGGCCCGAGCTGTCCCAAGTCCTGTTGGGGATGAGAGACGACGAGCGGTACTGAGGTGGCGTTCTACATCGACACCTCGGCATTGGTGAAGCTGGTAGTCGGCGAGGCCGAGACCGTTGCGCTTCGTTCCTGGTTACAGGAGTCAGATCGAGATCTCGTTGCATGTGACTTGGCGCGGACCGAACTGATGCGATCCGTTCGCAGGGTAGTTCCGGATCGGGCGCTGCAGGCTCGTTCGGTGTTGGACGCTGTCACTCTTGTCGATGTCACGGCGGCGGTGTTCGAGGTGGCCGGCCGTCTTGACCCTGTTGGGATGCGGTCACTGGACGCGGTTCATCTCGCCGCCGCCCTCGATCTGGGCGATGACCTAGAGGGAATAGTCACCTATGACGATCGCCTGGCCGACGCCGCGTCAGCGAACGGAGTCCCAGTCGTTGCCCCGAAGTGATCTGCCGTAGCATTGTTCGGTCCCGAAGGTGGCTTTCTAAACCAGGCCAGCGGCCTGGACCCCCGACAGGGGTGTCGCGTTGCTAATGGTCTGCTAGTGGCATCTGGCGTCCTGGAGCGGTATCTGGCGGTGGGGAGCGGTTTTAGTGGTCGCTAGATGCCGCTCAGGGCCGCTGGCTACCGCAGGATGACGCTGGAGGCGCCTTGGGGGAGGTTTGCTCAAGTCCCCCCTCCGACACAGAGAAACCGGAGGTCATAGGCGCGCGGTTCTGTTGTTTGGGGACCTTCACTGCCGCGGCAGCTTGCATCCCGGCGGTCGTATGCGAATAGCTGTCCAGCATGATGCTGATCGACCAACACCCAACGCCCGGCCCGACAAGGTCGGCGTCAACACGGCCGAACATCGGTCCCAACCCTCAGATCGGTGGATCGAGACTAGGGTCGCAGGCGTGGCATCGTTCAGCGGTCGGATGATCAACCTCATGAGTCGGCGACTACCAGGCATGATGCACAGGGCAACTAGACGTCAGGTCGGGCAGTACCGCTCGACCAAGGGCGGCAAGGGCAATACCACCATGGGTAAGCCTGTGTTCCTGCTCGACGTGATCGGGCGCAAGAGCGGTGAGTCTCGACCGGTGATGTTGATGCTCGTACGCCAGGAGGACAGCCTCCTGGTCGTCGGGTCCTACGGAGGCAACCCGCGGACGCCGAACTGGTATGAGAACCTGATGGCGGCGGGCGAGGCCCATGTCGAGGTCGGAGCGGAGCGGTGGGCCGTCACCGCTCGCCAACTCGATGAGGGCCAGGAACACGAAGCGGCTTGGGATCTCTGTGTCGCCGCCTACCCCGACTTCGCGTCGTATCAGGAACTCACCGACCGGAGGATCCCCGTCGCCGCGCTGAGCCGCAAGGACGACTGAGGAGGCCTTCCGGCGTCGCTACCATAGGGTGCGTCGCGTGGTGCGCCGCTTGCCACCCATGCTGACATCGAGGCTCGCCGGTAGGGTTCCGACTATGCGCCTGCTTGTTCGGAATATGGCTCGGACGACCACTGAGACGGACTTGCGGGACCTGTTCGAGCCGTTCGGTTCGGTTCAGTCCTGTGTGATTGTGAATGATGCTGAGACTGGAAAGTCGAAGGGTTTCGGTTTTGTGGAGATGCCCAAGGTCGGCGATGCCAAGGCGGCAATTCGTCAACTGAATGGCCTCGAGTTAGACGGCGAGATCCTTCGGGTGAAGCGGTCCACCTAAGAGCTTGGCCAACTCCACGATCGTCGCCCGGTCTGTCAGGTCCGGGGGTTTGTGACCGTGAGATTGGTGAAGCGGTCGAAGTCGCTGGTGTTGCTGGTGATCACGGTCATGTCGTGGTGAACGGCGGTGGGGCGATGGTGTTGTCGGTCCAATCGTTGATGGCGGCCCAGTCGCGGTAGTCGCCTTCGTTGGCGCCGATCACGGTGAAGAAGGGCCAGAGTCCGATGCGGGTGCGGAGGTTCATGCGGCTGTAGTCCAGGACCCCGGCGAATCGGCCGATGCTGAGTGGGGTGACTCGATCGGACACCGATGCGATCTTGTCGGCGTACTCGTCGCTCTTGGCGATTGCCTTGTCGGAGGAGTCGGCCAGTGTGCCGCAGGTGAAGAAGTAGGCGACCGGGATTCGGCTCAGCGTGTCTTCGTTGCCGGTGACGAAGTGGCGGGCTTCGGCCATCCAGTTGTCGTAGTGAATGGCCGCGCCGATGATGACGGCGTCGTAGTCGGCGAGATCCTGCACATCGCGGACACGCTTGGTGTCGGCGCTCATACCGGCAAGGCAGAATCGACCGGCCATTGCTTCGGCGATCTCGCCGGTGGTGCCGAACTGGCTGGCGTAGGCAACGAGGACGCGCTGGCCTTGGCTGTTGCCGCACGCCGAGTCTGGGAACACAACTGAACCGTTGGCTTGGGGGAACGCGAGTGCGGTGCCTACGGTTCCCGTGGTCGCCAACACGGCTACTCCTGCGACCTTGCCGCCGGTTCTCAAGAATGACCTCCTCGATCTTGTTGCTGTGGCTTCGGGCATCTCGTCAGGGGTATTGGCAGTGGGTGGGGTAGCGGTTGTGGTTGGCACTAGAGCGGTCATGTTTGGTCGAGGTTCCATGTGCCCTGGGCGGCGCACTCGATTGCCCAGTCGCTGAAGTCGCGGGCTGGGCGACCCAGTACCCGTTGGACGTCGTCGGTGAGGTGGGCGTTGCGGCCATCGAGTACCTCGGCGATGAGATTGGCGATTGGCGCGGCCTCCTCTTGGGGGACTCCTTGACTGGTGAGTTCGGCTGCGAATTCGTCGACGGTGAGAGACGTGTAGCGCACGTCGCGTCCGATGGCAGCAGCGAGCTCGTCGGCGGCATCGGTCAGTGTGAGCAGGCGAGGTCCAGTGAGTTCGTAGAGGCGTCCGATGTGTTGGTCGTCGGTGAGCGCGGCGACCACGACCTCGGCGATGTCGTCGGCATCGAGGAACGGCTCAACGGTTTCGCCTCCGGGCATGGCGAGTGCCCCGTACCGGATCGCTTCGTCGAAGATCTCGCTGAAGTTCTGGTTGAAGAACGCGCACCGGACCAGTGTCCAGTCGGCGCCGGAGGCCCGCACTCGCTGTTCGGCTTGGCGGGCTCCCTCTTCACCTCGTCCTGACAGCAACACGAGTCGGCGCACATTGTTCGCCACTGCCAGATCCGCGAAGTCGCCGACGGTGTCAGCCGCGCCAGGGAACGCCAGGTCGGGGTAGTAGACGATGTAGACGGCGCCGACGCCGGCAAGGGCTGGCGCCCACGTCGTCTCATCCTCCCAATCGAAATGAGTCTCCCCGGATCGTGATGCCGCTCGCACCGGAACTCCGGCTGCCGTCAATCGTTGGGTAACCCGACGGCCGGTCTTGCCAGATGCGCACAGCACCAAGACAGTGTTGGTGGTCTCGGTTGTGGTTGTCGTTGCATGGATGTTGGTCATAGGTTCAGCATCCGCCTGAATCCTGCGGCTATCCATAGCTGAGATACTCAGATTCATGTGTAATCGTCTACAATCGCCGCGGTGGATGCCCTTGCTGGACTGCTCGACGGACCCCGAGCTCGAGGGGCGTTCGTGTTGCGGGTCGTCATGGACCCGCCGTGGTCGTTGCGCATCCTTGACGAAGCGCCGCTCGCACTGGTCGCGGTAGCGACCGGTGAGGCGTGGATGGTGTCCGATGCCGGTGAGTCGGTGCGGCTTGGGCCCGGCGATGTTGCGATTGCCCGCGGTCCGGACCACTACCTGCTCGCCGACGACCCGGCAACACCTCCCGACATCATCATCTTGCCGGGCCAGGAGTGCACCAACATCGAGGGTGAGAGCCTTGCCGAAACGCTGACCCACGGGGTCCGCACGTGGGGAAACAGCTCTGACGGTTCCACAGTGTTGCTAATTGGGGTCTACGAGTCGATGGGCGAAATCAGCGAGCGGATGCTACGGGCGCTTCCACCGCTGCTATCCCTGGCGAACGACGAGTGGGACTGCCCGCTCATTCAGCTGCTGAGTGACGAGGCGGTAAAGGATGTCCCTGGACAGACAGCGGTGCTCGACCGGCTACTCGATCTGCTCCTGATAGCGGTGTTGCGGGCCTGGTTCGCCCGCCCGGAGGCCGACGCCCCCGCCTGGTACCGAGCCCAGGGAGACCCGATAATCGGCCGAGCCCTGCGCATCATGCACAGCAACCCATCCCATCGTTGGAGCGTGGCCAGCCTCGCCGCCGAGACGGGAGTGTCTCGGGCGGCATTGGCCCGAAGATTCAGCGAGCTCGTGGGCGAGCCCCCCATGACCTTTCTCACCGAATGGCGGCTTGCCCTTGCCGCTGACCTCGTGCTCGAACCAGACGCAACAGTCACCTCGGTCGCCAACAAAGTCGGCTATTCGAGCCCCTACGCGTTCAGCACCGCATTCAAACGCGTTCGGGGGATCAGCCCAACCGAACACCGGGTGAGGACGCTCGCCAACGCCTGACCGCGGGCACGGCCGAATATTCCACACCCACAAGCCTGCGCTGCCGCTCCGCGTCAGGCCGGTTCCACTCGCCAAATGCCTTGGGTGATGTCGACAACATAGAGCGTCTCGTCCGGCCCGATGACGAATCCGACCGGCGTCACCGTGTCTCTTTCGAGTTCCTGGAGGACACCGGTCTCGGGATCAAAGGAGATGAGGGCCCGCCGGCAGAGGTCGCCGAACACGTATTTTCCGGCCAGATCCGGTAAGGCATCGCCCCGGTACACGTGACCCCCGATAACAGCGCACAAGCTGGAGCGATGGCCATAGGAAAAGGTAGGTCCGGTATGCGATTCGATCGGCTGATCGATGAACGGCAGATTGCCCTCGAACGCGTTCCAACCCAAGTGCTCGCCACCGGCGCCACCTCCAGGCAGCATCGTGACCTCCTCAACACACTGCTGGCCCACATCGGCGATCCACAGATCATCTGTAGCGGAGTCGAAGGAAAAGCGGTATGGGTGGCGCAGGCCCCACACCCACACGTAGTCGCTGCCGGGAACGCTGCCGATGAATGGATTGTCCGGCGCCGCGCTCAGCGCGGGCGTCGGATCGAACGTGATCGCAAAGCGGAGTAGCGATCCGAAGGCATGAGCCTCCTGGTGCCCGGTGACGAACGGGCCGCCCTGCGCACCCCCGTCGCCGACAGTGAGATAGAGGTGTCCATCGGGACCGAACGTGAGGTCTCCGCCGTTGTGTTCTCGAGAGGGCTGGTCGGCCCTCATCAGCTCAACCATGGCGCTCATCGCAGGTACTCCATCGATCAGCGGATACGCCTCGATGACCGTGTAGTCGTCGAGGTCTGTGCGGTTGACGAATAGGTAGCCGTTGGCGATTGTCAACCCGAGGAGTCCCTGATCGCGTTCGGTCGAGGTGAGCTCGGCGAGGTCGAGCACAATCTCGGGTTCGCCTCCCTCCACCCAGCTGAGGATCAAGCCGCCACGCGTGCCGACGAACGCGCTTCCATCTGGCGCAAAGGCGAGGGCCGATGCCTCGGGGATCTCCGCTACGTGAATCAGCGCGACGGCCGGTTCGTCCACTGGAGTGATGGTGTCCACCGGGAGATCGCCCGGGCATTTGATGTTGGCCCGAGCCCCCTCGGGTGTCTCGGCATACGGGATGTTGGTGCGTGTGGGACGCTCGAGCTGGATGGCCACGTCGCCGTCAGGGGCTAGCGCATCGTCGGGGGCGCACGCCGAAATCATCAATGAGCCGACAATGAGCGCCGCCGCGATTCTGTGCATGCGTGGAGGATATGTAGTCATGGCGAGGATGCAGTGTTGCCGTGGTTCGGTGTTGAAATGGGCGGCATCTGGCTCTGTCTGAGCAGTGTGAACCAGTCAAACGTCCTCGAGAGCAAACCTGGCGTGGCGGGCTTGTCCCAGGGATTCGTAGATCGGGGCCGACCATATTCGTTCAGGACGCTGGGTCCGTTGGATTGGGCGTACGTCCGCTGGCAGCGAGTATCTGCAAGCGCTTCTTCAGCATCGACAAGACTGCACGGATGCCAGCAACACTTCTGGAACGAACGCACGGGACCTACCTGCTCAGCACCGACAGGGGCCGGCTCGATCGAGGACTCATCCATCGCTACCTCTCGAACGAGTCGTACTGGGCCAAGGGGCGAGAGCGAGCGAAGGTTGATCGATCCATCGAGCACAGCTACCTGGTGATCGGCGCGTACGACGTCGATGGTGCTCAGGTCGCGTTCGCTCGAATGGTGACCGATCTCGCTACGTGGGCTTGGCTCTGTGACGTCTTCGTTCTCCCGCACCACCAGGGCACCGGCTTGGGCTCTGCGCTCGTTGAAACAATCGTTGAGCATCCCGATGTTGTGGACGTCGGCCGGCAGTTCTTGGCTACCGCTGATGCCCACGGGCTGTACGTCAAGTTCGGATTCCGAGTGCTCGACGACCCGTCTCGATGGATGCAGCGGCCGCAACCGGCATGACGAAGCGAACCCAACTCGAATCTGATCAGGACTTCAATGTAGACGGGCACGGCGTTCGAGCGAGATTGAGCTCAGACATAGGTGTTGACTTATCATAAGTAGGAACCGATGATTGTGGTCATGGAGGTCGGCTCTCAACTCGTCGCTCTGGCCGATCCGACCCGACGGTCGATCTACGAGCTCATCCGCGAGGCCCCATCGTCGGTGCGCGAGTTGACAGACCATCTCCCGATCTCGCAGCCGGCGGTTTCCCAGCACCTCAAGGTGCTCAGCGCGGCCGGCCTTGTGACAGCGATTCCTGACGGAGCTCGACGGATCTACGGAATCGACCCCGCGGGCGTAGTGCAGCTGAGGGCGTGGATCGACGCGCTGTGGGACGACGTCCTCGACAAGTTCACGGAAGCAGCCAGAAAGGAACACGACCAATGAGACTGTCCGATAGCCCCATCAAGCCCGTGCGGAAGACGCGTGTGGTTCCGCTCAATCCGGACGAAGCATTCGATCTGTTCACCACCCGCATGGGAAGTTGGTGGCCCCTTGCGACGCACTCGATCGCCGAACACAACGCCATCGGCATTCGATTCGAAGAGCGCATCGGCGGACGCGTGGTCGAGTTGACCGAAGACGGGAGCGAATACTCCTGGGCCGATGTCATAGCGTGGGACCCGCCTCATCGATTGGTGCTCGCGTGGCATCCCTCCGCCGAGCCCGAGGTGGCGACGATCCTGGAAGTTCGCTTCAGTCCCGCACCGGACGGTGGCACCCAGCTCGATCTCGAACACCGAGGCTGGGAAGAGCTCGGAGCCGAACAGGGCAATGGAGTACGAGCCGGCTATCAGAGCGGTTGGGACCTCGCCCTTGAGCCGTTCGAGAAGACATCGGCGACGCTGACCGGCCCCTCCGGGCCGCCAGCATGACGCCGCGGACGCCGTCCCGAACTTGGGTGACTTAGCGTCTGCCGCGCGACAATCGACTGGGGTCCGGCCTGCCTAGTGGACCCCAAATATCTCCGGACCCTCTGTTTGCGATTGCATCGAAGGAAGGCCGCAGCTCAATGGTCCGGGGCACAGGGTGCTCTCTCGAGGCGCCGACCGGGATCGAATCGATGGCCGTGGTAGCGTCGCGACGCGATCTTCGGCTTCTGCTGAGATCGATCGTGCAGCACCCATGAGCGCGCGGGCGGTCAGGGTTGTGATTTGTGATGGAGTACGGGCCCAGCACTCTGAGGCCGTCAAAGTACTCGCCACGCGAGGCGAAGAAGCGTCGCTTGCTGGCTCTACATCGGGTCGCGGGGATATCGCTCGCAGTAGGCCTGCTCGGGCTGTCGCTAACGAGCTGTGAGCTGAACAGACGGCGTGTGCTGGTCTGGCACGACTGGCCAGACCCGCAAGCCGAAGTCCTTATCGAACTCCTCCAAGGCTATTCCGAGCTTGATCCAAGCCTTCGGCTGATCATCGAGTACGTGCCCTCGGGCGAACTCGAAGCGCGGTTCATCGACGAGGTCCGGTCCGGGTTCGGCCCCGACGTGATGCTAGGGGTCGACGCCGACCGTCTCGCTGATCTAGTGGCGGCCGACGCAGTTCGTTCGATCTCCCCGGCACAGTCAGCCGACCATCGCTTCGACCAACTCGAGGCTCGGGCACTTCAGGTCATGGCGATCGACGGTAGTCAGCAAGGGGTACCTCTCGCCGGTTTCACGGACGTGCTCTATTTCCGGGACGGGATCGAACCGCCTTCCACGCTCCACGCGGTCATCGACCTGGCCGAGGCCGGTTACACGACGGGGATACCCGTCGACTTCGTTGGCGCGTACTGGGGAGTCGACGCGTTCGGCGGCACAGTATTCGGAGATGACAACACCCTCGCCCCCGATGACGGGTTCGTCGAGTGGATGGAGTGGATGCTCGAGGCCGGGCCTCAGCCAAACGTGATCCTCGGCGGCGACTACGAGTCTCTGCGCGACAGTTTTGCACGCGGCCGGATCGATCTCTTCGTGGGAAGCTCGGGCGAGCTGGCGCAACTCCGATCGGTGCTCAGTGAGCCGCCCTCCGACGGCGGCGAGCCAAGATTTGGGCTCACGACGCTGCCAGGAGCGACCAACGAAGCCCCCGGTGGATTCCTTGAGATCGAGGGAATGGTCATCAACCGGCACACGGACCACATGACCGAAGCTCTCGCCCTTCTCGAGTATCTGACGAATGTGCCGTCGCAGGGCCGTATCGCTCGTTCTGGGCTGGGCCGAATTCCGATTAACGAGTCGGTCGCTATCGACCCCACGATCAGCCCGGTCGAGGCCGCGCTGCTCCGACAGCAGCGACGCTCGGTTGTGCTGCCGCGCTCATTTGAGGAAAACCTCGCTGACTTGACGGACCTGGGCAATGAGATCTACCTCCAGGTTGCCCGTGGGCTGTTGCCTCCCGCCGACGCAGGAGCGGTGTTGAGAGCCCGATACGACGAGCTGACACGGGTGGAACATGACTGATGAGAGCAGCGGCGAGCAGGTAACGGTGATCGTCGACCGCGCACTCGTCTTCCTCAGCCGGGGCGAGGTGGTCGAGCAACTCGTCGTATTGCTCCTCGTGTTGATCGTCAGCCGGATAATGAGTCGAGCTCTCTGGTGGACGATCGACCTTGGGCGGAAACGACTGCCTTCGTCGGCTCGGCTGGCGCGGCTCCTCGAGACAGGCGTGTCTTCTCGCTTGCTGGACCTGGTACGAGCGGGCAGCGCTCCGACAATCGGAATCGTCCTGGCCACGGTTACCAAGCGAGAGCTCGAAGCCGCGGGCCGGGTGACCGGTCTCCTCGAGGAGCTGATCGGGGTGTTCGTCGTGCTGTTGGCCGGTGAGATCGTGATGACCGGACTCACTGGCGGTCTGGAACCCGCCGAGGGTCGCCGCCATCGGCGCCGATTTTTCAAACCGTTGATTGCGATCATCGTGGGACTGATGATCCTCAACCATCTGGCCGATCTCGGCCGACTGGCCTCCGCGCCGGCGGTCGAGGCATTCGGTAGCCCTCTGAGTGTCGGAGCGCTTTTCGTCGCAACTCTCGGCATCTGGTTCTGGACCGACGCGATCAACCTGATGAATACCGTGGTCGTCGACTTCGTCTCCAAACACACCAGCTTCAACGATGGATCGGCCGAGGCCACGCTGTTGCTGGTCCGGTATGGGCTCATTCTGATGGGGATTACGTACGGCGTGGGTCAACTGCAGCTCGACGCGTCAACCGTCGCCGCGATCACCGGTGGCCTGTCCGTGGGTATCGGGTTCGGGATGCGCGAGGTCCTCGGCAACTTCATCAGTGGCAGCTTTCTGTTGTTCGAGCGCTCGCTTAGGCCCGGCGACATCGTCGAGATGGATGAGCAGATCGGAACTGTGGAGCGTTTGACCGTACGGTCGACCACGGTTCGCACAATTGACAACGAAGAGATCGTGGTGCCGAACCAGCGATTCTTCACCCAATCCTTCAAGACGTTCACAGGGACCGACGAGAAGGTTCGATTCAACGTGGTCGTGATGGCGAACTGCGACAACGACGTGGAGCATGTGCGAGGCGTTCTTCATCGGGTGGCCTCGTCACATCCCGAGATCTTGGATGATCCAAGACCGGACGCATGGGTAGAGGATGGATTCGGCAACAACATTGTTTCGTATCGACTCAATATGTGGTCGGCGTCTCCGCTCGCTATCCCGCGACTCCGCAGCGACGTCGTCCGGCTCGTATGGATCGCATTTCAGGACGCAGGAATCGCGCTTGTATTCCCCGACATGAAGGTGCACTCCAACGCCAGCGCCGGAGAGCACCTGTGGTCGCCTTCCATCACGCCCCACTCGTCCACCGACGGTGCCAACGCGTCTGCACCCCAGTCGAACCCCCAGGATCTTCAAGTGTCGCGGGCAACAAGCTAAAGGAGACGAAATCATGAAGACCATCAGGACCGTCGCCAAGCCATCAGTAGGGATCGTGGCGGTCGTGCGCGAGAAGCTGCGTTCGGCCAGTAGGAATCGCCATCGCGAGTCGCTTCTGACCGAACTCGGGCTGCTCTGCTACAAAGACCGATCGGGCGCGTCGACGGGCGACGCGGATGCCGACATCAACCGATTGGTGGCCAAGCTCCTGTTGCTCGATGAACCATGGGGCGACAGCGACCAAACGGTGGTTGTTCCCGACGGAGATGGCGACCGGTCCCGGGATGTCGCCGGGCCGAAACCGTGACGACCGAGACGGCTGTCTGGCTTGAGCCCCTGACCTACTGGCTCCGCATCGAGGACATCGTGAGTGAGCCCCGGATCGGCGTCAGGTTGGTCAACCAGGCGACCGAAGGTCAGTTCCTGCTGGCCTCCGGCGATGATCTCGCCGGGTGGATCGACGAGTCAGAAGCTTTGCTCCAATCTCTTCAATCCGAGCTTTGCCATGGGCCGGGGAGCGACTACCCCCAGCTGCTCGACATCGTCATGTCGATGCCACCGGTCGAGTCGCTGCGGTCCGTGCTCGCGGTCGCTTCTCGACAGGAGGCGGTGTCATAGCTCAGAGGCACTTTTGCATTGAGCCAACGCTTCACCGATCGCGGGCTTCAGCGGTCGTCGCAGCTGATTCGGAACGAACCGTCGAGGTCGAGGGGCAGGACCAGGGTGCGTAGCCGGAGTTCGAACGACGCCGCGCACATTGAATCGGGGTCGTCGACGAACTCGTCTGCGTACTCCGCGTTGAACACCGGTTTGCCGGCATCGATGAACGGCTCGTTCAGGTTGCACTCGTCGTGCTCATGGCACTGCTCGTTGACCGCGAAGTCGAAGGCGTCCACGAGATCAGGGATCTGGTCGAGGTCGTTCTTGAGTCCGACGAGCAGCCCCCGGTCGTGGGCCGCATCCGCCAACTGCCGGTTGAACGCCAGCTGGTGGTCGTACGTGAGATCGAACCCGGTGTCGTTCACGTAGCCGTCGACATTGTCGGGCTCCGCTCCGTCGCAGCCAAGCTCGACGGCACGGTCAAGCCGCCCCTCGTTCACCTCTCGAACCGACCCCGACCGGACGTCGAGCCACCGCTCGTCCTCGAAACCGTCGAGGGCTCGGCCCAGATCCGCGGCGGCATAGCCGTCGGCGTCGGGGCGCCAGCCCTCGTAGGAGCCTGCCGAGAAATAGCAGATCACGATCCGGCTATCGGCATGGAGCTCATCGACCAGAGCCGCCGAGGTCTCGAACAGATCGACGTCGTAGACATCCACCTCGAACGAAGAGTCGAGGTCGCCCTGGAGCTGCCACTGCCAGGTCGAGTCGACCGACAGACTCGTCTCGCCCGCCAGAGCCGAGGTCGACTCGGAGCCGGGAGCGGATGTGGTGATGGTGAACCGGTCGACCTCGTCGTCGTCCACGGTGACGAACGCCCCCTCGGCCCGAGGTGTGCTCTCGTCCTTGTCGGCCGCATCGTCGTCGCCGCATGCCGCTAGCAACAGCGCGGCGACCGTCACAACGGTCCAACTGGCCAGGGGTGTGCCTCGTCGACCGGGTCCCATTCGTCCCATGGGTCCATGATCGCGCCCCCCGCCCAGTCAAGAAGACATCAGGCCTGGCGCAGCGACTGCTTGGTCGACTCGAGGTGAGAGCTGATCTCAGCGGCGGAGGCTCCGCCGCGAATCATCACGGCCAGCCCGAGCACGGTGGCGACGAGAACGTTGGCCATGGCATCGACCCGGTGAGCTTCGAACTCGCCGAGGTCGACGGCCCGCCCGAGTGCGGTGGTGAACCCCTCTCGCAGGAACGATCGATGCCGAGTCCCGTGCGCGATCAGTGCCGGATCGGCGGTTCCGAGCTCGGTCGACGTGTTGACCGCGAGGCAGCCCCGGTCCTCGCCAACATGATCGACTTGCTCCCAGATTCGGTCGAAGAACGCGTCGACGTCATCGAGGCCGTGGTTGCCACCCTGCAGCACGCTCGCGACCATTGTGCGGTGGTCGTCGAGGTACCGATCGAGTGCCGTCCGGTACAGCATCTCCTTCGATCCGAATGCGCCGTAGAGGCTCGACTTGCTCAGCCCGGTGCGCTCGACGACGTCGCCTATCGAGGTCGCCGCGAATCCCTTCTCCCAGAACACATCGACGACGGCCCTAAGCACCGCGTCGCGGTCGAACTCACGGGGTCGCCCGATTTTCGGCGCGGTGTCGGTGGAGGTCACGATGTGAAGAATACCGGAGTTCGACAAGCTTCTGGAACCAGAGTTCCGAAAGTCGATCATTGGCAGTACTATCGGACCAATCATTCCAGAAGGAGAGAACCGACGTGCCTGACTCTGATCATCAACAGCGCTCGGCCCTCGTCACGGGGGCCAACTCAGGACTGGGCCTCGAGGCGGCCCGCCAGCTCGCCGAGCTCGGCTACCGATCGATCGTGCTGGCCTGCCGCAGCCAGGCGAAGGCCGACAAGGCCCGGGCCGAGTTGGTCGAATCCACCGGCGTCGACCCGTTCTCGACACTCGAGGTCGACGTGGCCGAAATCCAGTCGTCGCGCGCTGCGGCCGCCGAGCTCATCAACCGCGGGGCCGGCTTCGACTCCGTACTCCTCAACGCCGGCATGGTGCCCAGCACCCTCGACCGAACCAACGATGGCATCGAGATGTGCTTCGCCGCGTCGCTCGTTGGCCACCACATCATCACCGCCGCCCTGCTGGACGCAGGACTGATCAACGACGGCGCGGCGGTCGTGTTGGTCGGCTCGGAGGCGGCCAACGACGACCTCCCCAAGGCGATGGGCATGAGCGTCTACGACTTCGTACGCGGTGAACCCTCCGACTTCGGCCCGACACCCGAGCAGGCCATGGTGCATTTCGCTCGCGCCGACAACGGACCGAAGTACGACGGCAATCACCAATACTCCTCCACTAAGGCGTTCTCGGCCTGGTGGTCTGCGGCAATGGCCCGACGCCACCCCGGCAGCGTGAGCTTCTACACCGTCTCGCCCGGCGCGAACATGCGAACCAACGCCGCCCGCCACGCAACCGGCGCATTCAAGCTCATGGTCGGCTTCATGCGGCGGTTTGGGAGGCTCCTGCGCATGGATCAGCCGATTGAGCAGGGCGCCGGCCGCTACATCGACGTGCTCCACGGCAACAACGGTCCGTTCCAGAACGGCGGCACCTACACGTCCCGACCAAAGAAGATGACCGGACCCCTCGTCGCATCCACCGCGCCGCACCTCCTCGTCACCGAACGCCAGGACACCGCGATTTCAGTACTCGACAAACTCACCCACCAGCAAAGTGAGGCCTCATGACCACCGCCGAAGACGTCACCCTCGTCCAAAACGCGATCCACAACCCCGGAGAGCCGCGTCACTTCATGCGTATCGTTCCCGCGGGCGAACGGCGCTCGGCATCGGTCGGTGAAACCGCGATCGCCCAGTCGGCCGATGCAGTGGTCGTCAAGGAGATCGGGCTCGACCTCTACGACCACGTGATCTACTTTCCCCGCGCCGACGTGAACATGGACGCGCTCGTCCACCTCGACAAGTCGACCCATTGCCCACTCAAGGGCGACGCGGAATACTTCGACCTCGTCGTCGACGGCGAAAGAATCGCCGAGGGCGCATGGTCCTATGTCAACACCATCGACGTCGCCGCCGAGCTACGCCACCTCGTCGCGTTCGACACCACAAAGGTCACCGTCAGCTAGCACGTCGCCACATCTCCGTGGCGTGTACCTGGTTGAACGTGAAGACGTGGAGGCCGGTGACGTGGTTGTTTCGCAGGGTTGCGCTTAGTGGTATGAGAAGCTGGTTGGGGTTGTAGGCGCGGGCGGCGAGGAGCTTGGTGAGCGCGGTGCGGTTCTTCTTGAGGTAACTGAGCGAGTCACCGATGCCGAGGCGTGATCCCATGGCGAGGAGTCGGGCGCGGTCCACGACGCCAGGAAGGCCGAGGTGTATTGGCATGGTGAGTCCGCTGGCCCGGGTGGCGGTGGTCCAGTTGGCGATGGTGGTGGTGTTGAAGCACATCTGGGTGCTGCACCATGAGCGGATCCCAGCGCGGTGAATCACTTCCTGTTTCTGGAGGAGGGCTTCGTCTAGCTGGCCGCGTTCGAGGAACGGGTGGCCATCGGGGTATGCAGCGATGCCGATGGCGCCAAGGCTGTGATCGGTGTCGAGGAGCTCATCGAGGAATTGAATTGACCCGGGATAGCGGCCCGGTGTTGGTGTGTCGCCGGCGACCACGAAGATCGACTCGATAGCGTCGTCGCGAAGCCATCTGCTGATCCGTTTGACGTGGGAGCGGTCGCGGACTTGGCGGGCAGCGATGTGAGGGATCGGTCTGAACCCGCGACTCCTGAGTTCACCTGACACTCGCAGGGATTCGTCGATTCCCATGCGTGGAGAACATGTCACTGAGACTTCGGCACCTTCGGGCAGCGCGGCGATGGCGGCGGGTGCGGTCTTGAGGGGGAGTATCTCGAACGTGAGGTTTCGAATGAGTTCGATTCGGTAGGCACGTACGTCGGGTGTTTCTGTCTCCTTGGGTTGTCGGCCGAACAGTTTCATGGCTGGTCTCATCTCGTGAGGCTCGCATGACCGTAGTGCCGGACCGACTGTCCGGTGACTCGGCAGAAAAGCGGCCCGAACCCTAGCGTTGGAGGTGGGTCTACGTCAGACTGCTCCGAATGTCGAAACTGTCCCGCATTGTGGATCCGCTTGTGTTCCGGCCCGGGCCGACCCTCTCGTCCGACTCGCTGAGTCGAGGGGCGCCATGAGATGAACAATCGTGCCCCCGAGGCGAGTGCCGGCCTGCCCGAGAACCGCGGTCGGCGACGGCTGCGAGGCGGCGGGCGCAGAACTCGCACCCGCGACGTCGTGGCCGAGCAGCCACCGTTCGCCCAACCCTCCATGAGGTGGAAGCCCGTAGAGGCGGTGTCCACCGACGAGCTCGAGGCAATTCATCTTGCGTCACTCCGTGTTCTCAAAGAGACCGGGATGGACTTCCTTCATTCTGAGGCGAGACGCCTCCTCGCGTCCGCAGGCGCCGACGTCGACCCCGACAGCGAGCGGGTGCGATTCGATCCCGACCTCGTCATGGATTTGGTGGCCTCTGCGCCGTCGGAGTTCGTCCTTCACGGGCGCGAACCGCATCGCGATCTGCACATCGGCGGCGACAGCGTTGCGTTCTGTTCGGTAGCCGGTGCACCAAACATCGTCGATGCCCGCGGTGGGCGACGGCCGGGCAACCGCGCCGACTACCAGATGCTCCTGCGACTGGCGCAGACCGCGAACTCGATCCATGCGTTGCCCGGCTATCCGGTGGAACCAGTCGACATTCACCCGTCGATCCGACATCTCGAAGCGATCTGGGATGCCCTGACCCTCACCGACAAGGTGTTCCACGTGTACAGCCTCGGCCGCCGTTGCAACCTCGACGCGATTGAGATGGTTCGGATCGCACGGGGGGTCACACCCGAGGAGCTCGACGCGCAGCCGAGCCTCACCAGCACCATAAACGCCAGTTCGCCACTGCGCTACGATCATCCCATGCTCGAGGGAATCCTCGAGATGTCGGCCCGGAACCAGGTGACCATCATGACGCCATTCACCTTGGCCGGTGCGATGGCTCCGGTCACCCTGGCCGGCGCGCTCGTGCAGCAGAACGCCGAGGCACTGGCAGGGATCGCCATGACCCAGGTCGTGCGCGCCGGCTCACCGGTGATCTACGGCGGCTTCACGTCGAACGTCGACATGCGGTCGGGCTCGCCGGCATTCGGGACACCCGAGTACGCAACTGCGTGCCTCGTCGGCGGTCAACTCGCCCGCCGCTATTCTCTGCCATACCGGTCGTCGAACGTGAATGCTTCCAACGCCGTCGACGCCCAGGCCGGCTACGAGAGCATGTGGGCGTTGTGGGGCGCGATCATGGGCGGCTCAAACTTCGTGATGCACGGTGCCGGCTGGATGGAGGGCGGCCTGCACGCCAGCCCCGAGAAGATGATCATCGACGTCGACCTACTGCACATGGTCGCCAAGTTCCTCGAACCCCTCGACCTGAGCGACGACGCGCTCGGCGTCGACGCGCTCGCCGAAGTCGGGCCCGGCGGCGACTTCTTTGTCAGCCCGCACACCCTGTCGCGCTACCAGACCGAATTTCATTCGCCGCTCGTCTCCGACTGGCGGAACTGGGAGACATGGGAGGAAGCCGGAAGCCCCGACGCTCTCACCCGCGCCACCGGCGTGGTCGATCAGTTCCTCGCCGCGTACGAAGAACCCGCCATCGACGATGTCCGCCGCGACGAGTTACGCACCTTCGTCGACCGTCGCATCGCCGATGGCGGCGTCGAGACCGACTACTGAGCCGTGCCGTCCCATTGAGTCCAGCCCCACCCGTCACCATCAGAGGAGTCGCCTCGTCATGAAGTCCAATGCTCGAGTGGTCGTGATCGGCGGCGGAGTCGTCGGCTGTAGCGTGCTCTACCACCTCACCCGTGCCGGCTGGACCGATGCCGTCCTTGTCGAACGCAAGGAGCTCACCGCCGGATCCACCTGGCATTCCGCTGGCGGAATGCACACGCTCAACGGCGATCCGAACGTGGCGGCGCTCCAGAAGTACACCATCGAGCTGTACAAGGAGATCGAGGAGATCTCGGGACAGGACTGTGGCATCCATCTCACGGGTGGGCTCATGCTCGCCGACACCGCGGAGCGGATGGACTGGCTGCGCCACGCCCACGCGCGGGGCCGCTACCTCGGCATGGACACCGAGATGCTGTCTGTGGCCGAGGCGAAGGAGATCCTGCCGTACATGGAGGAACACTATTTCGTCGGGGCGATGTACGACCCCCTCGAGGGTCACGTCGACCCGTCGGGAGTCACCCACGCCTACGCGAAGGCGGCCCGGATGGCCGGGGCCGAGGTGTACCGCAACACGTGGGCGCACGAGATCGTCCAACGGGCCGATGGCACCTGGGATGTCGTCACCGAGGCGGGCACCATCAATGCAGAGCACATCGTCAACGCTGGCGGACTCTGGGCCCGTGAGGTCGGCCGCATGTGCGGCATTGAGCTGCCCATCCTGGCCATGGAGCACATGTACCTCCTCACCGAGGCCGTGCCCGGCCTGCGTGACTGGAACGAGTCGTCGGGGCGTGAGGGTATGCACTGCATGGACTTCGGGGGCGAGATCTACATGCGCCAGGAGGGAGACGGTCTGCTGCTCGGCACCTACGAGCGTGCCGGTGTTGCTTGGTCGGAGCTCGACACCCCCTGGGACTTCGGCTCCCAGTTGCTCCCGCCTGACGTCGACCGCATCGCGCCGTCGCTGGCCGTCGGGTTCTCCCACTTTCCCATCTTCAACGACCTCGGCATCAAACAGGTCATCAACGGACCGTTCACCTTCGCGCCCGACGGCAACCCGATCATCGGACCGATTCGCGGCCAGCGCGGTCACTGGGTCGCGTGCGGTGTGATGGCCGGACTCAGCCAGGGCGGAGGGGTGGGACTAGCGCTGGCCAACTGGATGGTCGACGGTGACCCCGGCTTCGATGTCTGGGGAATGGACGTCGCCCGGTTCGGCGACTGGGCCACCACCCGCTACACGAACGCAAAGGTGCGCGAGAACTACAGCCGCCGGTTCCGTATCGCCTACCCGAACGAGGAACTGCCTGCCGGGCGACCGTTGCAGGTGTCGCCGATCCACGATCGCCTCGTCGACGCCAACGCGATTTGGGGCGCGAGCTACGGACTCGAGCATGCTCTCTGGTTCCAGCGGCCGGGCGGGGCAGCCGAGGAGAACGTCACCCTGCGGCGGTCGAACGCGTTCGACCTGGTCGGCGAAGAGTCGGCCGCGGTCCGGGCCGGCGTCGGCATGATCGAGACGACCAACTTCGCCAAGTACGAGGTGAGCGGACGCGGAGCGAGGGACTGGCTCGACTCCATCCTCGCCAACCGCCTCCCCGAGGAGGGCCGGCTCGCGCTGTCGCCGATGCTCAACCACCACGGGAAGCTGATCGGCGACTTCACGGTCGCCGCGCTGGGCGACGAGCGGTTCATGGTGTTCGGCTCGGGCATCGCCGAGCGTCACCACGAGCGCTGGTTCGACCAGCACCGGCCCGATGCCGGTTCCGTCACGGTCCGGTCGTTGCGGCGAAACCTTTGCGGCCTGTCCATCGCCGGACCCCGCTCGCGCGAACTGCTTGAATCGGTGACCGACGCCGACGTTTCCGCCGAGGGACTCCCGTTTCTCTCAATCCGGGAGATCGACGTCGAGATGGTCCCCGCGCTCGCCGGACGGATCACCTTCACCGGCGATCTCGGCTACGAGCTCTGGGTGGAGGCCGCGTACCTACCCCGCCTCTTCGACGTTCTCACCGAGGCCGGCGAACCGTTGGGGCTTCGCCTATTCGGCAGCCGCGCCCTCGACTCGTTGCGCCTCGAGAAGAACTTCGGCACCTGGGCCAGGGAGTTCCGGCCGATCTACACCCCGTACGAGGCCGGTCTGGGATGGGCGGTGAAGCCGGACAAGGGTGACTTCATTGGTCGCGATGCCGCCGCGGTGCAGCGCGAGTCTCCTCCCGAGCGGCGGCTGGTGTTCTTTGCCGTCGACGTGGATGGTGGCGCCGAGGCCGGCGTTGCCGCTGACGTGATCGGTGACGAGCCGATCTGGCACCGCGACGAGGTGGTCGGCTGGGTGACCTCGGGCGGCTACGCTCACGTATCGGCAACCTCGGTGGCGATGGGTTACGTGAAGGGGCGATCGGCCGACGCGGTCGACGGCTTCGAGATCGAGATACTCGGCGAGCGACGTCCTGCCCAGCGACTCCAACGGCCACAGTTCGACCCGACCGGTGCGCGCATGCGCGGGTGATATCGATGCGACCGCCACCCTTGCGAAGCCCACGTGCGGGTCTTTGACGAGGAGATCCGCCGCCGCCGGGCCGCCTGAAGGCCGCCATTCTTGACAACGGACGATCATTCGCTATGGTCGGGCGTCCAGTCCTCAACGCCAGTGGCCCAATTCTGCGTGGCGGAAGCGGCCCTCTTATTCCCAGTGCTCGTGGGGTGAAGCACAATCTCCAACACGGAAGTTTCGCTCGACAGCGATCCCATAGAAACGAGCCCAGGCGCCGGGTTCTTGGCACATCTGTCCCTGAAGACGCTGTTCGGGGTCGTCGTTGCCGGCGTCGTCGGTTGGTACCTCTTCATTGCCGACACCGCCGCCGACAACGACTTCATCGGCGGCATCGGCGACCTGCTGAGCGGCATCGCCGAGCTGCCTTCGTTGGTCTTCGACGGTTCTGCGTACACGAGCTTCTGGAGCTTCATGGCCGACGACGAAGGGTTCGGTGAGATTCTCCGGACCACCGTCGACCATGCCCAGTTGGTGCTGGCCTCGATGTTCTGGGCGGTGATCATCGCGATCGGTCTGGGCATTCTCGTCAACCGTGTTCGATCGTTGGCGGGTTTCGTCGTCGGTGTCTCGTCGATCCTGCTCACGATTCCGTCGCTGGCCGCGTTCGCAATATTGATCTCGGTGTCGTTCATCGGCATCGGCGACCGCGGCCCCATCATCGCCCTCACCGCCTACTCGATCCTGCCGGTCCTGCGGAACACCGTCACTGGGCTCGAAGGGGTCGACCGAGCCGTGGTCGAATCGGCCAAGGGCATGGGACTCGCTCCCTTCCAACGACTCGTACGGGTCGAGCTGCCTCTAGCGTGGCCGGTCATCCTCACCGGCATCCGCATCGCCACGCTACTCAACGTCGGCATCGCTGCCATCGCGGTACTGGTCGGCGGCAGCGGTCTTGGCCACTACATCAACGACGGGCTCACCCGTTACCCGAATCCCGGGTCGGTCGAACGTATGTGGGTCGGCGTCCTGTGGACGATCGCACTGGCGCTCGTGTTCGACCTGCTGTTCGGCATCATCCGCAAGCTGACGACTCCGAAAGGACTCCGGTGACTCTCCAGACCGACGGAACGGCGGTGGATCCCGCCGGCATCGAAGACGACGACATACCCAAGGCGATGATCACCCTCGATGGGGTTGGCAAGACCTACGAGGGGTCCGATGTCGCGGCGGTCGACAGCCTCGACCTGGAGATCCCGGAGGGCGAGATCCTCGTGCTGGTCGGTCCGTCCGGCTGCGGCAAGAGCACCACCCTACGGCTCATCAACCGCATGATCGAGCCGACGACGGGCCGCATCATCTTCGACGGTGAAGATGTCACCGACGTCAATGCTGATGAGCTCCGGCGGCGCATCGGCTACGTGATCCAGCAGATCGGTCTATTCCCGCACCAGACCATCGCCCAGAACATCGCGACGGTGCCGAAGCTGCTCGGGTGGGACAAGAAGAAGATCGGCGACCGGGTCGACGAGCTGCTCGATGTGATGGGGCTTCCGAACGACTTCCGCGACCGCTACCCGAAAGAGCTCTCCGGGGGTCAGGCCCAGCGCGTCGGTGTCGCCCGCGCACTCGGTTCGGACCCCGCAGTTCTGTTGATGGACGAGCCGTTCGGCGCCATCGACCCGATCACCCGCGATCGGCTCCAAAACGAGTTCCTCCGGCTCCAGGGCGAGCTGAAGAAGACCATCGTCTTTGTCACCCACGACATCGACGAGGCCATCAAGATGGGCGACCGCATCGCCATCCTCGGGGACAAATCGCACATCGCCCAGTTCGACACTCCTGAGCGCATCCTCGCCCATCCCATGGACGAGTTCGTCGCCGATTTCATCGGGTCGGGTGCCACGCTCAAGGGACTCAATTTCGAGCGGGTCCGCGACATCGACATCTCGACGACCTTCCCCGTCGTCGGCCCGAGCACATCAGCGGCCGAGGGTGCCGTCGTGCTCGACGCGTCCATCGAACGCTGGCTCTTGGTGCTCGACGAGCAGCAGCGCCCGGCCCGCTGGCTCAATGACGCCAACCTCGCTGCCGGTCCCTCCAACCTGCTCGACGCTGGAGTCGAAGTGGTGGCGAACCTTCCGCTGCAGGCGACCCTCCACGACGCGCTCGAAGAGCTGCTGATGTCGAACTCCGGACAGGCGCCCGTCGTCGACGACAATGGGGCCTACCTGGGCATCGTCGACGTGGAAGTGCTCGCTGATGTCCTGAAACGGATGCGAGCTCAGGCCCGCAAACACTACGAAGACTTGGCGTCCGGTCATGGTTGACCTCGAGCGCCATGCCGGGACGGTCGACGAGTCCGATCTTGAGTCCATCGAGACCGAGGCGGCGGCCAAAGACCCGGCCTCTTCCGATATATACGCCGCCGTCGCGAACAACATCCGGCTGCTCGTCACCCCCGCAATCATCGTTGCGCTCTCGGTCATTCTCTACACCTACGTGACCACCTTTCTCGACAGCGACTCTGCGATCTTCCAGGACGAGCGCTCACTGGATTGGGAACGCAATCTCAAGCCGCAGCTCCAACAGCATCTCTCGCTGGCGATCTGGTCGACCGTCTTCGTGATTCTCCTCGCCGTACCTCTGGGAGTCTGGCTGACCCGCCCGAAATACAAGCGCTTCGGTGGGCCGGTCCTCGCGGTGGCCACTTCCGGCCAGGCGACCCCCGCCTTCGGCCTCCTGATCCTCGCTTTCGCCTGGCTCGGACGCGGACCATGGACCGTCGTGTGGGCGCTCACGCTGTTCAGCATCCTGCCTGTGCTCCGCAACACAATGGTGGGACTCGAACAGGTCAACCCGTCGGTCATCGAGGCCGGAAAGGGAATGGGCCTCACCGACCGCCAGGTGCTTCGCCAGGTCGAGATCCCGCTCGCGGTGCCGATCATTCTGGCGGGAGTGCGCACGGCACTGATCATCAACGTCGGCATGGCCACGCTGGCCTTCCTCATCGGCGGCGGCGGTCTCGGCGTCACCATCAGCTCCGGTCTGAAACTCGGCCGTGATGTCGTCGTCATCACCGGCGCGGGCCTGACCGCCATCATCGCCCTATCCGTCGACTGGATCGCCTCTGTCATTGAGCGGGCACTGCGTCCGCGCGGACTCTGACGACCATCCGGGCCGGCTCGACGCCCCCCCCCGACCAAGTGTCAACCCGTAATCCAACTGGAGGAACCCAATGAAACACACACGACTCTGGCGATTTTTGGCAATCGCCTTCGCCTTCACCCTCATCGCGGCCGCGTGCGGCGACGACGGCGGTGAAGAAGCCGCTGACCCCGGGACGGACGGAAGCGCATCAGGTGAGTGCGAGACGCTAGCCCCCTCGGGTGATGCAGCCGCAGCCGACTTCAGCGGTGTTGAGGTCAACGTCGGGTCGAAGGACTTCACCGAGCAGATCGTGCTCGGCGAGATTCTCGTCCAGGCCCTCGAGGCCAGGGGTGCGACCGTCACGAACAACACAAACCTCGGCGGTACGGTCGTGAACCGCGACGCCCTCCTCGCTGGTGAAATCGACACGTATTGGGAGTACAACGGCACAGGATGGACCGTGCACCTCGGCCGTGAGGATCCGAGCTTCGACTCGACCGAGCTGACGACCAACGTGTGTGTGACCGACCTAGACGAGAACAGCATTCGTTGGGTCGGTGTCTCTCCGTTCAACGACACCTACGGGTTCGCCACTGCCCCTGAGTTCCTCGACGGCGGCTCGTCGTTCTCGCTGCAGAGCATGGCCGACTACATCGGTGAGAACCCCGACGCCAGCGTGTGTCTCGAGAGCGAGTTCCCGAATCGGCCCGACGGCATGGTTCTGTTCGAGGACGCCACCGGATTCGTGATTCCGCCAGAGCAGATCGAGATCCTCGAGACCGGCGTGATCTACGAGGAGATCTCCAACGGCAATTGCAGTTTCGGTGAGGTCTTCACGACCGACGGACGCATTCCCGGTCTCGGCCTGAATCTGGTGGACGACCCGGGTGTGTTCATCATCTACAACGTCTCGCTGACGTTGCCCGATGACCTCTACTCGCAGGCTCCCGATGCATGGGATGCCGTGGTATCGAGCATCCTCGCACCGCTCGACAACGACACGATGGCTGAATTGAACCAACGCGTGTCGATCGACGGCGAAGATGCCGCCGATGTGGCCAAGGACTTCCTCACCTCGAACGGCATCATCTGATCTGTTCCTTGTGAAACGGAAAGCCACCCGGTCTGCCCTGCAGGCCGGGTGGCGCCCGCGCTCGGACGAACCGCCGCTCGTTCAGCGTTGGGTAGTAAAGGTCAATGTCGTCGTCTCGAGAACGGTGACCGTTTCGAGCGATGCAACGAGAGCGTTTCGATCGATGGCGAGGCTGTTCGCGACGGGCAGGTCTGAAGGTGTTTCGCTCCACGCGAGCGGGATGGACGCCTCGATGTCGTTCTCCTTGCGTTCGCACTGGTACTCCGCCAGCAGTGCGCCATCCACGACAGTGGGGTCGATGGTGGGCTCGTCCGGCCTATTGGTGGCAGTCGCGTCTGTGCCTGATCCGCAGGCGGCGAACAGCACGCTCACCGCAATTACCCCGAGGAGCGATCGACTGTTGAAGTTAGCGACGATGTCATCGAAGCGGGCGATCCTGTGAGTGGTCTGTGACTCGTCCTGGGATGTTCTGCGGCGCGGCAGCGGACAGCCCCGGTGGTGTCCGTGCGTCCGACAGTGCCCTCCTCGCAGCGGGAGGCTTAATGTCGGATTCACGACTATCGAGAGGCAAGCTTCAATGACCTTCACCATCACCAAGATCAAGCTCGCGATCGCGGTCGCGGTCGTGGCACTACTCGTACCGGCCACCGCCCTCGCGACTCACACCTTTGGCGACGTCCCAACCGCGAAGTACTACCACGACGCCGTTGCATGGGCCTTCTCCAACGGCATCACCACCGGCACATCGGCAACGACGTTCTCCCCTGAAGACCCCGTCACCCGCGGCCAGAACGTCACCTTCGCCCATCGCTACGACACCAATATCGTCCAACCAGCGCTGGCAACTCTTACTGGCACGGCCGCAGCCAACTCTGCCGCGATCGTCGGCAACGACACCGACATCGCCGCCAACGCCGCCGGAGTCGCCGGAACCTACACCAAGGCCCAAGTCGACGCGGCCGTGCTGGCGGCCATGCTCGGCACCGCGACAATTCCCTCGGGCACGACCGTCACCGGAGAAGCTCGGTGGGATCACGCTTCGGTATCCGACAACGAGGACCTGCAGTTCATCGTCGAGCTGCCGGGTCGAGCTCCAACGGCGCTCACCAGCGACCTCAACGTCAACTTCGCCCCGGCCGCGGGCTCGCTCACCTTCGACACAGACGCCACGTGTACCGGCACTTCCGGCGCTCCGACCGCTCCCGCGGGGAAGGTGTGCCTCTATATCTCTACGTCGAACCTGGTGGACGGGCTCAGAGGAAAGTCCACCGTTGAGACGAGCTTCCAGGATCGATACTTCCGGATCGATGCCAGAACCAACGATGGCACTGCCCCCGGCAACGACATGTACCTCGACATCACCTGGGCCTACACGGCCCCCTGACCCACTCCCCGAACGAGTAGCGGTATTTGCCGAGATCGGGCCGTGATCGCTGGAAAGTGAGTTCAAGACAATTTCTTCGCGACCGCAATCGCGATAGTCGGGCATCCATAGGATGACGTGCGACAAGGTAGATGGAAAAGGAGCATGAGTTGGTCGACCGGAGTGGTTGGGACGAGCTGACATCGAAGAATCCGAATCACTCGCGGTGGTATATCGAACGTTTCAGGTCTATGGCCTCGGCAGGCGATGATCTGGCCGGTGAAGCCCGTTTCGTCGATGCGATGGTGCCTCGGAGTGCACGCATACTGGATGCCGGCTGTGGATCCGGTCGGGTGGGTGGGTTCCTGGCCGACGCCGGTCACACGGTCGTCGGGGTCGACGGTGATCCGGTCCTCATCGTCGCTGCTGATGAAGATCATCCGGGTCCGACGTGGCTGGTCGGTGATCTCGCCGAGCTCGACCTTCCATCGAAGGGAATCGAGGAAGGATTCGACGCGATCGTGTGCGCGGGCAACGTGATGTCGTTCCTCGCACCAAGCACACGTCGGGAGGTGCTAACCCGATTGGGCCGCCACCTGCGCCTCCACGGGCGAATCGTTGTGGGGTTCGGATCGGGACGTGGCTATGAATTCGACCATTTCCGAGAGGATGTCAAGGCAGGGGAGTTGGTCTCGGAACTGGAACTGGGGTCATGGGATCTGCGCCCGCTCACCGACGATTCCGACTTCATTGTGGCCGTCCTGGGCTGTCGACCACGAACCTGACCCCTGTGGGCGCCCAGAACTCTGTCGTACCCCTCTGACCGGGGAGAATTCGGCCGGCCGCGCCGCGAGTGAGAGTGGAATCCGCGCACTTGCAGGGTTTTCGCTCCGGATCGTGCCAGATGCAACGGTGCGGTAGGCGAGTCGGGCTGCGCCACCGATCATCATGGCAAGGCCGATGTGGGTGATGGCGAAGACTGCGGCGATCAGCCACCAGATCGAGGTTCGGGTAGGAGCCAGAGGGCCAGGGCCCCGGTTGTGAACAGCGCTGCGCCTCCGGCGAGGAGGTGTGTTCGCAAGCCGGTGGTGAGCGGGGTGTGGTCTGGGCGACGATTTGAGATCGGGCCCTCGCGTGTGGTCGTCATCCGTGCATGGATGCTGCGACGAGGATCACGAGGCCGACGATGATGAGTACGGCGAGAAGGCCAAGGCCTGTCCGGAGCTGTTGGGATCGGGTGGTCATGTTTTGGTTACCTTTTCTTGGTTGGCTGATCTACTCATGGACCAGCGCTTGGTTTACGGGTGTCTCGGCAATTTCGAGGGCGGGGATAGCGCTGGCGATGGCGGCTAGAACGATGACGATCGCGAGCCAGACGCCGGTTCCGGCAGGGGAGAAGCTGATCGGGAGGGGGGCCTGAAGGAAGAGGTTCCCGGTGATGTTTTCCACGGCCACGGTGGCGGGCACCGATATGGCGAGGGCGGCCAGCCAGCTGATGCCGGCGATGAGGACGCCTTCGACGACTACGACCTGCAGCACCTTGGCGGTGCTCGCTCCGACGGCACGCATGACTCCGAGTTCTCGGCGTCTCTCGAGCACACTGATGCTCATCGCTTCGATCAGTCCGAGTCCGCCAACTATCGAAATGAGGATGGCCATGGTCATGAGGAGGCCGACGATGATCAGCAGGTGGTCATCGAGGGCCTCGCGGCCGTCGGCGGCGGTGGCAATGTTGATGACGTCGATCCCGTTCTCGGCGAGGCGTTTTTCGAGTGCGTTCATGGCCGACTGTGCTTCGTCACCGGCGATGCGGATCTGATTGGCGGATCCTTCTGCGCCGACTCCGGCGGGGAGGTTACTGGCGTATGCCACTCCGGTCCGACCGCCGCTGAGTTGGCGGACTTTCCCGACGACGGCCCAGGAGTTGTCGATGCCTTCGACCTCGATGGAGACGGTGTCGCCAACGGCGGGTGCCGGGTCATCGAGCGTCTGGGCTATGACAACTGCGTCGGTCTCTCCGGGCTCAAACCAGCGGCCTTCGGTGACGGGGTAGTCGATCATGTCGGTGTCGGGGGGTGCGATGAGCAGTCCGAAGTTGTCGCCTGCGCCACCTTGCGGAAGCCGGATTGCGACGCGGTACTGGTTCCACATCTCGACTGCATCGATTCGGGGAACATCGGAGATGATCTGCTCGAGTTGTTGGTTCGGGTAGGGCTGGTCAAGATCGACTTCGAGCGTGTACTCGCGAGCGTCGAACTCGGCGTCGACGGCTCTGTCCCAGGCCACCCCGGTGTTGAGGGCCACCATGAACGCTGCTCCACCGAGAGCAATGGCGAGAACGGTGAGCGCGGTGCGGGATCGGGTGCGGAACGAGTTTCGTATTCCGAGGGCGGTGACGCGTCCGAGTCGGCTGCTGAGCCGCGGGCCAGCCGATGTGGGGCAGGTGGCTCGAGAGGAGGCTCCCTGATCACTCATCAGCTCGCGAACCGGCATTCGGCTGTTTCGGGTCACCGGGATCATCACGGCAAGAAGAGGAATGCCGAGTGCCGAGGCGACCTGTAGCGGTATCACCCAGGCATCGAGGCGGTAACTCTCTACCTCGAAGTTGAGGAGTCCGAACGTGAAGCCGATGAAGCCGCGACCGCCGAGAATCCCGAGCGGTATTCCGATGGCGAGAGCAACGACGCTCAGAATCGCCACGGTGCCCAGGTAGAGCCCGGCTATCTGTCCGGTTTGGGCGCCGATCGCTTTCATGATCGCGATCTCGCGGCTTTGCTGTTTGAGCTGAGCAGTGATGAGCGTGGCGACGAGAGCCCCGCTGGTTACCAGTGCGATTACACCGAAGGCCTGGAGCAGGAACAGCATGGTCGTCATCACGCCGGTCGATGGGTGTTCGCCGGGAAGGGGTACATCGAGCCGCTGGACGTCGATGCCGCCGGCTTCGAGATCGGCGACCAGGGCATCGGCGATCCTGCGGTTGTCGGCTCGATCCTTGTTGTCGACGGTGACGATCTGAAGCTCGTTGAGTGTGGGTTCGATCCCCATACCGGCGAGACCGTCTGGGGTGACATAGCCGACCACGACGCCGATCATCCACGCAGGCGTCCGGCCCGGGTCATGCGCCAGACCAGCCACCGACAGCGACCGCGGGGACCCCCCCGGGGCAGTGACGATGATGTCGTCGCCGACACCCATGTCGACCTCGGTGAGCGATGATCGTTCGATCAAGATCTCGTCACTCTTCGGGACCCGTGCCCCTTCTTCGGGGTAGAAGCGGCCCACGGTCACGTCATCGAAGTCGTCGACCACTACCAAATGCAGAGTCAGCCACTCATCGGGGCCTTGCTCAAGCCGGGCGAGTATCTCGCGTCGGGCCTCCGCGTCTGCGATCTCAGGGCGGGCCTTGACTGTCGCCACGAGGTCGTCGTCAACAGAGTCGATGCGCAGGGTGGCCGATGGCGGGTTCGTGTCGCCGTAGTTGCGGTCCATCTCCCTGGTGATCACCGAGTAGGCAGTGAGAATCGATCCAGCCGCAATCACCCCGACTGCGATAGCCGCGGTCACCAGCGCGGTGCGCCCCTTGTTCAGGGTTAGGTCTCGCAGGACCTTTCGCCACCTCGGGTTAACCATGAGAAACAGCCGCTGACACCTGGGCAGCGTTCGGAGCGGGCGTGTTGCCGCCGAGAACATGTCCATCGGCGACGGTCACCACCCGATCCACGCTGGTAGCAATGTCTCGTTCGTGGGTCACCATCACGATCGTCTTGCCTCCAGCCGCGAGTTCGCGAAATAGCTCGAGCACTGACTCAGCGGTTCGCGAGTCGAGATTGCCGGTCGGCTCGTCGGCCGCGATCACCGGAGGGTCGTTGGCGAGCGCCCGAGCAATGGCCCCGCGCTGCTGCTGGCCAGCCGACAGGGCGGAGGGGAACTTGCCGGCCTGGTCGGAGATGCCAACCAACTCAAGCATCGACATCGCCTTTGGCGCCCGCTCGCGTGTCGGGATCGACCCTGCGAAGTCCATCGGCATCATCACGTTCTCGAGGATCGTGAGAGTTGGCATCAGCTGCTGGAACTGGAATACCAGTCCGAGGTTGGAGCCCCGCCATTTGGCGAGTTCGTTCTCGCTGAGGTCGTTGAGGACAGTTCCGTTGATTTCGACCAGGCCTGAGGTTGGTCGGTCGATGCCCGACAACATGTTGAGCAGAGTCGACTTGCCACTGCCCGATTTGCCGACGATGGCGACGAACTGGCCGGAGTCGATGCTGAGATCGGCGCTCGACAACGCCGAGAAGTCGCCCGCCCCGGTGTCGTAGGTCTTGGTGACCCCTTCGAGGGTGATGACCCGTCGACGTGTAGCTGAGGTGAGGGATTCGCTCTTGCGCACCTCGCCCCGATTCCGTACTCTTCGTCTTATAGCGAACATGATGTTCAGTATCAGAGTCGCCAACATTGAGGTCAAGAATCAATCCGGCCGGAGTGTCTCCTACTGAACACCGGCGCCAGATTGTTCAGAACAGAGACCTCTCAGAACGGAGCGAGGTCCATGGACACCGAAGACCGCAGAGTGCGTCGCACCAAGGAACGACTCCACGATGCCCTCATGTCGCTCATCGAAGAGAGGGGGTACGACAAGATCACCGTGCAAGACCTCATCGACCGCGCCGACGTCGGCCGGTCCACGTTCTACTCGCACTACGAAACCAAAGACGACCTGCTGATCAGTGGCCTCCACCGCCTCAGCGACGACATCGAATTGCACATGACGGACGACCCGTCCGCCAACGACATCCTCCCCAGCCTCGGCGTGTTCCGCCACGTCGCCGACCACCACGAGCTCTTCAAGGCGATGATCGGCAGCCGAGGAATCGACCTCGTTATGCATGCAGCCCGCGACGCACTAACCGAAAGAGCGAAATCAAACATCGACCGACGGAGCTCCACCAGCAGGAACGCAGCGATACCAGCCGACGCAAGGGCCGCTTTCATAGCCGGCTCACTCATGGCCTTTCTCACCTGGTGGCTCGACAACGACAGACCCCACCCACCCGACCAGATGGCCGAAATGTTCCAACAGCTCACCACAAGCGCCTGAGACGGCTCTGTTGCAATGGGTCGACGAGTCACGTTGGTCAGCGCGAGTATGGCCCCAGTGGTGTCGCACACTGGCGTGTCAATCGGTGATGTCGTGTACCGCTGTCACCCGAGATGGAGTGAACTCGATCGTTACCTGGCCAGGTCCGCCATTACGCAGGCCGTATTGCTCCGCCAACTCGTCACCCATGTACCGGCGTCCGATGTCGGTGGCTACGCGCAGCGTCAAGTCGGCGTCTTCAACGATGTCTGCGGTGGCATCGATCTTCACGAACGCGTAGGGGGCCTCCTCAAGGTCCACCACGAGGCAGGCCCGTGGATCTGTAGCCAGTGCCCGCGCCTTGGGCGCATCGGCTGCAGTTTCGATTCGAACCTTTCCGTCGGCCTCGAACAGGAACCAGATCGGAGTCACTGTCGGTCGACCGCTGGGCAGGTTGATCGACAGCTTGGCCGTCCTTGTTCCGTGACGGAGGAACGCGGCCCATTCAACTTCGTTCATCTGGCGCATTTCACAACTCCTGGTTGCTGGTCTGTGGCGGTGGGATCATGATCGGCCCTCGTGGCTCCGTGGTCGGCTACAACTCAACCGTTGTGGCTTGATACGTCTGCACGTCGTTGATCGCCATGAATTCGCCGTACTCGGGTAGAGCAAACACCGTTTCGGCGGCCTTGTCGAACGCCTCGGCCGACTCCCAGACGATGATCACTGCACGCGTGGTCTCGTCTCCCACTACAACGAACTCTCGATCGAAGCGGTAGCCGTCGTAGGTGGCCAGTCTGTCGAACAAGGCTGTCCGTCTTGCGACGAACTCATCACCTTGGCCTGGCTTGATCGCCCGGACCGCGAATTCGACAATCTGGTCGGGCCCCGATAGCAAACGGAGGTCGAGGTCGCCCCCATCTTCTGGTTGGATCTGTAGATAGGCGAGAATGTCGAAGGTTGCGAAATACTGTGCCGCTGCTTCAAGCGGCAGAAGACGATCGGCGGCTTCGCCGAACGCCTCCATCGAGGCCCACTCGGTAATGCCAACGAGGACGTCCTCCGGGTTCACGCCCTCATCGACGGTGAAGAAGGAACGCCACTTCCCGTCACCGGTCACGGTCGGTTCCTCCTGGAGAACCTTTACGAACCTGGCCCTGGTTGCTGAGAACTCCTTGGCCATTCCGGCCTTCTGTCTGTTGATGGCCAGCTCAAGAATTGTCATGGTCATGCCTTCTTTCGGGTGTGATTGAGCATTACTACAAAGTTCAATGAGATGTATAATTGGACAATACGTGAACTGTCAAGTAGTTTCTGAGGATGAACACGGAGCCACTGAACGATGCGGAGACGCTGGCCTGGCGTTCTCTGGTGGTACTCACGCGTCAGGGTCTGCCTCGACTAGAGCGAACGTTTCGTCAACATGGACTGATCGAACTCGAGTATGGGCTGATGGCCATCATCGACGAACAACCCGACGGCACGATGTGTGCTGGTGATCTCGCCGAGCTGGCCGGTGTCACGCCCAGTCGGCTCAGCCATCGACTCAAGAAACTCGAAGACCGCGGCGACATCACGCGGGCGGCAATGGCCACCGACGCTCGCATGATCCAGGTCTCCCTCACCGATCAGGGACGGGACCGAATCGCCGGCGTTGTCGGCCAACACCGAGCCGATATCCGACGCCTCATATTCGAGCCGCTCGAGGGGGAGGAGCAGGCGGCCGCATTGGCCGACGCCCTTGCTGCAATCGCCGCGAATCTGAGCGACCATCCGTTCCTCACCGATTACATGCGGTCCGTGGACAGGCCAGCCTGACCGCGAACGATCCGTGTCGAGTTCGCGGAGCGCGTTGGCGCTGATGGCGCCGGAAACTCGGTCGTGGCGTATTGACCAGGGGAGATGCTCGCGGCTCATGACTCGAGCATCGCAGCCTGCCGACTGGCACTCTGCGGTGGGGGCTTGCGATGGGCTCCAGGCCGCCTGCCCCGACCTCCTCCGGTTCACACGGTGAAGAAACTCTGCGTCCATTGGGGTTCGGTTCCGTCATATGGGGTGAACAACAACAACGACCAGCGAGGACCACCATCACGACAATCACCGATACCACACTGGCCGCCGCCGGTGTCGCCCTCACGTTGACCAAGACACTGTTGGAAACGTTGGTCCAGGCAGCTGGGTATCGGCTGATGAGTTCATCCACCATCCGAATCGACGGCGGCGACAGCAACGATTGTCGGGTCTGGCTATACCGAGACGAGGCGTCGGGATTTCTGGAGATGTGTGGGCGGCTTGAGGCGCTCGGAGTTGAGCATGAGACGGTGGAGTCGCCTCAGTTCGATCTGATGCAGATCTATGTGGTGGATCCCAACCAGATCCGGGTCGAGATCAACACCTGTGGCGAGGCCGGGGCCGATTGACACCCATCGAATACGAAACCATCATGATCCCAACCGTCGCCCAGGCGACGCAACCACGGAAGACTGACAGTGAAAAGGATCTCTAGCGACGACCCACGAGCCAAGCGAATGTCGTCCAACGCCACCGTGGACCTCGCCGGTCTCATCGAGTTTGTGAACGGCAAGAACCGTTGGGTGCTCTCTACTACGAGAACGGATGGCCGACCGCAGATGAGCATGGTCACCGGCACTATCACCCCTCCCGGCGACCTGCTGATCTCCAGTTACCCATCACGAGTCAAAGTCCGAAATGCAAAGCGGAATCCTCTCGTATCGGTTGCGGTCATGGGCGACGAGTTCAACGCGGCCTGGGTCCAGATCGACGGTGATGCCAATGTCAGCGACATGCCCGAAGCCCTCGATGGCCTGATCGAGTACTACCGGTGCATCAGCGGCGAGCACCCAGACTGGGACGACTACCGCCAAGCCATGGCCGACCAGAACAAGTCCGTCATCCGCATCACCCCCACCCGCTGGAGCCCGGTCAGCAAAGGCGGCTTTCCGCCAGAACTCTTCGAAACCTGACGAAGCCGCCATTCAACGGGACGCTGTTGCGTTGTTGGATCACGACCAGGCTGTCCGGTCAGTATTGAGTCCGCGCATTGCTCTGAGCCTTGAGCAAGGAGTGCTCTGCTGGAGAGCGGTCTTGCGGCTCGCAGGTCCGTCTGTCTGATCTTTGGATCCTGGCGGGGGTAAGTTCGAGTCATCGAGATTCAACTAGGGAAGGCGAGGCGCTATGGGTGCACGTGAGCTGTTCGATAGACGCATGGAGTTGCTGTCCGCGGGCGACGTCGCCGGCGTCCTTGAGCAATACGCCGATGACGCCGAGGTCATCCGTTTCGTGGGCGTCGCCCGGGGCAAAACAGAGATCAGCGCGTTCCTGACCGGTTACCTGGCTGCCCACGGCCGATTCGACCTGGTCACGCTCGACCAGTTCTTCGAGACCGAGGACGCGGTCATGTGGGAGGCGACAGTGGAGACCGCGAACGGCGTGGCCCAGGTCTTCGACGCGATGTTGCTGGATGAGAGCGGCCGGATCCGCCGCGAGTTTCCCGGTGTGCACGGCTACTGGGGCCGGACCTGAACAGTTAGCGCCGCCCCGTTCATCCCCTTGGGTTCCGGAATCTCGTCTGACCCTTGTTCTTGGCAGATTCGCAGCCTGCTGGAAGCATCGACCTGGATTACTTGGCCGTGGCCATGAGCGCGATTTCGCCGAGAAGACCGATGCGGTCGGTGTTGTGGCCGTTGAACGGAAGATTGATGGTCATGCCGTCGATGCCGGTGTCCATGCAGGCTTGGAGCTGCTCGCCAACGGTGTCGGAGTCACCGTAGATGAAGATCGTTTTGACCATTTCGATCACCTCGTCGTTCCATCCCTTCGCTGCCGCAACCTCATTCAGATCGGCTTCGGCTTCCTCCATCGTCGGGGCGACCAGCACCATCTGCAGCTTGGTGACCTTGATCTCCGAGCGATCACGGCCCAGCCGTTCGCAGTGGGCAGCGAGGACGTCGAGTTTTCGGGGTATTTCTTCGATCGATCCGCTGGAAAGATTCGACTCATCTGCGTATTGGGCAACCATTCGAAGAGTCTTCTTCTCACCGGTGCCACCGATCATGATCGGGATGCGGGACACAGGAGCGGGGGAGTTGATGGCGTCGGCGACCTGGTAGTGCTTGCCGTTCAGCGTCACGGGCTCGCCCCGGAGCATCGGGATGACGATCTGCAGCGACTCCTCAAGCTTCTCGAACCGGTCGGTGAACGTTCCGAACTCGTAACCGAGCGAGTCGTGCTCCAATTCGAACCAGCCGGCGCCGATACCGAGGGTGGCGCGGCCGCCTGATACGTGATCGAGGGCGGTGATCGTCTTGGCCAGCAAGGTCGGGTGACGATATGTGTTGCCGGTGACCAGTGCCGAGAGGCGGACCTTCTTTGTGTGTTGAGCAAGGGCGGACAGGATGCTGTAGCACTCGAACATCGGCTCGTCCGGTGCTCCTATCCCGGGTAGTTGGTAGAAGTGATCCATCACGAGCAACCGGTCGAACCCGGCTGCCTCGGCTGCTTTGGCCTGGGCCGTCACGCTGGCGAAGATGTCGGAGTTGCCGACGCCCGGATAGGTGAAGTTTGGGATCTGATAGCCGAGTCGGGTCATCGTGATACTCCTGAGGGTGCGAAATTCTGACGCTTGGGCTGCAAGCGTGTCAGATTCAGAAGCTGACATAGTGGCGCGAATGCGTCAAGGCCGCGCCATGGAGCTCGAGATCTGCACGTCGCCGCGAGCCCGATCGTGAGCCGGGTCAGGATGAAGGATTCCTGCCGGTGTAACCGAGGAGTCTGTCGAGGGGCGCGGCATTGGCGGCGACTATGACTGCTGCCTTGAAGCCATCGCCGGTGCGCCCCTCGGCCGGCACCACGGGCATCCACGTCTGTAGGCCGAAATCGGCCAGTTCGTCGGAGATACCGTGCTTGATGCCTGTTGCCTGTCCGAGGTCCCATGCGTGAGTGAGGATGTCGGCAGTGATCACGGCAACTGCCATCTCACCGGGCACTTTGCCGAACGGCATCTCGTGAGTGGTCGCAAGAGCCTCGGGCGTGGCGGCTGCCTCGAGCGCGGCGCGTGCGGCGGTCCATCCAGCGAGCGGCCCGTCGGCGAGAAAGTCGGGCGCATCCGCGGCCGGAGCCTGACCCTGGAGGCCGCCGGCCATCTTCTGCACCCCACCACACATGTGTCCGAGAAGATCATGCACGGTCCACTGATCGCACGGCGTCGCCATCTCTCGGTGCTCGGGTGTGAGCGAGGCGATCATGGTCGTCACGAGAGTGTTGGTCTGATTCATGGCGGTTGTTGCGTCCACGGCGGACTCCTTTGAAGGTTAGTACGTGCTTACGTTAGCAGTGGCTAACGTTATCGTCTACACTGTCAGGTATGGACGCAGCAGCACGCGCCGTCGCTGAGCCGACTCGTCGAGAAATCCTACGACTCGTACATGACCAAGAACGAACGGTCACTGACATCGCCGATCACTTCGACGTGTCGCGGCCAGCGATCAGTCAGCACCTGCGAGTGCTCTCCGACGCAGAGTTGGTCACTGTGCGCATCGAAGGAACCCGCCGCTACTACCAAGCGAGACCAGAGGGCCTGGCCGAGCTCACCGAATGGATGCAGGGCTTCTGGGGCTCCTCTCTGTCGAGGCTCAAGATCGAGGCGGAGCGCGAGCACTGGAACCAGAAGAAGCTCAGCAACAAACAGAGACGCAAGAAGGACATCAACTGACATGACCGACCAGCAGACTGACGCAGCCGAGGCGCTTCACCTCACCGAACGAATCGCTGCACCGCGAGAGACTGTCTTCGACTTCCTCGTCGAGCCCGAAATGATGCTCCGGTGGATGGGAACCGAGGTCGATCTCGAGCCCGAACCGGGAGGCAAGTTCTGGCTCAATGCGACCGGCACCGACATCGCCTCGGGCACCTACGTCAAAGTCGATCGGCCGAACTGTGTCGTGTTCACCTGGGGCTGGGAGGGCAGCTCCGAGGTGCCGCCGGGGTCGAGCACGGTGAGCATCATGTTGACCACTGATGGCGACGACACCATCGTCGACCTCTTCCACGCGGGACTGCCGGGCGGCTCCAATGACGAGCATTCGAAGGGCTGGACCTACTTCCTCGGACGTTTGGTGATTGTGTCGACCGGTGGCGAGATCGACGCCTCCGACCCCCTTCCTGCCTGAGGCCTAGAGTCGACAATGCCTTCCAACACCACACCCGACATCGTCGACCACGGAACTTGGCGGGCCGCTCGCCTCGCCCACCTTGACGCGGAGAAGGCCTTCACCCGCGAACGCGACGAGCTGTCCCGTCAGCGCCGCGAACTTCCCTGGTTCGAGCTCACCGAGGAGTATTCCTTCGACGGACCCGCCGGGCCACGGACGATGGCGGAGCTCTTCGAAGGGCGCAGCCAACTTGCGGTGTATCACTTCATGTTCGGGCCGGGCTGGGTGGAAGGTTGTCCGTCCTGCTCGTTCTGGGCCGACAATTACGACGGCCTCGGCGTGCATCTCGCGGCCCGCGACACGACCCTCATCACCATCGCACGAGCCCCGCAGCCCGAGCTGGCGGCCTATCAGGGGCGGATGGGCTGGAATTTCCCGTGGTACTCGTCAGCCGGCAACACCTTCAACTTCGACATGGGCGTGAGCTTCACCCCCGAAGACATCGCCGCCGGCACCGCCAACTACAACCACGGCACTCAGCTCCCGATGGGCGAAGAGACACCCGGGCTCAGCATCTTCAACCGCATCGACGACGATCGAGTGTTCCTCAGCTATCAGACTTTCTCCCGGGGCCTCGACATGATGAACACGGCGTACCACATCCTCGATCTCACTCCGAAGGGACGAGACGAAGACAACCTGCCGTGGTCCATGGCCTGGCTCCACCGCCACGACGCCTATCCGTCCTGAACGGCCAGTCAGGGACGGGAATCTGAGAGTGACCGCTGAACAAGTTCAGCCGACGGTGACCGACCCGACCGGCGCGAGTTCGACCCAAGTCTGACCTGGCAACAAGGCCACTGGTACTCCGTCGGCCGTTGTCCAAGTTGCGACTGAATCCAGGGATGGCTTGGTCCATGTCACCTCAATGACGTGACCGTCGGTCACAACCCAGCCGCGTCCGGTGCCCAGGAACTGCTCTTCGTAGACGGCCGTGCCAGCGGTGTCGAAACTACCCGTCCGGACGTGGTCGACCTCCGCCACCAGAACGTTGGAAGCGACGATCCGCTCTCCGTCAGCGTCCATATGAGATTCGCCATCTTGGGTCCGAGCCCAGCCAGCGGCTTCGTCGTCGAACTCCCATAGCGACGTGGCCGATGGGTAGTCGATGGTGATCGAGCGTGCGGGACGAGCGGACTGCGGAAGGCCGATCGATTCATCTCGGTACTCGAAGTGAGGCAACGGGCCCCCCCCGGTCTCTCTAGACGCTGCGATCGACCAGAGATCGCTCGGGAGAGTCATGAGGTCGTAAGTGCCCGGCCTATCGGGGGCTCGGTGGTACTCCGACCTGGTCCCAGCGCCGAGATCGATCATTTCGAACCGGCGAATAACCGCATGGTGGAGAAGGTTGGCTCCCGAGTAGGCGAAGATCGGGTTGTTGAGCGACGAGAACAGCGCAATGTCGGAGGTTCGGCCCGATCGAACCGGGCCGAGGATCTCGGGCTCGATGGAATGGAAGACCGCAGCGAGCCTGGTCACGCCGTTCTCGACCATCAAGACATAGACGAGGTCAGCCTGACTAAGTGCCTCTTGGGGCCGGCCCTTCTTGGTGTTGTCGACCTTCACGATCATCGCGGGCCGGTCAGCATCGGCCGCTGTCATCGGTAGGCCAGTAAGAGGCGCGATTCCTGAGGCCTGGGGTGCGGGCGGAAGAGCAACCGGTGCAACGACGTTTCGGCTCACATCAATCTGACCGAACACGCCGGTGTAGAGCGGTTCGCCGTTGAGAATTCGAACACCACCGAACGTGCCGAGCGGATCGACCTCGACCTTCGGGGCCGGACCTCGGGTTGTTGGCGGAGAGATCAGAATGGTGGTGGAGGGTGCCACGCCGCTGGTTGTTGGAGTTGCGGCGGTGTCCTGGATACCGGTGATGTCGTTGTCGGACGGGGTCGATTCGGTGTCGCCATCGCCGCCGCCGCAGGCACTAGCCAAGATGGTGAGAGCGGCCAACGGGGCAAGCATGTGCATACGCATGAGGCGACACGCTAGAGGCTTGGGCGCCAAGTTCGACCCTACGCTTGAGGATCAGGGTGTCGGCGGTAACGTGTTGACGTGTCTGCCGAACTCGACAACTTGCCCGCTCGGGTCGCAGCGCTTCCTTGGTACCACCGAATGGACCTCGGCGGCGGGGTCGTGACGCCCGGCGTAGTGGAGAGCAGCCGCGTCCTTCCCAGGCTCAAACTGCCCGAGTCGTTGGCCGGGCGTTCGGTGCTCGATATCGGGGCGTGGGACGGTTTCTACTCGTTCGAGGCAGCGCGCCGAGGCGCCGATCGAGTCCTCGCCACTGACTCATACAGCTGGGACGGCCGCGGGTGGGGCTCCAAGGACTCATTTGAACTCGCTCGATCAGTGCTCGGGTTCGAGCAGCGTGTGGATGATCTGACGATAGATGGCATGGACATCTCGAGCTCGATGCTGGGAGGCACGTTTGACGTGGTTCTCCATCTCGGTGTCCTCTATCACCTACGGGACCCGATCAGTGCCCTCGAGCGGGCTGCGGCTGTGTGCGACGACCTGCTCGTGCTCGAAACCGAGACCGCGCTGAATCTCCTGCCGTACGAGGCGGCTCGCTTCTATTCCGGGTCCGATCTCAACGGCGACGGTTCCAACTGGTACCAGTACAACCTTCGCGCCCTTCGAGGGATGCTCCGCGAGTTCGGATTCTCCTCGATCGACGTCGTCTACCGCCATCCTCGATCAAGGCGGCTCGCTCGGGCGGCTCTGGAAAAGAAGGCTGGCAGATCCTTCCGGGTGGCGATGCGTTCGGCGCGTGTAGTAATCCACGCGAGGCGCTGAAGGACCCCCAACCAACGTGAAACCTGCCTAGCCATGGGTCCGAGCAGGCTTGACCACGTCGCAGGAATCCCTGGCCGCGGCAATCTCAGCTCTGAAGGGTGATCTCGTAGGCGCAGGTATGCGCGCCGGCTGTCTTGTGGGTAGCGCGTTCTACTGTTGCGTCGGGGATGAGGTCGCGGATGAAATCGAGTTCGGCGGTACAGGCTTGTTGATAGTGGGTGGCGACGGCCCAGATGGCACAGCTGTGGAGGTTGATCCGGTAGTGGGTGTCGCCGAGCTTCTCGGAGTCGGCGAGGTAACCCTGGGCGTCGAGGAGTTCGGTCAAGAGCGTGACCTGCTCATGGATTGGCTTCCCCGCCAGTTTGTGTTTCGCTCCTTCGACGAGTCGGCGGCGCCGCCGTTCGAAGACTCGACTGACGAGTTCGGGGTCTTCTTCTTCGATGAGTTGGAGTAGCTCGATCGAGAGGCTGCTGTCCGCCGTGTCGAATAGAGGTTCGGTGAGGTTGGTGGCGTGGTAACGGTCGGCCGGCCGGCCGGGCTGACCTCGCTCTTGGCGGGCGCTGATGAAGCCGGCGGACCGGAGTGCGGTGAGGTGTTGTCGAACCGCGCTGGAGGAGATGTCGAGGGAGGTGGCTAGTTCGTCAGCGGTCGCCTCACCGAGTCGCTTCAGGGCGACGAGAACGCGGCGTTGAGTTGCTGAGGGCGCGACGCTCACGGTGGCCATTGCTCGATTGTAGCGTCTGTGTGCAATGTTCTCGTAGTTTCACAACTTGTAACTGTGATAATCCTGATAACCTCGTAGTGCTGCGGCGTCTCGTCCGCCCCGAAACCGAGAGCACAGCCGAGAAGGAGCAAGATGAAGGTTTGGATCGATCAGGACTTGTGCACCGGAGACGGACTCTGCGAAGAGATCGCTCCGGACGTATTCACCCTTCTCGACGACGGGTTGGCCTATGTCAAGGACGGCGACAAGGTGCTTTCCGACCCGGGTGGGCCCGAGGGCCTGGCTCCGGTGCCCGACGGGCAGGACGAAGCCACAATCGAGTCGGCCGAGGAATGTCCCGGCGAGTGCATCTTCATCGAAGTGGACGGGTAGACCCGATCGGCGAAACGAGTTTCGTGGAGCGTCGGTGAAGAAGGGGTGACTTGATGAGCGAGACAGCTCGAGAGATTGAAGAGCTCGCTGCGGCGAGTTATGAGTATGGGTTCAGCACGGATCTCGATACCGACATCGCGCCTCCTGGCCTGACTGAGGACACGGTCCGGCTGATCTCCGGCAAGAAGAACGAACCCGAGTGGCTGCTCGACTGGCGGCTGAGCGCCTTCGAAGCTTGGCAATCCATGAAGGAGCCTGACTGGGCCAAGCTCGAGATTGCCCCCATCGACTACCAGGGGCTGAGCTACTGGGCCGCACCGAAGCAGAAGCCTGTGCTCGAAAGCATGGACGATGTCGATCCCGAGATTCGCGACATGTTCGACAAGCTCGGTATTCCGCTACATGAGCAGAAGATGTTCAGCAACGTCGCTATCGACGCCATCGTCGACTCCGTGTCGGTAACAACGACGTTCAAGGCGACCCTGGCTGAGGCCGGCGTTATCTTCTGTTCCTTCTCCGAGGCGGTCCGAGACCACCCCGAGTTGGTGCGCGAGCACCTCGGCTCGGTGGTTCCGGTTCGCGACAACTTCTTCGCCGCACTCAACTCGGCGGTCTTCTCCGACGGTTCCTTTTGCTACATCCCCGCCGGGGTTCGTTGCCCGATGGAGCTGTCCACGTACTTCAGGATCAACTCGCAGAACACGGGGCAGTTTGAGCGCACGCTCATCGTCGCAGAGGACGACTCTCACGTCTCCTACCTCGAGGGCTGCACCGCCCCTCAGCGCGACGAGAACCAGCTGCACGCGGCGGTGGTCGAGTTGGTCGCCAAGGACCGGGCGGAGATCAAGTACTCCACCGTGCAGAACTGGTACCCAGGCGACGAGAACGGGGTCGGCGGTATCTACAACTTCGTGACCAAGCGAGGCCGGGCCCACACCGATGCCAAGATCTCCTGGACCCAGGTCGAGACTGGCTCCGCGATCACCTGGAAGTACCCCAGCGTGATCCTGCAAGGCGATCGAGCGGTGGGGGAGTTCTATTCGGTTGCGTTGTCGAGCAAGCGCCAGCAGGCCGACACGGGCACCAAGATGATCCACATAGGAGCCGACACCACCAGCAGCATCATCTCCAAGGGCATCTCCGCGGGTCGCGGGCAGAACACCTACCGGGGCCTGGTGAAGGTGCTGCGGTCGGCCGAGAACGCCCGCAACTACACCCAGTGCGACTCGCTGCTGCTCGGCTCGGACTGTGGAGCGCACACCATCCCCTACATCGAGGTGAAGAACCCCTCCGCACAGGTCGAGCACGAAGCCTCGACATCGACGGTCGGCGAAGACCAGCTGTACTACTGCCGCCAGCGCGGCATGACCGAGGAGGACGCGATGTCAATGATCGTCAACGGTTTCTGTCGTGAGGTGTTCGACGAACTGCCGATGGAGTTCGCTGTCGAAGCTCAGCGTCTGCTGAGCGTGAGCCTGGAAGGAAGTGTCGGCTGATGTTGCACGTCGCGAATCTCACCGCATCAATCGGAGGGACGCCGATCCTCAGGGGGCTCGACCTCGACGTCGGTGCCGGCGAAGTCCACGCCATCATGGGCCCCAACGGTTCGGGCAAGAGCACCTTTGCCCACGCCCTCGCCGGACGCGACGGCTACGAGATTGATGGCGCGGCCACCCTCGACGGGGTGGATTTGCTGGACATGGAGCCCGAAGCGCGTGCCGCCGCCGGCGTGTTCGTGGGGTTCCAGTACCCGGTCGAGATTCCCGGGGTCAACAACATGTACTTCTTGCGCACCGCGCTCAACTCGGTGCGTCGCGCTCGCGGCGAGACCGAGATTGGGGCGCGGGACTTCCTGGCGGTCGCCCAGGAAGCGATGGATCTTGTGGAGATGAAGAAGGACTTCCTGCATCGCGCCGTCAATGCCGGTTTCAGTGGTGGAGAGAAGAAGCGAAACGAGATCCTCCAGATGGCTGTCATGCAGCCGCGCCTTGCCGTGCTCGACGAGACCGATTCAGGTCTCGACATCGATGCCCTGCGCATCGTTGCGTCCGGCGTCAACGCGTTGCGCAGCCCGGAGCGGTCCATGATCGTGATCACCCATTACCAACGGCTGCTCGAATACATCAAGCCCGACTTCGTGCATGTGCTCGTCGACGGCCGCATTGTGAATTCGGGTGACCACACGCTGGCATTGCATCTCGAGGACCACGGCTACGCCGACTTCGTCAACCACGAACTCGATGCCCCCGAGCGGCCACTTTCGGGCGCTGCGACATGACAACAGTCGCCCCCACCTCGCCTATCGAGTATCCGACCAGGCACGACGAACGGTGGCGCTACGCGCCTCACGACTTGCTTGGTCGCTTGTCGTTCGGCCCTCCATCAGCGTCTGCCGACAAGATTCCCGGTCCGATCGGAGCGCAGATCCCTGCGCTCGATGGTCCGCTGATCGTGATCGTGAACGGCGTTGTCGACGAGCGGTGGTCGAATTTGACCGCCATTCCCGACGGCTTGCGTCTCTCGACCCTGGCCGATGCCTCGGCCGACCCCGCGGTACCGGTGGTGGCGCACTTCAACCCCGATGTCGACGGCGCAGCGGACGTGTTCATGGCGCTCAACACGACGTTCGGCGTCGACGGGGCATTTGTCGACGTTGCCGAAGGCCAAAAGCTTGACGCTCCCATCCACATCGTCGATGTAGCGATCCCAGACGAGACATCGAACACGTCGTGCACAGGTGTCGTGATCCACCTCGGCGCAGACAGCTCGGCGACAATCGTCGAAACCCGGCTTGGCGGGAGCGAGGCGTTCGGTGGTTCGAACACACGCACGACGATCACGCTCGACGACCACTCGACCCTCGAGCACATCGTGCTCCAGGACATGCCCTCGACGCAGGTCCACCTCGGCCGGGTCGAAGTGACCCAGCATGCAGGGAGTGCGTTGCGGGCACGTTCGTTCAACCTCGGCGCCATCTACGGTCGTCTCGCCTACGACGTGCACCTCGCTGGGGCCGGAGCGCACACCGACCTGTCCGGTCTGTACTACGGCGCGGGCGAACAGACCCTCGATCAGCAGATCACCGTCATCCACACAGCGAAGGACTGCACGAGTCGCCAGTCCTACCGAGGCGTCCTCGACGACGAGAGTGCGGGCGTCTTCAACGGCGGAATCGACGTGCGGCCCGGAGCCGACGGCACCGACGCTGAGCAACACAACGACAACCTGCTTCTCTCGAACCGCGCCGAGGCCAACACCCAACCCCGTCTCGAGATTCTCGCTGATGACGTGGCTTGCAAGCATGGCGCAACCGTCGGACAGCTCGACGCCAACGCGATGTACTACCTGCGTACTCGCGGCATCCCCGCCGCGGACGCACGCCGACTCCTCGTCAACGCGTTCGCCGACCAGGCCGTCGACGACATCGGTATCGACGCCGTGCGCACGTGGGTCAGAGACCGACTCGGAACACCCGATGCGTGAACAACCCGTCGACATCGGCTCGACACGACTCTTCACGCTGCCGCGGGACTGTGTGGTCACGATCGTTCCGGCCGGGCATCGGATCAGGCTTGGCGAGGGCGCGCGGGTGACGTTGCTCCAAGCGCTCGGTGGGACTGCCACCGTCACGACGAGTGATGGTGAGATGGCGCGGCTCAGCCCTACCGACTCGATCGATTTCGGCTTTGTCCAGGCACCTACGAAGCCCGCCGGCTCGAACGGTTCGCCGTTCGCCGTCGAGGCCGTGTGGGAGGCCGCCGCCACGGTCTATGACCCCGAGATCCCGGTCGACATCGTCGAGCTCGGTCTGGTGTATCGCGTCGACGCCGATGAGCTTGCGAGCGGCGATTGGCGGGTCGATATCGACATGTCGGTCACTGCCCCCTTCTGCGGAATGGGCGACATCCTTCGCCAAGACCTCCACGATGCCGTCGCCGCGCTTCCCGGTGTCGAAGCGGTCGAGGTCTCACTGGTCTTCGACCCGCCGTGGGACGCCTCGCGCCTGTCCGACGTGGCTCGACTCGAGCTGGGAATGATGTGACCGACCCGACCCCGAACGTGGTGGATCCCACCGTGGAGGGAGACGACGTTGATACGGCCGCGATCGTGAACGCGTTGCGCGGGGTCATCGATCCCGAACTCGGAGACAACGTCGTCGATCTCGGCATGGTCAAGCGGCTCGAACGCAGTGCCGATCGTGCCATGCACGTCACGATCGCCTTGACTACCGCCGGGTGCCCGTTGCGAGCCCAGCTCATGCGCGACGCCAAGGCCCGAGTCGGGTCGCTACCCGACATTGATGTTGTCAAGATCCATTTCGGCGAGATGACCGCCGACGAACGAAGCGACGTCATGGCTCGTGCCCGCTGGACAGCGCGTGACAATGCACTCAAAACCGACATCCCGCCGACCTGTCGCATCCTTGCCATCTCCTCGGGCAAGGGAGGCGTCGGCAAGTCCACAGTCACGGCCAATCTCGCTGTCCTGCTCGCCGACCGTGGTTACACCGTCGGTGTGCTGGATGCAGATGTGGGCGGGTTCTCGATGCCCCAGCTTCTCGGTATCGACAGCGAGATCGAAGGCCAACGTGCCAGCGAAGGCAAGGCGGTCATGAAGCCGGTATCCAAACCGATCGGCGATGGAGCGCTACGCGTCGTATCCATGGGGTCGATCGCCGGCACGAACGAGACCGAAGCGATCATGTGGCGCGGTTTGATGCTCAACCGCGCGGTGCAGCACTTCCTCGAAGACGTGAAGTGGGGCGAGCTCGACTATCTGCTCATCGACATGCCGCCGGGCACGTCCGACATCCAGATGGGCCTCGCTCGAATGCTGCCCAGGACGGACGTGGTGATCGTGACGACCCCGGCCAAAGCAGCCCAGCAGGTGGCCGCTCGGGCCGCCGACATGGCCCGCAAGGGCTATCTCCGAGTGGCCGGCGTCATCGAGAATATGGGGCCCTCGGCCAACCCCGACGGCACGGTCACCGCAATGTTCGGGTCCGGTGGCGGGCAGAGGCTCGCGGGAAGCATCGGCGTGCCACTCCTCGCATCCATCCCCCTCGACACAACCGTGGCTGCCGCCGGCGACGCCGGCACTCCGGTCGTGATGGAGAATCCCGATTCGGCAGCCAGCGCGGCGTACCGAGATCTGGCCGACATTGTCATAACCGACGTTGCACCCCCGATCGAGATCGCCGAGTGCAGCCTCCGAGGAACCCTGATACGAGCGGGCGCCGACCTCGACGGTGCCCGAGCCCGCGCCGAAGAGCGATAGATTCGCGATGTGTCCGACACCGTGATGGCTGCCACGTTGGTGGCGCCCTTCGATCTGCAGGTCCGGCAGTACCCGATGCCCACCGATCTCGAATCGGGCGCCGTCCTGGTCAGGATGCTGGCCTCGGGGATCTGTGGGACCGACAAGCACACGTATCGGGGCGAGACCGAGCAGTACGCCGGGACCGACCATGCAAGCTCGACTCCGTTCCCGATCATCCAGGGGCACGAGAACGTCGGTGTGGTCGAGGCGATCGGTGCGGGTGGCGCGACGGCGTTCGACGGTTCGACGTTGGCGGTCGGTGATCGGATCGTGCCGGCCCCCAATCGGGCTTGCGGGACGTGCCGCTTCTGCCGAGAGGACTTCCCGTACTACTTCTGTCGGAACCTGGAGAACTACGGGAACTCGTTGTCGTGTGCGAACCCGCCGCACCTGTTCGGCGGGTTCGCCGAGTACCTGTACTTGCTGCCCGACACGCCAGTCTTCAAGGTGCCCGAAGGTCTCCCTGACGACGTGGCGGTATTGACCGAATTGTTCGCCGTGACCCACAGTCTCGATCTGGCCGCACAGATGCCACGCCCGGCCGGGTTCCGTCCGGGCGACTCGGTGGCGGTGGTGGGCGCCGGCCCGGTCGGCCTGGTGCATGCGGCCAAGGCGGCCCTGCTCGGCGCCGGTCGGGTGATCGCGATCGACCGGTTCTCGGCCCGACTCGACATCACGGCCGACTTGGGAGCGACCGACTGCCTGATCGCCGCCGAGGACGAGGACCCGGCCGAGACGATCGCGGAGGTACTCGACTTGGTGCCCGGGGGGGTCGACGTGGTCGTGAACGCGACCGGCCATCCCGACAGCTTCGGTCCCGCGATGAGCCTGCTGCGTGACGGCGGGACGCTGCTCGAGGTGGGGGCGTTTGTCGACCTCGGCCCAGTCGATCTCAATCCGGCCGACCTGCTTGGCCGCAACCTCACTCTCGTCGGTGTCGCCGGAGAGGACGCTCGGTGCTACGACACAACACTCCAGATGCTGGCCGATCACCACGAATCGATCCCGTTCCATCGTGCGGTGACGCACCGTTTCGCCATCGCGGACGCGATCGAGGCCATGCACACTGCCCTTGGCGCCGACGGCGCCATGAAGGTCGTCATCGCGACCTGAAGCGAGCGGGTGTGTGGAGTTTCGCTCGTTTTCCCTGGTGGTCGTAGACGATGGAGAGCTGGGCTGTTCGCGAGATGTCGATATGTATCGTACGGTCGAAGCCATGGAAACTCTCGATGGTGGCCACTTGTTGTCTTCGACGTTGAGCGACCCTCACTCGAGCGAACTGGCAAGGGTTCTGAAGGCCCTCGCCGATTCGGTTCGTTTGAAACTGGTGAACGTGATCGCCACTTCCGGTGAACCGTGGGCCTGGTTCCGCGTCAAGGTCGACCGTCTGGCCGAGATTTGCGCGGTGATCCGTTGAACCGGCAACCACCACAAGAAGCCGTGACTGCGAACGCTCAGGCCAGCGATCCGCCGAGCTTGGACCGCCATTTCGGTGGAGGTGACGGGCTGTTGCCGTTGTGGATCGCTGAACCGTACATCGATGTTGCGCCTGAAATTGCGGCTGCTATTGAGGCCAGAGCCAGGGTTGGTTGGTATGGCTATGAGACTCGGCCCGAGGTCCTCGCCGACAGCTTCTGGGCGTGGATGGCCCAACGTCACGGCTGGGGAGGCACCGACCTACGGACTCTGGTGAGTCCCAGTGTCGGCACGTCGATCGGGGTGCTCATCGAGCAGTTCACCCAACCCGGCGATGGCGTCATCTTGCAGCCGCCGGTGTTCACCGACTTCAAACCGCTGGTGACATCAGCGGAGAGAACCGTTGTCCGAAACTCGCTGGTGTTCTCCGACAAAGGCTACTGCCTCGACCTGGCCGACCTCGAGAGCAAGGCAGCCGAACCAACAACGACCGCGCTGATCCTCTGCAATCCTCACAACCCGGTCGGGCGCGTTTGGAGTGCGACCGAGCTGTCCGATGTGGCGGCCATCTGTGGACGCCACGGGGTGTTCGTCGTCGCCGACGAAATCCACGCCGATTTGACGCTCCGCCATCACGAGTTCACGCCGTTCGCGACCGTTGCCAGCGGCGCTGGCGTCCGATGGGCGGCGCTTCATGGCCCCATCAAGACATTTGGCCTGGCCGGCGTCTGCGACACCCTTGTCATCACTGACAACGATGAGGTCACCGAGTCGTTCGAGGCCGAGAGCTCGAGACTCCACCTCACCCGCAACAACGTGTTCGGTCTCGCTGCCTTCGAGGCTGCCTACGCGACAGGCGGTCCGTGGGTCGACGGTCTCCTGACGCTGGTGGAAACCAATGCCGGACTGTTGCGAGACCACCTCCCGGAGCCAGTCGAACTTGTCGATCTTCAAGGCACCTACTTGGCTTGGTTGGATTTCCGTGAACTCCAATTCGGCGTACGCGAACTAGCCGACTGGCTCGCCGGCACAGCTCGGCTCGGCCTCAGCCCCGGCCACTGGTTTGGCCGGGAGGGTGCCGGATTCGCTCGAATCACCATCGCCGCGCCTACTGGACAAATCGAAGACGCCATCGCTCGGCTCGTCTACGCCGTCGACAGCATCACATGATGGACACCGAGGTAGTCGAACTGGCACTGTTGCATTGAGCCAACTCTTCAATGATCGCGGTCTCCGACGGACAGGTATTGCCGTCTGAGACCTACTCGATGACCTAGAGTCGGCTTCATGGCATTTCTGGTCGGTGCGGATTGCCTTGACGAGATGATCGCGTCTCTCCGATCGAACGGCCGAACGGTCATTGGCCCGGCGGTGCGAGACGGTGTGATCACCCACGACCAGATCGAATCGGCGTCCGAACTTCCCCTCGGCTGGACAGAGGATCAGGACGGCGGTCGTTATCGGCTCGTGCCGACAGGCACCGATGAGCGGTTCGCCTTCTCGAGCCCGTCGACATCGTGGAAGCGATTCCTGATTCCTGAACGAACACTTCTGCTTCGAGCCCGACGTAGCAACGGCACGGTCGCGGTTGTTGAACCAGAACCCGAGGCCCCGTCGGTTGCGTTCTTCGGCATCCGGTCGTGTGACTTGGTCGCTCTCGGGATTCTCGATCGTGTGTTCCTCGACTCCGATGCCACCGATCCCACGTACGCGGCCCGCCGACCCGACGTCTTCATTGTCGCTGTTGGATGCAACCGGCCTGGGAACACGTGCTTCTGCGCGTCGATGAATACCGGGCCGACCCCGACATCGGGCTACGACCTCGTAGTGCGTGAACTCCACAGCGAAGAGGGCACCGAGTACCTGGTTGATGTTGGCAGCGAACGTGGAGCCGATCTGCTCGCTGGGCTCGCGAGCAGGCCCGCCCATGAGGGCGATCTGCAGCGGGCCGACCGGGCGCACGAGACCGCGGTCGCGTCCATGGGCCGCGAGCTCCGTCAGGACTACGTACCGCTCGCCGCGCTCGATCCCGATCACCCGCGGTGGGACGATGTGGCCGAGCGTTGTCTGGCCTGTGGCAACTGCACCATGGTCTGCCCCACGTGTTTTTGCAGTACCACCGAGGAGTCGACCGATCTCAGCGGAACTGAGGCCGAACGGTGGCGGGTTTGGGACTCGTGTTTCAGCCTCGACTTCACTCATCTGCACGGAGGATCGGTCCGGACCTCGACGAAATCGCGTTACCGGCAGTGGTTGCTGCACAAGCTTGTCACCTGGCAGGACCAGTTCGACACGTCGGGGTGTGTGGGGTGCGGACGTTGCATTACCTGGTGCCCGGTCGGGATCGACCTCACCGCAGAAATCGCCGCGCTGGCCGTTCCAGCGGCGGCAACAGACCTAGGAGGTCGCGACGTATGAAATCGATCGAGGACTTGTTGAGCGAGCATCCGTTCTTTGCCGGCCTTCCAGCACCCATGTTGGAGCTCATCGCCGGCTGTGGGGTCAACGTGCATTTCGACGAGGACGAGTGCATCATTTCGGAGAACGCGCCGGCTGATCTGTTCTTCGTGCTGCGATCCGGCAAGGTTGCAATCGAAGTCGACACGCCACGCCAGGGGCCACAAACAATCGAGACGATCAGCTCGGGCCAGCTACTCGGCGTGTCGTGGCTGGTCCCGCCCTATCGGTGGACATTCGGAGCTCGGGCCATCGATTCAACGAGCGCCATCGCGGTCGATGCCGCATGCCTCCGCGGCAAGTGCGACGACGATCCCGAGCTCGGCTATGAGATGCTCAAGCGGTTTGCGGTTCTCGTTCGCGACCGTCTACAGAGCACGCGGCTGCAACTCCTCGACCTGTATGGCACCCATGCGTCTTGAGACCGCAGACGCGCCGAGTCTCGGCCCGATGGTTCCGCACATGTATCGGGTGCTGTCTCGCCGCCAGGACCTCGCCGACACTGTCACCCTGGCTCTTGCACCGATCGACGGCCAGATCGCGACGCCGTCGATCGGGCAGTTCAACATGTTGTGGGCATTCGGAATCGGTGAAGCACCGATCTCACTTGCCGGTGTCGACGACGACGTGGTCACGCACACAATCCGGGGAGTCGGCGCAGTGACGAACGCCCTTTGTGCGGCCTCCGAAGGCGACCAAATCGGTGTTCGAGGCCCGTACGGGACGGGCTGGGATCTCGACGGGGCAATGGGACGCGATATTCTCGTCGTGGCGGGAGGCCTCGGCCTGGCGCCCGTACGCCCGATCGTCACCCGGCTGTTTGCTCGCCGCGCCGACTACGGACGGGCCGCGCTGCTGATGGGCGCTCGCGACCCGGAGTCGTTGTTGTATCGCGACGAGCTCGAGGCATGGCGTAGCAGGCTCGACATCGAGGTGGAGGTCACCGTCGACTCGGCGCAGCGGTCGTGGCGTGGCGACGTCGGTGTGGTGACGAGGCTCATTGATCGAGCACCCGTGGAAGCCGCGAACACCCGTGCATTCGTCTGTGGCCCCGAGGTGATGATGCGGTTCTGCGCCCAAGCCCTGGTCGACCTCGGCGTACCGCCAGCCGAGGTTTTCGTATCGCTCGAGCGCAATATGCATTGTGCGGTCGGGCACTGCGGGCACTGCCAGCTCGGTTCGAGTTTCGTGTGCAAGGACGGTCCGGTGCTGTCGTGGGCCGAAGCCGAGCCTTTGTTGCGGATCCGGGAACGATGAGCACCGTGTCGAAGCCATCTCTGGCAGTGTGGAAGTTCGCCAGCTGCGACGGCTGCCAACTCACTTTGCTCGACTGCGAGGACGAACTGCTCGCCGTCACCGACCGTCTCGACATCGCCTATTTCCTCGAGGCGTCGAGCGCGACGGTTGCCGGGCCCTACGACCTGTCGCTTGTCGAAGGCTCGATCACCACTCCCGACGATGTGGAGCGGATTCTGGAGGTTCGGCGCCAGTCGCGGTTCCTTGTCACGATCGGCGCCTGCGCAACAGCCGGCGGCATCCAGGCGCTACGCAACTTCACCGACGTCGAAGAGCTCTTGCGAATCGTCTATGCCACGCCGGCGTTCTTGTCGACGCTTGGCACCTCGACGGCGATCTCCGAGCATGTCGACGTCGACTTCGAGCTCCGTGGCTGCCCCATCGATCGCAGCCAGCTCCTCGAGGTGATCGGCGCTTACCTAGCCGGTCGAGACCCTGAGATCCCATCACACAGCGTATGTGTTGAATGCAAACAGAAGACCAACGTCTGCGTGATGGTCGCCCACGGCACCCCGTGCCTCGGGCCCATCACCCACGCAGGATGTGGAGCCTTGTGCCCCACGTTCAACCGAGGCTGCTACGGCTGCTTCGGGCCGGTCGAATCGCCGAACACCGACGCGATGGCGGGTGCGCTGGCGGTGACCGGACTGTCCGCGGGTGCCATCGACCGGCTCTTCCACACGTTCAACGCATGGTCCGAACCGTTTCGCGATATGTCGGTATCGGTCCCGGCGCCGACGAGGAGGCAGCCATGACCCACCGTGCGACCGGCAACAGGGCGCTCAGTACCGGCGCCTTAGCCCGGGTTGAGGGCGAGGGTGCAATGCGAATCGAGATCACCGACGGCCGGTTGGTCGACGTGAAGCTCAACATCTACGAGCCGCCCCGGTTCTTTGAGGGATTTCTTCGGGGTCGCGGCTATGGCGAGCCGGCTGATATTACGGCCCGCATCTGCGGAATCTGCCCGGTCGCATACCAGATGAGCGCGTGTACGGCGATCGAGGACGCGCTCGGTGTCACCGTCGATGGCCAGCTGCGGGCGCTTCGACATCTGCTGTATTGCGGTGAGTGGATCGAGAGCCACACGCTGCACATTCACTTTCTGCACGCGCCTGACTTCCTCGGCTATGACAGCGCGGTCGAGATGGCGGCTGCACATCGTGGCGTGGTTGAGCGCGGTCTAGAGGTGAAGAAGATCGGGAACGAGATCCTCGAGACGATTGGGGGTCGGGCCATCCATCCGGTGAACGTGAAGGTCGGCGGCTTCTACCGAGTTCCGGCGCGCCGAGAGCTGCAACCGCTCCGGGATCGACTCGAGCGAGGACATGCGCTCGCCCTCGAAGTGGTCGACTTCGTGGCCGGGCTCGACTTCCCCGACCAGGAGATGGGCTATGAGTTCGTAGCCGTGGCTCATCCGAACGAGTATCCGATGCTCGGCAATCGTGTCGTCTCGGATCGTGGTCTTGATATCGACGCATCGACGTTCCTCGAGCACGTCCAGGAGGATCATGTCGAGCACTCGACGGCTCTACACGCACGTCTGATCGAGCGAGGCGAGTACTTGGTTGGTCCGCTGGCCCGCTACAGCCTTCACGCTGCGAAGCTGGCGCCCACCGCCGTCGCTGCGGCCAACGGTGCTGGGTTGGGCACGACGTGCCATAACCCGTTCAGGAGCATCGTGGTGCGAGCGGTCGAAGTCGTGCACGCCTTCGAGACAGCCCTGGCAATCATCGACGGGTACGAACAACCCGATCGTCCCGATGTACCCATCGAAGCCCGGCGCGGCATCGGCCATGGCGTGACCGAAGCCCCTCGGGGGTTGCTGTATCACCGCTACGAAATCGACGACGACGGACTCATCGCCGACGCTGTGATCATCCCGCCTACGTCTCAGAACCAGGCGACCATCGAACACGACCTGTTCCACTTCGTCGAACGCCATCTAGAACTCGAGGACGACGAGCTGCGGCGACAAGCTGAGGTCACGATTCGTAATCACGACCCGTGCATAAGCTGTGCGACACATTTCCTCGACCTCACCGTTGTGCGATCGTGAAATCGACTGGCGTGGCCTCGCTCGTGGTCATCGGTGTGGGCAATCCCATGCGCCGCGATGACGGTGTCGGTGCCGCAGCAATTGCTCTGCTTGAGCAGGCCGAGTTCGGTCGGAACAGCGATGCTGTGGAGCTGGTGCTACTCGACGGCGAGCCGACTCGGTTGATCGAAGCCTGGCGGGGCCGACGCCGAGCGATCGTCATCGATGCCACAAGGGCGGGTGTCGATGCGGGCGCGATACACCGTGTCGACGTGGCGGTTGAGCCGCTGCCCGATTGGACCACAACCGGCAGCTCCCATTCGGCGGGAATCGCAGAGGCAGTCGCCTTGGCAAAGGCACTCGACTCGTTGCCCGACGAACTGGTCGTTTTCGGCATCGAGCCCGCCGATCTTTCGATGGGTGAGGGCCTGTCGCCGGCGGTCGAGGCCGCGCTGCCTGCGTTGGTCGAGTTGGTGATCGACGAGGCCCGGGCATGACCGACGTCCACCGGCGCCGGTTTGTTGTCCGTGGTGTGGTGCAGGGCGTCGGCTTCCGGCCGTACGTGTATCGACTTGCACAGGAGTGCGAGCTTTCCGGCTTCGTACGCAACGACGCATCCCATGTTCACATCGAGGTCGAAGGCCGATCGAGTGACATCGAGCGCTTCAGCACACGACTCGAATCCGAGGTGCCACCTCTCGGCCGGATCGCCTCCGTCGAGACCACGCGGATGCCGAGCGTCTTCGAGCCGGAGTTTTGCATCGCGCCGAGTGGACCGACAGGGCACGATCGAGAACCATCGCTCATTCCTCCCGACACAGCGGTCTGCGACGACTGTGTTCGTGAGCTGTTCGATCCTGCCGACCGTCGCTACCGGCACCCCTTCATCACCTGCACGAACTGCGGTCCTCGATTCACGATCATCAACGCCCTTCCCTACGACCGTCCCAACACGACCATGGGATTCTTCGATCTCTGTGCGGTGTGTCGGAAGGAGTACGCCGACCCCAACGACCGTCGCTACCACGCCCAGCCGCTGGCCTGCCCGAGGTGTGGCCCGACGCTTCGCCACGAGCGGGATGGCCAGGTGACCATCGGGACCGACGTCGCGATCGCCAGTGTGCAAGCCGATCTGGCCGAAGGACTGATCGTCGCGATCAAGGGTCTCGGCGGCTACCACCTCGCCGTCGATGCAACCAACGACGCCGCCGTGAACGAACTGCGCCGACGGAAGGCACGGGCCGACAAGCCGTTCGCGGTCATGGTGCCCGATCTGAACGCAGCCCGCCGGGTGGCACGAGTGGGCTCGGCGGAAGCCTCGGCCCTGCAATCACCTGCCCATCCGATCGTCTTGCTGCGTGCCCGCACAGGTTCATGTTTGGCCGATGGGGTTGCGCCGGGTAACCCACTCGTGGGAGTTCTGCTCAGCTACACACCGTTGCACCATCTGCTTTTCGCTCGAGGACCAGACGCCCCTGCACGCGTCCCGACTGCTCTGGTGATGACGAGCGGCAACGTTGCCGAGGAACCGATCTGTTTCGACGACGTCGATGCCCACAATCGGCTCGACCACATCGCCGACAGCTTCTGCACCCACAACCGTCCGATTCACACACCGTGCGACGACTCGGTCATCCGGCTGCTCAACGACGTCGAATTGCCGATTCGGCGCAGTCGGGGATATGCGCCTCTGCCCGTGCAGCTCCCCATGTCCGTGCCGCCCACACTGGCCGTAGGCGGGGAGATGAAGAACACGTTCGCAATCGCGACTGACCGGACCGCATGGCTGAGCCAGCATCTCGGCGACATGGGAAATCTCGAGACGCTCAACGCATTTGAGGCGTCGGTCGCACGTTTCATCCAGTTCTACGGAGTGAATTGTGCTGTGATCGCGGTTGATGCGCATCCCGGCTACCAGACCCGCCGGTGGGCGATGCAGCACAAAGCCGACCTCGGTGTCGTCAAGGTGCAACATCATCACGCCCATCTGGCCTCGCTCATGGTGGAGCACTCACACGATGGCACGGAACCGGTCATCGGCTTCGTGTTCGACGGAACCGGATACGGCAACGACGGCACACTGTGGGGTGGTGAGATCCTCCTCGGTGACTACGCCGGATTCGAGCGCTGGGGACACCTGCGCGAAGTGCTGATACCCGGCGGCGATAGCGCGGCGAACAACCCCTGTCGCACAGCGCTGGCCCACCTGCACGCAGCAGGAGTCGAGTGGGCGGACGAACTTCCACCGGTCATCGTCTGCGATGAAGCCGAGCGTCGGGTCCTCGCCCAACAGCTCGCCGCCTCCACGAACTGTGTGGCGAGCTCGAGCATGGGCCGTCTCTTCGACGCCACGGCATCGCTTCTGGGCCTGCGGCATCGCATCACGTACGAGGCGCAAGCCGCGATCGAGTTGGAAGTGCTCGCTGGAAAGGCCGACCGGTCATTCCCGCTCGCCTTCTCGATCAACGAGGACGGCTCCATCGACCCCACCCCGGTGGTGCGAGGCGTTGTCGATGCTGTTCGAGCGGGTGTCGACACCGCCGCCGTCGCCCTCGGCTTCCATGATGCAGTGGTGGAGGCGATGGTGGCCTGCGCCGCGTCGATTCGCGAGGAGAGACTACTCAGCGTCGTCGGCCTCACGGGTGGAGTATTTCAGAATGTACTTCTGACTCAGCTCGCCACAGCGCGGTTGCGCGAATACGGTTTCGACGTGTTGACCCATCGGCTCGTTCCACCCAACGACGGGGGCCTGGCCCTCGGCCAGGCGATGGTGGCAGCGCACCGACGTGGCCGCGTTCCGACGAACGAAGCCGCGACCGAGCGGCTGGATGGACGGTGGTCGCCGTGTGTCTAGGAGTGCCAGGTCGCATCATCGACACCCACACCGACCGAGGCACGCCCATGGCCACCGTCGACTTCGGAGGCGTGACCAAAGACGTGTGTCTCGCTTTCGCACCGGAAGCCGACGTGGGCCAGTACGTCATCATCCACGCCGGGTTCGCAATCACGGTGCTCGATGAGGAGGCGGCGCACGCGTCGCTCGATCTCTTCGAGGAGATCGGCATCGTCGAAGCGATTGGTCAATCCGGGGTGGAAGAGGCGTGAAGTACCTGAGCGAGTTCGCCGACCCCGATCTGGCCCGCAAGCTGCTCGACGAGATCGCCGCAACGGTGACGCGACATTGGGCGATCATGGAAGTGTGCGGAGGCCAGACGCATTCGATCATCCGCCATGGCATTGATCAGTTGCTGCCCGAAGAGGTCGAACTGATTCATGGACCAGGCTGCCCGGTGTGCGTCACGCCCGCCGAGAGCATCGATCGTGGTGTGCAGATCGCCAGTAAACCCAACGTGATCTTCTGCTCGTTCGGCGACATGTTGCGGGTGCCGGGCACCTCGCGTGACCTGTTCTCGGTGCGAGCGGCAGGGAGTGACGTGCGCGTTGTGTATTCCCCGCTCGATGCGGTCACGATCGCTGAGGACAATCCCGACAAGGACGTGGTGTTCTTCGCCGTTGGGTTCGAGACGACCGCTCCGGCGAACGCAATGGCCGTTCACCAGGCGCGAGAGCGCGGCATAACGAATTTCTCGGCGCTCGTGAGCCATGTGCTCGTGCCGCCGGCGATAGAGGCCATCGTGACCAGTCCCGACTCTCGGGTCGATGCGTTCCTGGCTGCGGGTCATGTGTGCAGCGTGATGGGCACTCGCCAATACGAGCCGATCGCAGAGAAGTACCGAGTGCCGATCGTGGTGACTGGCTTCGAACCACTCGACGTGCTCGACGGCATCAGGAGAGCGGTTGCTCAACTCGAAGCGGGCCAGGCCACGGTCGAGAACGCCTACGAACGCGCGGTGCAGACCGACGGCAACGAGATGGCCCAGCGCATGCTCGACGATGTGTTCGACATCACCGACCGGCAGTGGCGTGGCATCGGTGAGATCCCGGCCAGCGGATGGCGCCTCACCGAGAAATTCCGTGACTTTGACGCCGAGCGTCGCTTCGATGTGCTCGACCTGGAGGTCGCGGAGAGCACAACCTGCCGTTCCGGTGAGGTGCTCCAGGGTCTGATCAAACCCAGTGAGTGTCCAGAGTTCGGTGTGACTTGCACGCCTCGGCATCCGCTCGGGGCAACCATGGTGTCGGGTGAGGGTGCCTGCGCCGCGTACTACCGGTATCGCCGTTCCGGCGATGTGGCGGCGACCGGTGGCTGACATCCAGGGCGCCAACTGCCCCATACCGTTCCGCGACAGCGACAGGGTGACGATTGCCCACGGGGGCGGCGGGCAGCTCACCCAGGAACTGATTCGCGAGCTGTTTCTGCCGGCTTTCGGTGAAGCCGCGGCGGCGGCTACGCCCACGGACTCGGCCGTTGTCCGTATCGGCGACGAACGCGTGGCATTCACCACCGACAGCTACGTCGTGCGCCCGCTCTTCTTTCCCGGCGGCGACATCGGCAAGCTCGCGGTGCATGGCACCGTGAACGACCTAGCAGTGGCCGGTGCCCGACCACTGGCGCTGTCTACGGCGTTCATCCTGGAGGAAGGTCTCGAGATGGAGGTCCTCAATCGGGTGGCCGCGTCGATGGGCGAAGCCGCCATCGAAGCCTGTGTTCAGCTGATCACGGGCGATACGAAGGTCGTCGATGCAGGCCTTGCCGACGGCATGTACGTCACCACCGCGGGAATCGGCGTGGTGCCGGCTGGCGTCGACATCCGCCCCAACCGGGTCGTGCCGGGCGACAAGGTCGTCCTGAGCGGTCCGATCGGCCTGCACGGTACGGCAGTGCTCAGCGTGCGCGAGGGCCTCGAGTTCGGCACCGATCTGCAGTCGGACTGCGCCCCGCTGAACGGGCTCGTCAGCTCGATGCTCGACACCTGCCCGGATGTGCACATGATGCGCGACCTCACCCGAGGCGGCCTGGCTGCCGGGCTCTGCGAAATCGCTGAAACGGCATCGGTGGGGATTCACTACGAGGAATCGGCGGTTCCCGTTCCGCCCGAGGTCGACGCTGCGTGCGGGTTCCTCGGCCTCGATCCAGTCCACGTTGCCAACGAAGGCCGGCTCGTCGCATTCGTGTCGTCAACCGACGCCGACGCAGTTCTCGACACAATGAGGTCCCACGAGCTCGGAGCTGAGGCGGTCATCATCGGCGAAGTGACGGCCGATGATCGTGCGATCGTGGTCGCAAAGACGAGCCTCGGTGCGCACCGAATTGTCGACCTGCCTCTCGGCGAGCAATTGCCCCGCATCTGCTAGCCACTGTCTGCCGAAAACTCTGTCGTGGCTGGTCAGGAGGCAGGATCCCGGTCCAGGTGACCGTGGAACGCAGCGGCGCGGTCACCATCCATGGTCGAAACAGATCGGCAACGTAGCGTTGTCTCATGGTCAGTCTGACTGGCGTCAACGCTGCGGCCGCGGCCGAGGCAGCTGCTGATCCAATCGTCGCGGTCGACCTCGACGGTTCGATCGTCTACGCCAATCCGGCCACCCGAGAATCCTTCGAGCGCAGTTCACTGATCGACATCCGCCTCGAGTCCATACTGACGGTCCAGGGCGGCCATACGCTGCTGAGTGTGTTGGGGCCGACGCCTCAGCGAGTTCTGGTCGAGATCGCGCCCGATGCCGGCGAGCCATTCGAGGCCGAGATGTCTGTCAACCCCTCCGACGCGCCCGAGGGTCGATACTGGGTGCTGGTCATGCACCCGCTTCCCCGCCAGGAGCTGTCGATCCGCGAGTTGCTGCGGCGGGCTACCCACGATGACTTGACGTCACTGGCAAATCGCAGTTACCTGCTCGAACACATTGATACGACGTTTCGTGACCCTCGTACCGCCGATGTTCCACACTGCCTGGTGTTGTTCGATCTCGACGGGTTCAAGCGCATCAACGACAACTGGGGACACGACGCAGGCGACGCGGTGCTCGTGGCCATAGGGTCACGCCTACTGGGCTTGTGCCGACCAGGCGATGTGGTGGCCCGCCTCGGCGGCGACGAGTTTGCAGCGTGGTGTCACAACATCGACGACAGACACGTACCGGACCTGGCCCGGCGGCTGGGGTCGGTGTTTGCTGACCCGGTCGAGTTCGACGAGCTCCGACTGGAAGTGAGGGGTTCGCTAGGCGCCACCACCACCTCGTTCGCCCACGACCCCAACGAACTTCTGCGTCAAGCCGACACCGCGATGTATCGGGCCAAGGCCAGTGGCCGGGACAGTCACGTAATTTTCGATGCAGCGATGGCCGCCGAGTTACGTGAACGAGGAGTACGCGAGCGCGAGCTCCGCCGGGCCCTGAGCACCGAGCAGTTCGTGTTGCACTTCCAGCCCGTCGTCAACCTCGCCACCAAAGTAGTCATCGGCATGGAGGCGCTGGCTCGCTGGGATCATCCTCGGCTCGGCCAACTCCAACCGCACGACTTCATTCCGCTTGTCGAGTCGACGCTTCTACTCGACGAGTTCAATACCGCCATGATCGAACAGGCCTGCAACCAGCTCGCGGCCTGGCAGGAACAGCTCAGTAGGCCGCTGTCGGTGTGGATCAACGTCTCGCCCAACCATCTGAGCGAGGCTTTCGTCGACAGGTTCTCGACCCTGATCCGTGATCTGGATCTCGTTCCTGGACGGTTGGTCATTGAGCTGACCGAGGATGCCACGATCGCGACACCGGAGAGGGTCGCCGTCCTCGAATCGCTCCGTGCCCTGGGTGTCCGGATCGCGGTCGACGACTTTGACACCGGCCACTCCCACCTCGCTTGTCTCGCCGACCTGCCCATCGATCTGGTCAAGCTCGACAAGTCCCTCGTCCAGGGCATCGCTGGTCGGCCCGAGAGACTGTCGCTCGCGTCCTCGGTGATCGACCTGGCCCACGCATTGAACACGGAGGTCGTGGCCGAAGGCGTCGAATGCCGCGAAGACCTCGAGGTGCTTGAGCGACTCGGATGCGACCACGCGCAGGGATTCCTCCTGGCTATGCCCAGCCCGGCTGAGGACGTGCCCGGGCTGGACGTTGGAGACGTGATCGATCTGCGCTGATCAGTCCGCTTGGAAGGTCGCGATGGCAGAGGCAACCATGAGTGGGTCGAGTCCGTAGCATTGGCGAGATGCGGATCTTCTTCACCGGTGGTAGTGGCAAGGCGGGGCGGCATGCGATCCCGTATCTGGTCGAGAAGGGGCACCGGGTGGTCAATGGTGATCTCGTGCCCCTCGGTCACCCCGGGGTCTCCGACCTGCGCATCGATCTCACCGACGCCGGGCAGGTCTTCAATGCCCTCTCGGCATATGCCGGGTTCGATGAGCTCGAGCCCGGGACCGGTGTGCCGTCTTACGACGCCGTCGTCCATTTCGCGGCGATCCCTGCGATCCTCGTCCGGCCTGACAATGAGACGTTTCGCGTCAACGCACTCAGCACCTACAACGTCATCGACGCTGCGGTGAAGCTTGGGATCAGCAAGGTCATCTTCGCGAGCTCGGAGACGACCTACGGGATCTGCTTCGCCGACGGCGAAGCTATTCCCGAGTACGTGCCGATTGACGAGGAGCACCCGACAGTTCCCCACGACAGTTATGCGATGTCGAAGGTTGTCAACGAAGCGACCGCGCGCTCATTCCAAGCGCGGACCGGCATCGACATCTACGGGTTGCGCATCAACAACGTGATCGAGCCGCACGAATACGGGACCAAGTTTCCAGCGTTCGTCGCAGACCCCGAACTGCGACGTCGCAATATCTTCGCCTACATCGATGCTCGCGACCTCGGCCACATGGTCGATTGCTGCCTTCACACCGATGGCCTCGGCTACGAAGTCTTCAATGTCTCCAACAACGACACGTCGGTGGGGATCACAAGCGAAGAAGTGTGCGAGCGCTTCTACCCCGGCGTGGAACGCCGGCGCGAGTTCGGTGAGTACGAGACGTTCTACTCGAACGACAAGGCCAAGCGGCTCGTGGGATTCGCCCCGCGCCACTCGTGGCGCCACGAACCCGGCTGACCCGCCGGTGGCCCCAGGTCCGGGCCTCGTCGTCGGTGGCCGGACAATTTGTGTTCGTCTCTACTGGCCTGCGATCGACTCGATGGCAGCGACGAGATTCTTCACTGATAGCAACCCATAGTCGAACTCGAACTCCTCGCCGTTGGTCATGGTGACCACCGCTCGTTTCATGAGCCGGCTCTTGGTGGCCTTCACACCGGCGATCTCGCTCGCCGGGAGCTCGACTGTCGCGGTCTCATCGTTGGAGTAGCGGTAGACGGTATGGCCACCAGCCGCGGTGAAGCTGGCGACATCGAGGAAGATCGCCTTGACGATGGTCTTGTTGCTCGACTCATAGAGCGACTCGAAACGCACTCCGTCATCGCTGACGGCCAACTCACCGGTGTGTCGGCCCCCCTCCGTCGGGAGATAGTTGATTTTCCAGGTGTCAGCGTCAGTGCTCACGAGAGCCTCCGGTGGGTCAGGCGGGAACCACCGGAGGCGGATCCCGCTATACGATTACTACACACGGATTCTGCCACCTGTGGGCCCAAATATCGCGTCGTGGCTGGTCAGGCGCAGCCTCGGGAGCCTGAGCCCTAGGCACATCATCGTGCCGGCCTCAGTTAGCCCGGCTCGACCCAGTACGGTGCATCCAGGCATCACATCTGCCAGGAGCCGATGATGCGCTTCCGGACCAAGAGCGAAGCAGAAGAACCCGAACCGGAGTGGATCGACGTCGAAGGCCGCGGCCCGCCAGCCGCGGCCACCGACCACCAGGTCGAGATCTCACCGCCCGTCGCCGGGCTAGTGATCGCAATGCTGGCAATCGGCGTCCTTGTTTGGGCGTTGACCTACGGAAGTGACTCAGACGTCGTTGAACGGTCGACGCCGCCGACCAGTCCCGAGGGTGAGGAGATCACTCAGGTTCGGTCTAGCTCGCTCGAACGGGCACTGACGATCGCAAGGATTCCTCGGTCGCTGCTGGCGGCAGAGCTATTCCATGTGTCACCGAGTTTCGAGACGGTGAAAGGACTGTTCGATTCCATCGGTCGGATCGAGGGAGTTGCCGTCGGCTCGGCGGAAGGAAACTTCGACCTTGTGACGTTCAACCCTCTCGATGACAACCAGCTTCTCGCCTCGGCGCGATCAAGTTATGGGTTCGCCGAAAACCAACTGGTCAACGAGCTGTGGACTGTGACCGATGGCGGCGTCCTCCAACAACTCAACGCGGCCGAGCTTCCCCACGACTACGCGCACTTCAACCCAGACGGCACCACGACCTATTGGATTCGCGGCGAACCGACGATGAACTTCACATCGCGAATCCCGATGATCTTCGACGGGCCTGGCTCGGCTGATTCCAGGAGCCCGGTTTTCGCGGGACGAGCCGTCGTCGTCGATGGCACTCTCTTTGCCCTCACTGACAGTCCGGTCTACGGATCGAACCTCCGCGAGTACGATGAACTCGTCGCGGACGATGGATTCGACGTCGCTCTCCTCGGTTCCGGCGCGGCGTGGGCGTGGCTGGATAGCCCTGCACCGGGAATCGTCGCCGCGTACCCGACGTCAGCAGATGGCGGTATCGCACTGTGGGATGTAGCCAGCCTTGAGCACATTGATGAGCATCCGTTGGCTCGGCTGTCCTATCAACGAGCGGCGATAAGCGGTGACGGCAAGATAGCTCTAGCCATCCGCTTCAACGGACAGGTCGACCGCATCGATCTTGATACGGGAAAGATCACGCTGTCGTTCGGATCGGTCGATCCCGAAGGCATCGCTGTACCAATCTCGCTCAATCACGACGGCACAATCGCGGTGACGGTCGACCGCCGAGGCGCCGTCTCGATGTGGTGGGTCGACAACGGCAAGCCGATATTTGTTGTCGATGGTGACAGTGGCCCGGCGCGAGTCCTTGCGGAGAAGCGTGCCGCAAGAGTCGCTTCAGTCGTCGCTGCTGACGCAAGTCGGGTGGCTTTGCGGTTTCAGAACACCCCGGTCACGTGGACCGTGGTCGAAACAAGTCCTGACCGGTGGGTCGCCCACGCTTGCGAGCTCGCAGGCCGCGGACTCACCGAAACCGAGGCTGTGGCAATCGGAATACCGACCACTTCTTCCGCCTGCTCCACGAGCTAACCGGTCAGCGATCGGGATGGTGAGCACGAGAGTTGCGCCGCCGCGACCGTTGCGAGTGCGACTGGATTCGGCTCGGAAGAAATGGCTGGGGCTCTCGGAACACGTAGCCGTCGATGGCAGGGAGCATGACGTCCAGCACGATCAGTCGATACGCGTTGTTGCTGGCGAGTTTCGAGCCCGGTCGAGCTATCGCCGGTCTGGGTGACCGCGTGTCCCTGATACCGCAGCGCAGTCGACACCGTGAACCTGTGAGAACACTGTGCACGTTCTCACAGCGTATTCACAGAATTGAGGTCCAAGGTTGCGTTCATGAGATCACTGACCCGTGCCGTTTCCCCTTCAGCCCTGTTCGTCGCGCTGCTCCTTCTCACCGCAGCGTGCGGATCATCTGCAGACGAAGAGACGACTGCAACCGCTTCGAGCGAGACGTCAGACGTCGCGGACGTCGATCTCGATACCGATGAATCTTCATCGGAAGGCGATGAACCTGCTGCTGCTGCTGCCGCCGCCGGCGGTTCCGACACGCCCGACGGAAGCTCGACGTTTCTGGTCGAGGTGTGGGCGGACAACTGGATGGCCGTCTACATCGATGGCGTCTTGATCGGCGAGGACTCGGTCTCGATCACCACGGAGCGTTCCTTCAACGAAGAGAGCTTCACATTCGACGCTTCCTACCCCTTCACGGTGGCCATCGAGGCCAAGGACTTCAAGGAGACCGACTCCGGCCTCGAGTACATCGGTGAGAACAATCAACAGATGGGCGACGGTGGACTGATCGCTCAGGTCACCGATATCGGCACCGGCGAAGTAGTCGCCGTGACCAGCGCCGACTGGTCGACTCTCGTGGTGCATCGGGCGCCTCTGAATGTCGAGTGCGAAAGGGACACGGATCCCACAACGACCTGTGAATTCGAGATCATCGAGACGCCCTCGGATTGGACCGACTCTGACTTCGATGACAGCTCGTGGGGTGACGCCACGGAGTGGTCGGCAACCGACGTCGGACCCAAGGACGGCTACGACGAGATCACTTGGGACCAGTCGGCTCAGCTGGTCTGGGGCTCGGACCTCGAGGTCGACAACACCGTCCTGTTGCGACTGACCGTCGCGTCCTGAGAATCCCCCGACCCAAACTCTTCAACACAAAGGATCAGCAGCACCATGACCACCAGATCGTTCCGAGCCGCCACCGCTGCGCTCGTCGCTTTCGTACTTATCGCCTCCGCTTGCGGAGACGACACGGATGTCGAGACCGGTGTATCACCGACTACTACCGCCTCGAGTGCCGCTGAGCCCACGAGCACCGACCCGGAAACCACCGATGAGACATCTGCGTTTGCGGGGTCGTACACGATCTCGGACGCGACCTACGGCACTGAAACGACCGTGACGGTTGAGGGTGGGCTTCGCACGATCGTGTCGAACGGCCTGCCAAACCATGAGACTGGTGAGTTTCCCGGAGCGGGAAACCCGAACGCGATCAGTGCGCAGGACTATTCCTACACGTTGCCGACCAGTCCCAATGTGGCGACCGTGTCGAGCTACAACGTTCCCCAGGCATTCGGTATTGCGACCAACGGAGTGGTGCTCGATCCGTTCGCGGCGGAGTGGTACCAGAATGACGCCAACTCAGGCTGGCAGCTGGCTGCGTTGGCGAACGGCCTCGGAATCGACGACAACAACGCCCACGTACAGCCCACCGGTGCCTACCACTACCACGCCACCCCTACCCCGTTGGTCACGACAACCTCGGCACCGGTGTTGCTGGGGTGGGCCGGCGACGGATTCCCGATCTACAGCGCCTACGGCTACGCAGACGCCGACGATGTCTCCTCGGGGGTTGTCGAGCTGAATCCGTCGTACCAGCTCAAAGCGGGCGATCGACCTGATGGTCCCGGTGGCACCTACGACGGCACCTACATCGAGGACTACGAGTACGTAGCCGGCTCGGGAGACTTGGATGAGTGCAACGGACGTACCGGCGTCACGGCCGAATACCCCGAAGGCACCTACTACTACGTCGCCACCAACGCATGGCCATATCTGGGTCGGTGCTTCGTCGGCGACATCGCCGATTCGTTTGTCAAAGGGCCTGGCGGCAGATGACACGCCGCCCTTGGTTCGCGGTGCGGGGCGGGCTGGCGGTCATCGGCATCCTCGTGATGGTTGGCAGCGCTTCGGCCGCGTCAGCCCACAGCACCGCTGATGGTCTGACCGTCCAAGTCAATGAACGCACGGTGCGGCTGCGTGCGGAAGTGCCCTTTGAAGAGGTCTACCTGAGCGACGACAACGGCGATGGTCTGATCGATGCAGCTGAGATCAACGACCAGCGCGACTACGTCACCACGAGGCTGGCCACTGCGGTCGAGGTGACCGCCGACGGCCAGCTGTTGCCAGTCGCCATCATCGATCTGCTGTTGTCCGGCGGTGAAGCTTCCGAACACGTCACCGTCGATGTCGTCAGTGAGGCCCACGACGGCAACGTCGGCACGCTGGCACTGACCTGGGCACTGGCCAATGACGGCGAACTGGTGACAGCGGTGCATCCAGATGGTGTATCAATCGGACGTCTGACCGATGACGGCTCGGTCGTCTTTTCGTTTGGCGCGTGGTCCACGGTCACGGGATTCGTTCGACTCGGAGTCGATCACATTGCCGGCGGCCTGGATCACCTGCTGTTCCTGGTCGTACTTACGGCTGGCGTTGTCGGGCTCGGCGCGCGCCGGGTCCGGTGGCGTGAACTCATCCGTCTCGTCTCGACGTTCACAGCCGGGCATGCCATCAGTCTGGGCCTCGCCTACTTCGGCCTCGTTTCAGTACCCGCGGGCATCGTCGAGCCGGCCATTGCGCTCTCGATCGTCGTCGGCGCGGTCGCCATTCGATGGGAGTCGGCGATCCAACACCGCACCATGGCCGTCGCCGGCATCGGAGTGATTCATGGGCTCGGCTTCGCCGGCAGCCTGGCCAGCCAGGGCCTCATCGCCGGCAACCGATGGATGGCGCTGGCCTCGTTCAACATCGGAGTCGACATTGCCCAGATTGCGGTCGTCTGCGTCATCGCCAGTTCGTTGGTCGCGTTCACTCACGTCCTCGGCCGCCTGGGTGAGAGTGCTTTGGGTCAAGCGCGGCCAGACTGGATATCGAACTCCTAGTGAGGTGTCGTCTTGGCCAAGACAACTGTCGTCCACAACTTGCGCGATGACTTCGACGTCTATATCGGACGTGAGGTGCCAGACCAAGGAATTCGCGCCAGCAAGTGGGGAAACCCGTTCGTCATGGTGGACGAGAGTGACACCGAGCGAGAGCGCGCCATTGCCGCTTACCGTGAATGGGTAGTGAAGCAGCCTGAGTTGATGGGTTCGCTCGAGGAATTGCGAGGCCGGCGTTTGGGCTGTTGGTGTGCACCGAAGCGCTGCCACGGTGATGTGCTGGTCGAACTCATCGAATCGCCTCAAAAACCCGTGGCGGCCCCGGCGTTCTAGGAATTGAGCCCCGATTTCGACTTCGACGCCTTCTTGTCTCTCTTGGACTGACGCTTCTCTTTTGCTGATTTGGCTGCGGGCGTCTTGGCGCTCCGCCCACCCTTGTCCTTGCCGGCCATGTTGGCCTCTCCCTGACCGGGCTGAAAGCCGGCCAGGCTCCACCCTCTCACACCAGAGGGCCACGGGGTGCTGATCGCCTCTAGTTCCGGTGTAGTTGATTGAGAATGAGGCCGGTGACGACCAGGGCGGTGCCGCCGATCTGGCCCGGAGTGATTGTCTCGTCGAGCATGATCCAGGATGTGATTCCGCTGACGACCGGCACGGCAAAGAGGAGCGGGGCGACCTGGGTTGGCTCGAGTCGTTGGAGGACCCAGTTCCAGACCGACCAGGCGACGAAGACCGGAGCCACGACGAGCCACAGCAGGGCCAGCCAGCCGGTCGTCGTTACCGCCGACCACTCCTGGTTCGGCAGCTGCCAGGCAGTTGCTGCCATGACCGGGATGGCAGCGATGGAGATGCCGTAGGTGGTGAGTGTGACTGGCGGGTAGTGATCGACAAGGTCGCGGTTCATCAGCAGGTAGGTCGCATACGCGGCGGCAACTGCCACTGAGATCAGGTCGCCCCAGCCGAAAGAGACGGACGTGCGGGCGGTAACGAACATGGTCGTGCCGATGGCGGCGAGGCCGACGGCGACGAGCGAGGCGGCCTGGGGGAGCTGCCGCTGTCGTGTTGCGGTGATGGCCAGAACCCACATAGGTACCAGCGCCAGTAGCAGCGAGGCCGAGAAGGCGCTGGTGAAGTTGAGTCCGACGCTGAAGCCGAACACGTAACCCAAGAATCCGACCAAGGCGACGAGCACCATCGGCCTGCGGTGTTGAGGTTCGATCGGACGGATCTGGTTCGTCGCGGCGATGACGATCCAGCCGATCGCGCTCATGGCGGCGAAGCGGAAGAAGTTGAACGTCGCCAGGTCGAACTGGTTCAATGCGTGCTTCGCGAACACGAAATTGATCCCCCACCCGAACACGACGACCGCGGCGATCACCCACGCCCGACGGCTCTCTGACGACGCTTCGCGAACCTGCGCTGGTCGTCGTGTTGAAGAAGCGTTCGTGCCCACGGCCGTGTCGAGATCATGGAGGTCCTGGTCGATTCCGAGGCTCATGACAACCCGAGCCACAGCGCGATGCCGCCAGTGAGTGCGACGGCGATCAGGGCGAGGAGAACCGGGCCTCGCTTGGCAGGTGACACGGTCGGGAGCAGCTTGGTCAGCGCGGACATTGCCGCCATCGGGGGAGCGCTTCGCCATAGGTCTCGCTTTGCCCGGGGTCCGGCGCGATCGAGGACTTCATCGATGTAGCCGAGAGAGCGCACCAAGTTCGGCACGGTGCGAGCCAACTTCTCTCGCCGCAGGGCATTGCCGGAGACCATGGCTTCGAGCGCCTCCTCGAGCCCGCGCGTGTCGTTGGCCCACTGTGCCCGGAAGCGAATCGTTCCAGTCTGGTCAATCAGGTAGGCGGAGTTCGGCTTGGGGCTCATGGCCCGGTGAAGCGTGCCGTCGAGGTCGTCGACAGCCACCGCGAACTCGAACCGGTGGTGGTCCCGAAGAGCATGTGCCTGGGCGAGTTTGTCGGCGGCGGTGTGTGGCTGCGGGATGTTCTCGCCGGGATGTGCTTCCCGGACGTTGACCGCGACGAATCGGACCTGGTCGCCGAATCGACGGTGGAGTTGGTTGAGGCCGGGCCCGGATGCCTCGGTGAGCGGGCAGGTCAGCGAGCCGAAGACCATGAGGACCGGCTTGGTGAGTGCGGTACTGCGAAATCTGTCGCCGTCGGTTGTGGGTAGATCGAATGGCGGGACCGGGTCGCCTGCGCCAGGGTCTCGCCGGCGGAATCGCATGTCGGCCAAGATCAGTGGCAAGGAGAGACGGTCGAAGTCGTAGCTGTGGCTTAGTGCGTCGCGATTGGCGACAGCGTTGTCCTCATCGGCTGGTGTGTCGGTGGTTGTCATTGTTTTGCACCTTCCTCGTGCGTTGATGTCTGGGGGTGACCTTCTAGTTCTGCTTCCAGCTCACGGATGTGCTGCCGGAGCGGGCCTGTGAGCGCATCAACGTGCTCTTGGGTGAAGCGCGGGGTGATGAACTTGGGGCAGTTCCAGTCGAAGGAGACGACGTCAACTGTGATCGCCCCGTCACGGCGGGTGTCATTGCCGCCGAGCGTGTCGATCAGGTCGGACGGAGGTTCGAGGTGATGTGTGGCCAGCCCAAACAGTTTGAGCCGGGTTCGGCTCGGGTAGTCCACGATGATGATCGCCACCTTGTTGTTGGCGGCAATGTTTCCAGCGCTCACGTACTGACGGTTTCCGAGGCGTTCCACCCAGCCGATGGTGTGGTCGTCGATCACTTTTACGAATCCTCTAGAGCCGCCGCGATGTTGGACGTAGGGCCATTCGGTGTCGGACACCGATGCCATGTAGAAGCTGTCCGCGGCCTGTATGTGGCCGATTTCTCCCGTGTCGAGCCCGATCGGGTTCGGCCATGTTTCGGCGGCCCGGCTGTAGTGCTCCCGCGCTCCCTTTAGTGTTTGGAGTTCGGTGACCGGCGGCGTGAAGGCGATGTCGAAGTACTTTTCCATGATTGTTCCTTCGTACCGAACGATCGGTACAATAGTGGGGTAGAGGGGCGCGCGAAAACGTTGGTCCAGGGGCGCTCTAGTCCCTCTGCAGGAGACGCTCAGGGAGCAGGGCTATCGCCCGTTCGAACGCGTTGTGGTTGTTGGTCGTTCGAGCCACCACCAGGGCGCCCTGAATGCTCGCAACAGCATCGGTGGCCCGGACCTGGGCGTCGCTACGGCTGTGCCCGGCGTCCCGAGAGAGCCCAGCCAAGACGCTGATCCAGGTGGTCATCGCCTGCTCGAGGAGGTCTGCCAGGTCGCCGGCCGGCTGTCCTATCGACATGGTGTCGAGCAGGCACGGCAGGTGTCCATCGTCGTAGAAGGACACGAGGTTTCGGCCGATCTCATTGATGCGGTCCTCCAGCGGCTCGTCGGTGCTGGCAGCAGCAAGGATGGTGGTGCCGAACCTGTTCGTGACCTCTGCGACAACAGCGCACGCCATATCGTTCTTTCCGGCGGGGAACCGGTGATACAGGCTCGAACGTTTGAGGCCGGATGCGTCCTGGAGCCGGGCCAGGCTCGCCCCCTCGAACCCTTCCTGGCGAAAGACCTCGATAAGTCGGTCCATTAGGAGGATGTCAGAGACGAGTTTCGGAGGCACCTCGCATTTATATACCGAACGATCGGTACAGTCAACCCATTTTCTGAGTTTGGTCAGCCGGAGGCGGTGGCTGCTCTTTGGCCGAGGTCAACCGGCAGTCTCGGTGGTCAGGGCGGCGAGGATTGTGGTCGTTGCGTCGCTGACGATGGTGGCTGCAGCGATGGGAATTTCGGCAACGAGTTCGGATACGGCGTTGAGCATGTGGCGGACAAGCTTCGTGGTGGTGTCGAGGCTCAGGCTGGGGCGGAACTCACCGGTCGTGGTGCCATCGGTCAGGGCGCGGTGGATCTGGTGTTCGAGTTCGTCGTCGAAGGCGGAGAGTTGGTCGCGCAGGTCGGGCGGGAGTCCGTGGTGGGTCTGGAGGGTGTGACCGTGGCTGGAGATGGCGGCGACGTAGCGGACGAGTTGTTGGATCGTTTCGATCGGGGTGGAGACTACGGCCAGGGTCTGGTGAAGCCCGGCAATGGCCATGTCGTTGTGGCGTGTCGCACCGTCGGCCAGGATGCTGGCCACGTCGGGGTAATGGTTGTAGAGGGTGGCGCGGGCGATGCCGGCGGTGCGGGCGATATCGATCATGGCGACGGCGCTCAAGCCGTGGTCGGCGACGAGGCCGAAGGTGGCTTCGATGATGCGGTCCTGGGTGGTGGTCACGGTCAGGCGCCGTTTCGATAGAGGCGGACCGAGAGGGGCACGAACACCACGAGGAGGCCGATCGTCCAGCCTGCCGCCAGGATGATGTCGGTCGATGCGGGGGTGCCTTCGCAAAGGCCGCGGACGGCGTCGGCGGCGACGGAGATGGGTTGGTAGGTGGCGAAGGGCTGAAGCCAGCCGGGCATCGAATCGGCCGGGGTGAAGGCGGTGCTGGCCAGCATGAGAGGGAACAGCCAGAACATCGACAGCATGCCGACCATGTCGGGCTGTCTGACTTTGGCGGCGATGGCGGCGCCGAGCCAGGAGAAGCCGAACCCGACCGCTGTGGTGAGAAGGATCGCAGCGATTGCACCCTGGGCGGAGTCGAAGCGGTAGCCCATGACCAGGGCAAGTAGAGCAACGAGGACGAGCCCGACAAGGTTGCGGGCGGCATCGGCGATGGTGCGGCCGGCGATTACTGCGACCTGGCTCATTGGCAGTGAGCGGAATCGGTCGGTAACTCCTTCGGAGAGGTCGGTGGCGAACCCCATGCTGGTCTGTTGCGCTCCTTGCAGGGCCGTGATGACAAACACGCCGGGTACGAGGAACTGGAGATAGTCGACCCCGGCCCCGGAGCCGATGGCGCCACCGAAGACGTAGTTGAACAGCACGAGAAAGAACACGCCCATTACCACCGAGAACACGAGCAACTCAGGTTGACGGGCGGTGCGGATCATGTCGCGCCACAGCATGGTCAACGTGTCCTGGGCAGCCCAACGGATGCGGTCGCGAGCGCTTGGTGCGAGGTGGGCTGGTGCTGTTGTGATCATCGTCGGACCTCCTCGGTCGGGGTGGTGGGGGAGCCGGTCAGGGCCAAGAAGACGTCGTCGAGGGTCGGCCGGCGGAGCTGGAAGTCGTCGATGGTGACTCCCGTGTCGTCGAGCTGTCTGAGTACGTCGAGTGACTGGGCGGCCCCGCTGGTGATGGGGAGGTCGACTTGGCGGCGATCGGGGTCGATCAGTACGCCGGCGACGCTGGCCAAGAGGTTCTGCGCCAGGGCCAGGTCGGTGTCGTCGGGGACGTGGATCTCGAGGACGTCACGGCCCACCTCGGCCTTGAGCTGCTCTGGTGTTCCCGCGGCGACGGTGCGACCTTGGTCGATGACCAGGATCTGATCGGCAAGTTGGTCGGCTTCGTCGAGGTACTGGGTCGTCAACAAGATCGCCGTGCCGGCTGCGGCCAGCTCTCGCACCGAGTTCCAGACCTCGGCCCGGCTGCGCGGGTCGAGGCCGGTCGTGGGCTCATCAAGAAACAGCGCCAGCGGATCCGCGACCAGGGCGGCGGCGATGTCGAGGCGTCGACGCTGTCCGCCCGAATAGGTCGAGGCCGCTCGGTCAGCAAACGTACCCATGTCGAAACGCTCCACGAGCTCATCTATGCGGGCGTGCCGGCGCTGGCGTGGAAGCTTGTAGAGACGGGCGAACAGCTCGAGATTCTCGCGGGCCGTCAGCTTCTCGTCGACTGCTGCCGCCTGTCCGGCCAGCCCGATCAGCCGTCGAACCTGCTCCGGGTTGCGGTCTACGTCGAAACCAGCGACGGTCGCGTTGCCCCGGTCGATCGGGATCAGGGTTGTCAACATCTTCACTACGGTCGTCTTGCCAGCCCCGTTCGGCCCCAGCAGCCCAAGCACTTCGCCGCGTCTGGCCGACAACGTCACGTCCTCGGCGGCCACAACATCGCCGAAGTGCTTGGTCAACCCGTTGGTCACGATCATGGCGTTGGAGTCAGACATAGCGTTCAATATAGCAGACAGAGTGTCCAGAGCGAGTATGAGTCGATTTCGGGTGGGGACCGGATGAACTCGTGGTCCCGTTGAGCGGCGTCGCTACGCTCGCGTCATGCCCACCTACGTTGCGTTCCTACGTGGCCTCAACGTCCAGGGTCGCCGCGTGAAGAACGACGAGCTCTGCGCGTGCTTCGAGGATGTGGGCCTTGAGCGGGTGTCGGCATTCCTCGCCAGCGGGAACGTCATCTTCCATTGCGGTCGTAGGTCAGCGGCGAAGTTGGAGACCCAGATCGAGCTTGCCCTGACGGAGAGGCTGGGCTACCAGGTGCCGACATTCCTGCGCAACGCCGGTGATGTCGGCGAGATTGCGCGGAAGCGGCCCTTTCCGAACGCCGCGGTCGAATCGTCGGCCGGAAACCTTGAGGTCGCCCTTCTCTCGACCTCCCCGACCATCTCGGCCCGCACTTCTGCGTTGGCTCTGGCGACTGCTGACGATCATCTCGACATCAATGGCCGAGAGATGTACTGGCTCCCGAAGGGGACACTGTCGGAGTCCGGGCTCAACCTGAAGACCCTGGGAAGGATCCTTGGTCCCATGACGATTCGAGCGCAGCGAACGATCATTCGTCTGGCAACGAAGCTTGGCTGAGCTTCGTTGTTGCTTGCGATCGAATTGCCGCGGTTGTCAGCTGGTGGTCGCGTCGTTGGGGAAGCGGTCGACGAGAATGTCGGCCCAGTGGGATCGGCCGGTATCGCGGAGGCGTTCCAGGTAGGCGGGGAGGTGGCCACGGGTGTGATAGGGCCCGCCTTCGGCCAGCACGATGTCCATCGGGTCGCCCAACCCGCCGAGTGAAATCTCGACCTGTTCGGCGGTCCACTCCTCAAGCATGGTGGCGCCGTCGGCGACGAGGGTCGGGACGACGTCGGCGAGGTCGGTTGTCTCGTGGGGATCTGACGCGACGTCGAAGAGCATTTCAGGGTTCCAGTGCGGGTGGTAGCCGTCGTGGAAGGTGCGGAGGTAGAGGTGGTCGCCCCAGCGGACGCCCCGCTGGCAGCTCCACGCCCCTTGTGACAGGAAGAGGGCGTCTCGTCCTGACTCCTCGCCGGCGAGCAGGGCGTTCTTCGCTGACTCTCCGCTCCACCATCCGGTGGGAACCTCGATTCCTGCGAGATCGACCACAGTGGCGGCCATGTCGAGGTGGTAGTGCAGGCCCGCGTACGAGCGAGCCTCGACCCCGGGCCAGCGGAGGATCGCCGGGATGTGGCAGGTGGCCTGATCGGCGCCCTGGTGATCGGCGTAGACGCCGAGTTCGCCGAACGCCTCGCCATGGTCAGATGAAACCAACACGGCAGTGTCGTCGAGGACTCCGAGCTCGTCGAGCTTGGACATGATCGTTCCGACCGCGTCGTCCGCGTAGCGGATGCCGACGTCGTATCCGTCGAAGATCCCCTTCACCGAGTCGGCCGAGTCTGCGTTCCATGGCTGACGTACGGGTGGAGGGCCCCACTCATCGGGGGTGAATCCCCACGGTTCCTGGGCGGAGTGCGGCCCGGCGAGGCCCCAGTTGTGCTGACGGACTTCCTCGGTGTGCCAAGCCGGTATCGGATCGCTGTCGAACGGGTTCCCGTACTGGTCGGGCGTGTTGTAGGGCGTGTGGGGATCCCACAAGTGAAGATGAAGGAACCACTCGTCGGCAGCGCCGCGGCGGTCGAGCCAGTCCAGCGCCCCGGGCAGGACCTCGTCGGCCCGTTCGCCCCCCATTCCCCGCATGAGGTTCATGGCCTCCATCACACCGTGGTTCCACCAGCTGGCCGAGTGGCGGAACGGAAAGCTCGAAATTGAGGCCGTGTGCCAGCCCGCCGAGTAGAACTTCGACGCCCACGCGTTCGCGGCGACCGCGCCAATGAATTGACGGGTCGAGCCCTCACCCCGAAGGTCCGAAGCGACACCGCCGTGGTTCACCACTCCGTTGCGGATCCCGAACATCCCCGTGGCCAGAGCGGTGCGGGAGGGCAGGCAGGGCACGTCCGACGCGTAGACGTTGTCGAAGCGGACCCCCTCGGCCGCGATCGCATCGATGTTGGGCGACGTGTTGCGGTGGTAGCCGTAGCAGCCCAGATGGTCGGCCCTCAGGGTGTCGATGTCGATGTAGAGGAACCGCATCCGTCAGCTGATCTCCGTGATGGCGGCAACGACCGATCGTCCTCGCCCATTGGCCGGGAACCTATCACCGGACAAATCTTCACTGGACGCGAACCCTCTGCCCCTCGCGCAATGACGCTCAACAGGTCACCCTGGCTTGGCGGCGCCCGGGCCTCTGATCCGTTCCCACCCTTCGGTCATGTCGTCGAGTTGGTGCTTGATCTGCTCGAGTCGGTCGCGGGATTGCTCAATTGTTGTCGCCACCGCCACGGCGGCGAGGCCGATGACGATCACAGTGATCCAGAGTCCGGGTCCTTGCACTACAGCGAGGTCTGACAGGGGCACTCCAATCAGGAATAGCACTGCGAGCACGACGGCCGCAACGCCGAAGTCCAGACGACGCCGAACCTTCGTGATCACTCCCCACCCCGCCAATGCGAGGCCGATGCCGATGGCCAACAGCGCGTTCACCAGATCGCCGGCCAGAGTCCGTGCTAGGGGTGCTGCCACGGTGAAGGCCATGCCGACCAGCTCCAACAGGACGATGTCGAGCCCCACGACTTCCCCGCCCCGGTCGGCACGGATCCACCGGATCAACCCGACCGTCACCAACACCGTGACGCCGATTGGCACCGTGAACCAGTTGGCTTCGCCGGAGAGTGCATCGCCGGCATGGAGAAGCCAGGCAGTGCACGCCAGAGCTGGGGAGGCAATGAACAGCGAGGGACGGGCCGCGATCAGGCCGATAGCGACGATCTCGGCGGCGGCGGCCAGCAGCACGACGATCAAGAGATTGTTACTGGGGAGATGGTCGATCGCTGCTTCGGCACCACCGACCTGCGTCACCACGGCCCACAGGACAGCCGGGCCGATCCATGGTGACGAGGGAGCAAACGCAAACGTAACCAAGGTGACGACAAGGAGACCGAGGGCCAGCAGCGTCATCACGATGGCGATGACAGCAATACTGGGTTCGAGTGCCCACAGCAATGGCAGCCACGCCAGAGTGAGGATGGCCACCGCCAGCCAGCGCAGTGACGGTCCGATCACAGAGGCGCACATGCCACACGCGATGGCCACCAAGGCAAGGGCGGCGGCCACGGTCAGCCCACCTGGACGACGAGCGATCTCACTGTGGAATACGAGTGTCGTACTGGCGATGGAGGTGATCGCACCCGCGACAACCCAGACCACGGCCAGTTCGTGGGGAGCGCGTCGAGAACGGAGCACTGCTGCAGCGCAGATCGAAACCGCGGCGGCGCCTGGAGCTGTTGCATACAGCACGGTGGAAACAGACCACGACAGCCAAACCGCGAGGCTGATCCAGGAGCCGACGATGCTGCCCCCACCGAGAAGAAGAAGGATCCATCGCATCGGAGACGAGAGCTGCAGCCCCGCCACGGTCAGGGCCAGTCCGGCCGCCAGAAGGGCGAGGGCCAACCACCCCGGGCCGGCGTCTGCCGCGGCGAACAGAGTCAACGCGGCACCTGCAACAGCCCAGGGCCACTGCCGAATGACGATCGACACAGCCACGGACACCGCCGCCGCGGCGAGGAAGGTCGGTGATACCGAGTCCTCTATCACTGATGCCACCAGGGCCGTACCGATCACGCCGTGGGCGACCACGAACGACGGTATGTCCCAGCGGGATGGACGAGGCTGTGTTCCGGGCGACCATGTCATCCACGCCGCCATGAGTACCGCTACACCGACGGGCACGATCGACCATGGATGCTCGATGGGATCCCAGGGCGAGAGCAACAGCATGGAGATGAACGCCAGGGTCTCGAAGAGGCCGGCCAGCGCACCCAGCGACAACAGCAGCGCCGCGGCCAAGGCAACGACCGCCAGCCCGGCCGACATCCAACCGATCTCGGTTGTCGTCCCTTGGGTGAGTCCGGAGATGCCCCCCACGGCGATCGCAACGGTGCCAAGCGTCGACGGCGCGAGCAAGCTGCGCTGACGCACGAAGGTGCCAGACGCCGCCGGCCCGTTCAGGCGGTTGTCCACCAGCAGGCTGCCGAGCAGAACCAGAGCTCCCCAACTGATGAGAGAGGCGTCGACCCAACGCTCGGCCAGCCCGACCCGATCAGAAGCAAGTGCGGTCATCACGCCGAACTCGGCCCAGCCCACCCAAGCAAAGAGCAGCGGTCGTGGGCTCCGGGCCAGGGTCACCACGACGATGCCGAGGGCAAGGCAGGAGATCGCCGACCAGCTCGATCCCTCAGGCGCAACCGATGGCGCCATGTATGCAGCCCCGAGTGACAACATCAGTGTTGCCCACGTCAACAGGCGTGGATTGGCCCGCCGCCACGACACCAAGCGAACCGCGGCCCCGGCGACAACTGCGACACCAGCAAAGACTGCCGGCGCCCAGGCGCCATCGGTGGCAATGAGACCACCGGCATCGGCAGCTAGAAGAGCCGCGAGTGCCCCACCGCCGATCGACACGAGAATCGGCAGGTCGTCTGCCCAAGTAGTCCAGTCCGGCGGGTTCGCTTCAGTGGTCCTTCGCAACCAACCGATGTGGGCCGCGTCTGATTGTTCGTTGACCACTGAGGTCGCCAGCCACCCTGCGGTTGCTGCCCCCACGACGAGCGTTGACGTCCAACCCAGACCATCCAGCGCCAGGATTGCTCCTATTGCCGATGTGTGTCCGATGAATGCCAAGTGGTGAGTGATCGGCCAGTCTCGGGCAAGGCCGAGGACCACGAGCGCGAGAGCGAGGGCTGCGAGGCTGGCCGCCTGGGTGTCTCGACCCAGTTCCAAGACGGTTGCCAGGTTGGCCAGGGACCACATCCAGATGGCGCTGGCCAGCCATGCCCTCTGTCCAGATTTCAGGGCGCTCAGCACCACGGCGGCCCCTGCCATGCCGGCTCCGGCCGCGATCGAACCGGGTATCTCACCCCATCGGGCTCCGATGGAAGCGACTGTCAGAGCTGCTGCGGCCGCCGGTACCAGCCACTGCCACAGTAGATCTGAGCGGACTCGCGGCCACGAATGTCCGGCAACAGCCAGCAACAGCACGCCCGCTCCGGTCAACAAGACGCTGGAACCTCCGTCTCCAAATCGCCATAGCTCACCCACAGCCACCGTCGCGGCCGCGGCAGCTACGACACCCGCCCGATCCACAACCGGAAGCCATCTTGGCGGGGCAACATGGCGCCACAGTGCCCAACACGCAGCCGCTCCGAATGCCAGCGACCCAGCACCCGCGCTGGCGACAGACGCCACCAAGGCGAGCCCCACCACGACCAGCCCGATCCCTGCACCCATCGTCGTGGGTCGTCGCCATCCCGCGTACTCAATAAGAGCCAGCAGCGCGAGCACGGCGACACCTGCGGTCCACTCACCGTCTGTGTGAGTGCCGAGACGAGCACTCGTGACCCCGATCACTGCCACCTGAGCGACCGTCACCGCCCACTGCGGGAAACGGGCAGCCGAGACTTCGACGATCCCGAGTGCGGCCAACCCTGAGAGCAGGGCGGCAGTCACCGGCCACCCTTCGTTCCCGGACAGAACCAGCTCAAGGACATAAACCGATCCCGCAGTTGGCAGAGCTACGGCCATTGTCGCTTTCGCCAGCCGTCCGTCCGGTCGCCAACGCTCGAACAGAACCATGGTTGCGGCTATCGCCGCGAGAACCGCCCCGAGCTGGAGCGCAGAGGCACGCGAAACGTCGTAGCCCTGGGCTACCTCGTCCTGGAAGATGGGGCGAAGAGGCCGACCCCGAGCCAAATGACCGGAGCGACAAGGAATCGCAGCGGTGTCGAGTCGTCTCGACGTCGCGCGATTGCATACATCGCCGTAGCGATCGCAATGCACAGGGCTCCATGTACAACCGGGAGGGCTCGGCCGGTCACATCGGGAGGGAAGGGGGCGTTGTCGGTCACCGACGCCAGGGCAACCAGTGGCACCAGGCCCGCCCCTATCAGCGTCAGTGCCCCTGACACCGTCGGGGCCCCACGCTGTTGGAGATACCGGCCGGCCACGAGCAGGCTGGTCGGCACCAACAGTTCGGTGAGGGTGCGGAACTCGGCGCTGATGTCACCGAAGGAGAATGCGATCAGTCCCACAACCCCGGCGAACATCAACAGCACTCCGAGATACGCCAACCCGTGCAGCACCAGATCGCTACGAACCGCCTCACGGGTCCGACCCCACCAGCGCGCTATCGAGCCAGGCTCGACCCGGACAGGCTCGATCCCGACCGGCTCGACTGCGGACTTGTGCCGACGGGGTGAGGGAAGTCTCGAATTCACCGCCGCCGGCGAAGGAGGCGGCAGATGCTGATGGGCTGTCACCTGAGTGCAGACACGGGAGCGCTGTTGCAGGTCGGGGAGCAGTCGGCTGACCGTCTCTCTGCTGATCAGACCGCGCTCAGCGGCGTTGTCCAGGTACGACCGGACGACGTCGGCTTCGGCTGCGGCGAGGCGCCTCTCGACCTCGGCGATCGGGGTCGGATCGGTTTTCGTGTTGCCACCCCAGGACACCACGTCGGTCCAGGCCCGGCCATCCCAGTAGCGGGCCGCTCCAACCGCCACAGGATCGGCATACCAGCCCCGCTCCCTGGCGGTCATGTCGACGCCGTCCACGTTCGGACCGGGACCCGATGAAGCCCCAGATCATGTGCTGCCGGAAAGAGAACGAATGCCATGGGTCAACCTTCAAGGGTCGAGCCATCAGCCGCAATCGGGGATGCCCCTCATTTTGACCCCGGAAATCCCCTACGGATGCCTCACGTCCATTGGAGAGGCTGCCGTTCAGTCGATGCCGTGCTCGATCGCGTAGCGCATGAGCTCGTCGCGGCGACTGAGATGGAGCTTGTTGAGAATGTTTCGGACGTGGTTCTCGACTGTCCGCGGTGAGATGAATAGATCTTCACCTATCGCCCGGTAGGTGTGTCCCCGGGCCACGAGTTGGAGAACCTCGCGTTCCCGCTCCGACAGCGCCTGGCTCGCCCCGGGAGCGGCGCCCACCATCTTGCGGAATTCTCCGAGCACGAGCGCGGCGAGCGTCGGTGAGAACACCGGCTCACCCGCCGCGGCCCGAATCAGCGCAGCCCGCAGCTCCGCCAGCGAAGTGGACTTCACGAGGTATCCGACGGCCCCGGCCGCCACTGCATCGAGCAGATCGCGCTCTTGCTCGGACACGGTCAACATCACGATCTTGCTCTTCGTGGCACACTCGCGGACGACCCGCAACCCGCCTCCACCAGGCATATTCAGGTCGCAAACCACCAGATCCGGCTTCGTGTCTTCGATGACCTTCACAGCGGAGGAGGCATCCGCAGCCTCGCCGACGACGACGAATGCCTCTCCCAGGTCACCCCGCACGCCGTCACGCCAGATCGGGTGATCATCGACCAGGACCACCCGGATCGGCTCATTCACGGTAGCCACAGCAGTACCTCCGTGCCCTTGTCGATTCCGCTGTGGACCTCCACACGGCCGCCGGCGTCGACGATGCGGCCTCGGATCGAGTCAGTGAGACCCCTACCCTCCGTCACCGCATCCGGGTCGAAGCCGACACCGTTGTCGTGCACTGAGCAAAACAGCGACCACCCATCACCCGGCTCTGCGTACACGGTCACCTTCTTGGCTGCCCCGTGCTTGCCCGCGTTGGTGAGCGCCTCGGTGACGGCCCCTCCAAGCGCGTGTACCTTCGGGGAAGGCAACGGCCCGATATCGGTGGCAACGATTACATCCACGATGCCGTCGAACGACTGCTCGAATCGTCGTCCGGCCGCACGTAGCACGGCCTCGAGATCCTTTCCACCGTCGCTTGGCAGGTCTCGGTCGCCGTACAAGTACTCGCGCAGCTCGCCCTCCTGATCGCGTGCCAGCCGAGCCAGAGCAGGATCGGCAGCCCGACTCTGCACCACCGCAAGCGTCTGCAATACACCGTCGTGCAACGTCCGAGCCACCTCCTCACGCGCTCGGGCCACCGCCACCTCACGCTCCCAGCGTCGAACAAAGCTCATCACGACCCCGGCCACGACCCCGTTCAGCATCGAGATTACGGTGAACGACACAACCGCCATGATGATTGCACGGTCGAACTCACCGGTGTCCGACACGACTGCCGCCAAGCCCCGCGACAACCCGATTGCGGTTCCGGCGACACCGCCCCATCGTGGTCCGCGGGCAACGCCCACGGCAATCACCCCAGCGGTGGGCCACCCTGTTCCCAGCGATGGGCCTCGCCCGTTGACGTGGTCCAACCCGTAGACCAAGCCGGTCGATGCAATCAGCGCAACCCCGAGGCCCACCTCCACGGCCATGATCACAGAAGATGTCGCTACGGCCGGAGAGGTGCGCAGGAGCCCCGCGACCACAGTCACCGCGAACGCTCCTGCCAGGAGAGCGATTGCCAGCCACGCCCAGCGTCCGTTCATCTCGTCGGCGTGCACGGCGGCCACCACGGCCATCCACACCCAGGTTCCCCACCGGTACAGCGAGAGTCCCCGCAGGAAACTCAGCGTTGCCCCTTCTCGGCTCCATGGCACCACCTCAACCTACTGCACGCCCCGGCCCACCTCATATCCCCGAGGACCCCCGTTTCGAGAATAGGGGAGACCCCGGATGGCGTATCTAGCCGCGACAGGCGCAAGATCGTGATGTGATCAGCAAGACCGTCACTGTCAATGCGTCGACAAGCGATAGGCAGTCGCCCTGGTGCCCAAAAGAGAGGACCACGTCATGACCGAACGTCCAACCGCCACCCTCCGGCCCGCGGAGGTACACCACGCACTTGCTTGGTTTGCTGTCGCCGTGATCGTGGGAATGCAGGCAGGCACGATCTTTCGATTGCTCGGATCTGTCGGCGAGACCCGCGTCGCCGACTGGATCGACTTGATAACCCCCTTCGCCATCGTGGGATCGGCGGCGCTCGTTCTACAACACCTGGACACAGCGAAGCGACACTGGATTCTGTTTGGAGTAGGCGCCCTGAGCTTCACCCTCGGTCACGGGCTGCACCTATCGGCGAATTCGATCAGCAACGCCGACGATATTGCTCTGAAGGAGGCCGACATCGTGCACCTGTGGGACGAGGTGGTCAGTCACCGCATCTGGTACCCAGGGCTGTTTGTCGTACTGGTTGCACTCGCGCTGGCACTTCGCTCCGAGATGCTGCGGCTGAGACCCGCGGCGGTGCTTCTCACCGCAGCATTTACCGTGACTCTAGTGAACACCTACATCGAGGGCGGTGTCCCGTGGCTCGGTCTCGGGGCCTTCATCTCGGCAGTAGGCGCCGGGCTGATGTGGCGGCCAAGGCCCGTGGCTGTCCCGCTGCTGATCATCGGCGGACTCGGTGTGGCGCTGCTCGGCGGCTGGGGCATTGCGTGGTTCGTCGTGGACGGCAGTGTGTTCCCCGAATTCAGCGACGTCGGATGGATCTAGAAGTGCCGAAGGGCTCGCTGCGGTTGAAACGAGTGGGCAATGTTTGCTGATCGACGACAGGCTGGTCGGCGACTCGCGCCTCTGCTCTCACATCTTCGCGGGGAAGACGTTGTCGTGGTCGGATTGCCCAGGGGAGGTGTTCCAGTCGCGGAGGAGCTTGCCACCGACCTCGGTGCGCCGCTCGACGTGATCCTGGTTCGCAAGCTTGGTGTTCCCTCTCAGCCCGAGCTGGGCATGGGGGCCATCGGGGAGGGAGGTGTCCGGGTGATCAACGATGAGGTCGTGGCGATAGCGGGCGTCGGCTCCGCCGACCTCGCCGCGGTAGAGCGCGTCGAGCGCGTCGAGCTGCACCGGCGCGCCCAGCGCTACCGATCTGGGCGCGAGCGGGAGCGTCTTGCCGGGCGGATTGTCGTAGTGGTCGACGACGGGATCGCCACGGGTTCCACGGCGAGAGCAGCCTGCGAGGTGGCCCGCGCCGAGGGTGCACAACGGGTGATCTTGGCTGTCCCGGTTGCTCCCCGTGGCTGGACCGATCGCCTCGCAGGTAGCGCCGACGAATTCATCTGTGTGGACACACCGAGCCCGTTCTTGGGGGTGGGCCAGTTCTATGACCGGTTCACGCAGACCACCGATGAGGAGGTCATCGCCAGCCTGCTTCGAGCAGCTCGGACGGCAACGGGTGAGGAGATGTCCGACTGAGGTTCGTGTGGCGCAATCTCCCTGCTGCGCTACAGATTGAGGGAGTGGCGGAGTTCTCTCAACCTGTCTGGGGTGTTGGCCGATGGGTGGGGTATCTAGCGGGTGGTCTGGCTCGTGTGTTGGAAGGCGAGGTGTGATGTGAGATCGAGGGATTCAGGAGTCGAGCGTGGCAGTTTGCTGCCGACCATGCAAGCTCGTCTGATTGCGGTGATGGCGACGTTGTCGGTGTGCTTCTTGGCCGCTGTAGGGGTGATTACGTGGTCGATGCTCGGCATGGAGAGCAGTCTGTCGGCGATGGCGGCGCACACAAGTGAGGAAGTGGTTCCGGTTATGCATCTGGAGGGGGAGGTCCGCGAGACGGAGCTAGCGGGCTGGACGGCCTCCTTTGCGATCCAACAGGGTGCTCCGTCGTTCGTTCGCGGCGAGTACGACCGTGCCGCGGCCATTGCAAACGACACATTTGACTATCTCCGTGCTCAGGATGAGCACATCGTCGAGGAGCTGGCCCTGCTCCAAGCCGCTGAAGAGCATTGGCGTGTGGCGTTGGATGGGTTCGACTTCGCGATGGCTGGTGGCTTCTCCGATGCATTGGCGCTGGCCGACTACCTGGCTGGTGTCGGCGATGAGATCGATGCGGTGGTAGAGGCGCTTGACGGCGCACAAGAATCGGCGTTGTTCGAACAGGCCGAGGCAGCCGATGCGGCGACGGCCCGGAAGCGTTTGGCGTTGGGGTTGGCTGCCGTCACGTTGTTGGCCACGCTCGCGCTCATGTATTTGGTGACAAAGTTGTTGATGGGCGGGGCGGTAGCCGCGATCGTACGGCTGCGTGAAGCGGCCCAGCGGTTGGCCTCGGGCGAGTGGGGCCAGCACGTTGAGGTGAACGGTCCCTCGGAATTGGCAGAGTTGGGCAAGTCGTTCAACACCATGTCCGATCGACTCCGCCAGAGCCACAACGATCTCGAGCATCGGGCATTGCATGATCAGCTCACAGGGTTGGGAAACCGCACTCTCATGGCTGATCGAATCGAACACGGCGCCGCGACCCGCCAAGCCCAACGCCGTATCGACGCGCTCTTGGTGATCGATCTGGACCGCTTCAAAGACCTCAACGACACCCGCGGCCATGCGTTGGGTGATCAAGCGCTCATCGAGGTGGCGAGACGACTGTGCCGATGTGTTCGCGATGTCGACACCGTGGCTCGTTTGGGTGGTGACGAGTTCGGGGTGCTGCTCGAAGGCCTCGACGGGTTGGCCGAAGCCGAGGACGTCGCTGAGCGCATCGTCACGGCGATATCGACGCCTCTGCGTCTCAGGGGCGCCGAGGTCACGGTCAGCGCCAGCGTGGGTATCGCGAATGCTGCCCAGGTGACGTCGACCACCGAACTGATCAGTGGCGCGGACCTGGCCATGTATGAAGCCAAACGCGCTGGCGGGTCGACCTGGCGACTGTTCGAAGAGGATCTACGCGTCGCGCTCGCGGACCGTGTCCAGATCGAAGCGGATCTGCGAATCGCAATCACCGACAACAAGATCGACGTCGCCTACCAGGCTGTATATGACCTCGAATCCAACCAGCCCATCGGCGTAGAGACGCTGGCGCGGTGGACCCACCCCACTCACGGCGTGGTCGGCCCCGCCCGGTTCATTCCCATCGCCGAGAACGCGGGCCTCATCGCTGAGCTCGGCTGGAACGTACTTCACCGGGCCTGTACGCAGACCGGCATCTGGCGCTCCCACTACCCCCACCTCGACTCATTCACCGTCGCAGTCAACATCGCCGCCGCCCACCTCCAAGAGTCCGAGTTCGTTCCGCGGGTGCTCGACATCGTTGGTTGCGCAGGACTCGAACCAGCCAACCTGGTCCTCGAGATCACCGAAACCATGATGATCCAACGCGGATCAGACGCCCGCGAAAAGCTGCTTCAACTCCGCGAGCATGGTGTCAGCGTCTCCATCGACGACTTCGGCACCGGGTACTCGTCGCTGGCCCAACTACGCGACTACCCGGCCGACAGCCTCAAGATCGATCGAGGGTTCATCGCCGACGTCGATACAGACACCGACAAACAGGCCCTCACCCGAACGATCATCGAACTCGGCCTGAACCTCGGCCTTCCCTGCATCGCCGAAGGCATCGAAACCCCCGAAGAGTTTGCCACGCTCCGCGCCCTCAACTGTCAGTTCGCCCAAGGCTTCCTCTTCCACAAACCCAGCCCCGCAATCGAAACCGAAGCCCTGCTCGCCCTCCACACCTCCACCTCGACACGACCCGAGAGTGTCTGATCGGGGACTGGAATGTGGGAAGGTCAGCCAGCGGCTCGCAGGCCGTCGGTGGGGGAGAGGCGGGCGCCGGCGCCAATGACGAGAGCGGCGCCAGTTCCGGCCGCGATTGCGATGCGCGGGTTGATTGTCTCCCAGCTGCGGATTCGGGTGTAGATGTTGGTGGCGGCTACGCCAAGGGCCACGCCGCCGGCCTGCACGGTCAGGACATTGGTACCAAGGGAGTCGAGTTGGACCAGCAGCACGAGCCGGGAGGACTCAGAGAGTCCGAGCCAGTCGACCATGGCGGCGATACCGATCATGATGCCCAGCGCGGAGAGAATGGTTCGCACCTTACGAGTTCGCATTCCGACCGCTACTCGTGGGCGTTCGCCACCATCGGGGAAACGAATAGTCAGAAACTCAAGCACGACGTCGTCCAATGGTCCGCCGTCGGCGAGAAAGCTCGCTCCGGTGAACGTCAGCACAACCGCGTTTGCCGGGGCTATCACCGGGTCGGTGTGGTCGTTGGCGATCGGATATGAGCGGGGCACTACACCTTCACGTGGCTGATAGCTGGTAGCTCCCGGGACGTGCTCGAGCCCCTCGGCATAGAACTCCAAATCGAGGGGAAGTCCGCAAGACGCGGCACTGATGTTGGTCAATCTGATGCCGGTGAACATCTTTCCGCCGGCGCCGTCTCGGATGCCGAGGTCGGCCGACAAGTCAGAAGAGGTACACAATCGCAGGCCGTCGGGTGGTGCCGGCGCGGCGATGAGTGCCTGCTCCGCCAACTCTTGGGCACTCTCGTTCGAGCACCCTGTGAGGATGACTGTGGCCAACACCCCGCACACCAACCAACGCCGCCACCGCATCGTCCAACATTAGATCGCACCACCGCCGCCACAAGAGCCAGGTCTCGACTTCTTGGCATCTCGACGGCCCAGTTAGAGTCCATTCATCCGCTCCGGGCGAGATCAGGAGACTGCCGATGAGGTTGAGCGCACCAACGAATCGGACCTTCTTCATGGCGTTCGCGCTGATCGTTCTCGGCGTTGCGGCTTGGGTCTCTCCAATCGGAGACGAAGTCTCGACCGACACAGCATTCTGGGCGGTCGCCGCTGGCGGTGGGCTGCTTGTGATCGGGAGTGTCTTCAATCGCGTTTGACCGCTCCTGGCGTAGCGACCTCCGTTCGGGTCTGAGCGAGGAACGCTCCGCCTGAGACGATGACGATTCCTATGACGCCGAGAGCGCCGGGCCGTTCCCCGAGGAAGACCCACGCCAGCGCGGCGATTTGGATCAGCATGGTGTTGTTGATTGCGGATGACTCGACTGCCGCAAGCCGCCGTTGAGCGGTGTTCCACAGGGTGAACGCAATGGCGGTGTTCACGATGGCAAGCCATCCAATTATCAAGGCCGACTTGACCCCGAGATCGGGCAGGCCTTCCACCCCCAATCCAATGGCAAGTAGGACCGCTGCCCCGATGGTCATGCTGACGGTGGTGACTACGAGGGGCGAAGCGTTGCCTTGTCGGTTCACGTGTCGTCCGAGCAAGGCCCCCGCGACGTTGGCGGTCAAGCCGGCGCTTGACGCGACCATACCGACCCAGGTTGCGCCGAGATCGCCTGAGAAATACACAGCCGCACCGCCCGCCACGAGCACTGCACCTATCAATTGACGGGCTGAGACCCTCTCACCGATCGACCAGCTCGAAAGCACCGCCACGAAGAATGCGGTCGGAGCGAGCATCAGGCTCGAGGTCGCGGCCGGCTGTGCGTCGATCGCTACGAACTGGGCCCCCTGAGTGACGCTGAAATAGACAAGCCCCAGAATCACCAGCATCTTGATCGTTGATCTGTCGAGCTTGACGAACTGGTGACGACGCGATCGACTTGAAACGGTCCATCCCAGCAGCACCATCGCTGCAACCGTGAAACGCAAACCGGCGAAGGTGAGCGGTGGAAGCTCCTCATCGTCGAGTCCAATGCGGATCAGCACCCACGACGAACTCCACAACATCGTTACGAAGAGGGCCGTCCATACGGCGCGGGCATGGCTGGGACGATCGGCTTCGGGCATCTGGAGCTTCCTGGGTCGGCACGCGTTCTACGGTGCCGATCTCACTCCTCGAGGCTTTTGTCCCTTCAGATGCACGCCGACTCTTCGAGGGCGCTGTGGCGCTCGGTCCTCTCCGTTGGCACGGCCGGATCCCTAGCCACCGATGTCGATCGGTTGCCGGTCACTCTAGAAACGAATGCGGAACCTGTCGAGCAGAAGGGAATCAGCGCGGCCGGCTCACCGGTGCGCCCGGGACCGTTCCCTTGCTCTGCGAGGAGAAGACGTGGCGCCCTGGAGCCAGCGTTGTTCGAACTCGTCGGCGGCAACGGCTTTCCCGAACCAGTAGCCCTGTGCGTTCGAGGCACCGAGCTCTTGAAGCGTGGTCGCGTCCTCTTCGGTTTCGACACCCTCAGCCACAACTATTCGGCCAAAGGCGGTTGACATCTGGATCACGGCCCCGACGAGCGAGCGAAGTTCCTCGAGGTCGGAGATTCCGCTGACGAAGCTTCGGTCGATCTTAATGACGTCGACATCGAGTGTGTTCATGAGGTGCAGCGATGAGTAGCCAGTTCCGAAGTCGTCGAGGGCGATGCTTATTCCGATATCTCGGAGATAGTGGAGCTTGCCGTCGATGGGCTGCTTGAACATCGCCGTCTCGGTCAGTTCGAGACAGAGGTGTTGTGGTGCTGCTCCGGAGCGCGCCAGTGCGGCTTCGATGTCGCCGACGAAGTTGGTGAGTGCGAGCTGGTGAGCGGAGACGTTCACTGAGATCCTGAATGCGTCGACACCGGCGAACTGGTTGCGCCATCGGGTCGAGTCCCGCAGCGCGATGTCGAGTACCTCCGCGCCGAGGGGGACGATGAGTCCGGTGTGTTCGGCGACATCGATGAATTCGGCCGGTGAGAGTAGCCCTCGCTCGGGGTGGCGCCAGCGCACCAGCGCTTCGGCTCCGATGACTGTTCGGTGCTCGAGATCGACAATGGGCTGGTAGTGGACTTCGAACTGTCCGGTGTCGATGGCGCCTCGGAGGTCCTCGGCGATCTGATTTCGTCGGGTCGCGTCGTCGAGAAGGGTCTCCTTGAAGATCTCGCTCCGGTTGCCTCCTTCGGTCTTGGCGGCGTACATGGCAAGATCCGCTTGGCGAATCAGGTCCGCAGCGCTCTCGGTGCCGTCGATTGCCAATGCGATCCCGGCGCTCGCGGTGAGTTGTGTCGCGTGGCCTGCGATCTGGAGGGGCTTGTTGATTGCTGTGAGGAAGCGCTCGGCGAGCTCGGTTGATGCGGCCGTGGCGTTTGGTGCGACGATGACGAACTCGTCACCGTCGAGTCGACAGGCGGTGTCGGTCTCTCTCAGACACGATCGGATCCGCTCAGCAATGATCACGAGTGCTTCGTCTCCGCCGGAGTGCCCGAGGGCGTCATTGAGATCCTTGAATCGATCGAGATCCAACAAGATCACGGTGAATTGGTCAGCCGGTCGTCGGCGCAGTTGTGACATTGCAACGTCCAAGCATTGCTGAAGGGTGGCGCGGTTTCCGAGTCCGGTCAGTTGATCTTGGTAGGCGTGACGGGTGAGTGTGGCTTCACGATCGCGCAACGCGTCAGCCATCGAGTTGAACGACGACGCGACGTCTACGATTTCTGCCGGGCCCTGGAGCGCTACGAGGAAGCTCTGCTCTCCGTTGGCGATGCGAGTCGCTCCGACACGGAGTTCGTCCAGTGTCGCGGCCAGGCTCTGAGCCAGCTTCTCCATCAGGAGACCTGATGCGAATAGGCCAATCAATGCAACGGCGATCGCCAATCGCTCGGTGGTGCGGCGTTGGGACACGCCCTGTTCGGTCTCTTCGATGGATTCCAGGTGCGAGAGCTCCGCAGTTGTCTCAAGGTCGGCCGCGGCCGATGACATGGCATCAAAAGTATTCGCGATGTGAAGGTCGCGCGTGTCGAGATCCGGGGCACGGACCGCCAACGCGAGCTCCGAGCGGACTTGGGTCCACTCGTCGCGGGCCCGATTGAAGGTGACCAGCTCTGCGTCATCATGTACGTGCGATCCCACGGCCGCTAGTGCTGCATCAATCGCAGCGATCTCGGACTCGAGCGACGACAGTTGGGCGGACAGCGTGGTTGCGGATTGGCTGGTCATGTTGGAGATGTCCGCCATAGTTCGGTTGATCGAAGATGCCGCCTTTAGGAGCGGAATCGTCTCGTCGACCTGTTCGTCGTGAGCCTTGTCAACCGTGGAGGCCGACGATCTCCCGCCCCACATCATCGCAGCGATGACGACAACCACCGATACCAAAACGACGAAGCCGACGCCCCAGATGCGAGCTGTAACGGATCCGTTCCGCCAACGCGTGTGTCTGCTCGTAGTCGAGGTGGCCCGCGCTTCCATGACGCTCAAGTCGGCATCTAGTCCGAAATATTGAGTTGCCGCGCCGTCGGAGGAGTATCAGGACCAGCGGATACGGACGTTCCCGCGCCAGACCCCCATCAGGTCGGTGTTGCCGGTCATCGTGACGGTGGAGTCAGGGGCACGGTTCCACATCAGGAGATATAGCTCCTCGGCCGATCCTCTGAGTGTGAGATCAGCGTTTCCGCCCTGACGTGAGGTCTCGATGCTCTCCGGTCCGATTGTGAGGAACCAGTCCTGGTCGACGTCCTCGGCGTGGACGTGCATCACCTTCTCTGCATCGATTGCGAGCTCTCGGCGGCGTGGGGCGAATCCGCACAACATCTCGTCGAGAACGTCGGCTGCGAACGCATTCTCGAAGTGTGTCGTGACGCCGCGAGCAGACTCGGCATCGAAGCGGTGGATTGCTATCTCGCTGGCCTGCCGACGGGCCCACATCGCCAGTGGGGAAGGTGCCGGGAGATACATGAAGCTCTCGACGTCGGCCGGCGCGGCCCTCAGCGTTTCAACCAGGTTTGCGCTGGTGGCTCGGTACCAGCTGACAAGATCGGCGTCGTCGGGCCATGCAGCCAGATCCGGCCAGTACTCGGCGAGGTCCTGCAGCTTCACATCGTCTGGCTCGGCGTGAGGAAAGGCGATGTGTCCCGCGGCCCAGAGATGAATCAAACCGAGGTGGCGGACCAGCTCGCGCATGTCCCAGCCGGGACAGGTCTCAACGGCCGCCCCCAAGTCTCCGCTTTCAGCCGCGGCGGCAAACAGTTCCGCCTCCGAGGCCACGAATCCGATGTGCTCCGATACATCCATGAAGCTCTCCCTCTCGAGGAACCTCCCATCACCGAGATTCCCTGCTACTGCATAATGCAGCAGTAGCCTACTGCAAAACGCCGCACTGTCAAGGGCTCGATCTGTCCACAGTCACTTCGGCTTCTCGCCCACGCAGTGCCAGTTGAGGGTCAGTAATTCCTCTTCCTCGGCTTGGATGTAGGACTGGCTGTTCTCGTTCAGTCGCTTCATCAACGCGTTGGTCTTTCTGGGGATCAGGTGGATCCGGGCGAGGAACTTGAATGCCGCTTCGTACTTGTCGAACAGCGCGACTTCTTTCTTGATCATCTCCACCGCTGGTCGCCCCACCGAGGAGGTCAGATCGAACCCGGCAGTCCGATATGAGTCCTCCCAGTACTTGTAGTGCCAGAACCCTCCGAACACTGTGAGTTCGCGAGTGTGCTGAATCAGCGTCTTCTGGTGTGGGTTGTCGCGGTCGTAGGCATCGAGAGCAGCGACGTCGTTGATGACGAACACTCCTCCCGGCTTCAGGACACGAAACACCTCATTGAAGGTGAACTCGTGGTCGCTGACGTACGTCATCGGCTGGACTGCGTAGACAGCGTCGAACATGCCGTCGTGGAAATCGAGCGGCTTGTTGAAGTCTCCGACTGTGAAGTTGGAACTCGGGAGATTCGGATTCTTCCAGGACTTCACGATCTGAGATCTGTCGAGGTTGATGCCGTAGGGGGTGGCCCCGGTGAGGTCCGCGATGTGCTCGGCGATGGCGCCACAGCCACAGCCCAGGTCGAGAACCTTGTCACCCGTGCCCAGCGCGAGGTCGTTGGCGACGATGCGCTCGAACAGGATCTGGTTCTGGAGCACTGATTGCTCCGGGTCGATCTCGGGCGGCATGTACATCTTCTCGACCGAGCCGAGTGTGCAGAGCAAATGAATAACCTTGTAGAGCTCCTGGAGTTCGTTGCTGCTGCCCTGGGGATACCCCTGGATTGCAACTCCGTTGTCGTGGTCTGCCCTGGTGTTCTCGGGCGAGTCCACGAACAATTCGTCGTAGGAACGCATGTAGGCGTTGAAGTCTTCGTCGCTGATCGTGAGTAGGCCTCGGAGGGCGCCCAGTCGGTCGAGCACGGAGGTCGGCTTGTGCTTCACGGTCTCTTTCTGGTCGCGGTTTGTGCGGGATTGGCTCAGCGAGTGTCGCGGCCCAAGAAGGCCTTGACCAAATCTGCCACTCGGCCGTCGGGATCGCCATGGTGGGTCAGTGTGAGCGGACGGAGGAGCTGGTTTGCCAACTCTTTGGCATTGAGGCTGCTGACGTAGGCGGCGTCACCGACGTCGCTACGGCTGCAGGCGTAGACAATCTCGCTGACGCCGAAAACCGCTGCGGCGTGTAGGCACATAGCGCACGGTTCCAATGTCGTGAACAGGATGGCACCGGGGGAGAGCAAGCGACAGGCCGCAGCTTCTCGTAGAGCCGCTACCTCGGCGTGGGCGGTTGGATCGGAGCCGTCCTCGGCCTGACTCCCGGATACGGCAACCGCTTCCTGCCCGACCACGACACAGGCTCCGTTGGGGAAGTCGCCAGCGCTGTCCGCGTCGGCAGCAGCGTCGAGGCAAAGGGCCATCCAACGATCGTGATCACGCATTCCCGCACGCTAGTGGGCGGCCCCGAGAACGATTGGGTGATGAGTGGTGCAAAGATTCCAACAGCACGCCCACAAACCGAAACGACACCCGCCATGCCCATCTCAGAAGAGTTTCCATATGAGTCTCGATACGTCGAGGTGCTCGGATCCTCGATGCACTACGTCGAACAGGGAGAGGGCGACCCGATCCTGTTTCTCCACGGCAATCCGACCTCGAGTTACCTGTGGCGCAACATCATCCCCTACGCCTCCCCGCACGGCCGGGCCGTTGCCGTCGACCTGATTGGTATGGGCAAATCGGCCAAGCCCGACATCGACTACCGCTTCGTCGACCACGCTCGATACCTCGACGGCTTCATCGAGACCCTCGGACTCACGAATGTCACGCTCGTCATCCACGACTGGGGTTCGGGGCTCGGGTTTCACTACGCACATCGCAACCCCGACAATGTGCGAGGCATCGCGTTCATGGAAGCGATCTTGAAACCAGCCGAGTGGAGCGACGCCAACCCGGTCGTCCGGTTCATCTTCAAACGCATGCGCGACCAAGCCAAAGGCGACCGTATGAACATGGACAACAACTTCTTCATCAAGCGACTCCTTCCCATGATGACCAGCCGAAAGCTCAGCGCTGTCGAACGAGAGACCTATGGGGTGCCCTACCCGGACCGGGCCTCACGCAAGCCGGTGGCGGTGTGGCCCCGCGAGATCCCCTTCGTCGGAGACGGGCCCGCCGACATGAACAAGATCGTCACCGACTATGCCGCCTGGCTCAAGACGACCGAGATCCCGAAACTGTTGCTCCACGCCAAGCCGGGCATCATCCTCACCAAGGATTCCGTGGCCGAGCTCGAGGCCACCCTGTCCAACCTCACGTCAGTCCATATCGGCAAGGGCAAGCACTACGTGCAAGAAGACCAGCCAGATGCCATTGGCCAGGCGTTGGCGGAATGGCTCGCGGTCAGCCGCTGAGCTTCTCGGCTGGTTCGAGAAGCAAGGGAGGGTCGTATCGCCGGCTCAGCTTGTCGGTACGAGCTCGATGTCGTCGATCGAAGAATGGTCGGTCTTGGTCTGCTGCTCCAAGAGGTCGAGGATTCGCTCGCTGGTGGCCCTGGTGGCTTCCACATTGTCGAACATGACGCGGGGCGGGAAGTCCTCCGGCATGTCCTCCATGCACTTTCGCATCCTGTCCGCCATCGTGACCTTCGGCCCGGTCGAGGCCGAGCGACTCTTGGCTACAGCGACGACTACGGCCATGCCGACGACAACGCCGGTGATCAGTTTCTTGTTCATGTTGTGTCTCCGGTGGGTCGAGCCCCCCGACCGGGGCCTTCTCACGTATGTCGACGGCGGCCAGCAGTCGCTTTCGACCCAATCGCAGGGTGGGGGTGACGCCTAGAGGCGAAGGTCCCTTGGGGGTACCGGCTGACGGCTGCGGGGAACTATCTAGTCGCCGACTGTTGGCGAAGAGTCGTGCAGCCATGGAGTGTGGCAGACACCAACGAGGAGGCCTTCGGGTCCGAGTAGTCGAGCGATGGTCTGGCCCCAAGGCTCGGTCCGCGAGCTGTGAACGAGTTCGTGGCCAGCGGCAACGAACTCCTCTGCTGCTGCGGACACGTCTGTGACCTCGAACTCGATGGTGGCCTGAGGGATTGGTACGTCTTCGGGCCAGTCGGTTGTTCCGAAGCACGACAGTGCGGCCTCGCTGAGCGGCCACACGCCAAGATGCTTGGTGCCGCCGAAGCCGTCCACGGCGACGTAGTCGCCCGACACAGACTCGAGCGGTAGCCCGAGAGTGTCGCGGTAGAACTCGATAGCCGAGGGCGGGTCCGGGACGATTGGGGAAAAGCCGGCAACGAAGAGAATCTGCATTCGGCCATTGTGTCAGCCCGAACCAGCCAGGGTAGGACGGTCATCTGGCCCCCACGGAGCGGGGTCGTGACTCACCGCGCTGCGGCGAACCCCTTCTCGAGATCGGCGATGATGTCGTCGATGCTCTCGATGCCAACCGACAGGCGAACCAGTCCGGGGTAGACGCCGGCCGCGGCCTGTTCTTCCTCGGAGAGTTGGCTGTGGGTGGTGGACGCCGGCTGAATGGCGAGGCTACGAACATCACCGATATTGGCCACATGGCTGTGCAGTTCGAGGCCCTCGACGAACTTCTTACCCGCCTCCAGCCCGCCCTTGATGTTGAATGCCGGAATGGCTCCATATCCCTTGCCGCCGGTGAGCGACGTGGCGCGGTCGTGCCATTCACTGCTGGAAAGCCCTGCGTACTGTACCGAATCGACCTGGTCGTGGCCGTCGAGGAACTCGGCTACGGCGAGGGCGTTGGCGCAGTGGCGTTCCATACGGAGGCTGAGGGTCTCGAGGCCCTGCAGGAACATGAAGGAATTGAACGGAGTGGTGCACGCGCCCAGGTCGCGCAGCATCTGAACCCGGGCCTTGATGATGTAGGCGCCATGGCCGAGAGCGGGCCAGTACGCCAGGCCGTTGTAGCTCGGATCGGGATCGGTCATACCGGCGAACTTGTCGTTTTGTCCCCAGTCGAATGAGCCTCCGTCGACGATCAGCCCGCCGATGGATGTGCCGTGGCCTCCGATGTACTTGGTGGCGGAGTGCACCACGATGTCGGCGCCGTGGTCGATGGGTCGGACCAGCCAGGGTGTGGCCGCGGTGTTGTCGACCATGAGCGGTACGCCGTTGGAGTGGGCCACCCCGCTGACGCCGGAAATATCGAGCCAGTTGTTCTTCGGATTGGGGTTGACCTCGCCGTAGAAGAGCTTGGTGTTGGGCTTGACCGCGGCCTGCCACTCGTCGAGGTCGTCGGGATCGTCGACGAAGGTGACGGTGATCCCGAACTTGGGGAGCGGGTAGTGGAAGAGGTTGAACGTGCCGCCATACAGCGACGCACCGGCCACCAAGTGGTCGCCCGACTCGAGGATGGTGAGGATCGCGAGGGTTTCAGCGGCCTGGCCCGACGCCACGGCCAGCGCACCGGGAATACCGACTGCGGTCTCGGTGGCACCTTCGAGTGCAGCGATCCGAGCCTCGAACACACCCTGGGTGGGGTTCATGATGCGGGTGTAGATGTTTCCCATTTCCGCCAAGGCGAAGAGATTGGCAGCGTGGTCAGTGCTGTCGAAGGTGTACGACGTCGTCTGGTAGATCGGAACCGCCCTGGAGTTGGTGGCCCCGTCTGGTTCCTGGCCTGCGTGGATCTGTTTGGTCTCGAAGCCCCAGTTGGTGCTCATCGTGTCTCCTGCCGGATGGTGGTGAGCGCTGAATCTACGCCGCAATCATGACCGATGCAATCGGGATTATGGTGGTCATCGGCATGCCGATTTCGCCTTCGAGCCGGGCCTTCCGGGTGACGGCGCTTGCCAGCCCCGGAATGTATGGTGCGTCAGGCCTTGCCACTGGTAGTCAGTGCACAGATTCGCGACACGTGGAGTCGATAGATGACCGCAACAACTCCTGGTCTGGTGTGTTCTCACCATCACCTCTATTCGGCGTTGGCGCGAGGAATGCCGGCTCCGCCGAAGAACCCCGCCAGCTTCATGGAGATACTCGAACAGGTCTGGTGGCGTCTCGACACGGCTCTCGACCTGGAGATGCTGCGATGGTCGGCGATGCTCGGAGCGGTTGAGGCCCTCGAGAACGGCACCACAGCCATTGTCGACCACCATGAGAGTCCCAACGCGATCGAGGGCAGCCTCGATGTGATCGCCGACGCGTGCGCAGAAGTCGGGGAGCGGATCAACACCACCTACGGCATCACCGACCGTCACGGCATCGAGGGCGCCCGGCGTGGCCTCGCCGAGAATGAGAGGTTCATCAAGGCGGGTGGCCAGGGCTACGTCGGGGTACACGCCTCGTTCACCTGCAGCGACGAATCGCTCGAGGCTGCGGCAGGGCTCGCTGACGACTTGGGAGTCGGAGTCCACATACACGTCGCCGAGGGTGTCGATGATGTCGATGCCACCGAGCGGCTCAAGGGACTCACCAACGAGAGATGGCTGTTGATTCACGGCGTCCACCTGCCCGACGACCATGAGCTGCAAGGCACGATCGTGCACAATCCGCGATCCAACCTCAACAACGCTGTCGGATACGCCAACCCAGCGCGATTCTCCAATCCGGTGGCGCTCGGCACCGACGGCATCGGAGCCAACATGATCGAAGCGTTCCGCCTCGCCTATGTTATGCAGCGGTCCGTCGATGTGAGTAGCAGCCCCGACGATGCGTGGTCCTGGCTCTCCGCAGGTTGGGATCTCATGCCCGAGGCCCAAAGCGACACCGTCACATGGTCCTACGACCCGATGGATCCTTGGCACCTGGCGTTCACGCCGGGTGTCATGCCGGTCTCCGTCGAGGTCGGTGGTGAGACGGTGTTCGAGCACGGAAAGACAACCCGTGTCGACGCCGGCGAGGTACGAGCCAAGGCGAATGAGCAGGCGGGCCGCCTTCACGCCCTCCTCTGAGGGGTGAGGAACACCGCGCCACACGATTCAACGGTACGAGGAGAGAAGCGACATGTCCGACCGATTCCATCCGATCTCGATGGAGCAACTCACCAACTGGGTTTTCGATGAGCTAGAGGCCAAGGAGGCGCTCTTTGGCGTGCCAGAGACGGCGTTCTTTGTGCCGAATGGGGAGCACCGTTATCGCACCGAGATGTACGGCGTCGAACTCGACACGCCGTTCGGAGTGGCGGCAGGTCCCCAGACTCAGATGGCGCAGAACATCATCGTGTCGTGGCTGGTAGGTGCCCGTTTCATCGAGCTCAAGACCATCCAGACCCTCGACGAACTTGATGTGGCGAAGCCCTGCATCGACGTCCAGGACGAGGGTTACAACGTCGAGTGGTCCCAGGAGCTGAAGGTCTACGAGTCATTCGACGAATACCTGCGGGCGTGGGTACTCATCCATGCCTTGCACCACAAGTTCGGTTGGCACGGCGACCTGCCGGGTCTGATCTTCAACATGAGCGTTGGCTACAACCTGGAAGGCATGTTGAAGCCCAACGTCCAGTGGTTCTTCAACGCCATGGACGATGCCTCGGAGTATCTCCCGGCCTACATAGACATCGTGGCCGAGCGCTATCCCGAAGTGCGCGACATCGAGATTCCTTCGAAGATCTCCGACACCATCACTCTCTCCACTATGCACGGCTGTCCCCCCGACGAGATCGAGAAGATCTCCCTCTACCTGATCGAGGAGCGCGGTCTCCACACCTCGGTCAAATGCAATCCGACGCTGCTCGGAGCTGATCGCGTGCGGGCGATCCTCAACGATGACCTGAGCTTCAGCGACGTACCCGTGCCCGACGAGGCGTTCGGACACGACCTCATGTACGTCGACGCGGTGCCCATGTTGCACAACCTGCGCCGCGTCGCGGCGGGCCGCGGCCTTACGTTCGGTGTGAAGCTCAGCAACACGCTTGAAGTCAACAACTGGCGTGGCGTGTTCGAGGGCGACGACATGATGTACCTGTCGGGACGGGCCCTTCACGCCTTGACAACCAACCTCGCGTCGAAGCTCTCCGAGGAATACCGAGGCGACTTGCTGATGTCGTTCGCCGGGGGCGCCGACTGTTTCAACGTCGCCGATCTCATTCGATCGGGCATGAAGACCATCACCGTGTGCTCTGACTTGCTCAAGACCGGCGGCTATCTGCGCATGCTTCAGTACACGGAGAACCTCGATGCGGCGATGGACACCGTCGGAGCGGGTGATACCGCCGACTTCATCATGATGTCGGCGATGGCCCAGCCGAACTTCCACGAATTCCCGATGTCGCTCCGCCTGGCCGCCATCGGCGATAGCGGACTCGAGCTGCCAAGACACCTTTGTGATTCTCTACATCTGAAGCTGTCGGAGGCCACCGGCGAACGCCCCGTTCTTTTGGTCGTGGCCGATTGGGCCGCCGCCAACGGTTTCGATGGTGAACGTGCCGAAGTCATCGTGCAGCTCACCCTCAAGACCATGGCCCGCCTCAACCTCCGTCAGAGCGCCGACGATGTCCGCTCGGACTGGCGCTACCAGAAGCACTCTTTCCGAATGGACCGCTCCAAGACCGAGCGGGAGCTTCACTACTTCGACTGCATCGAGGCTCCCTGTGTCGATGAGTGCCCCGTCGATCAGAACGTCCCCGAATACATGAACGCAGTCCGTGAAGGCGACTTCGCCGAAGCAGTCAGGATCACACGCCAGGACAATCCCGTCCCGGCCATTCTCGGCCGTGTGTGTGATCATCTTTGCGAAAACACCTGCATTCGTTCCCACCTCGACCAGCCGCTGGCGATCCGCCACATGAAGCGGTTCATCATGAGTCACGAGGTTCAGCCGGTCGTGCTCGGCCGGAAACCGGCCGAGGCAGGCAAGGTCGCCATCATCGGTGCCGGGCCGGCGGGCATAGCCGCGGCGCAAGAGCTTGGCTACGCCGGGTTCGGTGTGACCATCTTCGAGGCTCATCCCTACTCAGGTGGAATGGTGGGCGGCGCCATCCCCTCATACCGACTGCCTCGCAGCGACATCGACAAGGACATGGCCGTCCTCGATGAGCTCGGCGTGGAGGTCCGCTACAGCCAGAAGGCCGGCGTCGATTTCACCATCGACGATCTGCGCAGCGACGGCTACATCGCAGTGATGGTCGCGGTCGGTGCCCAGCTGGCGAAGAAGTTGGGACTACCAGGAGACGACGCCGACGGAGTGATCGACGGCATCACCTTCCTGCGGTCGGTCCGTGAAGGTGACCCAATGCCGATCGGGCCGAAGGTTGGCGTAATCGGCGCCGGCGACACCGCAATGGACTGCATCCGTTCGGCCCGCCGAGTGGGTGCCGGTGAGGTCAACCTCATCTACCGGCGAACGATCGATCAGATGCCTGCCGATCCCGAAGAGATCGTGGCCAGTGTCGAGGAGGGCATCAACATCGTCGAGTTGGCCAGCCCGGCAGGAGTGAACGTCAGCGACGGGCGGCTGGCAGGCATCGTCTGCACCCGCACCGAGTATCGAGGCGAGCGCGACGCTTCGGGCCGCAACATCCCGTTCGCCGTGCCCGACTCAGAATTCGAGATCGAACTCGACACGTTGATTCTTGCCATCAGCCAGCACTCGGTCCTCGACTTCTTTGCCGACGATCAGCCCGAGCTCAACGACTGGGGCTACATCAAGGTCGATCCTCACACCTACGAGTCGTCGATTCCGGGTCTCTATGCCGGCGGTGATGTCGCTGCCGACGGGCCCTCCTCGATCGTGAAGGCGGCTTCGGATGGCAAGGCGGTTGCCGCGGCGATCATCGCCAAGCACACATCGCCTGAGCCGACCGTCGTTGTCGAGGATCCCAGGTCGATCGATCTCCAAGGCCTGGTGGTCCGCCGGGCCCGTCGCGAGTATCGGGTCCCGATCCAGTTCAGTCCGCTCGACCAGCGTGATGGGTTCGAGGAGACCGTCCTCAACTTCACAGATGAAGAGGCGATGGCCGAGGCGGGTCGCTGTCTCGACTGTCACGACATCTGCAGCCTCTGTGTGGGCGTTTGCCCGAATATGGCCCTGATGACATATGAGATGAGCCCTTCAGCGGCCAAGCTCCCAACGCTGCAGTTCAGCGACGGGGCCCTGGCGGCCAGCGGCGACGTTGAGTTCAGGGTTGGTCAGGGGCTTCAGATAGCGGTGCTCACCGACTTCTGCAACGAGTGCGGAAACTGCGAAACCGTTTGTCCTACGTCGGGCACGCCCTACCGCGACAAGCCTCGTCTTTTCCTCAACAGAGCCGATTTCGAGAGCGAGACCGATAACGCATTCATGTTGATGGGTGACTCTGCTGTCGAATGTCGCGTGGCCGGGGAGACTCATCGGGTGGATGTCAACGGCCAACTCGAATACAGCTCACCGACCTTCACCGCCACGCTCGACCGTCACACCATGGAATTGCTCGACGCGTCACCCAACGGGGGAGCGACCGCGGAGGATGAATTTTCGCTCGAGCCGCTGGCCGTCATGCTGACGATCTCCGAGGGCGTCTCCGGCTCGCTGCCGCACATCCCGGTGCATGCCGAAGCCGGCACCTTCGTCGAGCATCCCGGCTACGCGGAGGACTGACCGCCACCGGGTAGTCCATGGGCGGTCGGCTCGAACCGCGATCTCCCCCAGTAGGTAGGCGGAGCTGGATTGAACCTACGCTCGCTTGATGAAGCCGTTCTCGGTGGCGATGTGGGACTTTTCTTGGGCAACTCGGCGCTCGGGAAACGAGGCCGAGTACCGGGACTGGGAACGAGTTCTGGACGAACTGGCCGACCGAGGATACGACTGTGTTCGGATCGACGCCTTCCCTCACCTGATCGGGTCCGGCCCGGCAGACTCACCGGTAACGACATCTGTGATCGGGCCCCAACGAAAGCGCTTCATGTGGGGCAATCACATCGCGGTCGAAATTCGGCCTCGACATGACTTGCTCGGATTCGTAACCGCCTGCGCCGATCGCGGGATCGGCGTGGCCCTGTCGTCTTGGTTCATACCCGACGCATCCGATCGACGACGTGAGGTCGTAACCCCCGACGACTTCGTACGAGTTTGGGATGAGACCTTGAGATGTCTCGCCGAAGCTGACCTGCTCGACTCCGTCGTATGGGTCGACCTGTGCAACGAGTTTCCGCTCGACGTTTGGGCCCCGGGCGCGGCCCGTCAGATCTTCGGTCATGCGTTTCGCAGACCGGTCGGGGTTGCTCTTCGAGGTCTACCTTGGCGTGAGATATGGGCGCAGCGAACCCAGCAGTACCTCACAGACGCGGTGGGCGAACTCAAGGAGCGCTGGCCGGGGATGCGATTCTGCTACTCGTACCATGGGTTGGTCGGTGGGCAGCTACGACGGCTGGATTCGTCGGCCTTCGACGTGGCGGAGGTGCACTGTTGGCTGACCGACGGCGCCCTGTGGAATCTCTGGAGCCTTCAGGTACTGCCTCTCCTGGAGGTGCCTATGGGCGCAAAGCTGCACGCGTGGAGGATGGCTGCAGTCTCGCGGCGCAGGATAGAGCGGTGGGTCGATTCGACCCTGGATCCGGTCATGCGCGAATGGGCGAGTTGGGCATCGGTGGAGTCGCTTCCGCTCATCACCAGCGAGGGCTGGGGCCCGACCAATTACGTCGATCAGACTGCTATCGATGCGGAGTGGCGGTGGATTCGCGATGTGTCGGAGCTGGCCGTCGAGCGGGCCATCGACCTGGGTTGGATCGGGATCTGCACCAACAACTTCTGCCAGCCCCACCACCGCGGAATGTGGACGGAAGTCGGGTGGCACCGCGAATTGACCGACGAAATTCGCCGGGCCGGGACTCGTCGGTCATAGCCCCTCTGTGGCCTCTGGGATGGTTCGGTTGGCGCCGTGGCGCGATCTTCGCATGGCGGCGGGCTGTGCAAGACTTGGGCTATGCGGATTTCGGCGGTGGTTGTTGCGGTGACTCTCTTGGCGACCGCCTGTGGTGGCGAGGGCACCGACCTCACGACCGAGCCGAGCGACAACACCACATCCGTGCCACCGACCACGGTCGCCCCGCCGGCCATCTCGCCGACCGCCCCGGCGGATCTCGCGATCCAGCTCTGCGACAACATCGAAATTCCCGTGCCATCGGTGATCGGAACGCTGAGCGGAGCTGAGAACATGCCATGGGAGCTCAACGGTGTGCTGAGCACCTACGTCGTTGAACACCCCGACACCTACGGGGGTAGATGGATCGATCGAGAGTACGGCGGCACGGTCGTGCTCGCCTTCACCGACGAACCAGGCCCCCATCTGGAGGAGATTCTCGGGCGTCGGCCGAGCGAAACCGATATCGCCGCGATCGAACCCCGCCCACCAATCACCGTCGACTGGACAGTCGGCGAGTCGGGCTACGCGGTTGATGTCGTGCAGGTCACCCACACCGAGACCGACCTGCGCGCCCTCCAGGACGAGGCTGTTCAGGCCCTGTTCGGACGCGACGACGTCGCTGTGGTCGGGATGGGAGCCAGCAGCTCACTCAACCGAACGACCCTCGACATGATCCGGCCGACACCGGCGCAACTCAAGGTCATCGCCTCTGAGTTCCCCGACCGTGCCGACATGTTCTGTCTGCGCGGCAGCCTGTGGGACGAGTCGATGGCGCCGCCCTCAGTCGATGAGCCGCTTACGGTGATGGCCGATGGGAACGACGATCCCCTCGTCACGTGTGGAGAGACAGAGTCGTTCGTGCTGTCGGTACTCGATGGTCCGCCCGACGTGGATCCCGCGTCCGACGACCCCCTCGTTGTCGCCCTGCTCACGTCGGTACCGGTAGGCGTCCCCGTCCCCCAGGCGGGTTGGCGCACGCTTCACCGCGACGACGAGACCGCTCTGTTCGGTCACTTCGAGGATCCCGCCGGCGCCTTGCTGCACTCGTTCGAAAACACTATGGCTGGATGGTCGCTTCGCGGTACGCGCGGCTGCTCGCTGAGCCTGGCGCTGCCGGACGGGGTCGGCCTCATGAACGTCGGACTCGATCCCGAGCATCCGATTGATCCGGACTCGGTGACGCTGCATTTGCTGGTGTCCCAATCAGCGTGCTCGAGTGGCGCCAGCGGCGTCGAGAACATGCGACCGCCGGAGGTCATCGAGTCCGCCACGGAGGTCCGTATCGCGATCGCCGTCCTATTGCCGGAAGGAAACCAAACCTGTCAGGGCAACCCAACGGCGCCGATCACCGTCGAGCTTCAGTCGCCCATCGGCGACCGCTCACTTCTCGATGGCATGAGCGTCCCGCCCGAACTGCTCGAGAATTGGGATGGCTTCTGAGCTCATGGGGCTCGGTCATACACTTCCGGCTCCTACGCCCAGATGACCGAAGTCTCGACGCTCCCGTCGTCTCGGAGCTCGACCAGGCGAGCACCGGATTGTGTGGCTGTTGAGTTGTTCTCCTGCATAGGGTGCACGTGACGAAGCTGAAGACAGGTTGAAGGGGAGAGTAGATACTTCACTCCACGTCGCTCGATCTCATCGGCGGTGTGGAGGTGGCCCGACATCACCGCTGAGACGTTGGGGTGGCGATCGATGATCTCCAGGAACTGCCAAGCATTGAAGGTACGGCAATCACTGTCTGGGCAGGGTGACAGCGGCGGGTGGTGAACCCCGATGAGGATCGAGTGGTCGCAGTCGAGCGCAGCTTCGAGTTCTTCCAACGTGGCATCGGTGAAGCTGCCGCCTTGGGTGCCGTGAGTGGAGGAGTTCACCACCAGCACACGCCATCCACCGAGATCTCTGAACCCAACGTTGGTGGCTACGCGGTCGCCGAACACCGACTTCATGAGTTCGACCCCGTCGTGGTTCCCCGGCGTGGCGAATATGGGAGCGTCGAATCTCTCGAAGAGGGCCAGGGCGTCCATATAGGCGTCCTCTGCCGGAATGTCGACGATGTCACCGGTATGCACGACGAGATCGATGCCGCCGACAGCGTCGACGAACTCTTTGGTCGCATTGACGACGAGTGCTGCGCTTTCGTCGGTGGTCGTGCCGTTGAGGAAGTGGACGGCATCGGCGAAACACTTCGGTGGAAACTCCGGCACTGCGTTGGGACGAATGTGAGTGTCGGTGATCTGTACGACTCGAATGGTCATGGCGAGGTCACTGGTACTTTCGGGTGGGGGAGACGGCTATCAGGAGCGGAAACCCGCAACGTCTGAGCAAGGCGAAGCGTCCCCGGGGCACGGCCCGGGCTTCCCTGCGTATGGCCTCGGGGATGGATCGGTTGGCGCCGTGGCGGGGATGGCGATCATGGATCGCCTGGAGTTGTTCCTTCGGGATCACCCGCGATCGCAATCCGGTGAGGTCGGCGAGCGCGCCAGTCTGCACGTAGTAGCCCAGAGGATTGGTGTCGGGACGTAATCCTGGAGTGGCGTGCGCGACCACCGCGTCGGAGATGACGGTCGCTTGGGTGGGGTCAACGGCGTCGGTGCACGCTCTTCGTATGACCTCGGCGGAACGAATAGTGAAGTCCTCACCGACGACGCTGGACATCAGACCCGAGTCGTGGAGAAGGGCGGCGGCGTACAACAACTCGGGATCGACTGCCACACCGTCGAGTTGGCTGAAACAGGCCCCGAAGATCCATGTGCGGTATCCGTGTCCGATTAAGGCGGGGGACTGCTCATCGGCGCACTCCTCGACCTGACGAGCGAACTTCGAGTCTGGGGCAACGGGATCAGGAACCGCGGCGTTGGTGGTCCGATGGGGCGGCAGGCGATCGGCGATGTAGCTCACCACACTTCCGGCGATCGGTCGAAGCATCGCAAGTCGCTCCGTACGGCTCAGGTCTCCGCCGGTGCGGGTGGCCCAGTCGATCGACACCAATGGTTGGCTCACAGCGACAGCGTATTACTCGGCGTTCACATCTTGTTGCCGATAGCGGTCAGCCGACAGGAACCAGCTCCCGCGGGCACACCGGCTCATCAACGTCGTCCTCGATCGAGGGAACGGGCTCGTACTCGGGTTCCGGCAGGCTGGCTTCACCATCGATGTCGATGGTCGGCAGTATCCGGTCGAGCCAGCCCGGGATCCACCAGTTGGCGTCGCCCATCAGCTTCATGGTGGCCGGCACCAGCACGATCCGCACCACGGTGGAGTCGACGAGAATCGCGGTGGCGAGACCGAGACCGAACATCTTCATGATCGGATCGTCGCCCATGACGAAGCCGCCGAACACCGAGATCATGATCAGGGCGGCCGAGGTGATGACCCGGGCCGTGCTCGAGATTCCATGTATGACCGAGGCGTCGTTGTCGCCGGTGGCGAGATACTCCTCACGGACTCGTGAGAGCAGGAACACCTCGTAGTCCATGGACAGGCCGAAGAGGATCGCGAACATGAACATCGGGATGAACGAGACGATCGGCACGGTCGACTCGAGGCCGATCAGGTCCTTGCCCCAGCCCCACTGGAAGACCATCACGAGCACGCCGTAGGCCGCGCCGATACTCAACAGGTTGAGTATGGCGGCCTTAAGGGGCACCAGAACCGATCGGAAGACCATCACCAGGAGCAGGAAGGACAGGACGATCACTGCCGCGATGAAGATGAAGAGCCGGTCACTGATACGTCCAGCCACGTCGGCAAAGCTGGCCGTCTGGCCGCCAACGTGGGCCGTGGCAGCACTGTCAGCCAGTACGACTGGGAACACCTCGTTGCGCAGCCGTTCAACAGTTTCGAAGGTGGCGGCATCCTGAGGAGCAGTGGTGGGGAACGCCACGAGTGTGGCCACGCCAGCATCAGTGTTGATCTCGGCCGGGGCGACAGCGTCGATCCCCGGGTCGCCGACAACGGCACTGGCGAGAGGTTCGACGACACTTGCGTCCTGTGAGATGTCGATCGCGATCAGAAGAGGTCCGTTGATGCCGGCTCCGAAACCGTCGGCGACGATGTCGTAGGCCTGACGCTGGGTGCTGGACTCGGCGAGGGTTCCCTCGTCGGGAAAGCCGAGTCGTAGGGCGAACACCGGCGCGGTGAGGGCCACCAGCACGACGGTGACGCCGATCGCGTAGGGCCAAGCATGGGCCGATACGTGGCGACCCCAGCGCTCCCAGCCTTGGCCAGCCGGCCGGCTGCCCTCGCCGTGGTGAATGCCCCGCCTGTGGATACCGAGTCGGTTGATCCAATGGCCACTCAGGCCGAGAAAGGCCGGAAGCAATGTCACCGAGGCGACGACGATGATCAACACGATTACCGCGATGGCGATACCGGCTGCGGTCAGGAACGGGATGCCGGCAACCGCAAGACCAAGAATGGCGATCACGACGGTTCCGCCGGCAAAGACCACTGCCTGCCCGGCGGTGGCAACAGCGCGACCAGCCGACTCCTCGACCGTCATGCCCCGGGCGAGGAACTCGCGATGCCGTGTGACGAGGAAGAGTGCATAGTCGATGCCCACGCCAAGACCGATCATTGCGCCGATGTCCGGCGCCCATGATGGGATCTCGACCAGGTAGGTGATGAGCGACATCGAGCTGACCCCGAGGGCCAGTCCGAACAGCGCCATGGCAATGGGAAGACCCATGGCGATCAGCGATCCGAATGCCAGCAACAGCGTGATCGCTGCGACTATCAGTCCGACCATCTCACCGCCTTCGGCCTCTTCGAATGTGAAGAAGAGGTCGCCGCCTGTCTCGATGCGGAGTGGCGATCCCTCGCGGGCGCTGACCACAAACTCCTTCAAGTTGTCGAGGTCGGCTTTGGAGAGATCCTCCATCAAGGGGTACTGGATCTGGATCAGAGCGATCCGGCCGTCGAAGGAAACAGCCCCGGATGAGACAGCAGACTCGTTGCCGGCCTGTAGAGCTCCGGCCGGATCGTTCGTCCCCAGAACATTCGGGAGAGCGGCTACTTCTTGCTGGACCTCGACCAGAGCGCTCTGAGCCTCTGGCGAGTCGAAGAACGTCGAGCTGTCATCAAGGGGCACCAGGACGATTCGAGCGGTGAGTCCGGCCTGCTCCGACTCGGCGGCCTCCAGGAGCTCGACGGCCTCTTGAGAGTCGAGTCCAGGGGCCTCGAAGGTGTCTTCGAGCTCACGGCCGAAGGTACTGGACGCTGCCACCACCACGACGGCGGCAAGCAGCCAGATCCCGATCATCACCCATGGTCTGCGGGCCGCAAATCGACCTACTCGATAGAGCAAAGTTGACATCTGATTTCTCCTTCGGTGAGCCGCCGTTCGCCCTCGTGGCGATCAACATCAGTGAGCATGATGAGTACGGCCCGCCGGGTCGCCGGTGAAGTGGCCATATATCTCCTGACCGATCAGCCAGTGAAAAGACCATCCGTTCGACTGATACCCCGCGGCCCGGGATTCTCTACGCTGGAACCCATGAGGAATTCCCTCCACGCCCTATGGGCTGAATCCCGGGCCACGGAACCGCCGGCGCGATTGCCTCGTGACTACGTATTGGTCGCTGTCCTGATTCCGATCGTGGTGATCGAAGGGCTCTTCCAGCCCGACCTCGCCTGGCGTGCCTTCGCCATCCCGTACGGCGTAGCCCTTTCATTCACTCTCCTGTGGAGGCGTACCCATCCGCTCGCCATGGTCGCGTTGGCACTGGGATCCTTCACAGCGCTCGACATCGCATCCTCCATCTTCAACAACAAGCCGGTGGAGCTCTATGCCGGTGCCTTCGCCTTGATCCTGGTCTACTCATTGTTTCGATGGGGCGCCGGAAGGGATACAGCAATCGGTTTCGCCGTCATGATCGTCGCCCTTGTGACCAGCCTGATTACCGACTTCACCGGAATCGGTGACGCCATCGGTGGGTCGGTGGTGCTGATGTTTCCTGCTGTGCTCGGTCTCGACGTTCGCTACTGGATCGTCGTCAGGCGCCAGCGGCTGGAACGATTCCAGTCCCAGGAACGCGAGCAACTGGCGCGCGAACTCCACGACACCGTCGCCCATCACGTGTCGGCGATCGCCATCCAGGCGCAGGCCGGACGCATTCTCGCCGGCACCTCATCTCCCGAGAGGGCAGTCGAAGCTCTCGAGGTGATCGAGGAAGAGGCCTCTCGAGCGCTCGCCGAGATGCGATCGATAGTCACGGTTCTGAGAGACGGAGAGGCAAGTCCCGATCTGTCACCCCAACAAGGAGTCGCCGAGTTGGGGGCCCTCGCCGCCGCCGGCGGTCCCGATGCCCCGGTTGTCGACGTGGAAATGTGCGGCGAGCTGGAAGGCCTCCGACCCTCGGTTGAGTCAGCGGTGTATCGGATCGCTCAAGAATCGATCACCAATGCAGTCCGTCATGCGCGCAACGTCTCGCGGGTCGAGGTGAGGGTCGAAGGAGGAGGCGACTCCGTGCGGCTCACCGTCAGCGATGACGGCGAGGCTGTCACCACGACCAACTTGTCCGGATATGGCCTGGTCGGAATGAATGAGCGTGCGAGTCTTCTCGGAGGAACGCTGGACGCCGGCCCCTCGCCCGACCGAGGATGGACTGTTCGTGCTGTTCTCCCGCGGCGAGGTACCCCTTCGTGACCATCAGAGTCCTGATCGCCGATGACCAGAGCATCATCCGCGCCGGACTCGCCACGATCCTCGATGCTCAACCCGATATCGACGTGATCGCGCAGGCTGAGGACGGTCGTCAGGCCGTTGCGCTGGCCAACGAGCTTCGGCCCGACGTGTGTCTGCTCGACATTCGAATGCCCCGCCTCGATGGGGTCGAAGCCACACGCCAACTCGCCGGGCCTCAAGTTGATCGGCCGCTGGCGGTCGTGGTGATCACCACCTTCGACACCGACGAGTATGTGCGTGGGGCCCTGAAGGCCGGGGCAAGGGGATTCCTTCTCAAAGATGCCGGCCCCGATCTGCTCGTTCAGGCGATCCATGCTGCCGCCAACGGCGATGCTCTCATCGCCCCCAGCATCACCGCCCGCCTGCTCTCCAGCTTCTCCGACACCATCTCTCAGACCCCGCCCTCAGAGCCGGTGGACTCGCTCACCGACCGAGAAGAGGAGGTTCTCGTCACCGTGGCGAGGGGCCGCACCAACTCTGAGATCGCCGATGAGCTCCACATCAGTCTGAGCACGGTGAAGTTCCACCTCGCGAGTCTCATGAGCAAGCTCGGCGCCCGAAATCGTGTGGAGATCGCGATGTGGGCCTACGAGACCGACCGCGTGCGGCACTGAGCAGATCCGAGAGTTGGTCCTGATGTCGGGGCCGATCGCACGGATCGGCTACACAGCCGCAGTTCCAACGGCGTCGGCTGTCAGCTCGAGGTGCCCGAGGTGCTGAAATAGCTCCTCCAGCGCATGTAACACGAGTGAGCCGTCCGATGTGTCGCCTTCGTGCAGAAGGGTACGTAGTTCGTGATCGGTGGCCGACGGCCCAGCGTCGAGCTCGGTGGCAAGGGCGGCCAGCCGTTCTGTGGTGGATTCGATCAGAATCTTCAGCTCCGAGATCGTGGACTCCACCTCGAACTCGAACTCGCGATCACGGTCGACGTGGCGACCAATACCGATGTGCTCGAACCAGTAACGAGCCGCCGCACATGAGTGCACGATCAGGGCGGCGGCACTGTTGGTCTGTGCGCCGTGAGGTCGGATGTTGACCGTTTCATCGTCGAATCGTTGGAGCGTACGGTCCATACCGGCGAGGGCCTCGCGGCAATACACGGCGATCGTGTGAGCGGCGAGTTCCATGTGTGGAGATCCTAGTAGGCCCCGCCGTCGTGATCAGTCGGCTGAACCAAGCTCGCTCAGGGGCTTGTTGATCGGTTGGCTCAGACTCGACGGATCGACGCTGAAGCCGAAGACTCCCCGAAAGCTCGCTCCTGGGACATCTCGGTGGACGGTGCCAGCGGGGGCCGACGCTTCCGACGAAGTCCATAGCGAGACCGAACAAGCCCTTCTCCTCAACCGCGGCCATGGCCTCCTCCTCGGTGGTCACATCTGTGTGAGAGACAGTGGCGGCGTTGGTCATGGAGAAAACCTCGTCGGGTTCGGTCGGGGCCACTGACACTATTGCGCCAAGTAGCGCACACGAGGGTAGAGCGGTGGAAACAATGAGGTAGAGAATTGGGCATGTGCCCGATGCGCCGCACTACCTCAGACCTTCAATATGGAGTCATGCACCACATGACCTTCACCACACCCGATTACCCCCGAGAGCTTGCGGGCCTCACCGACCGCCAGCGTTCGGCCCGTGCGGCCTGGCGATTCTCGTTGCGCGAGGCACTCTTGAACAACCGCCTAGAGAGTGCAACAAGAAGCTGACGCATTCCCGTCGCTAGTATGACCAATATGGTTGCACGCCCTGATCCTGGCGGGAGCAGGCCGTTCGTCGGCAGGGGCCGCGAACTTGCTGTAGCCACGACGCTGCTGGAGGAGACCGACCGGGCTGGAGTGGCACTCATAGGCGGGGAGAGCGGCCTGGGCAAGACTCGGCTCGTAACGGAGATCATCGCGGCCGCACCAGATGGCACTCACGTGGTTCGCGGCGGCGCCGTGCCGCGCCAGACCCCGATTCCGTTCGAACTGATCCACTCCGCGATGGGCCGAGTGGCGGATAGCGATGAAGACCACCCGCCGGCGACTCAGGTGCTGGCTGCTGCTGAGGCTCTGCGTGCCCTGCACAACGAATCAACCATCTACGTATTCGAGGATGTCCACTGGGCCGACGCCGAAAGCCTGGAGGTCATCGATCGTCTCATGGCGGCTGGACCATTGGGGGCGTCGGTGCTCGTTACGTACCGTCCCAACGCCTTACGTCCGGGGCATCCTGGAAGCACATTTCTGCAACGGGCCGAGCGACGCAGTCATGTCGCCCAACTTCGACTCGAGCCGCTTCGTCGCGACGAGGTGGCCGACTATCTAGCGGCGGTTGGTCGCGCTGCCGATGCCAAGACCGTCGAACACGTTCACAGCCGCACCGGCGGCAACCCTCTGTTGTTGTCAGAGCTGGTAGCGGCCACCGACGATGAAGCCGACCTCACCGGCGGTCTGCCCTGGACCCTCGCCGAGATGCTCCGGCCCGAGATCGAGCGATTGCCGGGGAACGAACGGGTGGTGGCCGAGGCTGTGGCCGTGTTGGGCATTGATGTCGGATTTGAGGTGGTGGCCGCTGCTGTGCAGGCGTCAGAGGACCAACTCTTGGAGAGCCTTCGCTCTCTCGTCATCCTCGGAATACTCGTGGAGAGCGGCCCCGATCGCTTCAGCTTCCGGCACGATCTCGTACGCGAGGCCGTGGCCGACAGCTTGTTCACCAGAGAGCGGCGTCGGATCCACGCCGCGGTTCATGACGCTCTACTGGCTTCTGGCTCCGACGACGTGGTGGCGCTCATCACACATGCCACCGGAGCAGGTCGCACCAAACAGGCCGCCGATGTGGCGCGAGAGGCGGCATTTGCGGCCCTCGAAGGCGGCAGTAGCCATCAGGCGCTGGCGTTCGCCGAAGAGGCCATGCTTGTGCACACCGACGACATCGGTCTCCTTCGGGTGGCAGTGGTAGCGGGATGGATGATCGGTCAGGAGAGGGCCGCCTTCGATCATCTCGACAGGTGGGAGGAGCTCGTGGGCCCGGGTTTGGCTGAGCGGGCCGAAATCCTGCATCACCGTGTCCGACTTCTATGGGAACAGAGCGACACCGAGCGCGCCGAGCGAGTCGCGGAGGAACTAGCGGCCGTCGTGGAAGCAATGGATCCGTCGGTGAGCAAAGCCCAAGCGCTGGCCGATCTGGCCCAGCACCACATGCTCAATGGTCGAGCCGGGCCGGCCATGGCTACGGCTGATCTGGCGATCGCGATGGCCGAGAAGGTCGGGCCGGGGGCGGCTGATGCCGCATTGCAGGCCCGGGCCGAGCGAGCCAGCGCGAGTCTGTGGGGTGGAGTGGATCTCGAGGAGACGGTCAGCGAACTGTTGGCTGTGGTGACCGATGCCGAAGCGGCCAGCAATCACGTCGTGGCGAGTCGGGCTCTAAACAACGTTCCGATAGAGGGTGTCAAGCTCGACGCGCGCACCCACCTCGAGCGAATGCGCCGTGCCAGCCAGCGGGCGGGCCTCACCTGCATAGCCACCGGGACGTACCGCACTTCGTTGCTGTTCGTCGCGGAGATCGAAGGAGATCGAGACGCGTACGAGCCACTTCTGAACGCGGCCCTGGAGGATCTGCCTGATAACGCGGAGGTCGTCATCCGTGCGATGTCGCTGGCTCTCGACGATGGACGTGTCGAGGACGCCCGAAGGCTGGCGAAGTCGATTTCAAATCTCCCCCGGGCCTCTCACCACGCCGATACCCGGTCAGATGGTGTCGTCGCGTTCGCCGAACTCGTTCTGGGTGACTCTGGCCCGGCGCGTTCCTGGTTCGAGGAGGCTGAAACCGAAGGCCACACCGGAGCGATGGAAACCATCCTTCGCTTCCTCAGCTCGATCGTCGCCGCCGGGCTCATCCCCGATCTTCGGGGCTACCTCCGTCGCCGAAGCGACGCCCAGTCGAGTGGGGAGGCGTGCTTTTTCATAGACCCGGCCATCAGAGGGATCGAGGCCGAGTTCCTCGGGGACGATCCAGCAAAGGCCGATGATCTCTACGATGCCTCGCTCGGGTCCGGATTCAGGCGCTCAGTCTTCGACGAGGTCGAAGTTCATCTCGCACGCGCTCGTCTGGCGACGATCCTTCATCGAGACGAACGGCCGCACCTCGAGGCTGCTGGTCAGATTCTCGTTCGGTGGCCGGGGCGACGCCAAGACCTCGTCGCTTCGCTGTTGGGTGAGTCGTGCTGCGACGATGCGCCGACCCTGCTCACACCACGTGAGCGTGAGGTGGCGACCTTGGTGACCCGCGGCCTCACGAACGGTGGTATTGCGGACGAACTGTTCATCTCGACCAAGACCGCGAGCGTCCATGTGAGCAACATTCTGGCCAAATTGGGGATGTCGTCTCGCACCGAAATCGCCGCGTGGGTTGCGGGCGGCGCCCTCACCTGAGCGTCCGGGTCGAATGGGGCCCGTATCGGTTGCAGAGCAACTGGATCGCGATTAGAAGATTATGCACGGGCGCACGTGCGGCCCCGTTCACCTAGTGGGGGAATGTTCATGGCAGTTCAGGCGAAGTTGGGTAAACGCGGGAAGTTCCGCCAGTTGTTGACGCTGCTGGCGGTGTTTTGCCTTGCGGCGACTGCTGTGGCGTTCGCCAACACCGCGTCGGCACACGACAGGGACGGCGGCCGTTCCGACGACGAATCGTCCGAGGACGAACAGTCCGATGATGACGACGATGAGTCCGATCACGAGTCTGACGACGACGAGTCCGATCACGACGATGACGACGACGATGATGACGATGATGACGACAGCGATGACGATGATGACGACGATCTGGTCGACCTTCAGTTGCTGGCCTTCAACGACTATCACGGCCATCTCGAAGCGACTACGCCCGGAAGCGTCGGCGGAGTTCCCGCCGGTGGATCAGAGTTTCTATCTGCGAAGTTGTCGGAGCTCCGAGCGGGCCACGAGAACTCACTCACGGTGGCAGCTGGCGACCTGATCGGTGGATCGCCTGCCTTCTCCGGCCTGTTCCACGACGAACCCTCGGTGGAGTCGCTCAATGCGTTGGGGCTCGACGTCTCAAGTGTCGGTAACCACGAGTTCGATGAGGGAGTGACCGAGCTACTGCGCATGCAGGGCGGCGGTTGCCACCCGATCGACGGTTGCTACTTCCCCACACAGCCCTACGCCGGGGCGGACTTCCAGTGGTTGTCGGCGAATGTCGTCGACCAGAATGGTCAAACTCCGCTTCCGCCTTACTGGGTTGAGGAGATCGACGACGTGAAGGTCGGCTTCATCGGCATGACCCTCGAAGGCACCAGCAACCTCGTTGCTGCCGCCGGAATCGTTGGATACCAGTTCCTCGACGAGGCCGAGACGGCCAATCGTGTGGCGGAAACACTCCGTGAAGACGATGTCGAGGCAATCGTCGTGCTGCTGCACGAAGGCGGAGTACCCAACCCGTTCGCGATCAACGGCTGCCAAGGCATCTCAGGTCCGATCGTTGCCATCAACGGTGCGCTGAGCCCGGCCATCGATGCTGTGATCACCGGCCACACCCACCAGCCCTACACCTGTGTGTTCGACGATCCGGCTGGGAATCCCAGGACCATCACCAGCGCCTACTCGTTTGGTCGAGTCGTGTCGGAGATCAACCTGGTACTCGACAAGGAGACCGACGACGTGCGTCGTGACCTAACCACGGTCACCAACCACGTGGTCGACCAGACCGTTCTGACGGCCGACCCGGCCCTGACGGCTGTGATTGACAAATGGACGCCTCTGGTGATCCCGGCCCGCGAAACTCAGATCGGCACGATCGTCTCCGACATCACCCGTGGCGGTGTCCCCACCGGATCCGACCGAGGAGTCGAGTCGGCTGCCGGAAACCTCATCGCCGATGCCCAGTTGTGGTCGAGCAGTGCGGCAGGTGCGCAGATAGCGCTGATGAACCCGGGTGGGGTTCGCTCAGATCTGACGTTCGTTGCGTCGGGAACTGAAGGGGACGGTGTCGTCACCTTTGCCGAGGCTTTCACTTTCCAGCCCTTCGGCAACACCCTCCAGACGATTCCGATGACCGGTGCTCAGGTGGTGACAGCGCTCGAGCAGCAATGTCAGCCGGCCGCCGCGAGCCGACCGTTCCTGCATCTCGGAGTCTCCGAGGGGCTCACCTACGACCTGGCAACGACGATCACCGCTGGTACCTGCACCAGTGTTTCGATCACCAATGTCTTGTTGAACGGTGTGGCTCTCAGCCCGAGCACCACGTATTTCGTTACCGTCAACAGCTTCTTGGCCGACGGCGGTGACAACTTCGGGGTGTTCGCCACTGTGGCGGCTTCGCTGCGGGTCGACGGAGGCAACGATCTCGAAGCTTTGGTCAACTACCTCGGCACGTTCAGCCCGGTAGCACCCCCGCCCACCGATCGAGCCAACGAGCTCTGACCCGGTCAGACAGTTCGGTACCGAGGGCGCGCATCGCGAGATGTGCGCCCTCGGTCAACCGATCGGTGTGCTGGCAATCATGAACAGGCGTGTGAACGGCAAGAGAGTGATGCCGTTGGTCGTCCGTGGATAGCGCCGGTTGATTCGTTCGGAGTACTCGGCGATGAAACGCCGTGCCTCGGGTTCCGGTAGTACCGACAGGATCGGACGCAGTGCGCTGCCTGATACCCAAGCCGTGACAGCGTTGGGCCCCGAAAGCTCCTGGATGTAAGTCGTTGTCCAGATATCGAGGGTCTGAGCAATCGGGGACAGCACCTGGTGGTAGTCGCCAGGCCTTCCGACCGGATCCGAGAACAGGTTCGGTTCAAGATCGACGGTCCAGTCCAGCTCCCGGGCCACGTCGTTGATGATGGTGTGGGTCGGCTGATCGAAGTTGGCCGGCATCTGCGCGGCGAGAACTCCACCGGGGTTCAGGCAAGCCATCAAGGCGGCAAGAAGCGACTCGTGGTCGGGTAGCCAGTGCAGCGTGGCGTTGCTGTAGAGCAGATCGACCGGAGAACTGGGCCGCCAGGTGTTCAGGTCGGCCTCCAACCAGGAAGCGTCCGGATGATCAGCGCGAGCCCGTAGGAGCATGTCGGGGGAGTTGTCTACGCCCAGATAGTCGACGGTGGGCCAGCGCGACATCATGAACGGGCGGGCCGATCCTGTGCCGCAGCCGAGATCGATCACCGTCTCCACGGCATCGGACGGCACTCTGGCCAGCAACTCGACGGCCGGACGGAGACGATGGTCGGCAAATTCCAGATACTGCCCGGGATCCCACTTGCCTGTCACAGTGACACTGTGTCATTCGAGCGGGGGTGACACGCCATCCTCGCCATCCTCGCCATCGTCGACGACGGTGCCGAGGTCGATCGTGACGAACGGGTTCCTTGGATTGGATGGAGCTACCCACCTCTCGGCCTGAAAGGACGTCGGCTCGTCGAGATCGATCTCTTCGGCGACGTCATAGAAATCCTCGAACTCGGAATCTGACGATGAGCCGCCGACGTAGGGGCGAGCCAGAGTGAATACGGCCATCAGGGCAGTGATGGCGAGCGCGAGCAGGAGCTTCGAAGAGGGTCGTTGGGCGCTCACTGTTCGCTCTCCGTGGGATCTGTGAAGTCTTCGAGGTCAGGTTCGGCCTCGGGCGTGAGGACCGCTGTGGTGAACACACGAAGCTCGAGGTCGAGAATGACCTGCTCCGATATCTCGTCGTCGACATTGAGATCGACCAGGTCGATCAGCACGAGGCGATCGAGAGCCGTCAACTCGTCGACGAAGGCCAGAAGCCCCGGGTATGTACCTACAGCCCCGATGCTGATCACGATGGACGAGGTGCCGACCGGAAGTTCGGCGAGTTGATCGTCGACGTCGTCGTCTCCGCTCACGGCCAAGGGGGCGATCTGGTCAATCGTCACGCCGGCTCGGTTGCCGGCAATGCCGGCATCAGCGATGAAGACCCCGAGCTGAGACTCCGGTGGTATCGCGCTTTCGGTAGTGGCGATGCGCTGCTCGAACAGGTCGAGGTTCTCGTCGAGAAGCGAGGCTTCGTTCAACTCTGCGATCAGTTGTACGCGGTCGTCCTCGGCTTGCTGAAGTCTCGCTGCCTCCGTGCCGGACTGCGCTGGGATCCAGCTTGCTGCGAACCAGACGGAGAGCGTGAGGGCAGGGGCACCGACGAGCTGCATGATCGAACGGCCGGTCATCGGAGTGGATCCAGTTCAATGACCGTCACGGCCGGCGTCACGACTGCTCCGTCGATGGTGAACACGGCAGCGGTCCTGTCTTCGCTGCTGTAGGGACCGGTGGCAGATTGCGCCAGCCAGAGCCCGGATAGAGATGGCACCTCCTCGACGGACTGCAACCAGCTGCCGACGCCGCCCAGGTCCTCAGTCACGCCTGTGACGCTCAGAATCGCTCCGGGCTGTGAGCCGTTGTAGCCAATGGGGGACTCGCCTCGCTGGGCGCGTTGAATACGAAGAGACAGGAGGAACGAGTCCTGAGGGGCTGCCTCCGCCAGTTGCCGTATCACTGTCGTGAAGCCGTATTCCTGATTGAGTAGCTCGTTTACTCGATCGGTTTGTCGAGCCGCGGCGGCCTCTTGAGCTTGGTCATCGTCGAGAGCCGACAGATCGGTGCGGAGCTCCTCGACCACGCGCTCCACCGCCTCGGTGGATGTTCGAAGATTCTGGGCGTTGTCGCTGCGATCCATGGCGTTCGCCATCAGTACTGGTGACATGGCGATGGCCACGGCCACTCCGGCACCGATGCGGGACATCCCGGCTCGTCGGTCGCGCACCACGGTCGGGACGAGATCGAAGGTACGGGCGGCGAGCGATGTCGTGGTGGCGGCGTGGGCCACCGCGAGTGCCTCGTCGAATTGTGAAGCATCGTCGGTGTCGGCTGGCCAGTGTTTGTGTTCGTGGCGCAGGATTTCGGCCTGTGGGAAAAGCTCCGCCAGATCTGAGGCCAAACTGCGGGATACCGACATGATGCCGCAGAGAGTGATCCGCCCGATCGTGCGAGTGTCAAGGTCCCCCTGGACGTAGCGGAGAGTACGACGAATCCCTTCCACCACAGTGGCGCTGCTGGCCACAGCAGGGTCGATCGCTACCGAGTCGTGGCCGCTGTGGTCGTCGTTGCGTCCGAATTCTTCCAGGATGCTGAGTTCCTTCTGGAGTTCATCGGAGAGCGATGTGGACGAGGCACTGATGCCTGCGGTGACGACTCTGGTGAACAAGATGCCGTCGTTGTCGTGCACAATTACGCTGGTGACCGTGGTTGACACGTCGACCAGCACCCCTATGGAGTCCTCAGGCAGCGGATTAGGGCGACTGATCGACGACGTGAGAGCTGCCTGAGTCAACTCAATGGACTCGAGTCTCAGCCCGGCTGCCTTGACGGACTGTCGAAGGTCGAGAACGGTTTGCTGTCGGGTGGCGAGAATCAGGGACTGCACGGTTCCGGGCGACAGGCTCCCTTGGGATCCGATGTCCAGGACGGACACGAGAGCCTCGTCGATCGGGTAGCTCAGGAGATCGGCAATCTCGAACTCGGCGGCCTGCTGGATGCCTCTCTTGGCCTCCGGGGGGAAGATGGCACGCCGAATCACCGCGGCCCGAGCATCGAGACCCACGGCAATCCGCTTGGTGGAAAACCCGGCTTCACTCCATAGCTCACGAAGACAGTCTCGGAAGGCTCCGACGTCAGAGATCTCGCCCTGGTCGACGACGCCCGGCGGGAGATCGAAGGCGATTGCCTTGGTGACGACGTCATTGGATGGCCGTCCAAGTCGGCCCGCGGGCGCGAGTTCGACGGCCCGGATTGTCTGGTCGTCGAACGCGACTCCGACTGTGCGCCTAGACATGGCCGTCGGCTTTCGCGCCCACGAGGCGAATTGTTGTCGCATTGTCCCGATATCTCACCCGACTCCATCGGATCACCGGTGATGGGCTTGAGGGATTTGGCAAAACATCTCACCCTGAACAGGAAATAGCCGATGGTCACGGTGATGAACCCCACGTCCGCCTCTCGCGCGTCGAAGCAACTTGAACGCGGCGCCACGATCGTGGAGATGATCGTGGCCACCATGTTGTTGGCAATCGCGGTATTGGCCGCGGCGACAGCCATGGGGGCCGCGACCAAGACAGCCGCCGTGGCCGAACATCGAAGCGTGGCCGCCCGTCTCGCCACCAGTGAAGTCGAGTCGATTCGCTCGCGCCCCTACGGTCTGATTGGAATCGATCCAGCCACCAGGGGGTACAAGCCGCGCTTCGAGGGGCGACCGACAGTGTCCGGGCGCGATCATGTGCTGAAGCCAACCGGAACCGTGAGCGTGGGCGGAGTCGACTACCGGATTGAGCGCCACGTGACGTGGTCGCCAATCACGGTCGGAGGTTCGACCTCCGCTGAAGGGTTCAAGATCATCACGATCATCGTCGCCTGGGACGACACCGGCGGGCCACACGAAGTACGTCAGGACACGGGGATCTTTCGTCATGATGACGATGACTGACCACGAGCGCGGAACCACCATCATCGAGATGCTGGTCGTGTTGTCGATGTCGGCGCTGTTGGCCGTTCCGCTGCTGGGTGTCGTTCAGAGTGCAACTCGGATCGAGGAGGACCAGATCACGCGAATCGATGTTCGGTCCAAGCTTGATAGGGCCCTCACCGAGATCTCCGATGACATTCGTCTTTCGGTGCCGAACGCAGATCTGGTTTCATCGTCGAGTCTCGGACATACGCTACCTCTCTCGGCGAACGCGGCCGATGGCAGCCAGACGCTCACGCTCTGGGTGGTGGGGGCCGACGGGCTGGAGCGTGTCGTCCACGACGCCGCGACCTTGCGAGAGACACAACGCTCGGTGTTCGTGGCTGAGGTGGTTCCCGTGGCCGGTATGCCTTCGTTCTCGTACTTCGACTCCGACGGAGATGAGCTTCAACCCAGAACCACACCGATCGACACGCTCGTCAACTGCACGGCGCTTATCAGGGTGACGCTCGCAGCCGATGCGGGGAGCAAGATCGTGACGTCCTCCGTCGACGTGGCGCTGCGCTCGAGAGAGCCTGGAGGGAACGGATGCTGAACCGCCGTGGGTTGAGAGATCCCGAGAGTGGCAGTGTTGTCCTGGCCCTTCTGGTGATGATGGTGGTGACCCTTTTGGGCATCGCCGTTCTCTCGGAATCGCAACGTGCTCTTGGTGGAAGTCGCCGCGACACCGATGAGGGGCGAGCCCTCGCATCGGCTGAACTCGCAGTGAACGAGGCATTCGCCCGCATAGATGCTGGCGAGGTGTCACATTTCGCTGGCGCTGGCGCCTTCGACAATGCCGACTACAGCTTCGATGCCCAGCCGGCAGGCCGTTCGACATGGGACATACAGGCTCGCGCCACATCCGGTGACACAACTCGAGCCTTCACCGCAACGGTCAGCCGGGAGGCACTCTTCTCCTACACGCTGTTCGCCACCTCAAGCATCGAGATCAACCGCAACACCGGCCGGATCAGGGGACGAGTCGGCACCAACGGATCGATGGATATCACGGGACCGGCCCCCGGCGACGTGCAGGAGCTCTATCTACCCGACGGAATCTGCTCCGGCTGTACTGACCCGGTCACTCTCGACGGACCTCGCGCCGTTCCTTCGGTGGAGTTTCCGGACGGTTCGACCCAGGAATGTCCTGAAGACGGGCTGTTCGAGGAGGACGTCGACGGCCGGTCGGGAATTCCCTACATCTGCGACGATTCCTTCGACGAGGTTGTCTTCGAGGGAGAGGTGAGAATTCTGAATCCCCCTCTGATCGTCTATGTAGACGAGGGTGTGGATGTCGAGTTGGACGAAGCCACTGTGGTGCCGCCTGGCCGGGCGTCTGGGTTCCAGCTGTTCGTGGCGAGCGAGGACGATGATGACGATGAGTCGATATCAGCCTCCGAGGCCGAGATCAAGGGCCTGATTTTCGCGCCGGGACGGTCTCTTCGCACCGACGACTTCGATCTGACCGGCTCGATCACTCTGCGAAGCTTGGAAGTGCCTCGAAGGGGGGACGTGTCGATATTGGCCGATGTCTCACTCCTGACCTTGGGCGACGGTTCGTGGCGCCTGGTCGATCTTCGGTCGGTTCCGCCCAAGGCGTGACAGCCACCGCGAGACCGGGTCAGGTGATGACCCGGAACAGCTCCTCCACCGTGGTCAATCCCGTCTTCACTTTCCGAAGCCCGTCGGCCCGCAGGGTGATCATTCCCTGCTGAATGGCCAGACGTTCGACCTCCTCGACCCGTGCGTGCGAGAGGACCAGTTCGGAGATCTCTTCCGACATCGACAGGACTTCGTGAATGGCGAACCGGCCCCGGTAGCCGGTACCGCTGCAGGAATCGCATCCAACAGTAGCGAAGCCCTCGAAGGATTCGCTCGATCTGAGGTCCTCCGGGAGCGCCGCAATGCCTGCGTCCTTCAGGCCAAGATGTTCGAGCCGGATCTCCTTGGGTACCTTGCACTTCTCACAGAGCTTGCGTGCCAATCGCTGAGCCAAGACCGCCGAGAGCGAGGAAGAGACCAAGAATGGCTCGACTCCCATCTCGATGAGCCGCATCGGAGCGGACGCGCTGTTGTTGGTGTGAAGAGTCGAGAGTACGAGGTGACCGGTGAGGGCCGCCTCCACGGCAGTGGTGGCGGTCTCACCGTCGCGAATTTCGCCGATGAGCATGACATCAGGATCGGCCCGCAGGAAGGATCGGAGCGCCCGAGCGAATGTCATGCCGGTCTTCTCGTTGACCTGGACCTGCTTGATGCCGTCCATTCGATACTCGACGGGATCCTCGATAGTGATGATGTTGCGTGTCGGGTCTCGTAGTTCCTCGAGAGTGGCGTACAGCGTCGTGGATTTGCCCGACCCGGTGGGTCCGGTGACCAGAATCGCTCCCCAGGGCTGCTCGTAGGCGTCCCGATAGCGAGCCAGCTGGTCGGGGAGGAATCCGATTCCGCCGATGCCCCCACCATGCGTGCCGCCCCTCAGGAGTCTGAGAACGGCAGCCTCTCCATGGATTGTTGGAATGGTCACGACCCGCACGTCGTAGTCGACATTGTTGACGCTGGCCGTGAGGCGTCCGTCCTGGGGCACCCGACGCTCCGCGATGTCCATCTCGGCCATGACCTTGATTCGGCTGATGATCCCGGCGCGGAGAGAACGTGGGGGTGACATTGCTTCATGCAACACGCCGTCGACTCGGAATCGAATACGAAGATCATCAGAAGTCGGCTCCACGTGGATATCCGACGCATCCTCCTGTATCGCCTTGGCAAGCAGTAGGTCGATGAATTGAACGATCGGGGCCTTGCTCCGATCACTACTCGGCGACGTGGTGATGGGCGCCGCGGCATCCTTGCGCTCTCCGACGGCGGCCTGGATGGTCTCCAACACTCGGTTGTCGCTGTGTCCAAGTTGGCCTATGGCGGCCGTGATCTGTGCAGCCTCCGCCATTACAGGCACGACCTGGCGACCTACGAGCGATCGAATGTCGTCGAGGGCGAGAACGTCCGCTGGATTGACCATGGCTACGACTATCTGGCGGCCATCTCTCCAGACCGGTAGCGCACGATGTCGGGTTGCCAGCTGTTGGGGAATTGCCTGGGCAAGTTCAATGTCGATCGGCCGATCGTTGAGATCGACGAACGGAAGATCGAACTGCACTGCCAAGGCCCGCACGAGATCTCGTGACTTGACCAAACCCTGGTCGAGGAGGACCTCGCCGAGTCTCTTGCCGGTTGAGCGTTGAAGTTCCAGCGCGCTCGAAATGTCGGATTCGTTGACAATATTCAGCTCGACGAGGATCTCGCCGATTCTTCGGCGTGTTGCGACAGCGATCTGGCTCATGAATCTGTAATCGGCCGCATGGTGCATGTTGTGAGACATCTGTTCGGCATCGTGACTCTCGGACCCGCCGGGAAACGATGCGCTCAAGATGGCGATGCTGCGTCCGACTCTGAACATGTGGAAGCTGAACTAAACACCGACTGGAACGACCTCGACGATGACAGCCGAGACTTTCTCGCTGGCGCTCTCATGGAAGGTGACACCCAAGGAGGCGACCGACTCGGCGAGCTACTTGATGCGGCGGTATCTGCCGGAGCGTCGGATCTTCACCTGAGCGCCGGGCACGCCCCCCACATTCGAGTCTCGGGCGATCTGAGACCTCTGGCCGGATCGGAACTCTTCTCGGAGCGCGAACTCAATGAGATCCTCACAGGCGCCCTGTCCGTTGATCAACGAGCCACTCTTGAATCTGCCGGTGATCTGGACACAGCGCTCAGCCTCGGTGCCAGCGGCGACGGCCGACGGTTTCGGGCCAGCTTCTTCCGGCAATCAGGATCCCTCGCGGCCGCGATACGAGTTGTGCCTTCGAGAATCCCTGCACTTGCCGATCTGGGTCTGCCGCCCCTGGTTGATCAGTTCGCTCAACTCCGAAGTGGTCTCGTGCTGGTCACCGGCCCCACCGGTTCTGGAAAGTCCACAACTCTCGCTTCGATGATCGAGCAGATCAATCAGACCCGGTCGGCTCACATCATCACCATTGAAGATCCGGTGGAGTACCGGTATTCACCAGTCATGTCCGTTGTCCAGCAGCGGGAGGTCGGGCCCGACACGAAGTCATTCGTCACGGCGCTGCGTTCCGCCCTCCGGCAGGACCCTGATGTCGTTCTGATCGGCGAGCTCAGAGATCTCGAAACCATTCGGATCGCCCTAACGGCAGCGGAGACTGGCCACGTCGTGTACGCGACCCTTCACAGTTCGGATGCCACCAGCTCGGTCAATCGCATCATCGACGTGTTCCCGGCCGATCAGCAAAGCCAGATTCGCTCGCAGTTGGCTCTTTCGATCGAGGGTTGTATCAGTCAACGACTCCTCACCGCCCGTGATGGCTCGCTCGTACCGGCCACCGAGGCAATGGTGGCGACCACCGCCATCAGGAATCTGATCCGAGTTGACAAGGTCCATCAGTTGAAGTCCGTCCTGGAAATGGGCGGAGCTGAAGGCATGCACACGTTCGATCAATCGCTCGCCGGCTTGGTCCGTCGAGGGCGCCTCGACATTCAGGTTGCAATGACGGTGGCCGACAACACGAAGAACTTGGAAGCGCTGGTGAGAGCATGAGAGCGCTCTCGGTTCGCTCCTCGACCCGCCGTCAGGGGCAGGGTCCGACTCGGCCACGCGACGCCGCGCGGACTCCAGCGAGTCGCCGACCCCGCACTTACCGCTACAAGGCGATTTCGGCAGATGGTTCGGTCCTGGCCGGGGACGTGGAAGGCGATTCCGAGTCCGATGCCGCTGCTCGAATCCGTCGACTGGGGCTTCGTCCCATGTCGGTCCGCAAGTCGCATTCGGCCAATCTCGGCAAAGAGATGTCCATCCCGGGATTCAGAGCGAAGGTGAAGGGCGGGGATCTCGCTGTTGTGGCGCGCCAGTTCGCGACCATGGTCAACGCGGGGGTACCTCTCCTTCGGGCCTTGGCGGTGCTGAGAGATCAGTCCGACAACGCGCTGCTGAGCGCGACGTTGGAACGAATGAGGGCAGATGTCGAAGGCGGTGACTCACTCAGCGACGCGATCAGCCGCCATCCCCGCGTCTTCGATCGCCTCTTCGTGTCGATGATTCGGTCAGGAGAGGCCGCCGGAGCGCTGGATGTCGTTCTGATGCAGATGGCCACGACGCTGGAACGATCGGTCGCAATGCGTCAGAAGATCCGGTCTGCTCTGGCATACCCGATTGCGGTGCTGTTCATGGTTACGGGAGTGATCATCGCGATGCTCGCGTTCGTAGTACCGGCATTTGCTGGGATCTACGACGACCTCGGTGGAACGCTGCCACTGCCGACCAGGGTCCTGGTTGCGGTGTCTGATCTGTTCACGCAACGACTTCCGCTGGTGATCGTTCTGATTGTGGTGACCGTGGTGGGGGTACGGAGTTGGAAGCGCACCGAGTCGGGGCAGCTGCGCTGGGACTCGATCAAGCTACGGCTGCCGCTGGTCGGCGATCTGCTTCTCAAAAGCAGCATGGCCCGATTCGGGAGAACCATGTCGGTTCTCACAAAGTCCGGAGTACCGGTACTGGAGACTCTCAGGATCACCTCAGAGACCCTCGGCAACGCGGTTCTTTCGCGCTCGTTGCTCGATGCACGTGACGCGGTGCGCCGAGGGGAGGAGATTGCTCCGAATCTGGCGAAGAACAGTCTGTTCCCGGCGATGGTCGTGCAGCTGGTAACAGTCGGCGAGGAGGCTGGAGCGCTCGACGAGATGTTCGACACGATCGGCCGCACCTACGAGCAAGAGGTCGAGACGGCGGTCGCCGGCTTTGCCGCTCTGATCGAACCGTTGATGATGGCATTCATCGGGGTGGTCGTCGGCGGAATGGTTGTTGCTCTGTATCTCCCGATGTTCAGGGTGATTGATCTCGTGCAGTGACCTGGCGCCAAACCCTCACCTGCGCGGTGACTCGTCCGACAGGTAGAAGACCCGATTCTCGTGAAGTGCTCTACGAATCAAACAGGAGAGAGACATGAATACTTTGACATCAACCGCCGGCCGCAAGCGACCGGGATTCCGCGATCGGGAGGCCGGATTCACGCTGATCGAGGTGATGGTGGTCGTCATGATCATCGGGATCCTGCTCGCGATCGGTGTGCCGACCTTCATGGGCGCACGAACCCGCGCCCAAGAGAGAGCGGCACAGTCCAGCCTCCGCATCGCTCAGACCAGCGCGATGGTGGTCTACACCGACTCGGGAGATTTCGGTGATGCCACCGTGAACGCGCTTCGGGCGACCGAGCCCGGCTTCACATGGCTGTCGAGTAACTCGGCGTCCACCGACGATAAGCGAATCAGCATTGCCAGCAACAGAGCAGGTACGGAGTGGGCAGCGGCAGCGATGTCCGACTCCGGTACGTGCTACTACATCCGTGTTCGCGAAAGCGGCTCCACGCTGTACGGCCAGTCCTCGAGGTCATCGTGTACGGGCCAGTCTGCTCTCACCAGAGCGCGGGGCGCGGAGTGGTGATCACGTAGATCGGAGGGCCCTCGGCATTGGTCGGGGGCCCTGCGGGTTCTGCTGCCGCCGCTTGCAGCTCTCAGTCGGTGCCTGTGGTGGCCGACTCCAAATCCATCATCCAACGAAGCTCGAAGTCACTCGCCGAGACCGCTCTGCCGTATAGGTAGCCCTGGGCGAAGGTCGCACCGAGAGTCGTCAGCAGAGACGCATCTTGCTCAGTCTCCACCCCCTCGGCGATCGTTTCACAGCCATAGGCATCCGCGATTCGCATGATCGAACTGACCATCGCTCTGAGTTCGGGACGATGGGATACACCCAGGACGAACGACTGGTCGATCTTGATGTAGTCGACTCGAAGAGTGTTGATCAGATGCAGAGACGAAAAGCCGGTACCGAAATCATCCAGAGCAACACCGATGCCCCGCAATCGCAATGTGGTGAGATCACGAGTCAGATTGGTTGATGGGTTGAATGCGGCCGCCTCCGTAATCTCGAGGCAGAGTGCCGTGGGCGGCAGCCCGGTTCGTTGCAGCGCAGAAGCAACGTCGTCAACGAATGTGCCCGTGCCGAGCTGTCGCGGTGAGACGTTCACCGTGATGATGAAATCATCGGCCATCTCACGCCACCGTGCAGCGTCTCGAAATGCCTCCTCCATGATCTGAAGTCCCAACCGACAGATATGACCGCCCTGCTCGGCGGTCTCCAGGAAATCGACTGGCTGCAACAGTCCCTTGACGGGGTGCTGCCAGCGCACGAGCGCCTCTGCCCCCAAGAGTCTTCCGTCTCTCACATCGACGATTGGCTGGTAGTGGACAACGAACTCGTCGACGTCGATGGCGTTCTCGAGCTCCTCGGTCAGCCGGAGTCGGTCAGTCGACCTTTCCCGAAGCGACTGATCGAATACGAGAATCGAGCTCTGGCCCTCAACTCGTCCAGCCAACTTCGCTACTTCCGCGTCCACAATCAGGCTGTCGCTGATCTGAGAGGGCGTCGTTGTGGTCGCTACGCCGATGCTGACGCGAGGATGAAATACCGAACCGTGGGCCCGGAGGGGCATGGCAATACTGGCAATGAGACTGTCGCCCAGGGCGGTGGCCCCTTCAGGCGGTTGCACGGTCAGTAGTGCCAGGGTGTCGTTGCGAAGGCCGAACAAGAGGTCTGAGGTGGTCTGAATCGACCGGATTCTCTCTACTACTATTGTCATGTAGTTGTCGCCGACGTCGTATCCGTGGCCGGCAATCACTTCGTCGAGGCCCTCCAATGTCAGGGCCAGGATGGAAACTTCGAATGACCGGTCTACGGGACGCGTCAAGCGAAGGGCCCTGATCTGATCGCAAAGAGCCACGCGGTTCTCGAGACCAGTGGTCGTGTCACGGTAGGCAAGCTGGGTGAGCATTCGCTCGCGCTCACTGACTACATCCGTCATGGTATTGAACGACGCGACAACGTCAACGAGCTCGGAGGGGCCCTCCTCGCTGACGTGCGTAATGTCCCGGCCCTCCGCCACCATTAGAGACGCCGTCCTGATGGACTTCAGCGGAGCGGTGATTCTGCGTGCGAAACGTCGCATCAGAATTGCGACGATAATGAAGCCAGCTGCAGCGACCAGGATCGCTATCCAGCGGCCGTTGCGTTGTCGAAGTTCAGCCTCGTGAACCTCTTCATCGAACTCAGACAACGATATGAAGGAGGCGCTTTCGAGTGACTCGAAGGCTAGGCGGATCGACTCGACAAGACTTGACGCCAGCTCCGCACGCGAGGCCGAATCCGTTGTTTCAATGAGCACGGACAGAGACGCGCTGGCGTTGTCCAGCTGTTCCATCGCTCTTCGTACAGCCTCGTCCTCCGCAACGACACCGGGGACATCTGAGATCTTCGAGACTGCGTCGTACAGATTGTCGAGATCAACAATGGTCTGCTCGAGTTGGGGTCTGCTCCGTTCGGCGGACTCGATATCGAGAACCGCAATGTCCAGCGCCGACGCGAGAGTCGCGTGTGCGCTTTTCATCAGCGGCACTGATTCTTCGGATATCTCGTTGGTATGGGAAGAAACGGCGCGGTCATGGACAACATCAGCCCATACAACGGTGCCCGCAACGACGCCGACTACAACCGCTGCCGCACACCCGATAAGGATCAAATCTCTGCGAATGGACATTGTAGGATGTCCCCTCCACTTGGATATCAGATCCCCACGAACGGCTCTTCAATCGTAGTGCGGACGCATCTGAATTGATAGTTGGAGCACTCGAGAGGTGAAGATCTCCGAGGATGAGAACCGATCCGAGTGGTCAGTACAGGAACATCGGCTTGCCGGCCACATGGCGTAGCTTCGGCTGATAGTTACCGGCGTCGTAGAGCTCGTCGATATCGACGCGGCGGACGCCTTCGCCGGTGACGCTGATCGGCACGTTGGTGTAGGTACCGGATCGAAGGGCAACCATGCGCCCGAGGGTGCCGTCGATGGCCAGATCGACGGCCATGACGGCGTAGTTCATGCCCACCATGAGGTCGAGGGAGTCGGGACTGCCAGAACGCATCAGGTAGGCCAGTTCCTGCAGGATGATGCCCTCACCGGTCCGCTCCTTGAGCATGTCGCCGGTGGTCTTGCCTATCCCGCCGAGCTTGCGATGGCCGTAGGCGTCGGCCTCGCCCGAAAGACTCAAGTCGCTGCCCTCCATGGTGGCGCCCTCGGAGATGGTGATCATGGCGTAGTTGCTCGGATTGGACGACTTGTCGGCCACTATTAGTTCGCTCAGATGGTCGATGTCGAACGGCACCTCGGAGATGATGGCCCTGTCGACACCGGAGAGGTATGCCGTGACCAGGCAAGTCTCGCCGCTGTAGCGGCCGAACAATTCCACGATCGCGATGCGTTCGTGGGAGCCGGTGCTGGTGCGAAGGTCGTGGATGAACTGCACCCCACGGGTGACAGCGGTGGAGAACCCGATGCAGTAATCGGTGCCGTGCACGTCGTTGTCCATCGTCTTGGGGATGGCCACCACCGGTACGCCCTCTTCGTGCATCCGTAGACCGTATGACAGCGTGTCGTCGCCACCGATTGGGAGCAGCACATCGATGCCTAGAGCGTCGAGAACTCTCAGTATGTGCGGGGTGAAGTCGAAGGGCCCTTCGCCGACGGCCTGGTCGGCGAGAAAATCGGGGACGTTCTCGGCCTTCACACTGCTGGGCTTGGTCCGCGAGGTGTGAAGGAAGGTGCCGCCGGTTCGATCGATCGTGCGCACGGTCGTTCGATCGAGGACGAGAGTATTGGTGGCAATCGTGTCGGGGTCATCAGGGTTGCAGTTGAGGAGTCCACCCCAGCCGCGACGAATCCCGATGACTTGGTGACCCTCGTCGATCATCCGGTTGACGGCAGCCTTGATGCAGGGGTTCAGTCCGGGGACGTCGCCGCCTCCGGTCAGGATCGCTGCTCTCATTTCAGTGTTCCTCTCGATGTCGTGGGACAGTATGCACAGCGTCGCGCAGTCTCGGCCCGTATTCGTGTCAGATCAGATCAAGGGCCTGTTCCAGATCGACGAGCAGGTCGTCAACTTTCTCGATTCCGGCCGAATACCGCACCAGACCCTCCGGAATGCCGAGTCGCAGGCGTTCCTCTGCACTGCACTCGACATGGCTGGTGGTGGAAGGCACACCCACTGTTGTCTCGACTGAGCCAAGATTGGCGGCGCGATGGGCGAGTCGGAGAGCCGGGAGGAACGTCTTCACGGCATCGAAACCCCCCTTGAGAGCGAAGCTGAGCATCCCGCCGAAGCCGGCCATCTGCTGCGCGGCAATCTCGTGTTTGGGATGCGAGTCGAGGCCCGGGTAGTTGACCGATGCGACCTTGGGGTGGGCCTCGAGGTAGTTCGATACGACGGCCGCGTTGCTGTTCTGTCGTTCGACCCTCAGATCTAGTGTTTTGACCCCGCGGATCAACAGGTAGGCCGCCATTGGTGAAAGGGCCGCGCCGTTGATCTCGCGGTGATGGAACGCTGCCTCGACAAGGTCCGGTCGGCCGACGATCACGCCGCCGAGCGCGTCGGCGTGGCCCCCAAGGAACTTGGTGGCGCTGTGGACGACCAAGTCTGCTCCCAGAAGCAAGGGCAACTGATTGACCGGCGTGGCGAAGGTGTTGTCGACGACCACGGCCGACCCGGCGCGGTGACCGGCATCGATCAGACGACTCAAGTCGAGAATCTTGAGAGTCGGATTGGTCGGCGTCTCGAGGTAGAGAAGGTCGCAGCCGCCCTGGATCGACCGTTCGATGGCATCGTGATCTGTCGTGTCGACGAGATCAACCTCGATCCCCAAGGCGGGAAGGAATTCGGTGAACAAGAGGCTGGTTCCGCCGTATGTGTCCTTCACCGACACCACGCGATCGCCCGGTCGCAGTACTCCGTGAATCGCTGAGGAGATCGCGGCCATGCCGGAGGCGGCTGACGTAGCAGCCTCGCCGTGCTCGAGGAGCCTCATCTTCTCTTCGAACACCGCAACCGTGGGGTTGGTATTGCGTCCGTAGATGTGTCCCGGGGCGTCGCCGAGCGCCACCGCCTCCCACTCATCGAGATCGTCGTAACCGTAGGCAACGCTGTGCACTACTGGAACCTGTGTGGCGCCGCTCACCATCGAGGTCTCTTCCGCACCCCAAACAGCCACAGTTGCGGGGTCGAGGGGTGTCGATCGGTGCTTGGGTGTCGGCTCTGTCATGGATCCTTCCTCTCATTCGTTTCCGAAGTTGGCCATGGCATGTCGCAGGGTGTCGTAGCACGACACTAGGTCGTCGACACGGAGCCACTCGTCGTCGCTGTGGATGCCGTTTCCGCCGGGGCCGAACACCACGGCCGGAATGTTCCTGCCGGCGAAGAGGGCTGCGTCGGTCCAGAAAGGAGCAGACCGTAGAAATGGCTCGACGCCGGAGTGAGCGACGGCCGAGGACATGGCCTCGACAATTGGCTCGGCAGTGTTGACCTCGAACGGAGGTCGCATCACGATCCACTCGTAGTCGACAGTGAACCCTCCGGCCGTCTGGCTCTCCAGCACTGAGACAAGAGCGTGGACATCGGCGGCCTCTCTACCGGGCACCGAGCGGATCTCGATCGAAGCGCTGCACAGCTCGGGAACAGTGAAGAGCTCACGGCCGCCATGAATTCGTGTGACCTGAATCGAGGGGAAGCCAAGTTGAGGATGAGGGGCCGTGATCCTGAGGTCGGACTCCAGACGCTCGAGCGTGGTCACCAGTCGGGCGGCCGGCTCGATGGCATTGAGGCCCTCCTCGCGGTGCCCGGTGTGGGCGGCCCGTCCGGTGTAGGTCAATTCGAGGATGCCGAAGCCACGATGACCGGTGATGATCGCCAGGTCCGTGGGTTCGATCACGATGGCGGCATCGGGCAACCATCCCTCGAGCAGATGGCTGGTTCCGATGCTGTCGGCCTCTTCGTCGCTCACTGCAGCGATGATCACGTCACCGGGTGGAAGATCCTCGCTGAAGCTGTCGGCCGCCATCAGCGCCGCAGCCAAGCCGCCTTTGGTGTCGAGAACTCCACGTCCGTGGATGGTGTCGTCGGTGAGTCTGATCTCGAACGAGCCGGGGCTTGCCCCCACTGTGTCGAGATGGGCATTGACCATGAGTGTCGGGCCATCACCTCCGGAGATCACACCGACAATGTTGGGCCGGCTCGGCGCGGGCCACTCCTCGTGCACCCTCCAGCCCCGATTGGTCATCCAGTCGCGAACGAAGGCTCCTACCTCGGCCTCTCCTGGAGCTGTTGGATCAAGCGTCGAGTTGACAGAGTTGATTCGCGACAACGCTACGGTGAGGTCGATCAGCTCTCGGCGTGATTCGGATGTCGTCATCGGGTCAACCTCGCATCGCTGTGACCTGGCGAGGTTAGATCGGCCCGAGCAATGGCCGCGCTATGGCGATCAACCCGAAGTGATCTCCGCCAGCACCGCCTCGAGCTCCGCCATGGCGGTGGCCCGATCGTCGCGCTGGAGAAGTATTGCCGCCGAGATTCGGCCTCCCCAGGAGGTGTCGAACTCGCCTTCCGCACTGAGCAGGTCCACCTGCGCCCATTGCAGGTCACACAACATCTGTCGGAACTCCTCATCGTCGGGGAAGGCGCCGCCGTCACAAGGCCGCTCGCTGTCGGATGCTGCCGCAGCAATTGTCGTCGCTGTATCAGCGACCGGTTGGAAAGTGTCGCTCGAGCTTTCTCCGCATGCGGTCGCCAACAAGGCCAGTGCGAAGCCGACACCGAGAATCCTGATTCCGTACATGTTTCCTCCAGGGACCGATCGTCGATCTCATTGTCTGACCTATACATCGGCAGACTTACTCCTCTATTCAGGAATTGCGATCTGGACTCGATCGCTCGAGAGCGGCAGGTGCAACACCGCCCGGCACCAGACGTGGAGGGTCCGATAGCTACACTGACAGAACTGGTGCCGGTGGCCCCGGAGCCTGCCGGTCGGGAGGCAAATGAATGAACGACTCACCCCAACCCGCTGAACCCCGAAGTGGAGAGGAATTGAGGGCTCAGGTCGTCGAACGCTACGGCTCGTTGGCCAGAAGCGTGATCGACTCGGCAGAGTCCAGCCCATGTTGTGGGTCCGACGTTGAAAACGGGCCAACAAACCCGATCAGCAACGAACTGTACGACGCCGACGAATCGTCGGAGGTGCCGGTTGCCGCCATCAACGCCTCTCTCGGGTGCGGAAATCCGACCGCCCTCATCGAGATGCACGAAGGACAGGTGGTGCTCGACCTCGGCTCAGGCGGGGGAATCGACGTGCTGCTATCGGCACGCAGGGTCGGCCCGTCTGGATTTGTATACGGCCTCGACATGACCGACGACATGCTCGACTTGGCCCGACGAAACCAACGCGACGCGGGAGTGGACAACGTCGAGTTCCTCAAGGGAACCATCGAGGACATCCCGCTGCCTGACGCGGCCGTCGATTTGATCATCTCAAATTGTGTGATCAATCTCTCTGTCGACAAGGAAAAGGTCTTCCGCGAAGCCAATCGTGTGCTCAGGTCCGGTGGACGCTTTGCGGTGTCCGACATCGTGATCCGCGGAAGCCTCGATCCCGAGATCCGGCGAAACGTTGAGGCCTGGATCGGTTGCGTTGCCGGTGCGTTGGAGGAGGACGAATACAGAGGGGGTCTGGAGCGGGCCGGTTTTGTCGACGTCGAAATTGTGGCCACGAGGGTCTTCGATGCCGCCGACGCCCGCGAGTTCCTGGAAGCCCAATCAATAACCGACGACGCGATACGCACCGCTGAAGGCCACGTAATATCGGCCTTTGTCAGGGCCACCAAACCCTGACCTTCCGTCCCAATTGGGCCACGACAATCGGAGGATGATGAGTCGATCCGGGTTCTACGACAAGGTCGACGACGCCCTTGGCGACATTCGAGACGACGGACTCTGGAAGAACGAGCGCTTGATCACATCTCCCCAAGGAGGAACCGTCGACGTCGACGGCGCTGGGGAAGTCCTCAACTTCTGCGCCAACAACTACTTGGGCCTGGCCGACCACGACGACATCATCAACGGCGCCAGCGAGGCGATGAACAGCTCCGGATACGGAATGGCGTCGGTCCGTTTCATTTGTGGGACCACCGACCAACATCGCGCTCTCGAGTCTGAAATCGCCGACTACATCAGAACCGACGACAGCATCCTGTTCGCAGCTTGTTTCGATGCCAACGGCGGCCTGTTCGAACCTCTGCTCAGTGACGGCGACGCAATCGTGTCCGATTCGCTCAATCACGCGTCGATCATCGACGGCGTGAGGCTCTGCAAGGCCAACCGATACCGGTTCGCCACCCGAGACATCGACGACCTACGCAGGCAAGTCGAAGCGGCCAAGCAGGACCAAGCCGAAACTATTCTGATCGCGACCGATGGGGTGTTCTCGATGGATGGCTACATCGCCGATCTGCCGGCCATCTGTCGGGTGGCCGACGAGTTCGATGCTGTTGTGATGGTCGACGACTGTCACGCAACCGGACTGGTCGGCCCCGAGGGCCGGGGTACTCCGTCGTTGCACGGTGTCTCCGAGAGGGTCGACATCGTCACCAGCACTCTCGGAAAGGCTCTCGGTGGGGCGATGGGCGGGTTCGTTGCCGCGAAACAGAACGTGGTCGACTTGCTCCGGCAGCGTTCGAGGCCCTACCTCTTCTCGAACTCACTCAGTCCCGGTCTTGTGGGCGGAGCCAGGGTGGCGATTCGGATGGCGATCGAGGGCGACGCCCGGCGCGAGAGACTCAACGACAACGCCTTTCGCTTTCGTCGGCTCATGACCGACGCCGGTTTTCGTCTCACCGGCCACGGACACCCGATCATTCCGGTGCTACTGGGAGAGGCCGAGATTGCTACCGAGATGGCGGCGAGGCTCCTCGACAAGGGCGTCTACGTCACGGCGTTCTCCTTCCCGGTTGTTCCCCGCGGCGCGGCTCGAATCCGGACCCAGATGAACGCTGCACATGACGCCGACGACATCGACCGTGCCGTGGCCGCGTTCATCGAAGTCGGGCATGATCTCGATGTGATTGGGCGATGAGATGAAGGCACTGGTCAAGGCCGAGGCCGCCCCCGGGCTCAAACTCCAAGACGTCGACTCTCCCGAGCCCGGACCAAACGATTTGTTGATCGAGGTCAACCGGGCCGCGATATGCGGAACTGATCTGCACATCTTCGACTGGGACCACTGGGCGCGAGGCGTCATCGAACCCCCGTTGGTGATCGGCCACGAATTCGTCGGCCGGGTGGTGGAGGTCGGCGAGCATGTTTCGGGCTTCGAGGTCGGCACGCGGGTGGCGGGGGAGGGGCACATCATCTGCGGTCACTGCCGAAACTGTCGGGCCGGTCACGGCCACCTGTGTCGAAACACGGTCGGCATCGGCATACATCGCGACGGTGGGTTCGCAGAGTTTGTCGCCATACCTGCAGCCAATGCCTACGCCGTCCCTGATTTCATTTCCGACGATACGGCGGCGGTTCTCGACCCGCTCGGCAACGCCGTGCACACCGCCCTGACCTACGACCTCGTCGGTGAGGACGTGTTGATCACCGGTGCCGGGCCGATCGGGCAGATGGCGGTGGCTGTCTGCCGTCATGCCGGCGCCCGACACGTGGTCGCGACCGACATCCAGCCGTCCCGGCTTGCCGTGGCTCGTGAGATGGGCGCCAGCCGGGCTGTTGAGCCCGGAGAGGAATCACTTCGAGCTGTGATGGCCGACCTCGGAATGACAGAAGGATTCGATGTGGCGCTGGAGATGTCCGGTCATAGCGCGGCGGTCACCGACGTGATCTCGGTGGTCAACCACGGTGGCAAAGTTGCCCTGCTGGGCCTGTTCGCCCAGCCCGCCGCCATTGATCTGAATCAGGCGATCCTGAAGGGTCTGACGATCAAGGGAATCTACGGCAGGAAGATGTTCGAGACCTGGTACAAGGCCACCGCAATGCTCGAGTCCGGCCTCGATGTGGCTCCGGTGATCTCACACCATTTCCGGCTAGAGGACTTTGAGCTGGCGTTCGAAGTGCTTCGGTCGGGCGATGCCAGCAAGGTCGTGCTCGAGGTGAGCTGAGGCCTGCCGCGTTTCAGGCTGTGGCCAAGGGGTTGCCTGACTCCGAGGCGATCAACCGCTGAACCAGATCGGCGTCGGAACTGTCTGCTCTCGACTCGATGATCACGCCGTTCTGGACGAGGAACCCCTGACCGTCGCGGTCGTTGTAGACATCGCGTTCGAGGAACAATCGCGGCTTGATCTCCGCAGGATCCCCCTGCTCGGGGCAGAAGGTCATGCAGTTCCCACAGCTGTTGCACAACTCCGCGAACAGCAGGTATTGCTGTCGGCCCTCCATGCCATCGAGACTCCTGATGTTGAAGAAGGCGTCGTTGGGGCAGACAGTGACGCAGAAGTTGCAGGCGACACACCCGAACATCTCGAGCTCGTGCTCCACCGAACGCGGCAGCTTCTCGTTTCCGGTCACGTGGTACGGCCCGATCCCCTCACCGCGAATGTTGGCGACGTGCTGCTTCACCGATGAGGGAAATCCGGCTGCCTCGGCCTCGGTCTGGCGGACAGCCCTCCAACGGGCAATGTCGGATTGCCCGCTCGATGCGATCTCCTTGGTGAACCCTCGCAGCATCGGGGCCAACCGGCCGTACCCGCCGGGCTTCAACAGATCGGCGCAGATGGTGGTCGGATTGACGCCCATCGCTATGGCGTCGGCCAAGTTGTCCTTGGTGATTCCCGCCGAGAAGCTCACCATGACATCGCCGTCGTGTCCCGGAATCGCGAGACGACCAGGAAGGGCGTCGGCCAGGGCGTCGAGGAGGGCGGAGGCCACGACATGAAGAGGTGCGCCCGAGAGATATACGGTCTCGTCGGGAATCCACATCTTGGTGTTGTGGACCACCAGTGTGTTGGTGAGTTTGATGCCGAACTTTCGGCCGCGATCCTTGGCGTAGGCGTTGAGTTCGTTGATCAACTCGACGCCGGCGTCGAACTGAAGATCGGCATCGAATGCCTCACGTTCCAAGGCGACGTCGGTGTAGCCGAGCTCGTCGTTGATGATCGTCGAAACGGTGTCGTATCCCAGGAGAGTCGGATTGAGCTTCACGACAACATCGAGTTCATGGTCATCGATCAGATGCTTGGTGATCGATTCGAGCTCTTCCGGGGGGCAACCATGGAACGCCGACAGCGTCAAGGTGTTGGCGACACAGGTCCTGAAGTCGAAGTTGGCGAACTCCGCGAATGCCCCACCAATCTCGGGCCGGAGCGACTCGATCTCGACCGAAGCGTCGAGCATTCCTCGGATGAAGCCAGAAACCTTCTCCGACTTGATTCCGGCCAGGTCGTAGCCAACCGACATGTCGAGGACATGGGCGCCCGGATCGTCGCCAATGAAGTCGCGAAGGGGCTCCCATTGCCGCAACATCTCGATGATCATGCTGGCCTTGACGTACTCGGACAGACTCCGAGCAACGCTGAGTTCCTGGCTGAACTCGATGTTGTATCCAATGGTCTGCATGTCGATGCACGGTCGGGCAATCTCGAGATCGTCGATCACCTGAACGGTCTTCAGTTCGAAGAGCCGGGACCCGCCCAGCCAGGCCAGAACGATGTTCTGAGCCATCTGAGTCTGTGGCCCGGCCGCTGGCCCAACCGGCGTCGCGCACTTCCGTCCGAGGAATTCGAAACTGAGATCGATGTCGGGATCGGGACGCCAGATGCGGGCATTCGGAAGGTCGAAGATCTTCTTGCGTGTGGTCCACTCGTGGTCGATTCGGCCCAAGAGAGTCGACAGCGACATTGGTGTGAGTGGTGCAGTCATCGTCAGACCGTAGTCGACCAGGCGATTTGGGGGCTCTGGTCAGTATCGTCCGATAGCGACTGCTAAGGCTTCAGCGGATGGCCGTCAGAACCCGGCCGATTTGGTTGTGGCTCTTCCCCACGATTGACTGGTAGGCGGCCGGATCGGTCGCTCCCTCGGTGACGATGACCAGCACTGTCTTTTCGGACAGATCAGGAATGGCAGCGGACGTGTCGGCGTCGGCCAGCAGAGCCTCGAGGCCGGCCAGTGCGGCTGCCCCGGTCTCACCGGCGACAACAGAGGAACCGGCGAGGTCGCGCATGGCCTGTCTGGCGGCATCGTCGTCGACACTGACGAACCAGTCGATGCCGGACGCTAGACGAGGCCATGCGACCATGGATGGCCTACCGCAGTTGAGTCCAACCATGATCGAACGGTGTGGACCCGGTACGTGAGAGATATCACCTGCGACTGCCGAGGCCTGAACACAGTTGGCGTCAAGGGGCTCAACCCCGACGATCATCGGACGATGACTGCCGGATCGGTAGTGGGTCACCGCCGCTGACATGAACGCGCCAACACCCATCGGAACCACCACAAGGTCGGGATGCTCGAGGTCGCTGGCGTCTATAGCATCGTCGACTTCGGCGAAGATCGTGGTGTAGCCCTCGATCACCTGGGCCGGGATTGTCTCGTATCCGGGCCACGACGTATCGGAAACGACCAGGCAGACGTCGCCGGCCTCCTCCCCGGCTCGGGCCACAGCATCGTCGTAGTCGCCATGGATCACGGTGACCGTTGCGCCTTCGGCTTGCATTGCCTTGATACGCGCCGGCGCCATGCCTTCGGGAACGAATATGTGGGCTTGGAATCCAAGCAGGCGGGCCATGAAGGCCACAGCGCGGCCGTGGTTGCCGTCGGTTGCGGTGGCGAGCTTGAAGGGCCTCAGGTGTGCGAGGTTGGTGGCCAGTTCGTTGATGTTGGCCCAGTGCTCGGGTTCGTGGCCGAGATGGGAGCAGATCGCTTGATACGTGGCCCAGGAGGCGCCGAGAATCTTGAACGAAGGCAGCCCCATTCGGCGGGTCTCGGCCTTTATCAGAAGCCTTCCGACTCCGAGTTGCCGGGCCAGATCTGGCGCGTCGAGGAGAAGGGTTGGCGAGTAGGCGGGCATGCGTCTGTGAAACGCCGCGATCTCAGCCGGGGGTGCCGGCCAGTCGCGATTCTCGCGGAGTGGGTTGGCGACGACCAGTGCACTCATGGGGCGAATCCTTCGGTCTCGGGAACCAGTGGTGTGATCGGTGCCCATCGCTGGACCATTGCTGGCAGTTCCCTTGCGGGCTCGTGTGTTGGGTGTGGGGGCATGGCTTTGACTGATATGTCCTATAGCGATACCAAATGTCCGAACAATCTCTCTTCGTGATATGGTCACGGGGTTCCGAGTTCTTCCACAGGACCAACCAGTCTGGAGAGAAACGATGACACTGCGCAGGACCTTCACGATCTCAGCCTTGGTCATCGGACTGGGAATGATCGCAGCGCCAGCAGTATTCGGGATGTTCAGCCGGGCTCCCGATGGCGCCGCCATGATCGACGACTTTCGTCCCTTCATGACACCCGAGAAAGTGACTCTCTTCCGGGGATACCTCGCCGAAATCGATGCCGCCGACACCGAGTCGCGACTCCTGCTGGAGCCGGCCCTCACCCAGTTCGGGGTGATTGACTCAGCGGAATATCAGAGCAAGTTCGCCTCTTTGGCTGGGTTGAATGAGTCATGGCCCGCCATCGAGGCCGACATGACCGACTTGGTCGACAGAATGGCGGACAACCTCGACTCGTACGCCGCCGTAGATGCGCTGCCGAACTTCAAGCTCTTTCCGTGGTTCTTCGTGGCACCCGGCGTTCTGATAGCGGCGGTTGCCGCTGCCGTGCTCGTTGCCGATCGTCGGGGAGCGTCGACAAAAGTACTCCTCCGCCTGCTGGCCGGCCTCGGAGTGGCCGTCGTCTTGGCTCCGGCGGTATTTCAGATGTTCGAGCGGGCACCGAAGGGGGGCGACATGATCGAAGACTTCCGTCCGATGATGACCGTGGAGCGGGTACGAGCCGTTCAGGGCTACTTCATCACGATGGGAGCGGCGGAGGGGCAACTCCGCAACGGGGTGCTGCCTCTGGCCGCCGCGTCGGCTGATCTCCCGTCCGACCAATTCGTATCGATCACTCAGTTCTCCGAGGATTGGCCGGAGATCGTGGTCGAATTCGCCCCGATGATCTCGGCGATGAGCGACAACGTCGACAACTTCGCCGGGGTCGATGCTCTTCCACCCTTCGCGATGTTCCCCTGGTTCTTTGTCGCTCCCGGCCTGCTCGTCGAGGTGCTGGCGATCCTCTCGGAAAGAAGCCCGAAGGCGTACTTGGGCATCGAAAACGTAGCCACGATCTGACAATCAAAGGAGTTCAATAGTGAAGAATCACCGATTTCGACTAATGGCGACCGCTCTAGCGGCCACGGCACTTCTGGCCGGTGCTTGCGGCGACGACGCCTCCGGAGACTCCGGCGGCGCGTCGATCGACGAGACAACGACTACCGCCGCGCCGCTGTCCACAGAGTCGACCGCCACGACCGTGGCCACCACGACCACCGAGGCGCCAGACGAGCCTGATTTGGTCCCCGAGCCTGCGTTCGAGGGTGAGTTGGCTGGCCTGTTCTCGATCGCCGAGGCATCCTGCGGCGACGCGGAAGTGAGCGGTTCGTACTTCCGAATGCTCCAGCCGGGTGGATCCGCGACGGACGGTCCGTTCGTACCGAACACGGACTCGACCTGCGTAGATCCTTCGTTCACACCGCTGCTCCCAGGATCTGACGGTGGCTTCATCTCCGGTGGCTTTCAGCCAGCACCGGATCCGCCCTTCGACGCCGACGGCAACGGTCTGGCACGGTCGGTGACTGCGCCCACACCGTTCTTCGGAGTTGCGTTCGCGGTCTCTTCTGAGGACGAAGGGGCGGCTCCACTCATCACAGCCACTGAAGGGACGCTCACCGGTGAGCTCTCCGGGTGGACTGCGAACTACGCCACCCTGGTGTTCGGCCAAGGCACCCCCAAGCCCGATGGGTCCCTGCCGGGCCTGACATCGGAATTGTCGGGCTCGATTGACCCTGCCACTGGGGCGTACGTCCTTGACTGGGCCAGCCAGATAGTCGGCGGATCGTTCGACCAGTTCACCGGCATCTGGCACCTAGAGGGCGTATTCGTAGCGGAGGGATGATCTGACGAGGTCCACACCACTACACGGTGGGGTTCGTGCCGATCCGGACCCCACCCACTCCATCGGGCATGCTGGTCGGGTGGACGCAACGCTGCTGCTCATTGAAGATGATCCCTCGATCCGGGAGATCACCCAGATCGGCCTGCGGGACGCGGGATTCGAAGTGGAGACCGCAGGCGACGGAGAGGAAGGCCTCGCCAGGTTCCGTAGCGAAGCCCCAGACCTCGTCGTCCTCGACGTGATGCTTCCCAAGCGCGATGGTCTCGATGTTTGCCGAGCGATCAGGGCCGAGTCGATGGTGCCCGTGGTGATGTTGACTGCCAAAGCCGACCCGATCGACATTGTTGTCGGACTCGAGTCGGGTGCCGACGACTACGTCACCAAACCGTTCGAGATGCCGGTGCTGGTCGCTCGGGTCCGCTCGGCGTTGCGCCGGGCCAATCTGGTGGAGCCAGCCGAGGTCTGTTCGCTCGGAGGACTTCGGATCGACGTTCCGGGACATCGCGTGACCAACGACGGACGTGAGGTTCCGCTGACCCCCACCGAATTTCGACTGCTGCTGGAGCTGGCACGACGACCGGGACAGGTGTTCACCCGGGAGATACTCCTCGATGCCGTCTGGGGCTACTCGTATCTGGGCGACTCCCGCCTCGTGGATGTGGCGATTCAGCGGCTCCGAACGAAGATCGAACCCGAGCCGGACTCGCCGACACTGATCGAGACCGTGCGGGGTGTCGGCTACAGGGCCTCCCGCTGAAATGTTCGCCAGATTTCGGACCCGACTGATCGTCACCCTCGTTCTGTTGGTGGGGCTGACGGCGGGCTCGGTCGCGGCGCTCTCATATGCGTTGGTGGGCGACTCGTTGCGTGACCAATTGGTGGAGGACGCCCTGGCCCGAGCCGAGTTCAACGTAGCGGTCCTGGCCACGCAGGAACAGCTACCGGCTGGAGCCGACCTCGAGGCTTTCGAGTCCAGCGGGCTGGCCGACCGATTCACGCTTCGCGGTACCGACGGGCTCTACGTCGAGTTCTCCGACGGCGAATCGTTCACGTCCTCTCTCGGCTTGGTCCCGACGAGTGTCGATCCATCCATCGAGCTGCGAGGAATCGTGGAGGTGGGGGAGTACGGCTACGAGTTCCGAACCTTGAACGGACAGTCGACGCTGATCGTGGGCGCCCGTCGACCGGCTGGGGGACCCGACTTCTATTTCCTCGATTCCGCCGAGGATGTCGAGAACGCCCTGGATGAGCTGGCGCGGGTCATGGCCATTGCCGTGGCGGTCGTGTTGATCGTGGTGGCTCTGGGTGCCGGGTTGATCGCTCGGCGAGTCCTCGTGCCCGTCGCGGTGGCGGGACGAGCTGCCGGGGTGATGGCCGCAGGGGACCTGACGGTGCGGCTGGCGACCGATGGAGACGATGAATTCGGGGCGCTGGCCAAGTCGTTCAACCGAATGGCGAATTCCCTGGAGCGGCAGGTTTCGGCATTGGTCGAGGCCCACGACCGCGAACAGAGATTCGTAGCCGATGTCTCCCACGAATTGCGAACCCCCCTCACCGCCTTGGTGAACGAAGCCGCCCTCCTTTCGGAGAGTCTCGACGGCCTGTCTGAACGCGACCGCCACGTAGGTGAGATGTTGGTCTGGGACGTGGCCCGCCTCCGGCAGCTGGTTGAGGACCTGCTGGAAATCTCGCGCCTCGAGACATCACCGACCCCGCCAGACCAGGCGCGAGTCGAGCTGGTCGAGTTCCTGGGTGCAGTCGTCGCTGAGCGACACCCCGCTACGACTCTCCAGACTGACGCGTCGGCGGTGCCGGTCGAGGTCGACAGGCGTTCCCTCGAACGGATCGTCGGCAACCTTCTCGACAATGCCCGACTTCATGCTCCAGGCGCTGACGTCCGCATGACATGCCGGATCGATACCGGCGTGCTGTATATCGAGGTCACCGATCAGGGGCCGGGTATTCCGGCGGAGGCCGCGTCAAGAGTTTTCGATCGCTTCTACAAGTTCGATCGGTCGCGTCAGGGTGGGTCGGGACTTGGCCTCGCCATAGCCCGCCAGCACGCCCGCCGGCTCGGCGGTGATCTCGTGATCGACGGCACTCGCCCTGTCGGTACTTCCTTCGAGCTGACGCTGCCTGTGACCGAATCGTTACGAGGCGGTGATGTTCCCGAGACGTAGTCGGCGCAACCTGAGAGTACAGAAGCCGAGTATTTCGGAGGACGCCATGAAACGACTCATTACCACTCTCTTCGTTCTGGCCCTGCTAGCGACCGCTTGCGGCAACGACGACACGGGCAACGCAGGTCCGGTGACCATCGTGCCCAACGACGACACCTCGGATGTGACCACCACCACCACCACCACCACCACCAACACTGTCCCGGGTAGCCAGCCGGTCACCACCACGACAACGACCACCGTGCCTGTCGATCAGGCCGACCAAGTCTTCATCCAGGTCTACTTCGTAGCAGATGGCCTGACAGCGCAGGCCGTGGTGCGAGCAGTCGACACCCCCGACGTGGCCGCGAACGCGATTCGTGCGCTCATATCCGGCCCGACAGCGGCCGAAGCCGACAGCAGCCTGTCGTCGGCAATTCCGCCCGACACGCTCCTGCTCGGCCTGACGATCGACGGCGGTCGCGCCACCATTGATCTCTCGCGCGAGTTCGAGTCTGGAGGCGGATCATTTGGCGTCCTGAGTCGGTTGGCGCAGGTCGTCTACACGTTGACCCAGTTCGACACTGTCGACGATGTCCTGTTCCACCTCGACGGCGAGCCGGTCGAGATATTCTCCGGTGAAGGTGTCATCCTCGATGATCCGGTTGATGGGAGCGACTACGCGACCATCCTGCCGATCGCCATTGGCCCCGATCCGACCGATTCGGAGGCATGGATCCAAGCCGATCTTGCTGATCTGACCGGAGTCGATCCAGCCAACCTCGGCCGGGTTGCGCTGGTGACCGAAGCCGATGTGCTCAATGTTCGGGTCGCGCCCGGTACCGGATCGGCGATCATCGGGATGTTGGCGCCAGGTGTCGTCGTTGAGCTCATTGGTCTCGAACAGATCGAGGGCTCTTCGGTGTGGGTGCAGGTCGAGACTCCCATCGGACAGTTCTGGCTGAACAGCCATTTCCTCGCGGCCGTGGTGACGCCGGTGGACTTCAGTGACGACCCCGCTATCGCTGATCTCCTCGACGAATTCTCCTCCATCATCGTTGATGATGGCGACCTTCGGCTTGTGACGTCCCAGCGTGGTCTCTTCGTCTCACATCACGGCGACCCGATCAGGTTCTCGCCCGACGAACTCTCGACGATTCTCACCGATCCCACCACCTACCAGTGGCCTTCGAACGCAATAGGACCGGACAATCCGGAATTCGACCAGATCCCCGGCCGGACGTTCAGCGAGGCGGTGGCCGACAGCTTCGTTTCGGTCTACGACGACCCGGACACCGAGCTCTCCACCAATGAGCCGATCGCCGGCGGCAACGGCCGCATTCCTGAAGCCGCAATTCCATTCGTCTTCGAGTCGTTCAACTACGTGGGTGTGTACGACCTCGGCGACGACCCGCAGTTCGATGGTCTCGACTGGACGACCTGGTACGTCTCGATCGACTACGAAAACGGAGTGCCGGTGATCGTGGGTTTGACCATCGATCAGTGGGCTCCCTGACGGCGGATCCGCGGCATCCGATCCGGGGCGGTCATCCGCCTCGGATGGTTGCCGGCGGAAAGATCTCGAGCACCTCTTCGCGCTCGGACAGCATCTCGATGAGGTCGGAGAAGTCGTCGTCCTTCACGTTGGCCAACGACATTGTCATGTGGCGGAGTCCGCTCTCCTCAGACATCCACATCTGCTTCACTTCGCCACCGGCGCCTTGCACCGCCGAGTAGAGCGGCCCGAGTGTGCCGTGGCCCGGCTGGTAGAGGAGTTCGAGCCGGCGGCGATGTCGCCAGAGCCTCGAGGGTCGGAGCGAACCGAGGAGCAAGAGTGAGGCCAGCGCTATGAGGCCGCCCACGATGGCCACCTCGTAGAGTCCGACTGCGGCTCCGATACCCAGAGCTGCGGCCATCCAAAGGGTGGCAGCGGTGGTGAGCCCGGTGACATTGAAGCCGCTCCGCACGATCGTGCCGGCGCCGATGAAGCCGATTCCGGTGACGACCTGGGCAGCAACACGAGTCGGATCCGAAGTCGCACCCTCTACACCGAACGCTCCCGAGATGGTGAACATGGCCGCACCGAGCGCAACGAGAGTGTGGGTTCGCAGCCCGGCTGTCTTGCTTCTGGCCTCGCGTTCGTAGCCGAGAATCGAGCCGAGCACGGCCGCCAAGAGCAGGCGGAGCACCAGCTCACCGGTGCCGACATCCACTAGGTCCGACCAAGCCTTGTCACGATCGAGACCCTAGTTGACAGAGACAGCGGTATCGGGCTGGTCTGATGGGTCATGGAGACGAGGTCGGAATGAGTCGGGTATTCGGGAGCATCTGCCAGAACGGCTACGTCGTGCGCGACATACGCGGAGCGATGAAGCACTGGACCGAGGCTCTCGGAGTGGGCCCGTTCTATTTCGTCGAGACGGTCCCTGTGGTCGACTTTCGATATCAGGGAGAACCTTCGGACGTCGAGATCAGCGTGGCCTTGGCCAACAGCGGCGACCTGCAGATCGAGCTCATCCAGCAGCTCAACGACGCACCGTCAATGTTCCGGGATTTCCTTGCTGCTGGTCACGAGGGGTTGCAACACATCGCCTACTGGTCGACTGACTTCGAAGCCGATCTCGAACGCGCCCTCGAATTCGGCTACGAGATCGGGCAGGAGGGACGGATCGGAGACCCGGGCCGATTCGTGTACTTCACAACCGATTCGTCACCCGCTGCGCACCCGGGCACGGTCGTGGAACTCTCGGATGTCTCGGGGCCCAAGGGTGACTTCTTCAGACACATCCGCTCGAAGGCTGCTTCATGGGATGGGCGCCATCCCATCCGCTCGGCCACCTAGCCGATTCCGTAGACGTAGCCCGATCTGGTTCCAACCACGATGTGGCCACGCCAAACCGCGGGGGTGGACTCGATGCAGCCGCCCAGCTCAACGCTCCACAGCTCGGGCGGATCGATGGTGGTGTCCGACATGTCGAACCCGTGTAGCACGCCGGAACAGTCGCCTTCGATCCACACATCGTCGACGATCACAGGAGATGACCAGGTCGGGCCGGGAAGTTTCTTGCGCCAGCGCACCTCACCGGTCGCTCGATCGATGCCAAGGATCTCCCCGGTGTCGGTGGGGACGATGATGATGTCGCGAACGATTCCGGGCGTGGCCCAAACGCCGGAGTCGAGTCGAGGTCGGGCATCGACCCCCCACACCCTGGGGTCATCCGGCTGAGACGGATCGAGCTTGATGACCTGGCCTTCGGTGCGTGATCTCTCGGTGCCTCGTTCGTACTCCACCCCCACGTAGAGCATTCCCTCGTCGTCGATCACGATCGAGGCGTCGATGTCGTCGCCGGCCCAGTACCTGAAGACTCGAGTTGGCTCGACTCCGTCAGCCAGTCCGGTGATGTCCCACCCCTGGACCAGTCCGCCCGAGTTGGCGAAGTAGACCGTGTTTCCACTGATGGCCACGGAATTCTCGATCGAGACGTTGCGTCCCACCGCTCCGATGAGCTCGTCGTCCCATCCGGGAGCATTGAACACGAGCTCGGGGTCGACGGTCACCAACCCATTCGAGTCGTATCCGCGGTTGAGCTTCACGATGTGGAACTGCGAGTTCTCGCCTCCGATGAAGAGGTGGTCGTCGATGATGAGGCCGGCGCCGTCCCAGTCGTTGTTCCAGAGGGTCGGGGACACGGCTGACGCCGACAGCTTCCAGAGTTCGACCTGTTCGTCGCGGTCGAGGGCGATGACCCGATAGAAGTTGTCGCGACTGCCGGTGTAGAGCAAGGGGAAACCGTCGGGATCGATGGTGACCGACCCCTTGATGATGTCGCCGGTAGGAAAGTCGGGGAGGATCCGCTCGCCGGTGTCGGCGTCGAGTACGTGGACATCTCGGCTGTAGGCCCCGAATGCCGTCCAAGTGCGACCGTCCTTCTCAAATATCGACGGTTGGCCGGTCCATCCGGTGCCACACCACGTGATCACTTCACCGCCGGTGGATGAGGGAGAGCACATGGGGCTGTCGGGGAAGCGCCAGATCACCTTGGGCTGCTCCGGAATTGGGCCCTCCCCATAATACGTTCGGGTCGGGTTTCCTCTGAAGGTCAAGAGACCCTCGACAGAGTCTCCCCAGGGGGTGCCGGAAGTTTCGGGATCGACCCAACCGTCGTACGGCGGCTCGGTGGTCGTGGTGGTTGTTGAGGTGGTCGACGAGGTGGGTGCAGGGGTTGTCGTGGGCGCCACCGTGGTAGTGGATGGTGGAATGTCGGAGGCGGAGTCTTGGGGACCGCGAGTGGAGGGTGGTATCACCACGGACACCGCAAGCAGAGCCCCCAAGAGAGCGAGGCCGGCCAGAGCCAACCTCTTCGTTCGAACATTCCACCACGGCACGCCGCTGACGGTAGCCGAATCGAGGGCTCAGCGAACCAACTTCTCGATTGCGTTCGAGAGCCTTGAGACCCCTTCGGCGAGTATCTCCGGCGTTGCGGTCGAGTAGCTCAATCTCATGGCTCGATCCGCCACCTCTGACACGGCAAACGCCGCGCCGGGAACGAAAGCCACGCCTTCGTCGAGGGCCGAAGACAGGAGTTCGGTGGTGTCGGGGCCATCTCCCAGCTCAACCCAAAGGAACATTCCGCCCGATGGCCGATTGAACCGCGCCTCCGGGAGCATCTGACTGAGAGCGTCGGACAGGGCGTCGCGACGCGCTCGGTAGTGGGGGACGAGGCTGGCGATGTGGGCGGCGTACCAATCTTCGTCGCCCATGATCGATAGGGCCATGCGCTGGGTGACCGTGGATGTGTGGAGGTCGGCGCTCTGCTTGGCGATTCGCACCGCGTCGAGCAGCCATGGCGGACCGACCATCCAGGCAACCCGTAGGCCGGGAGCGATCGTCTTGGAGATGGTGCGGCATTGGACGACATTTGTCGTCAGCGACGCGAGGCTCGGAACGGGGTGGCCCTCGAACCTGAGTTGACCGTAGGGATTGTCCTCGATCACGAGGAAGCCGTATTCATCGGAGAGTCGAGCCAACCTGGTCAGTCTCTCGACACTCATCGTCGTGCCGGTTGGATTGTGGAACTCCGGAATCAGATAGACGCACTTGGGTCGCAGCCCGCCGCGAAGCCCGTCCTCGAGCACCGAGACATCGACCCCGTCGGCATCGACCGGGAGGGTCACCAACTCGGCCTGACGTTGCCGAAATGCTCCAATGGCCCCCAAGTACTCGGGGTCGGAGACCACCACGACATCGCCAGGGTCGAGAAGGACCCTGGCGATCAGATCGAGTCCCTGCTGAGACCCTGAGACGATCTGCACGTCATCGGCGGTGTAGGAGGGGTCGCCGAGCCGAGAATGGTGGGCTGCGACCCATTCGCGAAGGTCGATCTCTCCTTCGGTGAGTCCGTACTGAAGGACTCGAGGATCCGAGACGATCGACGCGGCCTTGCTCGCGAGTCGCTCGGTGGGAAATCGGTCGGCGGCCGGCAATCCGCCGGCGAGGGAGATGACGCCGGGGCGCTTGGCGTGGACGAGCAGATCACGGATTGCCGATGACTTGGCGTGCCGGCTCGACGCGGACAGCATCGCGTCGGAGTTGAGGGGCTGAGCTGCTCGAGGTGGGGTGGGTCCGGCCATGCCGTACCGTACTGAAAGTGGCTAGTTAAGTCACTGGCCAATTGGCAGGATCGAGACGATCATGGAATCCGACGACCTCACGGTGCTTCTCGGTCCGGACTGGGCCGATCCGCCGAGCGATCATCCGACCAGAAACAATCTCGCTCGGCGACTCAGCTTGGCCTTGAGAACCCTGATCATCGGTGGTCTGCTGGCCAAGGGCACTCGTCTGCCGTCCGAGCGCAACCTCGCACGAGCACTCTCGGTGAGCCGCCCCACGATCACCACAGCGATCGACGACCTGCGGGCCCAAGGTCTGGTCGAGTCGCGTCGTGGAAGCGGCACTTGGGTCGCCAAGGCCAGGCAGCCCCTCAGAGAAGTCTCGACCATGGCGGAGGTGGTGTTGGTCGACAGCGGTATCAACCTGGCCGCGGCGGCACCGCCGGACGCTTCGCATATCGGCCCGGTCGGGATCGATCTAGGGGACCTGATGTCAGTGTCGCCTTCCCACGGATACGACCCTCTCGGCCTGCCCCGGTTGCGCGAGCAGATTGCCGCGGGATTCGGTGCGGCCGGTCTGCGTACCGGGTCCGACGATGTCATCGTGACTCCCGGGGCCCACAGCGCTCTTGCGCTGACCATTGGAGCGCTGGTCTCGGCAGGCGACCGGGTGGTGGTCGAGGAATACACATACGGAGGTGTGCTCGACCTCATCAAGACCGCGCGAGCCAAGGCGGTCGTCGTGCCCCGAGACTCAGGCGGAGTTGATCCTGAGGTGCTCGATGGACTGCTCAGGGATCAACGCCCCCGACTCGTCTACCTCATGCCGACTGTGCATGCGCCCACTGGTGAATCGACAGCGTCGACCCGCCTGCTCGAGCTCGCCGCTGTGCTCGACCGGAGCGACGCAGTGGTGATTGTCGACGAGTCCCTTGCCGATCTCGGCCCGGAGCCGCGGCCCCCGTCTCTGGGTTCTCTGTGCCAATCAGCCGAAGTCATCTCGATCGGCTCTCTGTCGAAGATCGCCTGGGGAGGCCTACGAGTTGGCTGGATCCGGGCCACCGGAGCGATATGCGACGAGTTGCAGCATCACCGGTCTCATCTGGAGTTGGGCACATCGATACCGGCTCAGTTGATAGCAGTCCAGATCCTCGACCGCTTCGACGATCTGGTCAGCGGCCGCCGGATGAGCCTGGCTGAGAAGTCGCTCCATCTTCGATGCGGACTGGCAGCCGCCTTGCCGAGTTGGGAGGTGCCCGGGGCCGGTGGCGGCTTGTGTGCCTGGGTGAAGTTGCCGCTGCACGATGCCGGACCCTTTGTGACTCGAGCCGCCGAGGCCGGGGTGGCTGTCATGGCCGGATCAATGGCGCGGGCGGGTCGGGGCCCTGACCCCCACATTCGGATCTGCTTCGATCGAACCTTCAGCGAACTGGATGAGGGAGTAGCTCGGTTGGCTGTTAGTTGGAGCCGCCGGCGAACGAGATGAATTGGCCTGTGGCGAATCGGCTGGTGCCGTCGAGGAAGGCGACGCAGAGAGCCGCGCACTCGTCGAGGGTCCCGAGGCGCTTCATCGGCACCATGTTCTCGATCTTGGCTCGAACCGTCGGATCGTTGGCGCCAGTGGCCCGAAGGAACTCCTCGAAGTCCATGTAGTTGGTTCCGAGGGCGTTGACCTGCACGCCGTGACGACCGACCTCGTCGGCAACGTTTCGTACGAGATGGTTTGCTCCCGCCCGGGTCGCTGAATAGAGCGACGCTGCTGGGGTGACGGTGGCGCCGGTGGCGCTGGTGAGGATGAGCACCTGCCCCCGGCCCTGTTCGATCATCGGGGGCAGAACAGCTTTGAGGAAATTGTAGGGCGCCTCGATATTGCCATTCATGACTTGTTGAAGGTCATCGAGTGACGAGTCCATGAAACGGCCCGTGATGACGTTTCCGGAGAAGGCGACCGCCGAGTCGACTCGGCCAAAGCGCGCCATGCCTGCGTCAACGAGACCCTGCGACGACTCGGCTCGTCCGAGATCAAACACCCCAGATACCGTCTCGACCGCAGCTCCCAACGATTCGAGGTCGCCCACGAGCCCGTCGACGGGGTCGCCGACGACGATGTCGAATCCCCGTGATGCGAGCAGCAGCGCTATCGGTGGCCCAACGTAAAAGCTGGCGTTGGCCACAACGGCCACGGGGCGGGAGTCGGGGGGACGTCCTTCACTCATCGATGCTCACCTTTGATTTGCCACACGAGCGAACATTGTTCCACGTTCCGGATCGCGTCAGACCGAATAGTTGCGCGAGGATCAGTGAATGACAGATCAACCATGGCAAGGTGATGCCTGCTCGCTGGTGGAAGCGTTCAGAAGCGGCGAGCGGTCACCACTGGAAGAGACCCAGGCGACTCTCGACGCGATCGACCGGAGTGGCTTGAACGCGTTCGCATACCTGCACGGCGAGGAAGCTCTGGAGAGAGCGGCCTCGGCCGACGTGTCGAAGCCATTCGGCGGCGTCCCCGTGGGTGTCAAGGAACTCGACCCGGTCGCCGGCTGGCCGTTCACCGAGGCGTCGCTGGTGTTCGCGGGCCGAAAGGCCGAACACACGGCGACCGCGATCACGCGCTTGATCGGCAAGGGCGGCGCAGTTCCGGTGGGACAGACAACCGCGAGTGAATTCGGTGGCCTCAACGTCAGCGTCACCAAGATCAACGGCGTGACCCACAACGCGTGGCGCCAGGGTCGAACCGCAGGTGGATCGTCGGCGGGCAGCGCTTCGGCTGTGGCGGGTGGCTTGGTGCCGATCGCTTCGGGTGGCGACGGTGGCGGATCAATTCGGATTCCGGCGGCATACAACGGCTTGGTCGGCATGAAGGGGACCTACGGCCGCATACCCAGAGGGCCCCACGCCTTCATCCGGCCCAGCACGGTGGTGATGGGCTGCCTGGCAAGGTCCGTACGCGACGCCGCGCGCTACTACGACGTTTGCGCCGGCCACGACACCCACGATCCCACCTCGATTCCCTCATCCGGTGATTGGGAGTCGTCGCTGGGTTCCCACGAACTGCAGGGCAAGCGAGTCATCATCGCTCCCGCCCTAAGCGGGATCAGGCTCGATCCCGGAGTGGAAGAGGCGACCCTCGCCGCGGCCGAGGACCTGGCCCGGCAAACAGGAATGGTGATCGTCGACCACCCAATACGACTCCCTCGTCTCACCGCCCAGTGGATGATGGGCAACAACTCGACGTTGGTGGCCGAACTCGGCGATCTGTGGCCCAAGTGCCGCGACGATCTGACTGAAGAGATCCAGGTCGGAATACACCTGTCCCAGTCGCTCTACAACATTCGCACCGCGGCAGTGGCCGAGGAGCTGCGGGTTCAGGCCAACGAGGTTTTCGCGGCCGCCTACGATGCTGCTGACCTGGTGATATGTGCCACAAATCCGGGACCGGCCTTCGCAGCCGAGGCGACCATGAGCAACCCCGAGTCGAGCTTCATCGACACGGCGAAGTCGAGCCCGGCGGTGGCGTTTGCATTTCGGCGGTTCATGTGGGCAACCCGTATGGGAGGAAGCGTGGCCCAACGAATGCCTAGCCGGCTTCTCGATTGGGTTTCACAGAAGTACCCCGATGTCGTGGACATGGGCGCTCTCACCATTGCGGCCAACATTTACGGCAACCCATCAGTGTCGGTCCCGATCGGGCTCATCGACGGACTACCCATCGGGATGCAGATCATGGGTCGTCACCACGAGGACGCTCTCCTGTTCGACGTGGCGTTGGCCATGGAGCGCGAGTGCCCTTGGCCTCTCGTCGCCAACGGTGTGAGCGCGGAGCCGACCGTTGAGGGCGTCTCATGACTCTGAGCGACTACCGAACCGCCCTCGTGACGGGTGCGTCGAGCGGCATCGGCGCCGCCACGGTGGCCGCACTCTCTAGGCGCGGGCTCCGCGTGCACGCTCTCGCCCGAAGAATCGATCGCCTCGAACGATTGGCCGACTCGACCGGCTGCGCGATCCACCGACTCGATGTGCGCGAAACCGCTGCCCTTCATCAGCTCGTCGGTTCGATCAAGCCCGACATTCTCGTCAACAATGCCGGGCTCGGGCGAGCCTTCGGATCGTTGGCCACGGCCGAGATCGATGACATAGAGCGCACCCTCGACACCAACGTCACGGCAGCCGTACACGCCATCAGGGCAGCGCTGCCGGCAATGATCGACCGGGCCGATGGACACATCGTCAATATCGGATCGATGGCCGGGCTCCACGCGATTCCGGCCGCTCTGTACGGCGCCAGCAAGGGGGCCATTCACATGTTGTCGACCGATCTTCGGCTCGAGCTGGAGGGAACCGGTGTGCGGGTCACCGAGATTTGCCCGGGACGGGTGTCGACCGGCTTCTACGACGTGGCAATCGACGACACCGAGCTCAGCGCCATGGCCAAGGACTCCGGAGTCGACGAGGTGACCAGCGACGACATCGCCGACGCGATCGTCTACGCCCTCGAGGCTCCCTGGAGGGTCAACGTCAATCGAATTGAGCTTCAACCAACCGAGCAGACCTATGGCGGATCACAGTTCGTTCCGAAGGGGCTGCGATGAGCCAGACGAGGGGCCGATTCGATCCTCCGGCCACCGAGTTCCAGCGTCGGAGCGTGGTGGTCACAGGTGCGGCCTCCGGCATGGGGGCGGCTACCGCCCGTCTGTTCGCCGCGGAAGGGGCCGCCGTCTTCGTCGTCGATCGGGATGCGGTTGGAGCACGCCGGATCGCCGACGAAATCGACGCCAGAATTATCATCGGCGACGTTTCGGAGTCGGAATTCTGTGATCGCGCGATCGCCGAGTCAGTGGAGGCCACCGGACGGGTCGACGTTCTTGTGAACTGCGCCGGAGTGATTCTCAGAGCCGACGGTGCCGGCACCGACGACGCTGGTTGGAAGCGCGTGATGTCGGTGAACGTCGACGGCGTCTTCTTCATGTCGCGAGCGGCCATTCCCCACATGGTGGAGCAGCAGTCGGGCGTGATCGTGAATTTCGGCTCGATCTGGGGCGGGATCGGGGCCGCGGGAGTTGTTGCGTACTGTGCGTCGAAGGGAGCCGTTCACCAGATCACCCGGGCCATGGCACTTGATCACGCGACCAACGGAATTCGTATCAATGCTGTAGCGCCAGGGGAGGTCGACACGCCGATGCTCTCGTCTGGCCGCGAGATGCGTCCGTCGGATGCCGAGCTTCAAGAACTAGCCACCGAGACCATCCCCATGAAGAGGCTTGCCGACCCCGACGAGATCGCGCGGGTGGTCGTCTTTCTCGCCTCCGACCACGCCAGCTACATGACCGGCGCCATCGTGCCCGTCGACGCCGGTTTCACCGCCCGCTGAGTACCGGCTTTGGTGCACCACGAAGAGGGTCAGAGCGAAGAGCAACAGGCCGCCTCCCTGGTGCAGCGAGCCGAGAGCGACCGGCACGTGATTGACAAGCGTGAGTATTCCGAGCACGAACTGCGCGGCCACCACCCCGACCAGACCGAGGGCCGCAACAGCCATTCTGCGTGATCGATGGGCCCGCATCCGGGCGAGTGCAAACGCCGGAATCGTGAAGGCAACGACGACCGCCAGGACTCTGTGTTGGAACTGCACTGTGACCAGGTTCTCGGTGAAGTTGATCCAGGACGGTCCCATGGTGAGAAGGTCCCGGGGCACCAGTCGGCCGTTCATCAGGGGAAAGGTGTTGAATCCGTTTCCGGCTCGGGTTCCCGCCACGAGCGCCCCTGAGCCGAGCATCATCACGACAAGCGCAACCACCCCGAATCCACGCTGTCGTTCGAGTCGCATCGTCAGACTCTGTCGGACCTCACGGCCGTCGAGCAGGTCCCAAGCGACCCAAAGCGTCGCGCCGAGAATTGCTGTAGCGGTCAACAGATGGGCGGCCAGACGGTATTGGCTCACCCGTGGCTCGTGAACGAGACCGCTGGCGACCATGAACCATCCGAGAAACCCCTCCAGGCCGAGCAGTGCGATCAGACCGGCGATGCGCGTGGAGACCCAGCGGTCGAGATGGCGTCGATAAAGCATGACGCCGAAGGGCACGAGCAGCACCATTCCGATCACCCGGCCCAGCAGACGGTGGGTGTACTCCCACCAGAAGATCGACTTGAACTCGCTCAGGGTCATTCCGTTGTTGACGAGATTGAACTCGGGGGAATCTCGATATGCGGCGAAGATCTCCTCCCAGCGATGCTCCGACAGCGGTGGAAGGGTGCCGACGACCGGATCCCAGTCGACGATCGACAACCCGGATCTGGTCAACCTGGTGATCCCGCCCACCAGAACCATGATGTAGACCAGAGCGGCGGTCGCCAGAAGCCACGCGCCTATTCGTCGTTCCTTCTGATCGGTTCCGCTCTTGTCAGTCGGGCTCACGAATCGACAGTATGGCTCGCCGGTCGGCGACGAGAAGCCGGGCCCGGCCGTCAGGTGAGGACGACCACCGGGATGTCGCGGTCGGTCTTCTTCTGATACCCGGCGTAGCCCGAGTTGGCCGCCACGATCTCAGGCCACAGTTCTGCCTTCTCCTCGGAGCTGGCGATTGTGGCTGTCATGTCGCGGCTGACTCCGTTCATGTTGACCTTGACGGCCGGGTTGTCGCGCAGATTCAGAAACCACGCCGGGTGGTGATCGTCGCCTCCTTTGGACGCCACGACAACGACCCGCTCGTCGCCGTGAATCGGCGCCGTGAGCATCGTGGTTCGAGGCTTTCCGCTCTTTCGACCAATGGTCTCCAACTCGAGAACAGGCATGCCCTTCGCATTCCCGAACACCTTGCCTTTACTGAGGCGATACACGGTCCGATGGAACCCGGTGAGTGATTTGAATACGAGATCTTTGGCACTTGTCATTCACGGACCCTAGGCCGAACCGGACTACGAGAAAACTGTGGCCGCTAGGCGTGATCTAGCCGCAGACAGCTGGGAGTCCGGTGTCGTCTCGAATTCTCAGGAGGACAGATGGAGCGATACTGGCGATGGATGGGATTGGCCTTTGGCCGCCGGTGGTATGTGGTGTTGGCCTTGGTGGTCGCGATCACCGGAGTGCTCAGCGTGGGACTCACGCGTCTGGATTTCGCAACTGGTCAGGACAGCTACCTCAACCCCGACTCCCAAGAGGCGATCGACAACGTCGAGTACCAGAACGCATTCGGAGGTGAAGCTGTCATCCAGCTCTTGTCGATGGACGAGGGTCATACGATCGACGATCTCTTCACGCCGGCCAACCTCACGTTGTTCGCTGAGATGGAATCGCAGCTCCGAGAGATCCCGGAGGTCTATGCCGTCGTATCGCCCCTTACGGCCTTGCAGTGGAGTGAGTCGATCAGCAACGGCCCCGGTACCGCTGGGCTGATTTCGGCAGCGACCCGCGACCCTGATGCCGATGCACGCCAGATTCGCAACGCCGACGTCGCCTTGAGCCTGGCGCGACTCAATGCCGTGGATGACCGCACGATCGGCGATCCGTCATGGAACGAGTTTCTCCTATTCGGCAACCCCGGCTACGAATCGGATGGTGGCGGCGTCACCTCGCCGGCCATTTCCGAACGCGCAATTCGTCCGTCCCTGCTTGCCAGCTTCCCGAACCAGAAAGCGGCGGTTGGAGCGATCGTCCTGAACGGAAACGCCTCCCTCGATGAACTGTCGTCGGGCACTGAGGCGATACTCGCGATCACATCGGAATTCGATTTCGAGAACGTGTCGGAGATCACCACCGGCACCCCCGTCTACCTCAAGGAAATCAACGACTATCTCCAGGGCGGAATGCTGACCCTTGGACTGATCGCCTTCGCTGTCATGACGGTGGTTCTCGTCTTGATGTTCAGAGTCAGATGGCGTCTGTTGCCGCTGCTGGCGGTCATGATCGGAATCCTGTGGGCATTCAGCCTGCTCGGATTCCTGGGAATCGATTTGTCGCTCGTGACCATTTCGGGCCTCCCGATCCTGATCGGGATGGGGATCGACTTCGCGATCCAGGTCCATAATCGCGTGGAAGAGGAGGTGGTGATCGATCGAGCCGATCATCCCATCATGGAGACGACGGCAAACGTTGGGCCTCCGCTCGTAGCCGCTGTTGGGGCCGCTGTTGTCGCCTTCCTTGCTCTGCGGGTCTCACAGGTGCCGATGATCCGCGATTTCGGTGTGCTCCTAGCGGTCGGCATCGTCGTCTTGTTGGCGGTGGGTCTCCTCGTCCCGGTAACGGTTCTCGGATCGAGAGAGTGGCGTCATCGCACCACCAAACGATCAGACTCGGGCACCGAACGGCTGGTGGTGAAGCTCGGTTCGCTCTCCACCCGTTGGGTTCTACCAATAGCGATCGTGTCGGTCGTGCTGGTCGGGCTCGGTATCGGCCTGGAGAGTCGCACCGAGATCCAATCGGATCCTCTTCGTTGGATCGACCAAGGGTCGGAGGTCGTGGCCGATGTCGAGACCCTGGAACACGCCGTCGGCTTCTCCTCGACGATTGGCGTGCTGATCGAGTCCAACAACGTGATCGCCCCGGAGATCAGCCAGGTGCTCACCGAGTTCATAGCTGACGCTGAGACGAGGCCTGAAGTGATCTCCTCGGCGAGCCTCGTCGGCACAATGGCGAAGATCATCGAGGTCGAGGGCACGACCCGCCTGGCTCCGACGTCGGATGACCTGGAGGCGATCATCGAGGTGGCCCCGCCCGACCTCACGCGTCTTCTGATGCGCCCGGACGGGACGGCCACACAGGTGAGTCTGAATCTGGGTCCGGCGAGCCTCGAGGAACAGGCGGTCTTTGTTGCCGACCTCCGAGCCGATCTTGATGCCCGTTTGGGGTCGGTCGACGTCGGGCCGGCCTCAGTGCTCGGTGTCGGGCTCGACGCTGATCAACCGGCGATCCGAGCGGTGCCGGCAGGTCTGGCGGTTGTGGGCGTCGGCCTTCTCGAGAATCTCACAGCCAACCGCACCGCCCTCACCTATGTGGCGCTCGTGGGTGCCGCACTCTGGCTGCTGATCAGGTTCCGTAGCGTGACACGGGCCGGACTCACATTGGTTCCCGTTACTCTCGCTGTTGGTGCTTCATCGGCCATCGTGGCCGGTCTCGGAATCACCCTGAGTCCATTGACCACGGTCAGCGGCCCTCTGGTGATCGCCTCATGTGTGGAGTTCGCGGTGCTGATCACCGCGCGCTACATCGAAGAGAGAGAACGGGGGCTCAAGCCTCGCGAAGCGACCGACACGGCGTCGGCGCGAACGGGGAGGGCCTTCTTCACGTCAGCCGCCACCACCGTTGGTGGATTCGCGACCTTGATGATCTCCCCGCTTCCACTCCTTCGCGATTTCGGGATCGTCGTGACCCTCAACGTGGCAATCGCACTGTTGGCCGCACTGGTGGCCATGCCGCCGCTGCTGGTCTGGGCCGACGAACGTGGACTGCTCGGTGTCGGAACCGGGGCCACCGAGGGGTCGGTGAGGCTGGCCGCCCCCATCGGTGGACGCCAGGCTGCGGGGGCAGCCGTCGGTGTCGTTGCTCTGACTGCTTTGCTGGGATTCCTGTTGGTCGAGGCCCAGGTCGATGATGCCGCCGCAGTCGACTCGACCTACGAGTTGGTGGCGCTGCCCACTACGACCACAACCACCACGACAACCACGACCACCACGACCGTGCCGGGGGCCGATGAGCCTCCTCCAATCGACCCGGCCGACTATGGCACCGACCGCCCCCCTGGGTTCATCACGGGCCTGATCTTCGACATGTTGACGGGGGAGGGGGTGCCCGCGAACCATGCGGTGTGCACGGCCGAGATCCTGCTCACCAAGACGACCGAGGAAGCCCTACAAGTCGACATCGTCGGCTTCTCCGATGAGGCCTTGGCCCCGGTGGTCGAGTCGGCGCTTGAGTGCCAGGTGAGCCAGACCTTGATCGACGCCACCATTGCAACGGCGCGACCCGAGTGACCCTCAGTCGACGGGACGGGCGAACGACCTGGTCTCGAGGTACTCCTCGAGACCAGCCACGCCCATCTCCTTGCCGACTCCAGACTGCTTGAATCCTCCGAAGGGCACGTCCGGCCCGTACCAGACGCCACCGTTGATCGACATCGTGCCGGTGCGTACTCGCCGCGCCAGAGCGGTGGCCCGTGCTTCGTCGGCGCCGAACACGGCGCCGGAGAGACCGTAGATTGAGTCGTTGGCGATCTCGACAGCGTGATCGTCGCTGTCGTAGGGAATCGCCACGAGGACCGGCCCGAAGATTTCCTCGCGTGCCACCTGCATCGAGTTGTCGACATCGGCGATCAACGTCGGTTCGTAGAAGAATCCCGGAAGGGCGGGGTCGGGACGACGGCCACCACAGACGATCCGAGCACCGTCGGAGACCGCCAACCGGACGTATCTGTCGACCGAATCGACCTGCGACTGACTGATCAGAGGCCCGAGCATGGTCGCGGGGTCGGATGGGTCGCCGGGGCGAGTGTGGGACATCATCGACGCCACCGTGTCGAGTCCTTCGTCGTAGCGGGACCGCGGGAACAACAGCCTGGTGACCAGCGCACAACCCTGCCCGCAGACTGTGGCCAGCCCGAAGACCGCCGTGGCCGCGGCTCCACCGAAGTCGTCGAGATCGTCGAGCGCAATCATCGCCGACTTTCCGCCGAGTTCGAGAAACACCCTGGTGACGCTCTCTGCCGCGGCCTTCATGACCACTCGACCGGTGGCAGTCGATCCGGTGAAACTGATCATGTCGATGCGCGGATCGGACGTGAGGTACTCCCCGGCCGATGGCTCCGAGGACGACACGACGTTGACCACGCCTGGAGGAATGTCGGTGTGATCGTTGATGATTCGGCCCAGCGCCAGCGCTGTCCATGGGGTTTGGGGCGCTGGCTTGAGAACTACCGTGCAACCGGCCGCCAAGGCCGGGACAACCTTGGCGAGGTTGATCTGGTTGGGCACGTTCCACGGGGAGATCGCTGCCACCACACCGACGGCCTCACGTTCGATCCACCTATGGGCCCGACCGCCGAGTGTGTCGGCGTGCCCCAGGCTGGTGTTCCACTTGAAGTTCTCGGCGAGGTCTGCGTAGAACGGCAGGATCTCGAGGGGCGACACGACCTGCACGTTCGAGCACGCCATTCTGGTTGCTCCGACTTCGGCGATGGTGATCTCGGTCAGGTCATCTACATGGTTGAGCAATGCTGTATGCAGTTGGCGAATGGCCGCAACCCTGGTGGCGGGGTCAGTGGACCAATCGGTGTGATCGAATGCGTGGCGGGCTCCGGCAACAGCTGCTTCGAAGTCGGCACTGGTTGCGTCCGGGGTGACACCTATCGACTGCCCGGTGGCCGGTCCGATATTTCGATAGGTCGTGCCGTCGGACGCGTCGCACAGACTGCCGTTGATCAACAACTTTTCGTGTCGTCCCGATTGGCTGCTCGTCATCGCTGGTCCTCAGGGTCGAGTGATCTGGCCGCCGTCGACCGCGACTACGTGCCCGGTCATCCAGGCGGCGTCGTCCGACAGCAGAAACAGAACCGGCCCGACATGATCGCCGGGAGTTCCGAGTCGCTTGATGGCGAGGCTCTGCACGATCGGGTCCTGGAACTCGGCTGGAACCTGTCGAGCGAGTGCCTCGGTATCGGTGGGGCCCGGGGCGATGGCGTTGATACGGATGTTGAGGTGGGCAAGTTCGTGGGCGAGCGAGGCGGTGAGGTAGTTGATCCCTGATTTGGCGAGTCCGTAGAAGCCGGCGATGCCCATCCACGCCGCGGTCGAGGACTGATTCACGATCGATCCGCCTCCACCCTCTGCCATGGAACCCATCACCGACCTGGTGCAGTGCAAGGCGCCCATCAGGTTGACCTTCATGAAACGGTCGAGATAGTCGTAGTCGACCTGGGTCAACCCGGAGAGCTTCATGTCTCCGAATATCGCGGCGTTGTTGACCAGATGGTCGATGCCTCCGAACGCGGCTTTCACCGTGGCTGCCATCACATCGGTGCTTCCTGGATCGCCGACATCGGTCTCGATGAAGAGGGCGCGGTCGCCGAGTCCATCAGCGGCAGCTCGTCCGCTGACCGGGTCGAGTTCCGCGATCACGGTGTTGGCTCCCTCGGCGTGAAGGGCCTTGGCATAGGCCAGCCCGATCCCGCCGCCGGATCCGGTGACGATCGCTGTCTTGCCGCTGAATCGCATGATTGGCTCGAATCATCCAGGGCCGGCCGACCGAGCATCGACTGGCTGCTGTCGGATGATAATTGCCCACGGCTTCGCGCCATGTATCGTCTCGTCATGTCGGACGATTCGGGGGAGTTGGTCTACAACCCCTACGCGTTCGCGGTTCACGACGACCCGTACTCGACCTACAGCCGGATGCGGGACGAGGCCCCCGCCTATTGGAACCCCGATCTGGAGTTCTGGGCGCTATCGCGGTTCGACGACGTCCTCGAGGGATTCCGTGATCACGCAACGTTCTCCTCGACCGGAGGCGTGGCCCTGGAGCAGCGAGGACACATCAACAGCGGTTTCGCCCAACTGATCGAGATGGATCCCCCCGAGCACACGGTCTTTCGGAAGCTTGTCAGTCGGGTGTTCACCGGCCGCAGAGTCGAGCGCATGCACGACGAGATCCGCAGCATCGTTACGGGCTATATCGACGGAGTAGTCGAGGCCGGCGAGTGCGATCTGGTTGCCGACATCACAGGGCCGTTTCCGATGGATGTGATAGCTGCGGTGCTCGGAGTGCCTGAATCCGACCGCGATGAGTTGCGCCACCATGCCGATCGGATCCTGATTCGTGACGATGGAGTCATGGAGATGCCTCAGGAGGCTCTCGACGGGATGTTCGGATTGCTCCAGTACTTCATCGATGATCTCCCCGCGCGCAGGAAGGGCCACGGCGAGGGCCTGATCAACGATCTCATTCGTTCCGAGGTCGACGGGAGAAGCCTCACTGAAGAGGAGCTGCTCGGGTTCTGTGTGCTGTTCGTCATCGCTGGGCACGAGACCACGACGAAGATGGTTGCCAATGCCATCGAGTTGCTGTCCCGTCACCCCGATCAGCAGGCACAGGTCGTGGCCGACCCGACTCTGGTCCCCAATGCGGTTGAGGAGGTCGTCCGGTTTCACAACTCGACTCAGTACATGCACCGAACCCTGACCACCGACCTTGACATTCATGGACGCGTTCTCGGAAATGGCCAGTCCGTGCTATTGATGATCGGTGCCGCGAACCATGACGATCGCGAGTTCGGCTCCACGGCGGAGATCTTCGACATCCACCGCCGACCCGAGCGACACCTTGCGTTTGGACATGGCGCCCACTTCTGCCTGGGTGCAGCTCTGGCGCGTGCTGAGGGCCTCATCGCCCTGGAGGAGATTCACCGGCGCTTGCCCGCGTATCGAGTCGATCACGACGCCAAACGTCGATTCCACAGTGGCAACGTCACCGGTTGGAGCAAGCTCCCGATCTGCTTCGAACCGTCGTCACATTCTCGCTGACCTGCGACTATCGACCGAGTACCAGGAGAACCATGACCGTCCCGGACCCGACAACCGAAGAATCCGACGCCTACCGGCGCGGCATGGCGAAGATGAGGGAGATCTACGCAGACTCCGTGGTGGCGCTTCCCGAAGGGACCATGGCCTTCAACGACGTCATGATGAGGAGCCTCTTCAGTGAGGTGTGGGACCGCGACACCCTGTCAATTCGCGATCGAAGGCTGTTGATCATGGGGGTGATCGCGGCCAGGGGCGCAGTCGACACGTGGAAGATCCAAGCGGGGGCGTCGCTCGCCAACGGTGAGCTGACGGTCGAGGAGCTCAGGGAGACCCTGGTGATTCTCGCTCCCTACGCCGGCTATCCGAGCGTTGCACCTCTCGTAGCCGAGACCGAGGGCGTCATTCAACGCTGGTCGGGGTCTGATTCGGCGACCGAGGAGTGAGCTCCGTCTCATTGCTCGGACGGAGGATTCTTGTCGTCGGTGCGTCGTCTGGAATTGGAGCGGCGTTCGCGTCGGCCGCCCTTGACCACGGAGCCCAGGTTGCCCTGTGTGCGCGTCGCGTCGAGCGTCTGGAGCTGATCGCGCGCGACAGAGAAGGGGGATGGGTCGTCGGCGGCGACGCAACCAACCACGACGACATGGTGAGAGTCGCGGATACGGCCGCACGAAACATGGGCGGCCTCGACATGATGCTGTACACCGCTGGATTCGGCGTGCTGCAGCCTCTCGTCGACACCGACCCGGAGGTCTGGACCGACGTGTTCCGGGTCAATGTCGTGGGGGCAAACTTGGCCACCGCGGCTGTGATTCCGCACATGAACCGATCGGGCCTTGTGGCATACGTATCGTCTCGAACGACCGCTGATGCCAACGCCCTGTTCGCGTCCTACTCCGCGTCGAAGGCCGCCCTCGATCAGTGCATCCGAGTGTGGCGAGTGGAGCACCCCGACCGACGATTCCTACGCGTCACCATGGGTAACACCCAGCCAACCGAGTTCTCTGATCACATGAACCTCGACCTCTTGGAAAAGGCACTGACCGACTGGGGAACTCAGGCGATCCCCGGAGGAATGATGGAGGTTGATGACGTCGCCAACACCATGGCGGAATCGTTTGCGGTGGCGCTCGACCATCCCGAGATCGATTCGTCAGAACTCACGTTCGACGCTCGACCGCCCACCGCCGACTGAATCAGCGATCGGCCGGTCAGACGGCTGCATCGAACTCGGCGAGCACGCGCGGCGCATCGTCGAGGGTCGAGATCATCTCAAGAATCATTTCCCTCTGTCTCGCTGAGGTCTGACGGGGCTGTTCGATCGTGGCCCACCTGACGAGATCGTCCCAAAGCGGATCGATGTGGTCGGTGCCGGACACGGTCGAGCCGTCGATTGTGCGAAAGGTGATCGACCGGAGCTCACCGAGATAGAGACACAGAGATTCGACGTGGATCAGTTCATCGGTCCGAATTCGCTCGACGATCTCTGAGGCCCGCTCAGCTTCCGCTCGTCTGTCGGTGAACAATCGAGGGTTTCGGAGCACCGACTGAGTGTCGGCGAAACCGAGCTCGGCGCGAAACTCAATGATCAGCAGGTTGGCGAGCAGAGAGACCAGCGATGCCACGTCTGGCGCCACGTCGGGACGAAGATTCGTTTCGGAGGCGGGGCGTCCGATGTCGACCGGCGGCTCGGCATCGGGGTAGGCGTCGACTCCGAATGCCAGGTCCCGAGCGAGGAACCACATCTCGTCGTGGCCACCTATGCCCTCGGAGGGTTGCCCGCCCTCGTCGAGACCGTGGGCCACCAGAAGCCCCTTATTGAGATGACCGATTGCCATCGAGGAAATGTCCTCGACAATCGAGGGTTGCAGATCCGGGAAGCTCATCTCGGCCAGCAATCTGCCTCGCGCCTCGATCTTGCCGATGATCGTGAGACTGTTCCAGAGAATTCGATCCAGGCCGTTGGCGACGAGAACCATCAACTGTTCCGCATTGGGAACACGAATTCCGGTCAGGAGACTTGAGTCGGCGATGAGGGGCTGGCCGCCCCGCTCCAGGAGTGCTTCCCGCCATTCCCGAAGGGCCGAGCTCCTGACGCGTGACCGTGGCGGCTGATAGACGTCGTCGATGAACCCACCGTGAAGACGTCGGCCATCGACGATGTGGGGCGTGGTGCCCTCGTCGTCGCGAAGGAAATCCTCCCGGTTGTACAGGAGCTGACGTGTCGACATGACCGGAGGATAGTTGGGGTGGCGTCGAGCCCGGAATTCGTGTGCGACCGCTTAGTCGCCCAGAGCCCAGTCGGCCGCCGCCAGTGCGTGCAGCTCTGCCGTCGGAAAGTACGGGACGTCCAGGTCGCCGGGTGAGACGAGAAGCTCGATCTCCGTGCAGCCCGCCACGACGCCGGTGGCACCCGTCTCGAGGAGTCGGGATATGGCGTCGAGAAATAGACGACGAGAATCTTCGCTGACAACACCCTGGACCAACTCATCGAAGATCACTCGATGGATCATCTCGAGGTCGTCGCCTGCGGGTACGACCACGTCGATGCCGGCGCTTTCGAATCTGGATCGGAGGAAGGGTTCCTGCATCGTGAATCGGGTTCCGAGCAGCGCCACCTTCTCGACCTCGGCCTGTGCGATCGCGGCGACGGTGGCATCGGCAATGTGGAGCAGCGGGACGGTGATGGCCGCTTCGATGCGATCGGCGACCTGGTGCATGGTGTTGGTGCACACCACTATGGCCTCCGCCCCGGCGCGCTCGAGTGAAAGGGCCTGGTCAGCGAGTACCTGTGCCACCCCGGACCAGTTTCCGGAATCCATGAAACCCTCGATGAAGTCGAAGTCGAACGACCTGACGATCAGGTCGGCAGAGTGCGAACCTCCGAGCCGGCCACGAACAGACTCGTTGATCTGTCGCTCGTACTCGATGGATGATTCCCAACTCATCCCGCCGAGGAGGCCGAGAGTTCTCATTCAGAGCATGGTAGGGGATCTGGAATTGTCTGAGCTACTTCGTTGTTCTGAGGGCATGTCCGAAAACGCGAGTTCGAAACTGTTGCCCAATCAGAAGTGGATACGAGGATTCGTCGGTGGTCGCCCAGTGGTCGACTCCCGCAACGTGATGGGGGTGTGGGACCAGCGCCACTACCCGTCCTGGTACTTCCCGGCCGACGATATTCTGGTGGCCCTCGAACCGACCGACGCCACGCGTTCCATTGAGGGATTCGGCCCGGCGGCAGTTCACGACCTGGTGGTCGATGGCACTAGCGTTCCGGCCGCCGCAAGCATTCTCATCGATCCGACCGAGGAGGAACTGCGCGGCCGCGTACGCCTGGAATTCGACGCGATCGAGCAGTGGTTCGAAGAGGATGTGGAAGTGTTCGGGCATCCGAAGAACCCGTACTCGCGCATCGATGTGCTGCCGTCGTCGAGGCATGTGGTCGTGCGCCACGGGGAGACGGTGGTGGCCGACACCACCAAACCGACGATGCTCTACGAGACGGGAATCGGCGCCCGCATCTACGTCCCACCGACCGATGTCCGCCTCGACCTGATTGTCCCGGCCGAACGACGCACCACCTGTGCCTACAAGGGTTTCGCCAACTACCACTCTCTGGTGATCGACGGAGAAACGCTGAACGACGTGGCATGGAGCTACCCGACTCCGTTCCCGGAAGCCCGCCAGGTGGCAGGAATGCTGTCCTTTTACACCAACAAGTTGAGCGTAGAGGTCGACGGCGTGGCGGTGACGACGTGATCACAACGGCTAGCGTCGGATCGTGACCAACCCCAACGAACTCGACGCAACCTTGGCGGAGGCAACCCGCACTCTCCACGGAGTGCTCTCCGATCTCCAGGATCCTGAACTCGTGATGCCCAAGGTCCCGACCGTCAACCCGATGCTCTGGGAGCTCGGACACACCGGGTGGTTCCAGGAGCGGTTCGTGCTCCGAGAGCTACTCGGACAGGACCCGTTGGTCGACAATGCCGATGAGTTGTGGAACTCATCGACCGTGCGCCACGACACCAGGTGGGACCTGCCTCTTCCCGATCGTGATGCGACGGTGGAGTTCGTGGACGAGGTAACCGATCGAGTTCGGGCAGCAGTGGCCGCTGACCCCGACAATTCCGAACTCGCATACGGGGCGCTCTACACGGTGATGCACCACGACGCTCACGTCGAGGCCCTGCTCTACACGCGACAAGCCGAGGGCCTACGCCCTCCAGCAGCTCTGATCAAGCCGGCACCCGATCATGGTCCCGTCGGCTCCGATACGTCGGGACAGATCCAGGTAGCCGGAGCCACTCATTGGCTTGGCGGGGTGCCCGAACAGGCCTTCGTCATGGACAACGAAAAGTGGGCCCATGAGGTGGAGGTCGCTGATTTCGAAATGGATCGCAACTTGGTGACCCAACAGCAGTTTCTCGAATTCGTCGACGACGGCGGCTACGAGAGGCGTGAGCTCTGGGACGACGACGGTTGGCAGTGGCGTACCTCGGTCGATCGCCAACATCCCTCGTACTGGCGTCGCCTCGATGGCGAATGGCAGAGGCGCGAATTCGATCGCTGGGTCGACATCGAGCCTCGAAAGCCGATGGTTCATGCAAACTGGTGGGAGGCCCGGGCCTGGTGTGAGTGGTCAGGACGTCGACTTCCGACCGAGGTGGAGTGGGAGAGGGCAGCAACCTTCGATCGCTCCGGCGAACGGCGACTCCGACAGCCCTGGGGCGACGCACCTGCCGAAGCCAGACGTGCCGCGATCGATATCGACTCGATGGGCACCGTATCCGTCGATCAGTGCGTCGACGGCGCATCCGAGCTCGGCTTCCTTCATCTCGCCGGCAACGTCTGGGAGTGGACCGACACGGTGTTCCAGCCGTTCCCCGGATTCGTTCCTGACTCCTATCTCGACAACTCCGCACCGTGGTTCGGGTCTCGACGGGTGCTGCGGGGCGGTTCTTGGGCTACCCGATCGAGATACGTGAGAACCACGTTCCGCAACTATTTCACGCCAGATCGCTCCGATGTCTTCGGCGGATTCCGGTCGTGTAGCCGCGATGGAGCGGCACGGCAGTCCGGGTGAGAATCGCCGTTTCGTCTCCGGTTCGGCCCGGTAGCACCAGTGGCAACGCAACCACGGCCTCGCGGTGGGCGCGACGACTCAGCGAGCTCGGCCACGAACTGGTCGAGACAACTCACGGTGAGCCTGCCGAGGATTGCAACATGGTCGTGGTCCTTCATGCCCGCCGCGGCGCCGACGCTGTGCGGCACTATTCCGCGCAGCCTCAGGGTCCGAAGATCGTGGTGGCGTTCACCGGAACCGACGTGAACGGCGACCTCTCGGATCCCGATCTGACGTCATCGGTGGCGCTGGCCGACGCTTTCGTTTTCCTCGAGCCCTCGGCACAGCGGCTTGCTGACATCACGGACGAACGGCCGCAGCACGTCATCTTCCAGGCCGTTGAACCAATCGACCACGAGCCCTCCATCGAGATCGGGGAGGTGCCGGGCGAGTGCCGATTCGCGGTTTTGTCCCATCTACGTGAGGTGAAGGACCCCTTCAGAGCGGCCGAGGCCGTTGCCCGACTACCTGGCGACTCGAAGGTGCGGGTGCTACACGCCGGAGCGGCTCATGATGAGACGTGGGCCGACAGAGCCCGCGAACTGATGCGAGACGACCCCCGCTACCAATGGTTGGGGCCACTCGACAGGGGATCGGCGATGAAGTTGCTCGAGCGGAGCCGGGCCCTGATCCTGTCGTCGTGGTCCGAGGGTGGCGCCAACGTTGTGTCGGAGGCCATCAGCCTCGGGAAGCCGGTCATCGCCAGCCGTATTCCTGGAACCGTCGGACTCCTCGGAAGCGACTATCCCGGCTACTTCGAAGCCGGCGACACTGCGGGACTCGCCGAGGTAATTCAGCGGTTCTCGACCGACCCCAACTTTGAGCCTGAACTCACTCGACTCTGTGTGGGTCTCTCATCGCTGGTCGACCCCGACCGCGAACGCGAGTCGTGGTCGGACCTGATATCCGAATTGGGACTCTCAGCGAAGTGAGCGTCGCAGCCCGGCACTGATCTGATCGGCAGCGATCGTCACGATCATCAAGGCGATGAGCGTCGAGGTCAGCCCGTCGTAGTCGAACCGCACCACCTGTTCGTCGACCACACGGCCAAGGCCTGCGGCACCGACGACACCAACAACAACGGTCTCGCGGATGGCGACCTCCCACCGATACATCCCGATTGCGCTGAACCGTCCGGCGAGCTGGGGGGCGGTTGCGTAGGCAATCCGTGACACTCGGGGTACTCCGGCTGCTTCGAGAGCTCGACCCTTGGAGTCGTCGTGATTCTCGACAACCTCTGCTTGCAGGCGCGCCATCACGCCGGCGTTGTAGATACCGAGGGCAACGGCCCCGGGCCAGATGCCCGGAAATAGGACGAAGAGAGTCAAGAACGCCCATACGGGAGGAGGAATGGCCCGAAGCGTCAAGAGGAAGAGTCGGGTGACGAAGCGAGCGCCCTCTGATGCGAGTGATGCCGAGCCGTCCGTTGACTGGTCGTGACTTCGGCGAGCGATCACGAAGGCCAGGCCAGTGGCTGGAAGAAACGCCACGGCGATAGCGAGCACGGCCATGGCCACTGTGTCGACCGATGCTGTGAACAGCGACCCGAATCCGTTGGTGATCGTCGGCGGGAAGGAGTCGGTCACGAGGTCGCCGAACAGGCGTTGCGTGCGCGCCGACCAGAGATTCGAAGGTGAGAGGTCGAGCCACCACCAGCTGAGCGGCACAGCTAGACCCGCTGAGATTGCCGACCAGCTGAGGAACCGGTCGCGTCCCGGCTGACGTGCAACACCTGCGCCCTCCGCCACCTGGGTGTTCGGGGAGGCATGGCGCCGTCGAACCGACGACGACCACCAATCGGCGAGGCCAGACAGAATGATCAGGGCGTAGAGGAACGTCCACATCTCGTTGTAGTCGAGCGAGGTGAAGCTCAGCTGCAATTGGAATCCGAGTCCACCGGCCCCGATGACCCCGAGTACGGCGGCCGAACGAATGGCGCACTCGAGTCGATAGAAGCCGTAGCTCAGGAGATCGCCGGATGCCTCAGGCATCGAGCCGAACAGCAGCGCCTGAAGCCGACTCGCCCCACCTATTCGCAAGGCCTTGTAGGAATCGTTATGGACCTCGTCGAGAAACTCCGAAAAGACCTTGGCAGTAACCGAACCGAACGGGATGCCAATAGCTATGACCGCAACCCACGGGTCGTTTCCGAGGACGTTGATGAGAAGGAGGCCCCACACAACTTCGTGGATGCTGCGTGGAATGGCCATGAGGGCCCTGGTTGACCGCCATCCGAATCGTCGCGAGAGACTCCACCTTCGCGTGATCGGACTCCATATCGACTCGGCCATGAAGACGCCACCGACCAAGCCAATGCCGATCGAAAGGACCGTTCCGAGCAAGGCGTAGCTGACCGTTGTGATCGACTCATCCAGCGCGATTCGTAGGAGATCGCCACTGAGTTCGGGCTGGATAGCGGCACGAAAGAACGAGCTGAGCTGCCCGAATCCTCGCTGGTTGAGCACGCCCGAGACGCCGGCACGTGAAATCGACCAGAGCACCGCAACGAGAACCACCAGGGCCCAGACCCAACGGTCGCGCCTCCGCCTCAGCGGCACGGGGAGGGCGTGTGCCGGTGAGCTGGTCACGGCTCGGCAGGTGACCCGGGTAGGGATTCCAGGCTATAGAGCTCGTCGAGCATGTCGTCGCTGACGGAGCTCGGTGGGAGGTCGAACTGCACCATTCCCTCAGTCATTCCGACCACCCGGCGGGAGAAGCTTCGTGCCAGGTCCGGGTCGTGGAGGCTCATCACCAGGGCACGGTCGGGTCGCTCGGCGGTGTGTCCCACGGTGTCGACAAGCAGCTTGATCACGCTGCGCGACCTGGCCGGATCGAGGCTCGAGACCGGCTCGTCGGCCAGCACGAGATCGGGGTCCTGTAGCAAGACCCTGGCGATGGCCACTCTTTGCTGCTGGCCCCCGGAGAGTTTGTCGGTTCGCTCCCAGAGCAGATCTCCGACTCCGACCCGCTCGAGGGCCAGCCTTACCTCTTCGATATCTCGCGGTGATAGCAACGACAGCAGGGCCCTCGGGGTCGACCAGCGACCGAGTCGGCCGGCCGAGACGTTGTGAATCACCCGAAGGGCACCGGTCAGATTGAGGGACTGATGAATGGTGCCGATGCGATGTCGATACGACGCTCCCGATCGGCGCACCAGTTCTCTGGTGTCGACACCCAGAACGCTGACTGTCCCCGAATCGGGAAGAACGAGGCCGTTCATCAAGGCGATGGTGGTGCTCTTGCCGGCCCCGCTGGGACCGACGAACGACACGCATTCGCCCTTCTGGATCGCGAAGTTCAGATCAAATACGCCGCGACCGTCTCCATAGTCGACGGTGACTTCCTCGAAACGCACGATTTCGCTCACCGGGTTAGCCGATCAGGCCGGAATCTCTGGCGACCGACTCGATCTGGTCGTAGTTCGAGTTGTCGGTGCCGATGAATGCTCCGGCCGAGAAGAACTCGAGAATGGTGGCCTGATCTGGATCTGAGGAGTCGAGTGATTCGAATGCTGCGATCAAGCGGGCCTGGAAGCCGTCGCCAAAGCGGGCGTCGAGGGCGGGTTGAGCGACCCAGTGGTAGTCGAAGTAGGGCGGCGTACGGAAGACTTCCCGTACTTGGGTGAGGTCGACTTCCCCGGCGGCGAGGCGCGTATCCCAGACCTGCTCGTTGAGGGCGCCTGCATCGTAGGTCCCGGCCACCACCAACTGAATCGTCTTGTCGTGCGATCCCGAGAACCCAGGATCACCACTCAGTTCGTCCAGTGAGAGACCCGACTGGTCCATGAACGATTGCGGCATCAGGCGACCGGATGTGGAGGACTCAGATCCGAAGGTGAAGGAGTGGTCGGCCAATGATGTGAGGCCATCGACGCTCGAGAACGGTTCGATGCCGCTGTCGACGCGTGCGATGAAGACCGAATGAAACTTGGCATCGATGTCACGCTGAGCGACGGCCTCTGCGCCCGGCACCTGCAGGCGGGCCTGAACGCCTGTGAGGCCACCGAACCAAACGAGGTCGAGGTCTCCGGTCTTGAACTGTGTGACGGCTGAGTCGTATTCGGCCACGGGGGAGTATTCGACACTCACACCGAGCCGGTCGCTCAAGAAGTCGGTGAGCAGGTCATAGTTTCTGGCCAGGAGATCCGGGTCCTGGTCGGGGATCGCACCGATGGTGAGGGTATGAGAGGCCGAGTCACCTCCGTCGTCGCCGCAGGCCGCGGCGAACAGGGTCAGTGCCAGCAACGCAAATACGAGTCGTCTCAGATTCTTCATTGGTCCTGTCCTTGCCTATTTGAGAAGGATCCGACCCGCGCCTGCCACCGTGGATCCCACGGCAGCGGCCTCGTGGCCGGTGTCTTGCAATCGCCGCAACGCATCGTCGGCGGCGTCGGAGTCGACGCCGAAGATGAGTCCGCCGGAGGTCTGCGCATCTGCCAACAGCACGACAGATGTGTCGTCGGGGCCTTCGATGTCGAGTTGATCGAACACATATCCGAGATTGCGTCCGCTTCCGCCGGGAACGACACCGTCCTCGGCCAGCTCACGAACGCCATCAAGAATCGGGATGGCTTCAACGGTGAGCTCCACTCCGACGTGGGATTCAGCAGCCATTCGCCCCAGGTGCCCGAGTAGACCGAAGCCAGTCACGTCGGTGGCCCCGGTGGCACCGAGATCGACGGCGATGAGTGCAGCCTCGTCGTTGAGACGGGTCATCACGGCTACCGCGGCAGCCTCGAGATCGGTGGAGGCGAGTCCGCTCTTGATCGCGGTTGTGGCAATCCCGATACCCAGCGGCTTGGTGAGGATGAGGGTCTGATTCTCACGGAGTCCGGTATTGGTGAGCATGTGATCGGGGTCGACCTCACCCACGACGGCCAGCCCGTACTTGGGTTCGGGATCGTCGACGGTGTGGCCACCTGCTATGACGAAGCCACCCTCGATGGCGACATCGGAGCCGCCGGCGAGAACGTCGCCCAGAAGTTCGGTGGAAAGCTGATCGGTGTTCCAGCCGACGAGGTTGAGCGCCATCATCGGCTTGCCCCCCATCGCATAGATGTCGGACACCGAATTGGCGGCGGCGATCCGACCCCATGTACGGGCGTCGTCGACGACCGGCGTAATGAAGTCGGCTGTGAACACGAGGGCCCGATGATCGTCGACGCGCCATACGGCGGCGTCGTCGCCGGTGTCGGGGCCGACAATGAGCCGGTCGGATGGAACGACTGTCAGGTGGCGCACAACTTGCGCCAACTCGCCAGGGGCGAGCTTGCAAGCTCAACCAGCGCCGTGGCTGTATTGGGTGAGACGGGTCTCTGTCATCTTGTGCCTGAACCTATCATCGGTCGAGTTTGTTCCACGGTGGCGAAAACCGGAGGTCAGTCTCGCCCTCGAAACCCTGAGAACGCCTCCGAAGCGGCCACGATGGCGATGCCTCCGGCGGCGAGTGGATCGGCCCACCACCATCCCCAAAGGCCATTGAGGACCAGAGCCAGAAGGATTCCCATCGCGAGATAGGCATCGATCTGCGTCATCTTGGCCTCGGACAGGAAGACCGGGTTTCCGAGTCGCATCCCGGTTCGCCGTTTGAGGTGGGCGAGGCCGAGCATGACCGCTGCCGTGGCCGCCAAGTACACGATTCCGAGGCTCGATGAGTCAGGCTCGGTACTCACCACCAATGCCCGGGTGCTGGCCACCATGAGCGATGCTGACAGCAGGGCGAAGGCCACCGCTACGAGGCGCTCGGCCCTCCGGTCGCGTCTGAGGCTGTGGGCTTCCTCGTTGGGTTCCATGTGCCAGAGCACGACCGTGGAGGTGAACACTTCGATGAGGGAATCCAGACCGAAAGCGACAAGCGCAAGTGAGCCCGACATGAGGCCCAGGGTGACCGTGACGAGGACCTCGCCTACGTTCCACGCGATGGTCAAGATCTGCAGACGGCGCCCATGTGAGAGTTCGGAGCCGGCGTCGATGCCTTCTGCTTCGGGTTGGTCGGCGGACAAGTCAGCGATCCTATCGACGGCGAACGGCTGACCCAGTAGTGCCGAGTGCTGGGATCGCTCAAGACCCGACACAGATTATTGGCTCGGGTGGCGCTAGCTTCTCCGGGTGACATACCGGGACCAGGGGGATCGACATGAACGCCGGTGACGACCGAACAGCCCGACGCCGGCAACAGACGGCGGCCCGGCGAAAGTCTGGGCGGGGCGCTGCTCAGAGATCGCGAAGGAAGCGGCAGAGGACCATTAAGCGTCTGACTGCAGCGAGCCTCGTGGTGGTACTGGCCGGTGGCATCGTTGCGGTGATCGTGTCGTCAGGCGGTGGTGATGAGCCGCCGGCCGAGGCCTCGCACGACATAGCGGTCGTCGCCGACGATTTCGACTACACCCCCAATCGGATGTTGGGCCTGGCCGGAGAGATCAACATCACGATGACCAACACCGGGCTGGTCGGACACAATCTCATCGTTCTCGAGCAGGGAGTGAGAATTTCTTCGGCGACGCAGTTCGATGAATCGACCGAGCTGGGTCGAATCGAGTCGCTGGCACCAGGGTTCGATGCTTCGTTGTCACTCGATCTCGAGCCGGGTACGTATCAGGTCGTGTGCCTGATCCCCAATCACTTGGAGCAGGGCAGCACCGCCGACCTGATTGTTTCCTAGTGCCGACACCCTGAGGGGACGCAACTTGTCATCGCACGCGTTCAGCAACGACGACGAATGCGCGAGTCGACTCGACCGGGTCGATCCGTTGGCCGGTCTTCGAGACCATTTCGCGATACCGAAATCAGCCGATGGGTCCGACTCGGTCTATCTGGTGGGCCATTCGCTCGGAGCCATGCCTTCCGCGACTCCGGGCTACGTCGCTGCGGAGTTGGATCGTTGGGCCCAGATCGGGGTCGCTGGTCATCATCAGGCGCCCAATCCTTGGGTCGACTACCACGATCTTGTTGTGGAGCAAATGGCTCGGGTGGTCGGGGGTAGCACCGACGAGGTCGTGGTCATGAACGCCCTCACGGTCAACCTTCACCTGATGATGACGAGTTTCTACCGCCCGACTTCCCAGCGTCACGTCGTTCTGATCGAAGAGCACGCCTTCCCATCTGATCACTTCGCCGTTGAGTCGCAGATCCGTCAACGGGGACTGGATCCGGAAACGTCGCTCGTGGTCGTGAGCCCGAGGCCGGGCGAACAGCTGCTGCGTTCGACGGACATTCTCGACTCCATCGCCGAGATAGGGGAGCAACTCGCCGTCGTGCTGCTGCCCGGCATCCAGTACTACACGGGACAGGTTCTCGACATGGCGTCGATCGTCGAAGCCGGCCACCGGGTCGGGGCCACCGTCGGATTCGATCTGGCCCACGCGGCGGGCAACATCGAACTCGAACTTCACGACTGGGACGTCGACTTCGCGGTCTGGTGCACCTACAAGTATCTGAACTCTGGTCCCGGTGGTGTCGGCGGGGCGTTCGTCCATCGACGTCATGTCGCTGATCAGGAGCTTCACAAGTATCTCGGCTGGTGGGGAAATCGGCGCGACACGCGGTTCGAGATGAGCACGGTTTATGAGCCGGTTTCCACCGCGGAATCGTGGCAGGTCAGCAACTCGGCTGTCGTGTTGTTGGCTTCGTTGAGAGCGTCGCTGGATCTCGTCGATCGGGCCGGAGGAATGCCGGCAATTCGGAAGAAGTCCGAGCTGCAGATCGGCTACCTCGACTACCTGCTCGACACGGAGATGCAAGGCAGGATCGAGTCGATCACGCCGCGACCGCTGTCGGAGCGCGGGTCTCAGTTCGCACTCGAAGTTGTCGATCGCTCGGTCGATGGGCGTGAGGTGTTCGACGGACTCACCGACGGGGGAGTGTCGTGCGACTGGCGCTTCCCGAACGTGATCAGGGTGGCCCCGACGCCCCTCTACAACTCGTTCAGCGACATTCGCCGCTTCGTCTCGATACTCGATCAGCTCATACCTTCACGCCCGGCTGATACCTAGGACTCGAGGAGCTTGACGGCATCGGTAAACGTCCGTACATTTCTTGAAACTGATCGCAAGAGGGAGCTAGTTGACCAGGCTGGGATTTCTACTCGACAGCGATTCGTGTATCGGCTGCCACGCCTGCACGGTGGCGTGCAAGAGCGAGCACGACGTGCCCATCGGAGTCAACCGGACCTGGGTCAAGTACGTCGAGACCGGCACATTCCCGCACGCCAGCCGTCACTTCTCGGTGATGCGGTGCAACCAGTGCGACGACGCTCCCTGCGTGAAGATCTGTCCGACGAGTGCGCTCTTTCGGGCCGACAACGGAGTGGTCGACTTCGATGACAGTAGTTGCATCGGCTGCAAGGGATGCATGAATGCGTGCCCCTACGACGCCATCTTCATCAATCCCGCCACCAACACGGCCAACAAGTGCAACTTCTGCAACCATCGCATCGCGGTCGGCCTGGAGCCGTCCTGCGTAATCGTGTGCCCCACCCATGCCATCAGGGTGGCCGACTTCGACGATCCACTCGACCCGGCCGCCGCGGTCGTGGCCCGATCCGATGTGGCGGTGCGTTCACCTGAGCAGGGCACCAAGCCCAAGTTGTACTACCGGGGCGCCGACCAGAGCTCCCTCGACCCTCTTCGAACGGCCATTGCTGCCGACGGCATGATCTGGGCCGAAACCACCCCGGCGCATCCGACCGTTCCCACGGGCCAGTTCGACCCTGGCGTTGTGGCGCGAACCACATACACCACGCCTCACCCCATCACGTGGAAGGTGAAGGTCTCCGGGTATCTGGTCACAAAGGCCATCGCGGCCGGTGTCATGGCAGTCGCCGCTCTGCAGGTCCTCCTCGGAAACTCCGGGAGTCAGGCGACGGTCGGTGTGATCCCTCCGATGATCGCCGGAACCCTTCTGGCCCTCACGGGCCTGTTGCTTGTGGCCGATCTGAAGCAGCCAACACGGTTTCACTACCTTCTCACGAGAGGGAACAGGTCGTCTTGGCTGGTCAAGGGGGCCTACGTTCTCATCGCCAACACGATGGTGGTCGCCGCATGGTGGGTCGCCGGTCTGGCCGATTCGTCTGCCGCGCTGAAGTGGCTGGCGGTTCCCGCTGTGCTTGGTGCGACTGGCACCGCTGGTTACACGGCATTGCTGTTCGGACAGTGTGAGGGCCGAGACCTCTGGCAGTCACCCTTGGTTCTGCCCATGCTCTTGGCCCAGACCGCTACGGCCGGTGGCGCCGTCTACGCCCTGATGGACGTGTTCGCCGACGTCCCCGACCCGCACGCTGTGAGGTGGGTGCTGCTCGGTGGGGCGATCAGCTCACTCGCCATTGTCTCACTCGAAGTTCTCAGCAAGGGCACCCGTCATGTCGAACTCGCTGTGCATTCCATGACTCGAGGGATCTACCGCGGTCGATTCTGGTTCGGAGTCATGGTTGGCATGGTCACACCATCTGCGATTGTCGCCATCGCCCTTTCCGTCGACACGTCGGGACCCTCCCTCCCGGGGGGGGGGTTGGCATCGGCTACTCCCTACACGCCGGGCAGGTAACCGTCGCGGACGGCACCGAGGAGATGAACAGAAGGATCGAACGGGTGCTCAACAACGATCCCGGTCTCGGTGTTGCGCGTCATGCGGAC
>JAJCXX010000085.1 GCA_029263195.1 Acidimicrobiales bacterium
GATGTAGTAGGTGTCGGTCTGCTGGGTGTCGACCGGGGCGAGGGCGTGAGTCACGCCCGAAAGCCCTCCGATGGTGAACATCGTGACCGTGCCCACGGCAAACAACATCGGGGTCGCGAACCAGATCTTCCCGCCCCACATGGTGGCGATCCAGTTGAGGATCTTCACCCCCGTTGGGACCGCGATGAACATCGTCGACATCGAGAACGCTGCGACCGATACCGGGCCGAGACCCGACACGAACATGTGGTGGGCCCAAACGCCCCAGCCCATGAAACCAATGGCGATTCCGGAGAACACGACGAACGAGTAGCCGAACAGCGGCTTGCGGCTGAACGTGGGGATGATCTCGGAAATGATGCCGAAGACGGGAAGCACCACGATGTAGACCTCGGGATGACCGAAGATCCAGAACAGGTGCTGCCACAGCAGAGGATCGCCCCCGGTGTCGGGGTTGAAGAACTGTGCGTCGAACAGACGATCGAACATCAAGAAGAACAACGCGACGGTGATCACCGGAAGTGCGAACAACAGCAGGAACTGCGTGACCAACATCATCCACGTGAACACCGGAACACGGAACCAGGTCATGCCCGGCGCCCGCATGTTGATCACGGTGGTGATCAGGTTCACCGACGAGACAAGAGACGCAATACCGAGGATGAGCAACCCGATGGCGTAGAAGTCGACTCCATGGGTGGGCGAGAAGGTGACACCGCTGTTGGGGGAGTAACAGAACCAACCGCAGTCGGCCCCACCGCCACCGATCAGCCAGGTCGAGTTGAGGAAGATCGCGCCAGAAACCCAGATCCACAGGGAAAGAGCGTTCAGCCTCGGGAAGGCGACATCGCGGGCCCCGATCTGCAACGGGATGAGGTAGTTACCGAACGCCGCCGCCAGCGGCATCACGAACAGGAACACCATCGTGAGCCCGTGCATCGTGTAGAGCTGGTTGTAGAGATCGGCGCTCAGGACGTTGCCGTTGGGTACGGCCAGCTGACTTCGGATGAGGAGCGCCTCGAGACCGCCCACGACGAAGAAGAACATCGCCGCCACGCCGTACATGATGCCGATGCGCTTGTGATCGACAGTGCTCAGCCAGTCTCGCCAGCCGTTGCCGGCCTGAGGCCGCGTGAGCACACCGAGGGGTCGCTCGGCGAGCGCAGCCGACTCACCGGCGTCGAGCTCTAGAGGTCTTTCGACGATTGCCATTATCTAGTCCCTCAGTTGACCTGAGACTGCTGAATCTGCAGCATCGTGGGTTTCGGTCCGAGTGTCGCCATGTAGGCGACCAGGTCGGAGATGGTTTGCTCGGACAGTCCGAGGTTGGGCATGCCACGCGGCACGTCGGCGGTGGCGTAGTTGTCCTTGATGGCCGCCGGGTCGCGAAGCCACGCCGACAGATCGTCGCGGTTGACCGAGCCATCGGGGTTGTAGAACTCGAGTAGTCCGCCAGCGAACGTGGTGCGGCTGGCCAAGTGAGTGAGATCGGGGGCCGCTCCGGACACCTGATTGGCGCCGGTGTAGCTGAGATCGTTGACACCATTGATCAGGTGACACGACGTGCAGTTGGACACGAACGCCTCGGCGCCGCGTGCGGCCGGACCGGCCGTATCGGACACGGGAGCACTGGAATCGTCCCGGAAAGCGCTGATGAACTCCTCGGCACCGGCCGGAACCTCGGCAGGCTGCATCTGCTGATCGATCCATGTCTGGAAGTCGGCTGACTCGACCGCCACGACCTGCATGCGCATACGCGAATGAGACAGCCCGCAGAACTCGGTGCACTGACCGAAGTAGACCCCGGGGTCGTCGGCCTCGATCTTCCATGGGCTGAACAGGTTGGGCACGGCGTCACGCTTGCCGTTGAGGGCCGGAATCCAGAACGAATGGATCACGTCGCGTGAGGTGACGATCAACTCGACCTCTTCGCCAGTCGGGATCACCATCTGACCGGATGTCACGATGTCGGCCGGTGGCAGGTTCTTCGAGTCGCTGAGATCAGAGGCCTTGATGTCGTCGGTGAGGTAGTAGCGATACTCCCACCACCACTGCTGACCAACGACGACAACCTTGGGTTCCCAGCTTTGAGAGTTCCCATCGACACTGATCTCGACGGCGTTGGCCTCGGTGCTGTTGATCGCGATGTGGGTGACGAGCGTGGCGATTCCGATGACCGCCATGATCGTCGAAGGGATGATGGTCCAGCCGATCTCGAGAGTGGTGTTTCCGTGGGTCTGCGCAGGGAAGACTTCGTCGCCTTCGTGACTGTTGACTCGGAATCGGTAGATGATGAAGCCGACCACTCCGAATACCAGCACGAAGACGACACCAGCGATGACAAACACCCAATCGGACAGCAGATCGATCTCGCGAGCTACCGGACCCTTCGGCTTTAGGGTGTCGAGCTCGGCGTTTTCGGCACAACCCGACAGGACCAGACCCAGCAGGATGGTTACACCGAAGAGTGGTCCCCGTCGGCTCATCTGTCTCATTGACGCTCCTAGCGAAAGCATTTGACGGGCCGCAGCCCCAATCCGATTCGAACCTGAAGTGCTCACAGGCTCGCCTCGACTCCGGTGTACGCGATCTCCACCGACGTTGACCCCTCGACTATCTCCACAATCGCACCCTCGTGCCCTGGTTCGTGCTCCTCGAAGGAGCGCTCACCGATGGCAGCAGCAACAATACCCCCGGCCAGAATGGCAACTCCGAGTGCCAGCGCCAGCCCGGCAACGACATTACGACCGAGCTGAGGCCTAGTGGCGTAGAGCACGGCAATTCCGAGAATCAGAACCGCAGCAACACCGGCGACGACCACCGCACCGTTCTTCGAAGACGCCAGAAGTATCCGCGACATGGCCAACACGACCAACGCGACCATGGTGGCCCCCAAGGCCGGCACCTCGATTGGCGCCATAACCCGGTTGCGCAATTCACGGTTGGCGTCGGGGTCACCGGTGGCGCGATCGGCCCATGCCGTGGTCATCCACTCGATGGCCACCGCAGAACACAGGATCAAACCGGTGATGAACACCGCGGTGTTGATCACCAGACCAATCACCATTCCGCCGACCCCGAAGGCTCCGACGACCGGCCAGAAGTTGCCGGTGACCAGCGGCGCGGAGGGCACCGACTCGACCCCGAGGTAGTGAGACTGAGCGGCCGGATCGGCGTCGCGAAACGCCACCATGATCAGGCCGATTCCCATGGCAACGAAGCCAAGAGTGAGCAGGACCCCATAGCCGAGATGGTCTCCGACTCCGCCTTCCCACCCCATCACCAGTGGTCCGAGACCGTCGCCCCCGGTTGTGTAGCCGTAGACGACAGCGGCGGCCATGAGGGCCGACCCGAGACCGTAGAAAAACTTGAATCCGGTGGTGAACATCAGCCCCTACTTAGTGATGTAAACGACGAACCAGGTGATGGCCCACATGGCCACCACGGTGTTCCAGAACAATGCCGCAGCCGCTATCCCACCGCTGTGGAGAGGGCTGTACTGGCCGGCTAGCGCCCGCATGAAAGTGAGAAGGACGAACGCGACCGCCAGGATCAAGAACACCGCGAAGGCCCCGTTGATCACGAAGAAGAAGAACTGGGCCTCTTGACCGCTCGGACCGGCGGCATCGCTGCCGGCCAGAGTGAATCCGGTGTCGCCGATGATGAACCAGAGTTGGTTGAACACCGCCGCCGCGAATACCAGGGTGAGAGCCAGCGCCACGAAGGCGTTGATTCGGTCGTCGGCCTTGATTGCCTGCAACGCCCACTGGATCGTGAAGACCGACAGGATCAGCGTGGCGAACACGAACCCGGGCGGACCCATCTCGATGCTCCCTGAAGGGAACCACTCTTCACCCGTTTCACGAACGCCGGCCCGCTCGACCAGGTAGATGATGATCAATCCCATGAACATCATGGCGGCGGCCGCACTGGCGAACATCGAACCGACGACCACCGTGCGAGGGCGAACCAACCGGGGGGCGGTGAGAACTGTGCTCTGTTGTGACATCAGGCGATCTCCGACTCGTTGCTACCGCTTTGATCCAACAGCGGGGCCTCCGACACGACCTTCGCCGGGGGCTCACTGAAGTTGCCCTCGGGCGGAGGTGAGGTGGTTGCCCATTCGAGGGTGTGTCCGTCCCAGGGATCGTCGCCGGCACTGGCAGCGTCACTTCGCAGCCCACCCAACAAACCGGCCACCAATCCGAGTGCGCCGAGAGCGACCATCACTGCACCGACTACCGAAACCAGGTTGAGGGCATCGGCAGTGGAGCTGACCGGCGGAGCCAACAGGAAATCGGGAGTCTCGAGAAACCCACTGACCAAGTCGGTGAGACCCAGCAACAAACCGCCGAGAACGAGATCGAGCACGACGAGCTTGCCGAGGCCACCGGCGAGTTGGTGCCCGGTGATTTTCGGTGCCCAGAACCACAGACCGGCCACTCCGGCGATCACCGCAGAAACCATTACGAGATTGAACACTCCGGTGGTGGTCGACCGAGCGATGAGATGGAACGGCTCCACGACCCGGAGGGCTCCACTCACGACCGCTGCCAACAACACCACACCAGCGCCGAGGGACGCCAGCAGATGAGTGTCCTTGAAGCCGATCCCTTCGCCCTCGGCCAGGGTGGAGGCTGCTCCGGCGAGTGACCCCAGCACCGGCAGCAAGATCACAAGACCGAAGGCAATGAACAGGAAGTCCTCGGTGCCATCGTGAAAGGCGGGCTGTGACCACCCACCAACCGACAAGAATCCGAACAAGCCGATGAGGCCGATCATCGCCGAATGACTGACGTGTCGGGTGCCGGCAGCCACGGGGACGATCGATCCGAGGATTCCGAGCAGCGGAATCGCGAATGCGTAGACCTGGGGCTGGGACACCACCCAGTCGACCTGCTGCCAGATGGCCGTCGCACCCGCGACCGGTTCGGGGTTGCCGAAGGTGGACGGGCCTCCGTGATGAAGATCGACGTAGGCCAGCACCAGATTGGAAGCAGCAATCGGGAGAGTGATCAACCAGACCGACGTTGCGACGAGCATCGACCAGGTGAAGAGAGGAACCCGCGAGAGGTTCATTCCCGAGGTCCGCATCGACACGATGGTGGTGGCGATGCACACCGAGGCGACGAGAAGCGAGAATATCACCATGCCCGTTCCGAGAAGGGTGAGCGAGATCGCATCGGCTTCGTCGGAGGTGACGCCGTCGAGGGCACCCCAACCGCCACCGATGAGCACCGCAGAGATCGTGATGCCTGCGCCGATGAGCCAGGTCCAGAAGGCACCAAGAGCGGCTCGCGGGAACGCGATGTTGGTGGAACCGATCTGCATCGGCACGACCACGGTGGCGATACCTATGAACAGGGGCGCCACCACCAGAACAGCAAACGCCACGCGGTAGAGGGTCCACATCTGGAAGTAGGAGTTGACGCCACCGAAGATGTCGACGCTGTCGGCGTCGGCGCGTTCGAATCCGAGCACTGCCCCCACGACGGTCACCGCCGCGAAGAGAAGCACGGATACGGCCACCCAGAGCAGACCTATCTTCTTGTGATCGCTGGTGGTGAGCCACGTATGGAGACCGCCGGCGATGCGCGGAACGGCTGTATCACCGTCGGTTCCGGTTGCCGTGGCCGGCGGAGACTCGGTCATCGTCATCGTTGCTGTGGTCCTCCGACAGCCCGCGAAAAGCGGGCTGGGCGAGTTGCTGAATTTGGATTCGGGCGCGCCACTCGTTTGAGGGCACCTTGACGATCGCTGAGCCTACACATCGATCGACCCGGCGTTGAAAATTCAAAGCCAAGAGTTTTGTGGTCCATCACGTCATCGTCGCGATCTCATACCCCGGTGCGAACGATCTGATCGGCCGCCATCGCCGCGAACAGCAACACCAGATAGGTGATCGACCAACCGAACAGCCGCATTGCCCGACCCGGCTCGGGCTGTCGCGCCACCCCGATCGCCAACCAGATGAACATTGCTCCGAGCACCACGGCCGACGTGGTGTAGATCCATCCCATGCCGGCGACAGGGGCGAACAAGAGGGTGAGAGCCCAAAGCACGAGTGTGTAGCCAAGGATTCGACTGGTGACCACCTTCATGCTGGCCACCGACGGCAGCATCGGAATCTCGGCGGCCAGGTAGTCCTCGCGATATCGAATCGCCAGCGCCCAGAAATGGGGAGGTGTCCAGTAAAAGACGATCAGGAACAGCACCACCGCGGGCCAATCCAGCGAGTTGGTGACCGCCGACCAACCAACCAACACCGGCACGGCCCCCGCCGCGCCTCCGATGACGATATTTCGAGTGGACGTTCGCTTGAGCCAGATCGTGTACACGAACACGTAGAAGAGGGTGGCGCACACCGCCAACACTGCCGACAAGAAGTTGACGAAGCCCCACAGCCACGCAAACGAGACCGTTTCGAGAACGAACGCGAACGTGAGCGTCTCGGTCGGGGTGACCTCCCCGGTCACCAGGGGGCGATCCTTGGTGCGATCCATCAGACGATCGACGTCGCGATCGAGATACATGTTGAAGGCGTTGGCTCCGCCGGCGGCAAGGGTTCCGCCGAGCACGGTGGCGACGATCAGCCAGACCGACGGAACGCCCTTTTCGGCCACGATCATCACCGGCACCGTCTCGACCAACAACAACTCGATGATTCGAGGCTTGGTGAGGGCAACGAAGGCCAACACGCGCGATCGGCGCTTGGCCTGGGAGGGGGCAGTCACGGCTCGCAGGCTAGGGGGGGCAGGATCATCCGGCCACCCCCAATTGTTCCTCGCCGGTCTCATCGTCGTGGTCCTACGCTTTGTTCCATGACCTCTCAGCGACTCTCGGCCCGCACCGCCGTGAGCCCCGATCGATATCGACGGTGGACCACATTCGCGCTGTGGTCACTCACCGTCATCGTGGTGAGCGGTGGAGCGGTAAGGCTCACGGCCTCGGGTCTTGGTTGTTCCGATTGGCCCAATTGTGAGCAGGATCAACTAGTGGCCGATTTCGAGTATCACTCGCTGATCGAGTTCGTGAATCGAACGTTCACCGGCGTGGTCACGATCGCGGTAGTGCTTGCTGTTCTTGGTTCGTTGCGCCGAACCATCCGTCGTGGAGACCTCGTCTGGCTGTCCTGGGGACTAGTTGCCGGGGTCGTCGCCCAGATCGTGTTGGGTGGCCTGTTGGTGAAGACCGACCTCGATCCCCGATTCGCCATGGGTCACTTCCTGTTGAGCATGGTGTTGCTCTGGAATGCCGTCGTGTTGCAGGATCGAGCCTCGATCCCCGACGACATCTCAGGGGCCGGCCGCGCCACTCCACCATCGTCGGAGTCCGGCTTGATTCGGCGGCGACTGAGAGTCCTCATGGCCGGCGTCTCCGTTGTCGGGGCGACACTGTTGGTAACCGGCACCATCGTCACCGGATCGGGCCCGCACTCCGGCAGCGACGATCCAGATGTAGCGGAGCGGCTTCCCTTTCTGGTGAGAAGCGTCACGAGGATTCACAGCGCCACCGCCATGGCCGTGCTTCTTCTGATCTTCGTCGTTGGTTGGATTGCCCGGCGACACCACCTCTCATCGATTGAGACGCAGGCCGAGACCGCCGGCGTCTTGATGATCATCCAAGGCAGCCTCGGCTATCTCCAATACTTCATGGGAGTGCCGGTTTTGCTAGTGGGGATCCACATCGCTCTGGCGTCACTCACCTGGATTTCGATCGTGCGACTTCACCTGGTTGTTCTCCGAGACGGATCGGTGCCGCCTGTACCGACACGAGACTCCACATTGGCCGGTAGCCGACAGCCATGACTGCCCCGACCATCTCTCCCACCACGGTCACCGACGAAGAGTCGGTGACCGACCTCGACAAGCCGTGGAAGGTGATCGTCTGGGACGATCCGATCAATCTGATGTCATACGTGACATTCGTGTTCAGGAAGATCTTCGGCTACTCCAAAACGAAGGCCGACCGGCTGATGATGGAAGTGCACACGACCGGCAAGGCGGTTGTCGCCACCGGACTGCGTGAGAAGGCCGAACTCGACGTTTTCAGGCTCCACGAACATGGGCTTTGGGCCACGATGGAACACGACTCATGAGCGCCAGGGCATGAGCCCGGCGTTCCGTCGCCGATTCCGGCACCACCGCGGCGCGGTCATCGTGGCGCTCCCCAAAGAGGAGTCCGAGGCTCTACGGGAGTTCCTCGCTCAGCTGCGCAAAATGATGATCGACGATGCCGATCCGGCCCTTCGTCGACTGAAGCCTCCGGCCCGCCCCGACGACGAAGAATCCGAGATCGAATACCGCGAGATGATCGACGACGATCTCCTCAAGGGACGTCTCGAAGCGATCGACATCGTCGAATCCGGAATCGATGGAACCAAGCTCGACGAGGAGGGCGTGGCGGCCTGGATGCAGAGCCTCAACTGCCTCCGACTCGTGCTGGGCGAACGGTTGGAGGTCGAAGGAATCGACACCGAGTCTCTCGACGACAGCACCCCGCTGGTCGGCCTCTACCACTGGCTGGCCTGGCTGCTCGAGCAACTGGTCGAAGCGGCCATGCCCGGACTCGACACCGACGACTGACCCCGGAGCTCAGATCGTCAACTCGAACGCCTCGGGTACCAGAAACCTCCGGCCGTTCCCGGGCCGGTGTGCGCCGCTATGGAAGGACCGACTCGGTAGCGAACCATCTCGACATCGATGTCGGCGTCGCGTAGTCGCTGCTCCAGCCCGAGGGTGAACGGCAGAGTGGCTGGATCGGCAAGACATATTCCGGCCCTGATGGGTCCACCATCCGCTAGGAACCTCTCGATCATCTGATCGCAAAGGCCATCGACTGTGGTCGATGCCGCGACCACATCGAGATTCGATCCGTGGCCGGCCAGCACAACCACACCATCTGATCCGGTTGGCAGCTCCGGATCGAATCGCCCGCCGCTCATAGCGAAGCTGAGGGCCTGAATAATGAACGCGGTGCCGATCTCGGGTGCGATCTCGGTGGCCTGCTTTGCCGCCTCCACAGCAGATCCGCCGGCCGCGATCACGTCGGCGGCCTCCCAGACGCAGCACGCGACACCGAAGGAGGCCGTGCCGCTGTCGACCACGAACACTTCGGCGTCGACCATCTCCGCGGCAAGTCTGGCGCTGTTGATGGTGCCGGAGTGTTCTTCCCCGACGTGAACCGAGATGATCTCGGTGGCGCCAGCTGCCTCGAGTTCGCGGTAGACGTTGAGGAACGCCCCGGGGCTCGGCTGAGCGGTCTTCACGATCGGAACCCGCCCATCGGCGAATCGGTTCCAGAAGTCGTCAGCACTGAGATCGACTCCTTCTCGGTACTCGGAGCCGTCGACATTGACGAAGATCGGCACGACTCGAACGTCGTACCTGTCGACGAGCACCTCAGGGATTTGTGATGTGGAATCGGTGACCAATCCGATCATCGGTGGGCCTCCTTGATCGAGGACGAAACTTCATTGGATGAGCGATGGTTCGGGAGATCATTGCTTTGGTTGAACTCATCGACGTGGTGGCTCTCGGAGTGAAACCTTTGGGCTATCACCAGCGAACTCACAATTGCCGACAAGGCCAGATACCGGTCGGGACGCACCCCTCCGGGGTTCGGCAGTCGCTTGCGCCACCACAGGACCGAGAAACCGACCCAGGTCATGCTGGCCGCGGCGGACGCCATCCGGGTACGTTGACGGAACCACGGCAGGGCCGCGGTGCCAACCGCAACAGTCGCGTCGACCGGCATGTAGATCGGGAAAGTGGCGGCAACCTGACCCATGCTCGCCGCGATTCCCTTCCCACCGTTGCGACCGGGAGGATGACAGTGGCCGATCACAGCGGCGGTGGCCGCGAGATTGGCACCGACATCGCCAGCCAGTCGACCACCGACTCGAGACGCTGCCACTGCCTTCGACATGTCGGCGAGGGTCACCGCGGCACCCCACTTCTTTCCCATCAGATGACTGGTGTTCATCCCTCCCGGATTGCCGGTGCCGGCCTCCGAGAGATCCAGATCGCCATGATCGGCAGCCGCGGCGGCGATCCGAGACGAAGGGAAGGTGCCAGCGATGTAGCCGAAGGCCACTGCCGCGGCGAGACGCGTCAAGCGACTGTCGGAACGCGCCGAGTCGGCTGCGGGTCGTGTCGATCGAGATGCTGGAGGCACTGGGTCAGGAACCAAGGCTACGAACCATGCATTCCCGTGTCATCGATGCCTCTGGACCCTCTAGGCTGTCGACCGGTCAATCACATGACCATGCCCCCATCGTCCAGTGGCCTAGGACGCCGGCCTTTCACGCCGGTAACACGGGTTCGAATCCCGTTGGGGGTACCAGAGACGGCGGTTCAACCGGGTTGTGATCCGCACCCCGGTGCCGTACCGTTTCTTCTTCGCCCACCTTCGTTGGTGGCGAGTGGTCCCGTAGATCAGTTTGGAGTGATCGCCACCCTGTCAAGGTGGAGGCCGCGGGTTCAAATCCCGTCGGGAC
>JAJCXX010000086.1 GCA_029263195.1 Acidimicrobiales bacterium
CACTCGGTGGCGTGCGGATAGCCCGAGAGGACGAAGGCGTTCATGCCCACTCCCGCCAGTTCGATGATCGTGTCACGCACCTGGTCGGGATCACCGACAATCGCCGCACCGGCTCCGCTGCGGGCTCGACCCACTCCGGTCCAGAGGTGTCGAGAGGCGTAGCCCTCGTCGTCGGCGTCGGTACGTAGCTCGGTCTGTCGGTTGACACCGGCGCTCTTCGAATCGAGCGACTTGGCACGAATAGCGTCACCCTCGTCGTCGTCGAGTTTCGACAGAAGGCGACGGGCTGCAGCCCGCGCCTCATCCTCGGATTCGCGGACGATCACGTGCGATCGCCAGCCGTAGCTCAATGACCGGCCGAAGGCCGCGGCACGAGCGTCCATGTCGGCCTTGATTTCAGCCACCTTCTCCGGAAGGTCAGGCCACATCAAGAAGACGTCGGCGCCGCGGGCCGCGCACTCTCTGGCCGCCGGAGACAAGCCACCGAAGTAGAACGCAGGACTGCCCGCGATCTCCTCGACGATGCGAGGCGGATCAAGTGTGAGGTCGACGAAGTCACCGTGGAAATCGACCGGACGACCATCGAGCAACTCACGGATCACGTACATCAGCTCGGTGGACCGGCGATATCTGGGCTCCGAATCGAGCTTCTCTCCGGGAACATCGCTCGAGATGATGTTGACTGCCAATCGGCCGCCGGCGATCTGTTGCAGGCTCGCCACCTGACGCACGACCTGCGGCGCAACCAGCTCACCCATGCGAATCGCCAACAGAAGTTTGATCTGCTGGGTCATCGGGGCAATAGCGGCCGCGAAAGCGGTGTTGTCTATTCCGAGCCCGTACCCCGACGGCAGCAGCACATTGTCGTAGCCATAACGTTCGGCGGTGAGAACGATGTTGCGGCAATGGCTCCAGGAGCTGCGAAGCACCGGATCGGGAACCCCCAGAAACTCGTAGTCGTCGTCGCACAAAGCCGAGAACCAGGCGATCTCGAGCGGGTCTGTCTTGGGTGAGGTGGTCATGGCAAGGGAATTCCTTCTGATGCTTCGATGATTCGATAGACGTCGGTTCGCGTCAGGGTCACGCCGAGCGCATCCTGAGCACGAACGAGTCGGTCGATGTTCTGCGACCCGATGATCGCGACGGGCCGCGACGGGTGGGCCAGCACGAACGCATATGCGATTGCCGCCCGGTCGACGTTCTCACGTTCAGCCAATTCCCCGATCACCCCGATCAACTCGGGACGAATCCCGTCGGCGTTCGCGTGCCCCATGTCGACGGCGAGTCGGCCGCCGGCGAGTGGACTCCACGCGAGAGGCGTGACCCCATCGCGCATGCACCGATCGAGAGTTCCGTCTCGCAGAGGCTGCAGGCTTGCCGCCGAGTACTCGGGCTGGTTGGTGGCAAGCGGAAACGGCAGATGGGCCCGCAGTGCGTCGTACTGGTCCGGGGTGTAGTTCGACACTCCCACCGCACGGATCTTGCCCTCGTCTCGCAGCGCCGTCAGAGTGGCAGCGACGTCGCCCGGATGGGAGAACAGATCGGGGCGATGGATCTGGTAGAGATCGATCGTGTCGACGCGAAGCCGCCGCAGCGATGCTTCACACGCCGATCGCAGGTAGTCGGTGCTCTGGTCGTAGGGGATCCCGGGCATGATCCCGCCCTTGGTGGCGAGAACCATCCGGTCGCGCAGGCCCGGATGGGCCGCCAGCACCTCGCCGAGGATCTCCTCGTTGGTTCCGAATCCGGTCCCGCCCCAATCGAGCCCGTAGACATCGGCGGTGTCGACAAGGTTCATGCCAGAGTCGAGGGCCGTGTCGAGGAGTGTGAACGACCGATCGATATCGGTGTCGGTGAATCGCCAGCAACCGAAACCGATCGGTCCGACCGGAGCGAGGCCCTCGGCCAATGATCTGGGAGTGACCTCGAGAATGGTGTCCGACATGGGCCGTACAATACAGGCGAGGCCCGGGTTCCGAAGAGTTCGAGGGAGACGCCATGGCAAGCGACGAGGTCCGTTACGGGGTGATCGGCACCGGCATGATGGGGATCGAACACATCGAGAACCTCAAGGCCCTCGAAGGTGCCGTCGTCACGGCGTTGTGTGATACCCACGAGCCGTCACTGGCGGCCGCCCAAGAGGCTTTGTCTGAAGAGGCCACGCCTTCGGTGTTCGTCGATCACCGCGATCTCATCGACTCTGGTACCTGCGACGCAGTGGTGATCGCCACACCGAATCACCTTCATCTCGGGCCGCTTCTCGATGTCCTCGACGCCGATCTCCACGTTCTGGTCGAGAAACCTCTGTGTACGACCATCGACGACTGCCTGACCGTTGTCGAAGCCGGGCGACGCCACAAAGGGATTGCTTGGGTCGGTCTCGAATACCGCTACATGCCTCCGATCGCCCGCCTCATACAGGAAGTGCAGCGCGGCACCATCGGAGACCTACGAATGCTGTCGATCCGCGAGCACCGCTTTCCGTTCCTCGACAAGGTCGCCAACTGGAATCGGTTCTCGGCCAACACCGGCGGCACCCTCGTCGAGAAGTGTTGCCACTACTTCGATCTCATGAACCACATCGTTGGCTCCCGGCCGATACGCGTGATGGCATCGGGGGGCCAGGACGTCAATCACCTCGACGAGATCTACGACGGGAAACTCAGCGACATTCTCGACAACGCCTACGTAATCGTGGAGTACGCAAACGGCGTGCGCACCATGCTCGACCTTTGCATGTTCGCTGAGGCGACCCGAAATCAAGAAGAGGTCGTGGCGATCGGCGATGTCGGCAAGATCGAGGCACTGATCCCCGACTCCGTTGTCCGGATCGGGAGAAGAGGCGAGCATTGGATCGGCGGGGTCGAGGAACACGAGATCGCCGATCAGCGAGTTCGCTACTCCGGGTTTCATCACGGTTCGTCCTACCTCGAGCACTCCGATCTGCTCGAAGCCATACGCAGCGACGGGGAACCCCTGGTCTCGCTCGAGGACGGCCTGTGGGGCGTGGCGGTCGGAGTCGCCGCCCATCGGTCCATCGACCAACGTCGCCCGGTCGACATATCCGAGGTTCTTCCGCTGCCCTGACGGGCCCGATCGCCACTCCCGGTAGGGGCGCAGGCCCAACTACGTTTCGGTCATGAGAATCCGACGGGTCATTGGCTCAGTGACGGCCATGGTGATGTTGGCTTCGGCCTGCAGCTCCGACGGCGCGGCGCCGGCCGTCGTCTCGAACCCCGACCAGGCCGTCACGGAGACTCCCGGCCGGATCGCCACCGTCGGCATCGATGGACTCCACCTCGTGCGCTCCGATTCAACCCTCCTGGCGTCGCCGCTCGTCGGTGACCTCGTCACCCAACCCACGTGGTCACGCCGCGGTAGCCGCGTCGTGGTGTCCACCCAGACCGGCGACAACTGGGAAGTCGCCGTTGTCGAAGGGGCCAGCGGTGAGGTCATCTCCACAACGAGAGCCAACCGCCGCTACTTCTTCTTCTCGTGGAGCCATGACGGAACCCGTATCGCTGCTCTGGGTCCGGGGGTCGCCGGCACGACACTCGATCTTCTCGACTCCGACGGCAATCTCATTGCCGACTCCGTGGCGAGCGGTGGTTCGGTCTATGTGGCCTGGGAGCCCAACGGGGACGACCTGCTGGTGCACATCGACAACGACATCGTGCTGATCGAACCCGATCTCACCACATCTCCACTCGGAACGGTCGGGAGGTTCTTCCTGTCGGCATCGTGGATTCCCGGCACCCGCGACTTCCTGGTGATCGCACCTTCACCGAACCGGCCCCACTTGCTTCGACTCGGGGTCGATGCGCTCGTCGATGATCCGACCGCCGATCCGATCGAGGATCTCGGCCCAACAGACGGAGTTGCGTCGACGGTCGTGGATCCGTCCGGAAGCCTCGCGACGCTCCTCCACGCACCGTCCGGGCAGGCGCCGGACCAAGGTGACACCATTGCTGCGGCATATCGACCGGCCGAGACGACTTCCCGGCAGGACCCCATCCGCCCGATCCAGAACCCGACCGCCTCAGTCGAAATTGTCGACCTGGCCACCGGCGGACGAACCCCGATCATCGACGCCTCCCCGCTGTGGGGTGAATGGAGCCCCGACGGCCGCCACTTCTTGGTGGCAACGTTCGACATTGACTCGAGAGAGGGTGTCTGGTCGACATGGGACGGCCGATCGCTCACCCGCCTGACCAACTTCCTCCCGACCAGCTCATTCCTGCAGCGCTACCTGCTCTTCGCCGACCAATACGTTGAGCAGCCGCGTCTCTGGGCTCCCGACAGCTCGGCCTTCACCTATGCCGGCCGCGATCGCTCCGACAACGACGCCGCATTCATCATGGGACTCGACCCGGGCGAAGCTCCGGTCGAGCTCGATGCCGCGTCGGTGAGCTTCTGGAGTTCGAACTGACATCGCAGCGTCCTCGGCCGGCCGTGTCACGCGCCTAGTCTCGTTCCACCGACGAGGCGAGCTACACCATGGACTTGCAGGCAATCAGCGACAGAATCGAAATCGAGGACCTTCTCACTCGATACGCCCGGGCGGTCGATCGACGCGACTGGGACCTGTACCGCACGGTGTTCACTCCAGAAGCTCACATCGACTACACCTCGGCGGGTGGGATCACCGCTGGAGTCGACGCCATGTGCGAGTGGCTCGACACGGCGCTCTCCCAGTTTCCCGCCACCCAACATCTGGTTAGCAACATCGATGCGCTGGTCGATGGTGACACCGCCGAGGTGGAAGCCATGTTTCACAACCCCATGAAAATGCCCGACGGAAGTGTGTGGTTCACCGGGGGCTGGTATCACCACCAACTCGTTCGAACGCCCGGCGGATGGCGGAGTCGCGAACTCATCGAAGAATCGTGTTACTTCCACGGCATGCCCGAACGACCCGGGCACGAGGCCGATCGATGAACACCAACGACCGGCTGAGCACCGATTCCAAGAGATTCGCAGCGTGGGCCAAGAAGGCGAATGAGGCAGGCGAGACCCCGGCGATCCCCGCGGCGACCGTGGTCGTGTTGCGCGACACCGCCGAGGGCCCAACCACATTGATGCTCCGCAAGAACTCCCGGATCGCGTTCGGCGGAATGTGGGTATTCCCGGGAGGCCGAATCGACCTCGGCGATCACTCCGCCGGTCCGGCCGACGAACTCGCGGCGGCTCGTATGGCGGCGGCACGCGAAGCAATGGAGGAAGCCTCGGTCGTGGTCGAGCCGCAAGAGATGGTCCTGATCTCCCATTGGCTTCCGCCGGCGATCGCCCCCAAGCGCTACTCGACCTGGTTCTTCGCGGTAGCCGTCGAGAGCGAAGTCGTCGCCATCGACGACGGCGAAATCGTCGACAACGAATGGATGACGCCGGAACGGGCGCTACAACGGCATCATGAAGGTGAGATCGAGCTGGTTCCGCCCACGTGGGTCACCCTCCATTCCCTCAGCGGGTTCCCCACGGTGAGCGACGCGCTGGCGGCGCTCGGCAGTCGATCGCCTCGCCATCACGAGACCCATATCGCCCTCACCGGCAACGGGCCGGTCGCCATGTGGGAGGGCGACTCCGGCTACGAGACCAACGACGCAACGACTGCCGGACCCAGACATCGGCTCGAGATGTACGAGAGTGGCTACGTGTACGACGACACCGGTGCAACCGAGTGACCGAACCCGACGGCACCGACGGACTGTCCGCGGCCGAGGTCGCTGAACGTGTCGCCGACGGACGTGTCAACGACGTCCCCGACGCTCCGATGCGCACGATCCCTGAGATCGTCAAGGCCAACGTGCTCACGCCCGTCAACGCGATCATCGGGACACTCTTCGTTCTCATACTGGTCGCGGGGTTCCCGGCCGACGCCTTGTTCGCCGGGGTCATCGTCTCCAACAGCGTCATCGGGATCGGACAAGAACTCCAGGCCCGCCGCACCCTCAGCGCCCTTGCGGTGCTGTCGGCTCCAAAGGCGCGGGTGGTGCGAGACGGCGAGGTCACCGAGATCGAGGTCAGCGGCGTGGTGGCCGACGAGGTCCTCGAAATGCATCCCGGTGATCAATTGGTGGTCGACGGTGAGGTGATCACCGCAGCCGGCCTCGAAATGGACGAGTCCCTCCTCACCGGCGAAAGCGACGCCATAGAGAAAAAGCCGGGCGATGAGGTGCTATCGGGTTCGTTCGTTGCGGCGGGCTCAGGGCGCTATCGAGCCACCCGCATCGGAGCCGACGCCTACGCCGCGAAGCTTGCCGATGAGGCCCGACGATTCGAACTCGCCGACAGCGAACTGCGACGCGGCGTCAACACCATCTTGCGGTGGCTCATACTGATAATTCCTCCGGCCGCCGCTCTGCTCCTCCTCAGGCAACTCGGAACCGTCGACCGCTGGCAGGAAGCCCTTCAAGGCACGGTCGCAGCCGCAGTGGCGATGGTGCCCGACGGGCTCGTGCTGCTCACAAGCTTGAGCTTCATCACCGGCGTGGTCGCACTGGCTCGCCGCAAGGCGCTCGCCAAGGAGCTGGCATCCGTCGAGTTGCTGGCCCGCGTCGACACTCTCTGCCTCGACAAGACCGGCACCATCACCACGGGAGAGATCTCGTTGGCCTCGGTCGTCCCTCTCCGGGACACGACACCAGCGCAGGCAGCTGAGGCTCTCGGTGCTCTCGGTGCGGCCGATCCCGCGCCCAACGCCACGCTGGCTGCCATCATCGCCACCCACGATGCGCCCCGAGAATGGACGGTCGGAGAGAGCCTGCCGTTCTCCTCAGCTCGCAAGTGGGCCGCCACCGAGTTCGTCGACCGCGGTGTCTTCTACCTGGGAGCCCCCGACATTCTCTTCGATGCCGACGACGACGCCGAGAGAGCAATCGCCGACCAAGCGGCGGCATCGGGCACCCGTGTGCTGCTCGTGACCCGAGCCGACGGCGCGTGGCAGGGCGACCAACTGGCCGAGAAGCGCGATCCCATAGCTCTCGTACTGCTGGAAGACACTGTTCGGCCTGACGCCACCGAGATATTCGCCTTCTTCCGGGAACAGGGAGTGGAGTTGAAGGTCATCTCCGGCGACAATGCCGCCACCGTCGCGGCGGTCGCTCGACGAGCCGGGATTGACACGACATCCGACGCGTACGACGCCCGGCAACTGCCCGAGGACCCCGAGCAGCTGGCCGACCTGTTGGAATCCACCACCGTCTTTGGTCGGGTGACACCACACCAGAAGCGGTCAATGGTCCACGCCCTGCAATCAAGAGGGCACACGGTGGCGATGACCGGCGACGGCGTCAACGACGTGCTGGCACTCAAGGACTCCGACATGGGTATCGCCATGGGGTCGGGCTCGGCCGCGGCACGCGCTGTCGCCCAACTGGTGTTGCTCGACAATCGATTCGCCACCCTTCCCCGGGTGCTCGCCGAGGGTCGCCGGGTGATCAACAACATCGAACGGGTGGCCAACCTGTTCATCACCAAAGCGGCCTACGCCGTCCTGCTCACGGCGCTGGTCGGAATCGCCGGATCCCCGTTCCCGTTCCTGCCACGTCAACTCACCCTCATCGGCACATTCTCGATCGGGGTACCCGGATTCTTCCTGGCGCTCGCCCCCAACCATTCGTTGGTGAGGCCGGGGTTCCTCGAACGGGTGCTTCGGTTCTCGCTACCTGCCGGAGCCGTCGCAGGAACCGTCACCTTCGTTCTGTACGAGGTCGTGAGACGAATGGACGACGTCTCGTTGGCCGAGGCCCGGACCTCGGCCACCGCCACCCTCTTGCTGTTCGGGCTCGTCATTCTGGTACTGATCAGCCGACCTTTGCGACCATGGAAGCTGGGACTGGCCGGCGCCATGGCCGCCCTGTACTCCCTCACGATGGTGGTGCCGTCACTGCGGGACTACTTCGAGCTCGACCTTCCCCACGGAGCAGTGTGGGTGGTGGTGATGGTCGCTGGAGTGATCGGCGGGATCGCCATCACAGCAGTCACCCAGCTTCTCGATCACAACCGTGACCACCGGTCCGAAGCGACCAGTCGATGAGTGTCCCGATCCTCATGAACCCGGACGCCGATCGGGGTGAGGCCGCACCGGCCATGGAGATCGTCACAAGCGTGCTTCAGGCAAGCGGTCTCGAAGCGATCGACATAACCGGTGCCGACCGCGCCGCCTCACTCCGGGCCGCTCATCAAGCGGTGTCTCTGGGAGCCGAGCGGCTGATCGTCATTGGCGGCGACGGACTCGTCAACCTGGGACTCCAGGCCGTGGCCGGCACCGACACGGTTCTCGGTGTGGTGCCCGTCGGCACCGGCAACGACTTCGTTCGGGGTATCGACGGTTTCGTCACCGAGACAGCAGCGGCAGCCCAACAGGCCCTCGGCCCCGGCCGCTCCATCGATGCGATCCGGACCGATTTCGGGTGGGTGGCGTCGGTGGCCACCGCCGGCTTCTCGGCCGACGTAAACGCGCGGGCAAATCAGCTTCGCTGGCCGAGGGGACCCAAGCGCTATTCGGTGGCCACTGTGATGGAACTCCCCGGCATGACCCCACGCGAGGTGGACCTCACCGTCGACGGCTCGACCCACTCGGTGCGCTCGGCTCTGATCGCTGTGGCCAACACCGCCTGGTTCGGTGGAGGCATGCAGATCTGTCCCGCTGCTGATCCGACCGATGCGATTTTGGAGGTAACCGTGGTCGGCGATGTCGGCCGACTCCAAATGCTCCGATTCTTCGGTCGTGTGTTCAAGGGAACCCATCTGGAGAATCCGAGCGTCACCACCTATCGAGGTCGTGAGATCTCCATTGATTGCCCGCTGCTCGATCTCTGGGGTGACGGTGAGCCTCTGGGTCCGGCGCCCATGACCCTCGCCGCCGTTCCGGGAGCGCTCAAGCTGGCTTGCTGATCCCAAGCCCCGGCTGGTCGAAGGCGACCCTCAGTCCAATGTTTCCAGCGGCCGTGTCCGGGGTGTTGGAGGTGCGCGCTCCCACCCTGTAGCGGTTGCAGTACGACTCGTGACACAGGTAGGAACCGCCCCTCACCACCCGGTGGGCGTCTCTGGTGGGCCAAGCCTCGGCGGTCCACTCCCAGACGTTTCCTGCGCAGTCGTGAAGTCCGAATCCGTTGGGCGGGAATGCCTTCACCGGCGAGGTGCCGAACCATCCATCATCGAGGGAGTTCTCGACGGGAAAGTTGCCCTGCCAGATGTTGGACCGGTGTTCGCCGTTCGGCAACAGTTCGTCGCCCCACGGGTACAGCGCCTGATCGAGTCCGCCTCGGGCCGCCTTCTCCCATTCGGACTCCGTCAACAAGCGGCCTCCGACCCACGAGGCAAATGCCGAAGCGTCGAGCCAATTGACCTGAACCACCGGATGATCGGCAGCATCCTTGATGTTGCTCTGAGGGCCGTGGGGACGACGCCAATCGGCTCGTTCGACCACACGCCACCACTCGCTGCCCACCACTCCGCGGGTGGGCGGGAACTCATCGGGCAGAAGCCCCGCGAACACAAACGCCCAGCCGTCACGCTCGGCACCGGTGACCCACCCGGTGCTCTCCACGAATCTCGAGAACTGGCTGTTGGTGACCACGGTGGTCGCTACCAGGAAGTCGTCCACCGACACCGTTCTCACCGGACCTTCCGTGTCGGCCGGAAAGCGGTCGTTGTCGCTACCCATCGAGAAAGGGCCGGACGGGATCACCACCGTTTCGAGGTCGACGTCACCGGGCGAGACCATCGCTGCGGGCAGCTCCATTGAGATGTCTGATTTGCCTCGGGACGGAGAACAACAGGACCGGTCGGTCACCGTCGCATCATCGCGTGTTCAGACCACTGAAACCATCGCGGCTCGAGCTCGGAGCTCGGCAACGCGCTTGCGTCCGATAATCGGAGTGGTGGGCGGGAATCCGGCGTCGGCACGTTCGGACTCCGACTCGCCGCCCCAGAATCCGAGTTCGCGATTGACCCTCGCGAAATCGCGGCACGACTCGTGAGAGTCGCATGCCGTGCAGATGACCTTGGCGGCGGCCTCCCGGCGGACACGCGCCTCTGGACGTTCGGCGAACGGGGCGAAGAACAGATCACTGTGCCCGCTGCACGCCGCCGTCGACATCCACTCGGTGGGCCCGATCGGGCCCGTCGGCGCTTCGACTGGCGTCTCGAAGAAATCACGCACTCAAACACCCACTTCCTTCGCATCAGCAGTGGACAATTGCCCTGACACCACAATCCTCATGGACACGATCGTCCGATCTCGGTGGTTTGGACACCGTAAGGAATGTCGAGACAAATTGCCCGCCACCTCCGATAGTTGTTTCTGCTAGCCACAATCAATAGTGCAGATGGGCCGTTGGGCCCGGTAGGGACCTCAGTCCCTATTCGGACCGGAAACCGTGCCCGAGTCATGTAGACGTCCTATCTCCTGCGGAGTCAGACCCAGTTCGGATGCCAGAATCTCGTCGGTGTGCTCCCCCAGTTGGGGCGCAGGCAAGGGCTCAACAGGAATCTCACCACCGAACGCCAACGGTGAGCCCGGGGTCAGGTACGTGCCGATCCCCGGCTGCGCGACCGATCGGAACAAGCCCGAATCCGTCGAACAACGGGGATCGTTGTCGACCATCTCGAGAAACGACTGGTAGCGGCCCCAACACACGCCGGCTGAATCGAACACCTCGGCAACGGCATCGATCGGCCTCGACTCGATCCAAGGCCTGATGGCGTCGCTGATCTCAGACCGTGCTCGGAAACGATCTCCCTCGTCGGAGAAGTCGAGACCCATTCGGTGTTCGATCTCGGTCACCGCCGCAATCGACCCAGTGGTGCCCAGCAGGCTCGACCATTGTTTCGGGCTGATGCCGACCACATAGATCCGGATGCCGTCGACGGTGACGAAATCGGCGCCATACGCGCCATAGAGGTCGTTGCCCAGCCGCGGACGCTCGGTGCCGTTGATCTGGGCTTCGGCGACGTGGCCCAGAGCGGACACCGCCGACAGCGCCACATCCGACAACGCCAAACTCATCGACGATCCCACACCGTGAATCAGGCGATGCCGGTCGGCAGCCACCAGACCAAGGGACGCGGTCTGTCCACAGATCAGGTCCCAAGCCGGAAGAACATGGTTGATCACGTCGCTGGTCGTCGCCGGACCGGTTGCCATCGGATATCCGATCGCACAGTTGACCGTGTAGTCCAGAGCGGTGGTGCCGTCTCGATTTCCCGTGATGGCCAACATCACCAAGTCGGGTCGGGCTTTGGAGAGCACGTCGTATTCGAGCCATCCCCGGGCGGGAAAGTTGGTGAGAAAGCTGCCGGCGCCGGCAATCAGGTCGGTGAGGACTTCGCGCGCCTCCGGCGACCGGAGGTCGACGGCAATTGATCGCTTGCCCTTGTTGAGACCGGCCCAGTAGATCGAACGGCCTTCGGCGGTGAGCGGCCATCTTCTGGAATCGAGCCCGCCGCCGATCTGATCGAATCGAATCACATCGGCGCCGAGCTGGGCGAGGGTCATTCCGCCCGAAGGAGCCGCCACGAAGGCCGAGCCCTCCACGAGCCGAAAGGATTCAAGTGGGAGAGCCACGCCGTTCAGGCCATCCAACTCAAAGCCTGCACCTCTGTGTAGGCCCTGATTCCCCACTTGCCGCGGTCGCGACCCACTCCCGACATCTTGAAGCCACCGAAGGGCGCCTCCATGTGAGGTTGGATCGAGTTGAGGCCGACGTTTCCGCTTTCGATCCTTCGCCCGATCGAATAGGCGCGTTTCGTATCGCCGGCATACACATAGGAGAACAACCCGTAGTCGGACTGATTGGCGAGAGCCACTGCCTCGTCGTCGCCGTCGTGGGCCATGATCACCACAACCGGCCCGAACGCCTCCTCGCGGACGACATGCATGTCGGGCGTGCAGTCGGCGAGAAGGGTCGGCGACACGTAGTAGCCGGCCAGGTCGGGGCGGTCGCCGCCGCAGATCAAGGTCGCGCCCGCATCAATCCCGGCGGCCACAAATCCCTCGACCCGATCGCGGTGGAGCTCGGTGATCACCGGCCCGACGATGGTGTCGCTACTGGTCGGATCGCCGACCTTCATGAACCCGGCGAAGGTTCTGAGTGTCTCCACCGTCTGGTCGTAGATGCTTCGATGGCAGATGACACGGGTAGGCGCAGTGCAGATCTGACCCGAGTGGAAACCCCACACCGATGCGATCGCCTGGCACGCCGCGTTGACATCGGCGTCCTCGGTCATCACCAACGCGCCCTTGCCGCCCAACTCCATCAGTAGCCGTTTCATGGTTCGGGCTCCGTTCTCCATGATGCGAGACCCGATGGAAGTTGAACCGGTGAACGAGATCATGTCGACATTGGTCGAGTCGACAAGGGCGGCCGGTGCTTCTGGACCCGATCCCGTGACGATGTTGACCACTCCCGGCGGAAACCCGGCCTTTTGTATCGCGTCGCCCAGGAGCAGCACACCGAGTGGGTCCTGGGGGGCGGGCTTGATCACAACCGTGTTGCCGGCAGCGAGCGCCGGCGCGATCTTCCCGGCCACATTGGTCAGGGGGAAGTTGTAAGGCGTGATCGCGGCCACCACACCGACTGGTTGGTGATGCACCATTGCTCCGACCAGGCCGGCCGGACCCAAGCCACTCTTCGCCTGGGGAATCGGGGCAAGCGCCTCGTCGAGGTCAATCGGCTTGGAGTAGTAGCGGAACCGATCAATGAACGGACCCCCCACCTGCAACGTTTCGGCGATCGCCTTGGTGGCACCCGTCTCGGCCTGGACGATGCCGGTCCACTCCGGCGAGTCAGCCTCGAGCACATCGGCCAATCGGGCCAGGTGGGCACTCCTCTCGCCGCGGCTCGTTCGCTTCCATTCAGCCGACGCGGTTCGTGCGGCTCGAGCGGCGTCCTCAGCCTGTTGGGCGCTGGCCTCAGGGGCGTGGCCGATGACCGAGGTGGTGTTCGGGTCGATGATCTCGTAGGTCCCGGAGTCGGGGTCGACCGACTCGCCCCCGATCAGCAGCTGCCACTTGTGGTCGACATCGATCGTGGTCATCGCACCCCCTGCGCGTGGATTGCCGTCGCTGGAATCAGCGCGGAGCCTAGTCGTGACCGGCGCCCGGAAACGAGCCCTACCAACGAGCCTGTTGGCATCCGCTCGGCGTCGCTTGGTGAAACCACCCGTTGCTGCCCTAGTCTCAGCTCAACATCTCAGCGAGGAGAACCTGCCATGGCAGAAGCCGTTATTGTCGCCACCGCCCGTACCCCTATAGGCCGGGCCAACAAAGGCTCACTAACCGAGGTCCGCACCGACGACATGTCGGCGTTTATCTTCTCGGACGTGCTCAGCAAGATTCCCGAGCTCGACCCCAACGACATCGAAGACGTCATCTGGGGAATTGGACAGCCGGCGGGTGAGGGTGGCTACAACATCGCCCGTGTCATCTCCACGCTCGTAGGTCTCGAACTCCCCGGAGTGTCGATAAACCGCTACTGCTCGTCGTCGCTGCAGACCATCCGTATGGCCGCCCATGCCATCAAGGCCGGCGAAGGCGACTGCTTCGTGGCCGGGGGCGTGGAGACGGTGAGTCGCTACATGTACGGCGCCGCCGATACCGGCTCCCACAATGAGAAGTACGCCGACGCCGAAGCCCGCACCGCATCTCGCTCGGGTGAGGGCACCGACATGTGGACGCCAGCCGAGGGAGTTCCCGACGTCTACATCGCAATGGGTCAGACTGCCGAAAACGTTGCCCAGTTCAAGGGCATCTCACGCGAGGCCCAGGACGAATACGGCGTGCTGTCCCAGAACCGCGCCGAGGCCGCTCAGGCCCGAGGGTTCTTCGAGCGTGAGATCACGCCCTACACGCTCGCCGACGGCACCGTGGTCAGCAAAGACGACGGGATCCGTGCCGGCACCACAATCGAGAAGGTGTCGCAACTCAACCCGGTGTTCCGCCCCGACGGCACCGTGACCGCAGGCAACGCCTGCCCGCTCAACGATGGCGCGGCCGCAGTCGTGGTCATGTCCGACACCAAGGCTGCCCAACTCGGCCTCAAGCCCCTGGCACGAATCGTGGCCAGCGGCGTGTCGGCAGTCAACCCGGAGATCATGGGTCTTGGCCCAGTCGGCGCGTGTGAGCAGGCCATGGGTCGCGCTGGTATGACGATCGACGACATCGACATAGTCGAGATCAACGAGGCGTTCGCCGCACAGGTGATCCCGAGTGCCGCCGAACTCGGCATCGACATCGACAAGCTCAACCCCAATGGCGGGGCGATCGCCCTCGGCCACCCCTTCGGCATGACCGGCAGCCGCATCATGACCACACTGATCAACGGTCTCCAGGATTCCGACAAGACCATCGGGATGGAGTCGATGTGCGTCGGTGGAGGCCAGGGAATGTCGATGATCATCGAACGTCTCAGCTGACCCGGTAAAAGGTATGGATTCGAGCGATATCCAGGTCGAGCCGGGTCATCTCTACCTGGGTCCGATCATCGAACCGGAGTCCGGTGATCCGGTCGACGACGAGAAGATTATCTATGAGGCCAGCGATCTCACCACCCACGGGGTGATCGTTGGCATGACCGGATCAGGCAAGACCGGACTGGGCATCTGCCTGCTCGAAGAAGCGCTACTACAGGGAATCCCGACGCTGGTGATCGACCCCAAGGGAGACATGGGCAACCTGTTGCTCACCTTTCCCGATCTCGCCCCTGCTGATTTCCGACCTTGGATCAACGAAGCCCAAGCCGGGCGCGATGGTGTGTCCCCCGACGAGTTGGCAGCGTCTACCGCGAAAACATGGGAGACGGGGCTCGGCCGATCGGGTATCGGGAAGGATCGCTTGTCGTCGTTGGTCTCGGGCGCAGATTTCACCATCTACACGCCAGGTTCGAGGTCCGGAGTTCCGCTCAACGTGATCGGCGACATGTCGCCGCCCGCCCCGGGCACCGATGCCGAGGCCCTCCAGGACGAGATCAACGGTCTCGTACAGGGTTTGCTGGGGCTTGTCGGAGTGAAGTCAGATCCGTTGTCGGGTCGAGAGCATGTGCTGCTCGCCAACCTCGTGAGCCACGCTTGGGCCAACGGATCCGCCATGGATCTTCCACGCATGATCTCCCAGGTCCAGGATCCGCCGATGCGCAAGCTCGGCGTGATTCAGCTCGACACGTTCTTCCCGCCGGACGACCGAACCGCCCTGGCGATGAAGCTCAACGGGTTGCTGGCATCACCGTCGTTCGCTTCGTGGGGCGAAGGCGAATCTCTCGACATCGAGTCGATGCTCTACGCCGCCGACGGCCGTCCGCGAGCTGCGATCGTTTCGGTTGCCCATCTGAGCGACGATGAGCGCCAGTTCGTCGTCACGCTCGTGTTGTCCAAACTCGTGACGTGGATGAGGTCACAGTCCGGTAGCCCGGATCTGAGGGCACTCGTCTACATGGACGAGGTGTTCGGGTTCGTGCCTCCCACCGCTCAGCCGCCGGCCAAGCGACCAATTCTCACGATTTTGAAGCAGGCCCGCGCCTTCGGCGTCGGAATGGTTCTATCGACACAGAATCCCGTCGATCTCGACTACAAGGCCATCAGTAACGCCGGCACTTGGATGATCGGAAGACTCCAGACCGAACGCGACAAGGGACGCCTGCTCGAGGGCATGAGATCGGCCGGCGGCGACGTCGATGTCGACCATGTCGGTGATGTGATCGGTTCTCTCGACAAGCGCCAATTTCTGCTCCACACCACCAAGGGCGGCGCCCCCACCACGTTCGGCACTCGTTGGGCCATGTCGTATCTACCCGGACCGCTGACGCGGGAACAGATTTCCGGACTGATGGACAACCGGCGCGAGGCCGATCCGCCGAACCTTGCCGCCACGAATTCCCCCGCGGAAACAAGTTCCGCCCCCTCGCTTCCCGAATCGACCGAACTAGCCGACGACGAGTCCGCGGTCGCACCAGAGGTCGCCGACGGAGTGCCGGTGACTTTTGCCGATCCGGCGGCCGAGTGGGCTGCCTCGCTCGGTGCAACACCTGACGGACGGCGCCTGGTTCCGGCTCTGGCCTGTCGGGTTCGCCTGCTGTTCGACGAGACCGCCGATGATCTTCGCCACGAAGCCGAGTGGGAAGCAATCGCGACCATCGACTCGGCGTCGGTCGGCGGCGACGATTTCATTCCAGTCGACTACGACGATCGCGATCTCAGGCCGAAACCGCCCGACGGCTGCTTCTACGTCATCCCCGAGGCGAAGCTCCACACCAAAGCCTTCTTCACCAGCGCCCAGCGCTCGCTCAAGGACGCCATCTACCGCAGCGAAACGCTGGAGCTGTTCCGCAATCCTGGCCTGAAACTGTTCTCCAGGGTGGGCGAGACGAGGGAAGAGTTCGAGGTCCGCTGCGGCAAGGCAGCCGAGGACCGGGCCGACGAGGACGCCGACGAGTTGCGAGTCTCCATCGGGAAGAAACAGGACCGGGTGAGCGCTGCCATCGATAAGGCGGAGGACCGGGTCCGCGAACTCGAGTCCGACGCCAAGGACCGCAAGCAAAATGAGTTTCTCAGCGGGGCGATCGACCTGGTCGGGGGGCTGCTCGGCGGTCGCAAGAGCTCCCGGAGCCTGACGGGTGGCGTACGTCGCGCATCTGGAAAGCGGCGCATGTCGTCCAACGCCAAGCAGCGAGTGGAGACCGCAAAGAACCGCCTCGACGAAAACCTCGACAAGCTCGAGGATCTGGCGGTCGCTCTTGAGGACGCTCTGAACGAGAGCCGCGACGAGTGGGACGAGGTAGCCGAGGCCATCGATGAACGCACCGTGGGCCTCGAAAAGACCGACATAACCATCGAAGATCTCGGCCTGGTGTGGGTCCCGACCGATTGATGTGACCCCGGACACGCTGAGTGTGGCAATCGTCACAGCCAGTCTCTCTGGGTGAGACGCTCCCGATTCGATCACAATCTGTGACGAATGAAACGCGAATGTCATCAAAGCTCCACTCGACAATTCACTGAGTGTGGCAAACTTCTCAAGTCCGGCCAGCGGTGGCCGATTGGACACCGAAATCTGAATCGGGGTGGTCGAGACAGTCTCGGTCCACATCGCGCACACCCACAGCGCAGAGCGGAAATGGCTGTATTCGAGACAAAAACAGAGCCGACGCCGACGCCGGTGATGCTCTATCCCGACAGCAAGACGCTGCCGGAACCGATCCGGCGCCACGGCACATTCAGCACCACCAAATCAGCGTTGGTCATGGCCGACCTGATCATGGTCACCTTGGCGCTGCTCGCGGCTACTTGGCTCAATAGCGCGATCAACCCCGAAGACCCCACCACCACCGGCCGCTACACAGCGCTCGCTCTGCTGAGTCTGCCGATGTGGCCTGTCGCCATCACCCAACAGTTCCTCTACCGGGCTCGGTACCTCAGCCGTCGAATCGACGAGATGGCAAGGGTCGGCCGGGCGGTCGCGGTCGGGATGCTCCTCACCGGCGGCATCAGCATTCTCGTGAAGGTCAGCGTCGGACGCCAATGGCTCGTTCTCACTGGCTCGCTCGTCTTGCTCTTTCTCGGATTCGAACGGCTCATGGCCCGCGTGTTGTTCGACCGAGCCCGCCGCAATGGCTCGTTGCTCCGACCGGTCCTGATTGCCGGCCGCAACGCCGAAGGCAAGCTCGTACGCGACATGCTCGTGGGCGACCCGAGCCTGGGCTACCAGTTCAAGGGCTTCGTCGAGGACATCGTCGAGACCGTGCCGGGTGAATCCCCGCTGGCTCTGCTGGGCGACCCTTCCAAGGTGATTCGGGCCATCGAAACCGTGGGCTCTTCAAGCATCATCATTGCTGCCACCGCTATCGACATCGGCACCTCCAACCGACTCATCCGAGCGCTCACCGAGTACGGCGTCCACGTCGAACTCTCCTCGACCCTGTGCGACATTGCCGCCAACCGCCTCACCGTCCGACCCGTCGGCCGAATGCCGATGATGTACATAGAGCCGGTGATGCGAACCGGTTGGCGGCCGCGGGCCAAGCGCGCGTTCGACCTGGCCGTCGCTATCCCGACCCTGCTTCTCTCGCTCCCGCTTCTCGCGATCGTGGGGCTGGCCATCAAGATCAACAGCCCCGGCCCGGTGATGTTCCGTCAACCTCGGGTCGGTCGCGACGGCAACCTGTTCGAGATGTCGAAGCTTCGCACCATGGTCATCGACGCCGAGGCCCAGCTCGACGGTCTTCTCGATCAGACCGAAACCACCGGCCCGCTCTTCAAAATGCGCGACGATCCCCGCATCACCAGGGTGGGTCGCATCCTCCGCAAGCTCTCCATCGACGAGCTCCCTCAGCTCATGAACGTCATCCGCGGCGACATGAGCCTGGTCGGCCCCCGACCCGCACTCCCCCGCGAGGTCGAAGGCTGGGACAAGGAACTCCACAACCGTCTTCGGGTCAAGCCCGGCATCACCGGCATGTGGCAGGTAAAGGGTCGTTCCGGCGATGACCACGACTCGATGTATGCCCAGCTCGACCTCTACTACGTCGACAACTGGAGCCTGTTCACCGACATCATGATCCTCGCCCGCACGGTGCCTGTGGTGTTGTCGAGCAAGGGCCAGGTCTGAACGCAACTCCCATCGATTCCGATGGCGACCGTTCGCGGGCCTAGAGTTCGCGCATGGCACAGATCGACCCCAGGCCCCTCGACATTCTCGACGGCAACTTCTACGTCGACGACCCGTACTCGCGCTACGCGTGGCTGCGCGAGAATTCGCCGTGCCACTGGGACGACATCAACGAGCTCTGGGTGATCACGCGTTACGACGACATCATCGCGATCGAGAAGGACAAGGCCACCTTCATCAATTCCGACCAGGCCAAGGGCGGTTACCGTCCAAACATCCCGGCCGACCCGTCGATCATCGGCACCGACGACCCCCTTCACAGCGCTCGACGCAACCTCATTTCGCGCCGCTTCACGCCACGCGCCGTCATGAAATGGGAGGACCACGTCCGCGAGACCGTCGACTCATTGATCGACCCGGTACTCGAGCGAGGCGAGGCCGACGTCGTGAGCGATCTGGCGGCGCCGCTTCCCGCCATCATGATCACGACCTTGCTCGGATTTCCCGATGAAATGTGGCCGAAGCTCCAACACTGGTCTGAGACCACCATTGCCCTGGGCGGAGGACCTCGCTATTTCGACGATGCCGGAACTCTGGCGGCGATGGAGTTCGCTCAGGCGTGCGCCGATCTCTACGGCGAGAAGAAGACGTGCCCGGCCGACGATGTGATATCGGTCTGGATCGATGCCGAGTCTCGACACGCCGGGACGGTCGGCGGTCAACCGTTTGGGCTCGACCAGATCATCTCCGATTGTCTTTTGGTGCTCGACGGTGGGGCCGAGACCACCCGGACCGTGATCGCCCGAACCATCCTCGAATTGGCTCGACAGCCCGACCAGTGGCAACTGCTCAAGTCCGGTGCCGACATCGACGTGGCCGTCGAGGAGTTCATCCGGTGGGTCACTCCGGTGCACAACTTCGCCCGCGTCGCCACCCGCGACGTCGACCTCCACGGGCGGACAATCCGCGCCGGGCAACAGGTGCTTCTCATGTACGCCGGAGCCAACCGCGACCCACAACACTTCGACGACCCCGACCGCTTCGACGTGACCCGTAGCCCCAACAACCACATCTCCTTCGGATTCGGAACCCATTTCTGTCTGGGAGCCTCGTTGGCCCGCCTCGAGATCAAGACCTTCTTCGAACGCCTCGTCAGCAGAGTCGCGACGATCGAGCCGATCGGCCGACTTCCCCATGTCGAGATGCCCAACGCGTTCGTCTACGGCCTGCGCGAGTCCCACGTCGCGCTCACCGCCGAGACCTGATCAGTATCTTCGCTCGCTTCCGTGTCTTCACCGAACCCATCTCCGCTGATCGACTTCCTTCCCGAACACGTCACCGACGACAACATCCTGTTCGGGTTTCTGGAGTGGGCTGATGCGTCGGGGATTTCGCTCTACCCGCATCAGGAAGAAGCGATCGTTGCCGCCCTGAGCGGCGACAACGTGATCCTCGCCACGCCAACCGGGTCCGGGAAGTCATTGGTCGGCCTGGCCGGTGCGTTCGCCATGCTCGCGGCAGGCCGGCGCGCCTTCTACACGGCTCCCGTGAAAGCACTGGTCAGCGAGAAGTTCTTCGAGATGACCCGCCAACTCGGTGCCGACAACGTGGGGATGATCACCGGCGACGCCAGCGTCAACTCAGGAGCGCCGGTCGTGGTCTGCACCGCGGAAATTCTCGCCAACATGGCCCTTCGCAACGGCGCCGACACCCGAGCCGATCTGGTGATCATGGACGAGTTCCATTACTACGGCGACCGAGACCGCGGTTGGGCGTGGCAGGTTCCGCTGCTGGAGCTGCCCAACACCGCGTTCCTGCTGATGTCGGCAACTCTCGGCGACACCAAGTCGCTGCGTGACGATCTCAGCAATCGCACCGGTCGCGCCACCACACTGGTCGACGCCGCGCAGCGTCCGGTACCGCTCGACTTCGAGTATCGCGAGACCACGCTGCTCGACTCGATCGGTGACTTGCTGAACGACGGTCGGGTTCCCGTCTACATCGTCCATTTCACCCAGAAGGACGCGACAGCCCGAGCCCAGAGCCTCACCAGCCTCGATGTGCTGACCAAGGACGAGAAGGCCGAGGTGAAGTCGGCCATCGGAGGGTTCCGGTTCGACACGCCGATCGGGAAGGACCTCCGGCGGTTCATCCAGGCCGGCATCGGGCTGCATCACGCCGGCCTTCTTCCCAAATACCGACTACTCGTCGAGAAGCTCGCCCAGCAGGGACTTCTCAAACTCATCTGCGGCACCGACACTCTCGGAGTCGGTATCAACGTGCCGATCCGCACCGTGCTGTTCACCCGCCTCTGCAAATACGACGGCCGCCGAGTTCGGGTCCTTTCCGTACGAGACTTCCAACAGATCGCCGGAAGAGCCGGGCGCAAGGGCTTCGACACCGCCGGCTCGGTTCTGGTGCAGGCACCGGAACACACGGTGGAGAACAAGCTGGCCGCGGCCAAGGCCGAACATGATCCCAAGAAGAAGCGCAAGCTCGTGAAACGCAAGCAACCCGAGAAGGGCTATGCGCACTGGGATGGAGACACGCTCGCCCGATTGCAGAACGGCCGACCCGAGACTCTCGCCTCCAGTTTCACGGTGAGCCACTCCATGCTTCTCAACATGCTCGACCGGCCCGGCGACGGATGCCACGCCATGAAGAAACTGTTGGTCGACAACCACGAGACCCGCAAAAACCAGCGTCGACACATCCGACGTTCCATCTCGGTGTTTCGATCGCTGATCGAAGCTGGGATCATCGAACGTCTGGACGAGCCCGACGAGCTCGGCCGACCGGTAAGAGTCAATCTCGATCTTCAGGACGACTTCCGACTCAATCAGCCTCTGGCCTTGTTCGTTTTCGAGGCGATCGAAGCGCTTGAAACTGATGCCCCGGATCACTACCTGCAGGTGTTGAGCCTCGTGGAGTCGGTGCTCGACGATCCCATGACGATTCTCTATTCCCAACTCGACAAGGCCAAGGACGCCCTGGTGAGCGAGCTGAAGTCCCGGGGGGTGGAATACGAGGAGCGCATGGAGCAACTCGACCAGCTCACCTGGCCCAAGCCCGAGGCCGAGTTCATAGAACCGGCCTTCGAGATCTTCGCCCGTCACCACCCGTGGGTGGGGCGCGAACAGGTCAGCCCGAAGTCGATCGCCCGCGACATGCTCGAACACGCCGAGACCTTCAATCAGTACGTCAACCGGTTCGGGTTGAAGCGTTCCGAGGGCCTGCTGCTTCGGTATCTGACCGACTGCTACAAGACTCTCGTTCAGACCGTGCCCACCGAGCACTCCACCGACGATCTCGACGACATTGTCGAGTGGCTCAACGCCACGATTCGCCAGGTCGACTCCAGCCTCATCGACGAGTGGGAGAAGCTACGCAGCCCCGCCGAATCAACAATCGAGGTGACCCCGCCGGAGTCCCCCGACATCACCCACAATCAGCGAGCATTCGGAGTCATGATCCGAAGCGAGATGTTCCGGTGGGTGACACTCCTCGCCCGCCACAAGGCCGGCGAGCTGGTCCGATCGCTGGCCGATCCGGGGCCCTGGACCCCGGACGGAGTTGTCGAACAACTTCGGGACTACTGGGAAGACCACGAGTCGATCTCGATCGATGGGGATGCCAGATCGAAGCAGTGGATCACCGTCGACCCAGAGACGTCACTCGTGTCGCAGACCATTTGCGACCCCGAGCAATTCAACGAGTGGGTGATCGAGGCGCGAGTCGATATCAAGGCCTCATCCGCCGAGCAGCGAGCCATCGTGGTGCCCATCGGAATCCGACGACTCTGAAGCTGTGCCTCTCGATGATCAGCGTCGAGCCAGCGAGAGCAACTCCGGCGGCAGCAGGAACGATCCGTCAGGTGAGGGTTGAAGGTCGATGTCGGCCAGAACCGCGTCGGTGCTCAGGGCCGAGTAGAGGTGTGGATAGGTCTCCAACGTGCCGGTGCCGGCTTCCCAGACCACGGCGCTGGAGATCACGTGGGCGTCAATCACCAGAGCCACGAGATCGTTCTCACCGCGATAGAGGGCATTGGCCGGCGACAACACCTGATGAAGCGCAGAGAGGTGGATGAAGCCATCGCGCTCCCACTCCGCCGGCAGGTACGACCCACTCGACCGGGCCGCTTCCCACTGCCCGCGACGCGTCATGTGGACCAGTCGTGCCGGATCTGAATTCCACCCGTCGCGAACGTGAGCTGCGAGGGCCCGCCGGAGAGAATCCGGGCCGAACGCCGACAGGGCAGCTCTCTCGTTGACCGCCGCCAACTCGACCGGGGAGAAGCCATGCATCGATCTCGCAAGTTCGATCTCGCGGCTCGTCGTTGTTGTCGTGATGCTGCGATCGTCGGGGTTGATTGTCACCCTGAAGCCGGCATCGAAAAGCATCCTCAACGGGTGCTGATCCACAGGAGTTCCGAGACAGGCATTGGATGTGAGACAGACCTCGAGCGGGATTCCCATGTCGCGCACTCGTGCGGCGGTGGCCCCCAGCGCCAGAATCCTCCCGTCACCGATCTCGCAGTCGTCGATGAGTCGCCAACCGTGACCGATTCGATCGGGGTCGCAGGTGTCGAGCGCGTCGGCTACCTGATGGGCGCCATCCATCTCGCCGGCGTGGACGGTGATGGCCAGGCCAGCGGCACTGGCGATCTCGAAGGCATCGGCATGCTGGCTGGCCGGATGACCAACCTCGCCACCGGCCAGATCGAAGCCGACGACATCACCACCGGCGTGATCGGCGGCGAGCCTTGCCGAGGCCACGGACTCGACCTCCGGGCGCTCCCGGAGGGCGCAGACGATCAATCCGGCATCGAAGTCGTCGCCAGATACATCAGCGAGGCCCGACCGGACGGCTCGAATGACGTCGCCACCGGTGAGTCCGCGTTGGGTGTGGGCGAGAGGGGCGAATCGAGTCTCGGCATATACCACTCCGTCGGTCGAGAGATCTTCCGCGGCCTCGCGGGCAACTCGCCGCAGCGACTCGGCTGTCTGCATCACCGAGATCACAAGATCGAATCTCGAGAAGGCTTCCTGCAACTCCATACCGGGTGTGATGGTCAGCCACTCGGTGAGAGATCCCACATCGTCGCAGGGAGTGGCGATTCCGGCGTTGGAAGCAAGATCGAGGATGGTCGCTGGTCGGACTCCCCCATCGAGATGATCGTGCAGGACCACCAGCGGTCCGCGCAATCCGGAATTCGTCACCGGATCCGGCTCGAGGACTCGAGGACCTCGACAATCCCCGGGTAGGTCTCGATCGGCTCGAGCTTCTTGTCGATGTACATCAGGCCGACCGATATCGCCACGAACGACACGACGAAGTTGGTGACACTGCGGGTGAGAAAGAAGAGGTTGAAGCCCGAATTGTTGAACAGCCAGATGTCCCAGACACCCGAGCCGATCTCATAGGCAACGATCAGCCAGGTGGCACTCGACATCGTGCGGGCGAAGCGAGGGTCGGCAAGGAGGTCGTCATGAAGGTCGACGACCTTCGGAATGGCCCACGCCAGGAACGGCCTGCCCACCATGATCGTCCCGGCGATCACCATTCCGACGAGGATCTTGGTGACGAATCCGATGCCGAAATAGACGGCCTTCGAACTGATCCCGAAATCAACGAGATCGTGTTCGACCATGATCGTCACCGTCGACCTGACAATCAGATAGGCGGTGACGCCCGGAAGCCACCAGCCGATGTTGAGACCGCGGCGCCGGCGAGAAATGGCGGCCTTCAGCGACCAGAGCGTGGCCGCCACCACCGCGGCAGTGATGTTCACCAGATTGAACAGCAGAAGGAACAAGACGACCGGCATGACCTGATCGAAGTTGCCACCGCCTTCGAGGAGTCTCGGCTTGGGTTTGTCGCTCATGCCGACAGGCTCATCCATTTCTCAGCTATCGCCCGATCACCGAAGATCTCCAGTCCATCGAGCGGTCGACGCTGCCAGCTGGCCAGCAGAAGATCAGCCGCAATGGCACGAATCGCCGCGTCGCCCTTCTCGTGGCCGATGCTCGCCACCACCGTCCCATCGACGACACTCATCATCCATTCGCCGGGACCATCGGTCTGATGAAGGTGCAACGACCCAGCCGAAGCGTTCGACACCGAGGCCGGCAGCAGCAGACACATCAGCTCGTCGACGCCATCGGCCGCGTCGACTGCGGCTATTTCGCTCGACACGCCGGCCGCCTGCTCGGCGTCGATCCGATGTATGAGCGTCTCTTGGTGCATTCGTCGAAGGTAGAAGCCGACCGTGCCGTCGCCGGCCCACGTCCACACCGAAGCTGCGAGATCGGCCGAGTCCAGTGTGGTAACCACCTTGGCATGTGCAGCGCGCGCGTACTCGACCTCGGCTCCCTCGTCGGCCCGCGGGACCTCCGACCCACTGATCGGTTCGGTGGTGAGCCTCTCGACGTGAAGTGCGACCGAGTTCCAGACACGCCCCGAATGGCTCAGCAGACGGGCCACGTTCCAGCCCGGGCAGGCCGGTACTTCCGCGGCAGGATCGGCTTCAGCAAGATCGATCAGACGGCCACCGTCGTGTCGGATTCTGGACAGGCGATACTCGGGATCCATCTGCACAGTGTGGCGCATCGAAAGGCCACTATGACGCCGGTCGACCCAACTCGTGGCAGGATCACATCCTCATCACATCCGAGGAGCAACGATGGCGACATACGTGGTGAGCGGTTCAGCGTCGGGAATCGGAGCCTCGACCCGGTCGACGCTGGAAGCGGCCGGGCATGTCGTTATCGGTATCGATCTCCACGACGCCGAAGTGGTCGCCGACTTGTCCACCGTCGAGGGTCGCGCTCGTGCAGTGTCCGGCTCACTCGATTTCTGCCACCGGACGCTCGACGGGCTGGTGACGGCCGCCGGGGTGGGCCCGCCGGTCCCGGGTGCCCTCGTGGCCAGCGTCGACTACTTCGGCTCTCGCAGCCTGTTGGAGGGGCTCAGACCGGCGCTGGCGGCATCTCGGCACGCACAAGTGGTGCAGGTCGGCTCCAACTCGACCACGATCACCCCCGATCTCCCCGATGACCTCATAGAGGCCTTCCTCGCTGGAGACGAGTCTCGGGCGATCGAGTTGATCGCCGAGGTACCGGAGCCGTTTGACTCGATCATCGCGTACGGCGGAGCAAAGCTGGCGATCACTCGCTGGTGTCGCCGCGCTGCGGTCAGCCCAGAATGGATCGGATCGGGAATCAGCCTGAATGTCATCGCCCCGGGTGCCGTGCAGACTCCGCTCCTCGACGGCGGAAGAGAACACGGGGTTGTCGGCCCCTTGATGGAAAGCCTCCCCATACCAACCGGTGGCCCGACCAACCCGGACCTGATTGCTGAGTGGATCGTCTTCATGCTTTCGCCGGCGGCGCGCTTCGCATGCGGTTCGGTTGTCTTCGTCGACGGCGGAAGCGACGCCCTCATACGACCAGATGCCTGGCCGGATGGGTTCCAGGCTCGCGACTGACCCAGCCGGAGGCGAATTCACCAACCGAGCGAGAGCGCCATCCAGCCGTGCATGAGAACGGCAATCACCACGAAGACGTGCCAGATCTCGTGATAGCCGAAGACGTCGCTCCACGGGTCGGGCTTTCGTGCACCGACGACCACCGCCCCGACCGTGTAGGCGCCTCCCCCAACGAATAGCAAGGCGAGCTGGCCGACAGTGAGGTCCTTGAGCAACCACGGAGTGAAAGCCAACATCGCCCACCCGAGCGACAGATAGACGGCGTTCACCACTCCAGCCGGGGGATGCACGGGGATCCACTCGACGATGATTCCCGCAACAGATCCGGTCCACACGAGGATCATCATCCAGGTGGAGGCGCGACCGTTGAGACCCAACACCGCCACTGGTGTGGCCGTAGTGGCGTACATGACGAATATCGCGCTGTGATCGAGGCGGACGAGTGTCTCGACGTGGTGGGGTGACCAGTCTCGTGAGTGCACGATTGCGCTGACACCCAGCATGCACACCGCTCCGAAAGCGAACACCGCCATCGACACCGAGGCAGCGGGGCCGGAAGCACCCACAGTGATGACCACACCGGCAGGTATCGCGAGGATCGCGGCCCACTTGTGAAGCACTCCACGCAAGCGAGGACGCGGACGGCGTAGCAAGCGCCGGGCCGAGGGCGACAATCTGGAGACGATCTCCTGGTCGAATATCGATCCGGGCGACATGACACCAAGACTAGATGAAGCATCTATCATCGCGACATCCCGGCGTAGCATCGTCCACCATGCTCGACCTGCGTCAGCTATGACCCGCCTCACCAACGATCTCGTTTGCGACGAGGCACAGCTGGCAATCCTGCGCACCCCCCGCGACGACATCGTGGCCGAGAATCCCGACGGACACGACACCTGGCAGCTCTCGCACGGTCCGTTCTCCACCTATCAACGTCGTCTCGACGTCCGGTCGTCCGACGACGGGAATTGGAATGTGACCGAGACCATCGATTTCTCCCTCGCTGTTCCGGTGTGGGGACGGCTCTTCAGCTTCCCGATCCGGCGGGCCCTTCGACGTCGACAGGACAGCTACGGCTACTGGTGGGCCCCACCCGATCGCCTCGACGCCCGCGCCTCCACCGTGCTGGCGCTGTTGTGCGCGGTCCAGATAGTCGACGGATACCTCGGCACTGTCCTCACGCAGACAATCACGTTCGCGGCGGACGAATTCGGACGCGACAACACCGCACAGGGATTGGTGCTCGGAGGAGTGCGTGCCGGTGTCCTGATAGCACTCGTCACCGTCGCGGCGGCCGACAGGCGAGGCAGAAAGTCGCTACTGGTGATGGCCGGGGTCGGCAGTTGTGCATTCACCGTCATGGGCGGACTGTCCAACGGTCTCTGGATGTTGGGGGCCACTCAGCTGGTTGCTCGCGGGATGTCGACCGCTCTGGGAATCCTCATCGTCATCATCGCCGTTGAGGAGATGCCAGCCAGGAACCGAGCCTGGGGAGCGTCGGTCCTCGTTCTCAGTGCCGGACTGGGCTCAGGCATGGCGGTGTGGGTTCTCCCGGTGGCCGACGTCGACGTTCGAGGATGGCGGGTCGTGTATCTCGTGGCGGCCATCGGCGTTCTCGTCGTGTTGGCGGTCGGGCGGCGCCTCCCGGAGTCCCGTCGCTTCGAGGACCTTCATGCCTCACCGGTCGAGGGCTCGACTGCGGCCGATGAAGCTCGGGCCCGACGACGACGCCGACTCGGGCTCCTGGCCGTCTCGGCGTTCCTCTTGGCGATGTTCGCGGCACCGGCGTCCGGATTCCAGAACGACTTTCTCAAGGACGAGCGAGGCTTCTCCGCCGCTCAGATCTCCCTGTTCACCCTCGTGACCAACACTCCGGCCGGGATCGGCGTTCTCCTCGGCGGGTACCTGGCGGAGACCAGGGGCCGACGACCGATCGGGGCAATCGGTCTGATACTCGGAGTCGGGTTCGCCACGCTCACGTTCTTCTCATCAGGGCCGGCGCTCTGGTTGTTGGCGCTCGGCGGAGTCGTTCTCGGTGGGATGGCAGTACCCGCTCTGGTGGTCTACGGCCCCGAATTGTTCGGCACTCACGACCGCGGAAGAGCCAACGGAACAATCGTCACCGTCGGTGTGGTCGGGAGTGCCATCGGTCTTCTCATCGCGGGATTCCTGTCGGACAACATGGGCGGAGAGATCGGACCGGCCCTGGCGTTGCTCGCCTTCGGGCCCTTGGCGGTGGCCGCACTGGTCTTGACGGTCTACCCGGAGACCGCTGCCATGGAACTCGAGGACCTCAACCCCGAGGACCTTTGAGGCCACCGAACAAGGCAGGTGTCACCGTCAGGGGCCCGCCGACCGGTACCTTTCAGAGCCATGGACCGCAGATCATTCCTTCTCGGTGGTGGCGTGATCGGACTCGCCGCGTGTGCCAGCCCCCAGCGCGACCTTTTGGCCTCGAGGAACATCGACGCGATCACACTGCAGCCCGCTTCGGCAACACCACCCACAACCACTGACCCCACCGGCACCGCCGCAGCCACCACCAGCACCGCTCCGGAATCGCCGTACCCGGTCTTCGTCCCCGACGAGGACCTCCCGGGGGTGTCGTTCGTTGCCAACGCCGACGGATCCACAACCAACGTCTCACTTGAGCCAGATGGGCCCACCAATTGGACTTTCGACAATCCCATCGAGTCGGGTGGACCACTCGTGTTTCTCCTCGACAGCTTTCTCGACGACCGCCAATACCGCGTCCTTCTTCCCGTGAGGCCGAACGGAACCTTCGGCTGGATCGATGCCGACCAGGTCACGCTGACTCGACACAACTATCGGTTGCTGATCGAACTCGATGCCTACCGGCTCACGCTGTTCGACCATGACGACACCGCGTTCGTCACCGAGATCGGGGTTGCTCGCGAAAACACTCCGACCCCGCACGGCATCTACTACACGACCGAACTGATTCGCCCCATCATCCCCGACTCGGTGTACGGCACGTTCGCCTACGGTCTCTCCGGTTACTCCGACACGTTCACTGAATTCGCGGGTGGACCCGGGCAACTCGGAATCCACGGCACCAACGACCCCGAGACCATCGGCACCAACGTCTCCCACGGGTGTATCCGAATGCGCAACGACGACATCGCCATTCTCGTCGAGCAGATCGGGCTACCGGTCGGGGTTCCGGTCGAGGTCATCTGAGCCCGACGGCACCTCGAGTCGAGAGGCCGCGACCCCACCGATACGGGGCCGAAGAACCGTGAACAGGCCGAGGGCCAGAGCAGCGATTCCGATCGGCACGGCGGCGTCACCGCTTCCCGTGTAGGTCGGATACAGCACGAAGATCGACAACAATAGGGTCCATCCCCAGAGGATCAGCACCGACCTTCGATGGCCGTGGCCGAGCTTCATCAATCGGTGATGGAGATGTTCCTTGTCGGCCGCCGAGAGTCCCCGTCGGCGGGCCGCTCGGCGCACGATGGCGAACACGGTGTCGACAATCGGAACTCCGAGAATCAGTAGCGGAATGAAGATCGGAGCGAAGAAGAAGTAGGTCTGCCCCGAAAACGCTTCGGTGCTGCGACCGCCCACCGACATTGTCGACGATGCCATGAGCAACCCCAGCAGCAGGGCACCACCATCGCCCATGAATATCTTGGCCGGATGAACATTGTGGGGGAGAAATCCGACGCACACGCCAAGTGTGATGACCGCCCAGAGGGCACCGGGATTGGACGGATCGAGCAGATCGAGGTGTTCGAGACGCAGGGCGTAGAGCAAGAACGTGCCCGACGCGATTGCGACTATGCCGCCGGCGAGTCCGTCGAGACCATCGATCAGATTGATGGCATTGGCAAGGCCCACCACCCACAGAACGGTGATCAACGCGGACCAGTCCGCGGACAGGAACAGCAGATCGAAGAACGGGACTCGGAAGACGAGGATCGACACGCCTGTGATCGACAGGATTCCGCCTGCCAGAACCATCCCAGCGATCTTCGCCGGCGGTGAAATCTCGCGCATGTCGTCGACGAAGCCAACACTGAATATCACGAGGGCCGCCAACAACACGCCGAGAATCTCGGTGCGGGCTGCGGTCACTCCAGAGAAGTCGTCCATGGAGATGGCGAGAATCACCGCCACCACAACTCCGACCAGCATCGCCGACCCGCCGGCCGTGGGAGTGGGCAACTCGTGGACCCGGCGTTCGTCGGGGGCGACGACCGCGCCGAACCGAATCGCCAGACGCTGGACTATCGGCACCGACAAGAACGTGGCTACCGCAGCCGCCAAACCAACCACGGCGTATGCCGACAGGGGCGGCATAGGACTGATCTACCTCAGGCCCCGGATTCGGGGTAGGGCTGGTACTTGGAGCAGAGCTCCTCCGTCTCGCGCCTGATCTCGGCCACCGACTCCGGGTTGGATCGGGAACGAAGTGCTCGAGCAATGAGTGCCGCGATCGTCACCATCTCGGAGGTACCCATCCCCTGCGTGGTGACTGCCGGAGTTCCGATTCGAACACCCGAGGTCACGAACGGCGACCGCGGATCATCGGGGACGGTGTTCTTGTTGAGACTGATTCCGGCCTCGTCGAGAACTGCCTGGGCTTCCTTTCCCGTGAGCTCGTCGTCGAAGGCACGAAGATCGACCAACATCAGATGATTGTCGGTTCCACCCGACACGAGACGGAATCCCTTGTTGGCGAGAGCCTCCGCCAGGGTGATCGAGTTGGTCACAACCTGAGCGGCATACTCCCGGAAGTCCGGGGTGGCGGCCTCGGCGAACGCCACAGCCTTGGCGGCCACGGCATGGTCGAGGGGACCGCCTTGGATTCCAGGGAAGATCGCCTTGTCGATCGCCTTGGCATGCTCGGATCGACACAGGATGCAGCCACCCCGCGGGCCACGAAGCGTCTTGTGGGTGGTGAAGGTGACCACGTCGGCGTACGGGACCGGATTAGGGTGCACACCGCCGGCGATCAAGCCAGCTATGTGAGCGGCGTCGAACATCAGCATCGCACCAACCTCTTGGGCGATCTCGGCGAGAGGTTCCGGGTCGATGATGCGTGGATAGGCCGTTGCTCCCGCAACGATCAGCTTCGGCCTCTCGGACCGGGCCGCGTCGCGAAGCTGATCAAAATCGATGCGCTCGTCGCTCGCCGTGACCCCGTAAGAAATGAAGTTGTACTGCTGGCCCGAGAAATTCACCGACGAACCATGGGTCAGATGCCCACCATGATCGAGGCTCATTCCGAGCACGGTGTCCCCCGGTTGGAGCAGCGCCTGGTAGACGCCCATGTTGGCAATGGCTCCGGCATGGGGCTGCACATTGGCGTGGTCGGCACCGAACAATTCGCAGGCCCGAGTCCGGGCCAGTTCTTCGATCTCGTCGGCGAAGATATTGCCGCCGTAGTAACGCTTGCCGGGATATCCCTCTGAATACTTGTTCGTGAACACCGAACCGGTGGCGGCCATCACCGCCGGCGATGCGAAGTTCTCCGAAGCGATCAGCTGGATGGTCGAGTTCTGTCGCTCGACTTCCTGCTCGATCAGATCGAACGTCGCATCCTCAGAAAAATCCGGCCACGGCATCGATGTTCTCCTCAAGTCTCGGACCAGCGAACGATACAGCGGGTCGAGCTGATCAAACCGGCTCGCCACCCAATGCATCGAGCTTGGCGACCCGGGCGGTGTGGCGGCCGCCCTCGAAACTGGCGGACAGCCAGGCATCCAGCGCGTCGACCGCCACCGTCGCACCGATCAGCCGCTCGCCGAAACAGATGATGTTGGCGTCGTTGTGCTGGCGGGCCAACCGGGCCGACGTGGCGTCGTGGACCGTCGCGGCGCGGGCCCCGCGGATCTTGTTGGCCGCGATGCCTATGCCAATGCCACTGCCACAGACGCACACACCGCCATCGGCACGCCCCGCCGCGACCTCGCGACCGACCGCAGCGCCGAAATCGGGGTAGTCGACACGCTCGGTGCTGTGGGCGCCGCAGTCGACGACCTCGTGGCCGAGTTCGCGAAGATGTTCGGCCAGTTCCTGCTTCATGGTGAATCCGGCGTGATCCGATCCGACCGCAATTCGCATGGTGGTGCTCCCGAGCGTGATTGTGCGCCGAATCCTACAGCCGCAGGTTGAGGGCTTCGCCGATCCGATCGGCCGAGAGCGAGCCGACTCGGAGGACCACCGGCGGCGTCCTGGAGACATCGACGACAGTCGAGGCACTTGACGACCTCGGGCCACCGTCGATGACGGTGGCGATCATTGGCAGTTCGGCGGCTACTGATACCGCTTCTGTTGCGGGAGCCGCACCGTGAGCGTTGGCGCTTGTGGTGGCGAGCGGCCCGACCCGATGGGCCAACGTCCTCACGAACGGGTCATCGGGGCAACGAACTCCGATCGTCGACTCGTCGCCGACGGCGACAGGCGCGCTTGGAGCACGCTGGGCCACGAGGGTCAACGGTCCGGGCCAAAACTGTGCGGCCAGGGTCGTGAAGGCCGACGAGGGAACAACCAACGCATTCGCCTGCTGCAGATCGGCAACCAACACCGCTATTCGTCGTTCCGCGGGACGCGCCTTGGCATGGAAGATCGACGCCACAGCTCGCTGGTCGGACGCGACCGCAGCTATGCCGTAGATGGTGTCTGTAGGGATCACCACAATCCCACCGGCGGCGAGTTCGGTCACGGTGCGTTCCATGGCCTCATCGGGATCGGTGGCAAGATCGATCAGATGCTGTCGAGAGGTGTCGTTCACGGAACCAACCTCGCCACCACGGCTCGGTCCCTGCCGGCAAGGTCAGGGTGGATCGAACACGTGAACCCGGTGTCCGAACACACCTTCGCGATCGGAATGGTCTGCCAAGGAGCCATCTCGAGGACGAGAGTGCCGGTTGGGCTGAGCCAGTCGAGAGAACTTCCGACGATGTGTTCCAGCGCCTCGGTGCCTGCGGGCCCCGACATCAGCGCGTCGCGTGGTTCCCAGTCGGACACTACGGCGGGCAGTTGCTCGTCGTCGGCGATGTACGGCGGGTTCGACACCACGACGTCGATGCGACCCTTGAATTCGTCGGGGATCGCCTCGAACCAGGACCCGGAGTGAATGCTGACCCGCGTAGCCGCCCTGCCGACTGCTGCCAGATTGGCGCCGGCCACTGCCAGAGCATCGGCCGAAATGTCGGCCAGCAGCACGCGGGTCCGGTTGCATTCCGACGCCACCGACAATCCAATGGCGCCTGAACCCGTGCCGAGGTCGGCCACGATCACTTGATCGGCCGAGTCTGCGGAGCATGCGTTGACCTGCTCTATCGCCAGTCCCGCGACGACCTCGGTTTCGGGACGCGGCACCAGCACTCGACGGTCGACCATCAGATCGAGATACCTGAAGCCCCAGCGACCCAGGACGTACTGGAGCGGCTCGCCCGACTCACGCCGGGCCAGCATCGAGTCGAGTCTGGCAACCCCTCGCACGGTGGCCGGATCGTCGAGCATCAAGTGCAGCTCCGACGGCTCGGCCCCGGCGGCCTCCTCCACGATCCGTCTGGCATCCACACTTGGCGAGTCGAGGCCGGCCAATTCCAGTCGTGCGGTTGCTTCGGTCAGGAGTGCCGACCAGGCGACCGTGTCGCCGGCCGATGTCACAAGTCGCCTTCCAATTGCCGGCTACGTTCATCGGCCACCAGAGCATCGCTGACTTCGTCGAGCTCCCCCGCCAACACGCGATCGAGCTTGTAGATCGTCAGGCCGATGCGATGGTCGCTGAGACGGTTCTCCTTGAAGTTGTAGGTTCGAATCTTCTCGGAGCGGTCACCAGCACCAACCTGGTCTCGCCGGAGTTCGGCTTGTTCGGCCGCGGCCTTCTCCTGCTCGGCGGCCAGCAACCGCGACCGGAGAACGCGTAGCGCCTTGGCCTTGTTCTTCAGTTGACTCTTCTCGTCCTGCATGGCGACGACGATGCCGGTGGGTAGATGCGTAATCCTCACGGCCGAGTCCATCGTGTTGACCGACTGCCCACCTGGTCCGGACGATCGGTACGTGTCGACTCGGAGATCGCGGTCGTCGATCGCAATCTCGACCTCGTCGGCCTCGGGAAGAACGGTGACGGTCGCCGATGAGGTGTGGACACGCCCCTGGGATTCGGTGACCGGTACGCGCTGCACACGATGCGTGCCGCCCTCGTGCTTCATTCGGCTCCACACCGAGTCACCGGACAGAACGGCCGATATCTCACTGAACCCACCCAGATCCGACGGAGATGAACTGAGGACCTCCATACGCCAGCGCTGCCGCTTGGCGAACGCCTCAAACATCTCGAACAGATCGCGCGCGAACAGGTTGGCCTCTTCCCCACCGGCCGCCCCTCTGATCTCGAGAATCACGTTTCGTCCGTCGTTGGGGTCGGGCGGCAACATCAGGACCTTGAGTTGGTCGGTCTCCTGCTCGATGGCTGCCGTGTAATCGTCGATCTCGGTCCGTAGTTCGTCTCTCTCGGACTGGGTGGCCTCCGACAGCATCGAACGCGCCACCTCGAGGTCGTCGGTGGCGGCACGAAGTCGCCGGCCACAGCGCACGATCCCATCGAGTTGCTTGAATCGACGACCAAGATCTGCGAGCTGATTCTGGTCGCGTTGAACGGCAGGATCGCCGAGACGAATCTCGACATCGCGCAGCTCGTCCTCCAGTCCGGCGATTCTTTCCAGCACAGGGGCGAGGCTACCGCCGACGTGGAGCGCCCCTCATCACGACGAATAGCCGACGTTGAGGAAGCCCCCGACCGCGGCAACAACCTCGTCGTCGAACTGAGGCTTCGGATCGTGCCGCTGTGACTCCAGCCAGTGAACGACGGTTGGCCCCGCTATTGCCGAGATCTCGCGATCGAGTTCCTCTGGCGCTCCGAAAGGATCACGATCGCCATTGCAGAACAGGGTTGGCACACCAATGTCGGGGAAGTGCTCGACCCTGAGGCGCTCTGGCTTCCCAACCGGATGAAGTGGATAGCTCAGCAGCACCAAGGCCGCGGCCGGCATTCCCTCCGCGACCGCCATGGAGAGAATTCGCCCGCCCATGGACCGGCCACCGAACGCGATCTCATCGGGCCCAAGACCCGACTCCTCGGCGAACGATGCCGCCTCTTCCTTCGCCGCCAGGATGAGCTTTGGTGCCCGGTCTGGGGCCCGCCGCCCCTCGCGCTTGTACGGGAAGTCGAATCGTTTCACCGGCAGCTCGAGGCGATCCTGTAATGCGACCAGAAGCCGGTGCGACGAATCCCCTCCCGCTCCGTGGGTGAGCAGAAGGCCTCGGACGCGAGTCATGCTCGTCAAGGTAGCTGCCGGCGGTCGGCGTCGATCAGGCGGTCATGAGGATTCGTCGAGCCTCGGATATCTCGGCGATCCTCTTCGCCGCGTCGCAGTGATCACCACCGTGGTCCGGGTGAGCATCGCGCAGCGCCTCGCGGAAGCCCTGCTGTACCGATTCGCGAGTGAGTCCGGATGGCTCCATACCCATGCCCAGAACGTCGAGCGCCCAACCCACCGGATCGCCAATCGATCCAGCCGTGATGGCCCCGGCCGAGGATTTTCCGCACAAGTGGATGAACAATGCCGCATCGACATCACCGTGCCAGCTCAAACCCCGACGAACCGAGGTCAGGAACCGATCTCTCGTCGGCGATGGATTCGAGCCGGCAGCGTAGACGCCCGCCAGAATGTGCTGAAGCGGCGAGCCCTTGCCGGTAGTGAACGTCGCCACCAACTCACCATCGTCACGACGGTGGAGTCGATGCACGCTTCGTGTGAGCCCGACCCGATCGTGCTGGAATCGATGCCGCAGCCGAGGCTGGGCGATTCGCCGGCCCGCCTCGATTTCGTGGGTCAGTGAGATCAGATCGGTGTGGAGTTCATGGTCGATATGGCGCGAGAAACGAGCTGCGATGGCACCGAGCAACACACCTCCGAACCCCGGTACTCCCTCGCAAGGTAGGAGACACCGACCGAGGGCGATTCGTCGCGTGGGCGCGATCGGACGCGAATGATGAATCTCCAACTCGGCGAGCAGCATCATCCGACAAAGTACCGGCTGCTGATTCGCTTTGGCGGGTCAGCTCAGACCAGACCCCTCAGAGTCTCACGAAGCACCTCGGCGAGATCTTCGATGTCGTCAACCACCGGGTTGTCGGCCTCGATGAGATCGACGAGTTGTGCGGTGGCATCCCTGAGCTGACCCCACCCCTTTGGATCGAAACCGAAGGGAGAAGCCGAACCAACCAGACGGCTGCCGTGCTCGATCACTCCGAGCATGCCTGCGGCATTGCCGGGGTCGCGCCGGAGCCGATCGGTTGCCAGGAACAAGGCACTCAGAAGATCGTTGGCCTCGAGCCCCTCGAGTTGCTCGAGATCATGCTCCTCGCTCCGGGCCAGGACCTCGTCGATGACCATCTCGACCTGTTCTTCGTCGATTTCGTGGACGACGAGGTCACCCTCGTCGTCGAACTCGTGAGGGACCCCGGTTCCGGTGAGGCGTTCAGCCAAGATGTCTCGGAGTTCATCGCTCCAGCCCTCCATCTCGAAGGCGGTGAGTGACTCGTCGGGATCAATGGACCGCCGGCCGGCCATCTGCACCTCTTCGATGAGTTCGTCGACCACCTCCTCCGATGACTCGTGCACCATGAGCGTGGTCCCCTGCCAGGAATGGGGGACGCCATCGGCGACCAGCAACTGGGCGGCCATCGAACGAGCTTCCTGGGCCCAGGTGTGGAGTTCGTAGGCGATCCACTCTCCACCGGCATCGGTAGCCGCGGCATCCGGGGCATCGGAGTCGTCGGATTCGTCGGGCTTTCGGAATGGAGATCGAATTGATGGAGACACGCTGAGATGATCGCACGCGAGACGTGGTTTCGGGGAGATCGGCCAACACCCATCTCGGGCCGCCCGTGAGATACGTTCGTGCCATGACGAACGAGTCCGGACACACACCCGATCGCAACCTCGCACTCGAATTGGTGAGGGTCACAGAAGCAGCCGCAATGTCGGGTGCCCGTTGGATGGGTCGAGGAGACAAAAACGGCGCCGACGGAGCAGCGGTCGATGCCATGCGCAACGTCCTACGAACCGTGCCCATGGACGGTGTGGTGGTCATCGGTGAGGGCGAAAAGGACGAAGCCCCCATGCTGTTCAACGGTGAGATGATCGGCGACGGCAGCTCTCCGCGTACCGACGTCGCCGTCGATCCGATCGACGGAACCACCCTCACCGCGCTCGGTCGAGGCAACGCCATCGCGGTAATCGCGGTGTCCGAACGCGGCACCATGTTCGACCCTGGGCCATGCGTCTACATGGAGAAGATCGCAGTTGGCCCCAGCGCCAAGGGCACGATAAGTCTCGACAAGAGTCCGGCCGAGAACCTCCACGACGTGGCCAAGGCCAAGGGGAAGAGAGTCAACGATCTGGTGGCAGTGATTCTCGACCGCGATCGCCACGATGAACTCATCCAGGAGGTCCGCGATGCCGGAGCCCGAATCCGCCTCATCCCCGACGGCGACGTGGCCGGTGCCATCTCCACCGCCTGGCCTGATGCCGGCGCCGACATTCTGTTCGGAATCGGAGGGACACCTGAGGGTGTGATCACCGCCGCGGCGCTCAAATGCATGGGCGGGCAGATGGTCTGTCGTCTGTGGCCCCGCAACGAGAGCGAACGCAAGCATTCGATCGACGCTGGCTACGAGCTCGATCAAATTCTCGACCAGGACGACCTCGTCAAGGGCAACGACTGTTTCTTCGCAGCCACCGGACTCACCGATGGCGACCTTCTCAAGGGCGTCCAGTTCGACAACGCTGGCTGCCGCACCAGTTCACTCGTCATGCGGGCCCGAACCGGCACGGTGCGCATGGTCCATGCCCACCATCGCCTCGACAAGCTCAACGACCTTTCGTCGGTCGACTACTGACTCCAGGGAGCGTCGTAGCGTTCCATCAAGGGTCGGCTCATGCCCGACAACGGCGCCTGAAGTCTCTCCACGACCGCCTCGACCATCTCGGCAACAGCGGCCTGGGTCCTCTCATGGCCCACCAGGGCCATCTCCTGATGTCTCCACGGCGGTTCGGCCTGAAGGAGTGCCTCACGGTGTGAGACCCGATCGGCGTGAGTGTCGGACCACTGCTTCTGAGCGAACTGCTGATGTTGGTCGTCGCCGCCGGCCCCCGACATGTATGCGTCCTTGAGTGAGTCGACATCTGATGTGGCCCTGGACCGCAACTGATCGCTGAGAAAGGTCCGGGCCTCGTCGAGAGACTCACTGGTCGGCACCACCCGCAAGACCTCGGCCATCAGGTGGTGAAGTTCGAGACACCTCGCGTTGACCTGATGCTCGAGCGATTGCCGAGCCAACTCCGTATCGGCGCCGGGCTGCGGCGAGCTCGTGTCGACGAGTGCCTTCAATTCCGACTCGGCTGCGCCCATCATCGAGACGACACCCGCCTCGAGCCATTCGAGAATCTCTGAGACTGTGCTCCTGAGAGCAGCCCCCTGGGGCTTCACAGACACTTCCCAGTAGGTCTCGGCGTCGACCAGTTCGGGGTGAGCCACCGATGCCGGATCGGCCTGAGCCATCTCGACCTCCCTGCTCAGCGTCGTCAGGTATGTCGATGTCGGGCAGACCGGATCCATCTCGGCTGCGATGCGTCCGGTGGCATCCGCGACGATCTCGAGTATTCGCTGTTCGAAAACCGATTCAGTTGTAGACATGGTGTCTCCGGTGAGAGCCAACGGATCGAACCTCCCAAATGTTTGGCCGGGATACTCAGTCATCGGCAACGCCGAGTCGGAGATCAAGGAACGACTAGGTCTGGGCGATCGAAGTGGTACACAATCTTTCGATGAAGCTATCCAAGTATCGCGTAGAGCCGGGTCGCGGTGTCTCACTGGGCGACTGGGACACCCACGACAACGGGGACTGGGAACGCCAGGAGGCCGAGGAACGCACCTCTGTTCTCAACGCTCGACTCGAAGGCCTCCAGGAACTGCTCTACGCCGAGCATCGACACAAGGTGCTGATCGTGATCCAAGCGACCGACACCGGAGGCAAAGACGGCACCATCCGTCACGTCTTCGACAAGGTCAACCCGCAAGGGGTTCACGTTGCTTCGTTCAAGAAGCCAACCCATACAGAAATCGCCCACGATTACCTCTGGAGAGTGCACGCCAAGACCCCCGGGGCGGGCGAGATCACGATCTTCAACCGGTCTCACTACGAGGACGTGCTGGTCGTGCGGGTTCATGGCCTCGTCGATCCGTTGACGTGGGGTCGCCGCTACGAGCACATCAACGACTTCGAACGCATGCTCGTAGAGGAGGGAACAACCGTTCTGAAATTCTTCCTCCACATTTCCAAGGACGAACAGCGAGAGCGTCTCCAGGATCGAATCGACGAGCCCGACAAGAACTGGAAGTTCGACCTAGGTGACCTCGGCGAACGTGAACTCTGGAGCGAGTACCAAGCCGCGTTCACGACCATGCTCGAACGCACCAGCACCAAGCAGGCCCCTTGGCACGTGATCCCGGCCGATCGGAAGTGGTTCCGCAATCTTCTCATCAGCGAGATCGTGGTCGACACACTCGAAGGCCTCGACATGTCGTGGCCCGATCCCGAGCCGGGTATCGATGGGCTAGTGATCGAGTGACCGACCTACGCCCCATCCTCATGGTGGCATCATCGGGAGGTCACCTGACTCAGCTCCTCGAGTTGAGCACCAGGCTCCGACCCGATCGAGAGCAAATCTGGGTGAGTTTCGACGGCGACCACGCCCGATCGGCTCTGCAAGGTCGTCGGGCCGAGTTCATCCCCTACATCCCGCCGCGGGGTTACCGTCAACTTGCTCTGGCACTCCCGAAGGCGCAGGCGATCATGCGTCGGCATCGCCCTGAGCTGGTCGTGTCGACGGGGTCGGGAATCGCCTTGGCCTTTCTCCCAACCGCCCGCGTGTGGGGATCGGAGGCTCACTACATCGAGAGCGCCACAAGGTCCGACGGGCCGTCGCACACCGGTCGGCTTCTATCGAAGTTCCGGCGCATACGACTTCACACACAACACCCGGCATGGTCCGACGAGAGATGGACGTTTCGTGGATCGGTGTTCGAGGGGTACGAATCTCTCGAGACACCCTCGCGCGAGATCTCGAAGGTGGTCGTGACCCTGGGCACGATGGAGACCTACGAATTCCAGCGGCTGGTACGGCGGCTCGTCGAGATCCTGCCCGACAGTGTCGACGTCACTTGGCAAGTTGGAACCACCGACGTGTCGGGGCTCGGAATCGAGGCTCGCCGCACCATTCCGTCCGACGAACTCCACTCCGCCATGTCGAACGCCGACCTCGTGGTGGGACACGCCGGCACCGGACTCGCACTCACCTGCTTCACGCTGGGAATCCGACCGCT
>JAJCXX010000087.1 GCA_029263195.1 Acidimicrobiales bacterium
GATGGGGTCCGACGGCGAAGGCATCATGATCCTCACCGACACGGCCTCCGACGGTCAGCTTGGCGATCCGATCACCGAGGTCATGGGCATCGAAACCGACGTTCTCTGGGATCTCGAGGTCAACGCCAATCGTCCCGATGCTATGTCGGTGGCCGGTGTGGCCCGCGACCTCGCGGCCGGGCTCGGTGTGCCGTTCGCCTTCCCCGAGTATCCCGTCACCGCGTCGGGCCGATCCGTCGACGAACTGCTCGCCGCCGGAACCCTGAAGGTCGAGATACTCGACTCTCTGCTTTGCGGCCGATTCGTGGGCCGAGTGCTCCACGACATCAAGATCGGCACCTCGCCGACGTGGCTCGCCAACCGTCTCACCGCGCTCGGCATGAGGCCGATCAACTCTGTTGTCGACATCTCCAACTACGTGATGCTCGAACTCGGCCAGCCCAATCACACCTACGACCTCGGTTTGCTCCCCGAGGGACACCTTCGGGTTCGTCGAGCCCACGACGGAGAGAAGCTCGTCACACTCGACGGAGTGGAACGCACCCTCATCGCCGCCGACGGTGTGATCGCCAACGGCGCCGACGTCGCCATCGGAATCGCCGGCGTCATGGGTGGCGCATCAACCGAGATCTCCGACACCACCACCGATGTCCTCCTGGAGATGGCTTGGTGGGATCCCCCTTCGATCTCGCGCACCGTCAAGCGGCTCAACTTGCCGAGCGAAGCCTCCGGCCGCTTCCGTCGCGGCGCCGACTGGGGAGTCAACATCGACCGCGCGTGCCACCGATTCGTTCAGCTGGCCGTGCAGACCGGAGTGATTTCAGCCGATGGCGTGGTCGACGGCACGATCGACGTGATCGGAGATCTGCCCGACCGCACTCCAATACGGGTACGCACCAGCAAGGTCAACGGGCTGCTCGGAACCTCCGTGTCCACCACTCAGATGGCCGATCACCTTTCGTCGATCGGGTTCGAGTCCGGCCAGGTGGGCGACGATCTCGATGTCACCATCCCGACCTGGCGATGGGACACATCCACCGAGACAGACATAGCGGAGGAAGTTGGTCGTTTGCACGGCTACGCCAACATCGAACGCACCGTTCCACGAGGCATGCAGACCGGTGCCCTCACCGACTACCAGATCGATCGACGGGTGGTCCGTGAGGCCCTGGTGGGCGCCGGATGCGATGAGACCCACCCGATGCCGTTCCTCGCCCCCGGTGATCTCGGCACGGCTGGCCTCCCTGAGGACGGAATCACTCTCACCAATCCGCTGGTGGCCGATGAATCCATTCTTCGTACCTCGCTCTTGCCGGGCCAACTCAAGGCCATTGCCTACAACCAGTCGCACCGCAGCCCTGACCTTCGATTCTTCGAAATCGACCACGTATTCCTGCCGCCGAAGCCAGGCGACTTGCTTCCCGACGAGCGGGAGTATCTCGCGGTGGCTCTGGCCGGAGGCGACGCCTCCGACGCCGTCGCCGTGCTCGACCTCCTGAATACGGCTCTGGCCTTCCCCAATATGCAGCTGCGACCGGCCACACCGGCGGGTCTGCACCCGACCCGATCGGCCGAAGTCGTGGTGGCCGGCCGGGTGAGGGGAGTTGTCGGGGAGGTGGACCCCGAGGCGCTCGACGGGTTCGGTGTCTCGGGCCGGGTCGGATGGTTGGAACTCGACCTCGGCGAACTCCTGAGCGGCCCCCATGGCAATCGGAAGTACACGCCAATCAGCAAGTACCCCTCGAGCGATGTCGACCTTGCATTCGAGGTTCCCGACGACGTCGCGGCAGCGAAGGTCGAAGGATCACTGCGCAAGGGAGGCGGCAAGCTGCTCACCGGCTTGCACTTGTTCGACGTCTACCGAGGCGATGGTCTCCCCGAAGGTGTGCGAAGCCTCACCTACCGTCTTCGATTCAGGGCCGACGACCGCACCCTCACCGATGCTGAAGTTGCGGCATCTCGTCAGGCTTGCATCGACATGGTCGCCAAACAGCAGGGCGCCAGTCTCCGAACCTGACTACGGTCGCGGCGCGCTCCAGCCGGCCCACCCGGCCGGTCGGGAAATGACCTGATGGGTTATGTTCACGCCATGCGCATCTGGCAGTCACACGAACTTGGCAACCCCATCGATGTACTCAGGATCGAGGAAGCCGAACCTTCAGCTCCCGGGCCGGGTCACGTCCTCGTCGACACGACCGCGGTCGGTTTGACGTTCCCCGACGTGTTGACCTGCCGTGGTGAGTACCAGATGCCGACTCGGTTCCCCAACACGCCGGGCGGCGAGACGGCCGGCGTGATCACCGAACTCGGCGAAGGGGTTGAGGGTCTCGAGGTCGGCACGGCCGTGACCATGCTCGGAGGAGGCCTACGCGAACAGAATGTGGTGCCGGCCGGTTCGGTGTTCGCCTACCCGACCGAGGCGCTGAGCGCCGCCCAGGCTGCGGCGATTCCGGTCAACTACTGCACCACTTGGTTCGCCCTGCACGATCGTGCCCAGCTGCAGGAAGGCGAGACGGTGCTGATCACCGGCGCCGGCGGCGGCACCGGCACGGCGTGCATCCAGCTCTCGCTGGCGGCGGGAGCCATCCCGATCGCGGTCGTGGGGGGCGACGAGAAGGCCAATCTGGTGCGAAGCCTCGGAGTGGAATACGTCGTCGATCATCGGGCCAACCCCGACTGGGTCGACATCGTGCGCGACATGAGCGGCGGGGGTGTCGACGTCGCCTACGACGCGGTCGGAGGCGATGCCTTTCATCAGGTGCGACGCTGCATGGGCTGGAACGGTCGGCTGCTGATCATCGGGTTCGTCGGAGGCATCGCCCAAGCTCCCACCAACCATGCTCTGCTCAAGAACTACTCGATCGTCGGAGTCCACTGGGGCGCATCCCTGATGCGTGATCCGGCGGGTCTGCAGAGCCAGATTGACGGCATCTTCGACCTCGCCAGGCAGGGCAAGGTCAAGCCGGCGCTGTTTCCTCCGGTCAGGTTCGAGGATGCCGCGGCCGCACTGCAGGACATGGCCGACCGCAAGGTCTACGGCAAGCTCGTTGTGGACATGGGGTCATGAACAGATCAAGGGGCAGAGCCCAAGCTCACATGGTGCCTCACTTCACCAAGGGGACGGCTTGGAGGAGCGACGATTTGATCATCATCGACCACGGTGAGGGTTGCTATGTCTACGACAACGAGGGGAACCGGTACCTTGACGGATTGTCGGGCCTGTTCTGCACCAATCTCGGCCACGGACGTTCCGACCTCGTGGCCGCGGCAACC
>JAJCXX010000088.1 GCA_029263195.1 Acidimicrobiales bacterium
CACGATCTCCAAGATCGTTGAGGTCGGAGGCTGACTCAGTCGCTAGCCTCTACGTCTCCGGGCGTTTAGCTCAGCTGGCTAGAGCACCTCCCTTACAAGGAGGGGGTCGGGGGTTCGAGTCCCTCAACGCCCACTCGTTGTTGTCGTTCCCACAACAACTGCATGACAAGCCGCTGGTCAGCGGCAGAGTTGAAAATTGCGCACGTTGGTCTCGGGCGGTGATTGCGGCTCGCCGGAGTCGTCGGAGGTATGCGAGCTGGAGGGAGCTCGGCCGCCAGCTGTCGAGCCGGGGCTGCATCGGGAGCTGCTGCAATCGACTGGGCGTCAGCGCGTGTGTGCGGTGTTGGCCGATTGTCCGGCGGACCCATCGTGTCGGGGGCGATCCGGGTGGGGGTTGGTCCTGGTGGGAGTTAGGGGGCGTCACAGCTGAAGGTAGAAAGACGTGAACTAGTGTCTTGCGTCGTGAGCACCGCAACCGGCTGGGATCTCGTCGCCGAGCAGCGCATCGCGTTCGCCGACATGATCGAGCGACTCGAGGACCAAGCGGACCATGCGACGCTCTGTGGTCATTGGACCGTGCACGAGGTCGCCGGCCACCTGCTCACGTTCACCAACCTGTCGGTCCCGCGGTTGATGGTCGACCTGGCAAAGAACCGCTTCAACTACGACGTCATGAACGACAAGATAGCGCAGCGCTTCGCAGCCGAGATGTTGTTGCCCGACATCGCTTCCGACCTGCGGACCCATGCCGCGAAGAAGACCGCTCTGCCCGGATTACCTTCCGAGATGGTCGTGTCCGATGTGACTGTTCACCGACAGGACATTCGCCGCCCGCTGGGGCTCGGGGTCGACCTCGAAGACGCGGTCATCACGGAGGTACTGGGGTTCCTGACCACCAGCAAGCAAGCCAAGGTGGTTGATTCAGCCAAGCTCGCCCGCGTTGAACTCGTCGCCACCGACCTCGACTGGCGATTCGGTTCCGGTGCGACGGTAGAGGGGCCAGCCGAAGCGATCATGATGGCCCTGGCCGGTCGCCCCGTCGCGTCCGACCTCCGTGGCGCGGGCGTGGCGACTCTGCTGCCCTGAACCCGCCGTGGTCAGCGGCACCGGGGCATCACGGTTTCCACCTAGCGACAGCGATTCCTGACGAGCGCGGCCGGCCCTATCCGGCAATATCGAACGCCCTGGGACGCCGAAGAGACGCTCAGCCCAGCGCGGTCTTGGCTGCGTCGGCCACCTGGCCGTGGTACGGGGATCCGTGGCCGGGGAGGATCAATTCCGTGTCGAGCGCAGCGAGGGCGTCGAGGCTTGCTCGCGCCTGGTCGGTGTCGGTGTGGAACAAGCAGGGCATGAGTTGCGGCGAAGCGTCTCGGTGGTTGAGCACGTCGCGGGTGACGACGGCGTCGCCGGTGAACAAGGTCTTGCTGTGCCGCAGGTAGAAGCATGCGTGGCCGATGGTGTGGCCGGGGGAATGTACGACTTCTGGGCGACCCGGTAGGTCGAGGACGTCGCCGGGGGCGAACGTGACGATCGTTTCGACACGGGGTGCCTTTGTGACGCCGACCTTGTAGAGCCCCATGAGGAAGCTCCAGGTGCGGGGCTTCCAGAGGGGAAGCTTGTGGATCTTCATCTCGTCGCCGACCTGGTCGCCGGTCGCGATGGGACCCTCCAGCTCGCTCACGCTAACTTCGGTGCCCGCTGCGTTGGCCTCGGCGGCGAATCCCATGTGGTCTGGGTGGGCGTGGGTGAGGATGATCGCCTCCACGTCTCCGAGGTTCATACCGACGGAGGCGAGACCCTGTTCGAGCTTGGAGAGTTCCCTGGAGCATCCGGCGTCGACGACGGTTGCCTTGCCGCCTTCGACGATCACATAGAAGTTGTGGATGGCTGTGCCCAACCGGTAGATGCTCTCGCTGACCTGCTCCATGCGAGAGACAGTACCGATTTCTAGACGGTCGGTCAACTAGGGATCGCGATCTGGGCTAGGCTGGTGCGATGGCAGGGGAAAGCAACGCCAAGGAACGACTGGTCCGTACCGCATCTACGCTGATGTACGTCCGGGGCTACAACTCAGTCGGAGTCGCCGAGATCTGCAGCGCAGCCGGGGTGAACAAGGGCAGCTTCTACCACTTCTTCGACTCCAAGGAAGCGCTCGCAGCCGAAGCGCTCGAGCGGTCCTGGGCCTGGATGCGCTCGACCATCCACGAGCGATCGCTCGAAGATCCCGCCAAGGGCGGTCTGGACGCCATCGAAGAGTACGGCGTGCGCTTGGCCGACGAGCTCGCACAGAGAGAAGCCGAGAGTGGCGGGGTGCCCGGATGTGTTTTCGGCAACTTCGCCGTCGAACTGTCGACCCAGAATGAGAACGTCCGCGCCCTCGTTTCGGCCCGATTCGACGAGATGGTCGATTCCGCTTCTCTCGCCATCGTTCGGAGCATCGAGCTTGGAGAGATCAGCCCCGCCACCGATGTCGACCAGGCCGCGCATGACGTCATCACACTCATGGAAGGGCTCATGGTCCTGGCCAAAGCCCGCCGCGACCCAGACCTCCTCCGAGAACTCGGCCCCACGATGCGACGACTCCTCACTTGAGAAAGATGAACCTACCCGGCCTCGCACGGGCCAAAGGCCATAGCGATTGATCGCGATGATGCTGTGAGCCAGGACGAGCATCTCGATCTGTGCCACCACACCGATCGCGCCATTGACGGGGAAATCACGTGCCGGGGTGCACCGCCGGCAGCATCCCGTGGACGAAGAAGTCGACGTTCGAGGAGCACCAACGCTCTCGGTAGTCCGGGTCGGTCACGTCGATGCCGTGGGCTTCTGAGAGACCCGGGATGTACAGCACCTGGTTGATGATCCGGTCGAGGATCGCCCCGGTGATCATCGTGGTGTCGAGGCTCTCGCGGACGAGGCCGTCGTGCTTGCCCCGATCGAGGAACTGCACGAAGGTTTCGGTGTAGTCGACGAGCGCCTGTGGGGAGGCATCCTCGCCCATGACCACTTTGAGCAGGTTCCGGTATTCGAGGCAGGCTTCGAGGGTCGTGACGAACAGCATCTCGACGCGCGAGACGAAGTCATCACGCGACTTGGCTGGCACAGCGAGGAGCTGCATCGGAACGGCGAGGACGTGTTCTCCGTACTGCTCGACGATGGCCTCGAGCAAGCCCGCCTTGCTCCCGAAGTAGTGGTGCACCATGTTGATGCTGGTATCGGCCCTCGCGCAGATGTCGCGGGTGGAGCCACCTTCGTAGCCCTTCTCCGCGAACACCTCCGCCCCGGCCGACAGGAGGCGCTGCCGGGTCGGGACGGCGTCGGCGTCAGACACCCTCGCGGCGTTCGGCCTTCTCGAGTGCCTTGACCTTTCGGGGGTGCGGCGCGCCGGTTTCGACGTAGTGCTTCAGCTCGTCGCCGATCTGGCCGACGCCCACCGCGGCCCCCGTGCGGATGACCGGCCACATCACGTACGCCCACGGCTTGACATTGGAGCTGAAGGCGAAAGTCGTGGTCGAACCGCCGTCGGCGTCGTCGGTCACGGAGAAGTCGAGACTGTTGAAGTAAACGGGGAACACCTTGGGCGTGTCGGCGAAGTCGACTCTCACCGTGCACGTCTTGGCGGCCTCGTCGTAGGCGAGGAAGCGCTCCGTGGCCTTCAGGCCCGACGGATCGGACTGGAGCTCGCAGACGCGTCCTGCCGTGGTGGCGCCATCGAACCAGTCGCCGTTCTCCTTGCCGTACGAGTGCGGGACCGATGCCATCCACTCGTGGGCGTTGTCGAAGCCGTGGGCGAAGACCGCCCACACTTCCTCGGCCGACGCGTCGATCTTGGTCGTCTTGGTGAACTGCATCCGATTCTCCGGCGTGTGTAGCGAACGCTCTGCATTATATAGCGATCGCTACATAGCGGCAACAAACTGGGCCGTGAAGCGCTCATCAATCACGCCGTCGAGTCGCCTCAATCCGGCGAGCTGAGCGGCCGCCTGCCCTGCGTGACACCGCGGCCAGGGTTTGAAAGCTGTCCTATAAGGCCCACTCATTGTGCTTTCGACAACATTCCCGCAGGTCAGAGCATGTGTGGGGCTACCGATCGCTTCCGGACGGAATCGCGCTCATTCAGACTCTGTCCTGCTCCCTCGGTTGGCACCGTCACGTTGGGCATCACCGAACCGGCGGTATGGGACGCGCTGGAGTGTCGCGCCTCCTAGGCTCCCGTCGATGGCAGTGGTCCTCGTCTTCCACCATGCCCTCGGTCTCACGGATGGGATGAAGGGTTTCGTCGATACGATCCGCGCCGCTGGTCACACGGCGTTCGCTCCTGATCTGTTCGACGGGGAGACCTTTGCGTCCGTCGAAGAGGGCGTTGCCCATGCTGAATCGGTGGGGTTCGACACCATCAGCGACCGCGGAGTTGCCGCGGCTGACGCAATGGGTGACCGGCTTGTCACGGTTGGGTTCTCCCTGGGCGTGATCCCGGCGCAACGGCTTGCCCAAACCCGACAGGGTGTCATCGGGACCGTTCTGTGCCACGCAGCGATCCCCAGCTCCGCGTTCGGTGAGGCATGGCC
>JAJCXX010000089.1 GCA_029263195.1 Acidimicrobiales bacterium
TCTCAAGAGCGACGGCACGTCGTGGCGGCCTTTGGTTCACATTGGCGACATCTCTCGCGCCTTTCTCGCCCTGATGGAGGCCGACGCCGAACTCGTGCACAATCAGCCGTTCAACATCGGCACCACCACCGAGAACTACCAGATCAGAGACGTGGCGAGAATCGTGGAAGAGGTCGTCCCCGGATCGACGATCACCTTCTCCGACGAAGCGTTCAACGACCCACGCAACTACCGCGTCACATGCGACAAGATCGCCCGTGAGATTCCCGGCTTCAAGCCGCAGTGGACAGTTCGCCGTGGCGTTGAAGAGCTGTTTCGAGCGTTCACAACGCACCAACTCACACTCGATCAGCTCGAAGGCGACCGATTCATGCGGGTGAAACACGTCAACCGTCTGCTCGATGCCGAACGGCTCGACAGTAGTCTCCGGTGGCGGCTCCAGTCCTGATCAGCAGCTCTACCGACCGACCGATTGCGAGACCGAAACAGATGCGAATCACGAAGTGCCGTGCTAGCGGCAGTGAGGACCTGCGACCGTTCCTCGACCTTGGTGTGACGCCGTTGGCCGATGCCTTGGTCGATCCGGCCGACGTCGCAGCCGCGGAGGCCCGCTTTCCTCTGGAGCTCGCGTTCTGTCCGGAATCAGCGCTGGTCCAGATCACCGAAGACGTGCCGGCGGATCAACTGTTCGTCGACAACTACCTCTACTTCTCGTCGTTCAGCGATCATCTCTTGGAGCATTCCAGGGACCATGCCCTCGGATTGATCAAGTCGCGGAGGCTTGGATCCGACAGTCTCGTGGTGGAGCTGGCATCCAACGACGGATACCTCCTCAAGAACTTCGTCGAGGCCGGTGTTCCTGTTCTGGGGATCGACCCCGCACCTGGTCAGGCCGCTGCCGCCAACGAGATCGGGGTGCCCACGCGCGCCGAGTTCTTCGGACTCGACATGGCGAGCCAGCTCGTCGCCGAGGGTCACCGGGCCGACGTGATAATTGCCAATAACGTGTTCGCCCACATCCCGGACATCAATGATTTCACCGCCGGAATGAAGGCTCTTCTGGCCGACGACGGCGTGATCACGATCGAGAATCCGTACGTCCGCGACCTCATCGATCATTGCGAGTTCGACACCATCTACCACGAGCACTTCTACTACCACTCGTGCACGTCGATCGATCGGCAGATGCGACGCCACGGGCTACATCTCAACGACGTCGAGTACTTCCCCGACCTTCACGGTGGCACTCTTCGCTGGCACATCGGTCACCGTCACGACCCCAGCAAGACCGCGCTTCGATACCTCGCCAACGAGCAGGCCGCCGGCCTCGACCAGTTCGAGTACTACGAGCGGTTCGCAGCACGAGTCGAGAAGGTCCGACACGATCTGCGCGAGCTGCTGAACGATCTGCGCAGCCAAGGCTGCCGCGTCGCGGCCTACGGTGCGGCAGCCAAAGGAGCAACCCTTCTCAACTACGCGGGCATCACCACCGACCTGGTCGAGTACGTGGTCGACCGCAACATCCACAAGCAAGGGCTCTGCATGCCGGGAACCCATCAGCCGATCCTCGATCCCACCGTGCTGCTCGAACGGCAGCCCGACTATGTATTGCTGTTGGCCTGGAACTTTCGCAACGAGATCGTTGGACAGCAAGCCGAATACGTCGCGAGGGGCGGTCGCTTCATCGTGCCCGTGCCTACTCCCGAGGTCATCTGATGTCATCGCTGATCAGCGTCTGTCCGGCTTGTTCATCGGCCGATCTCGAACTCATCGCCACCGAGACTTCTATTCCAGTCAACAGCTGTCTGCTTCTCGAGACTCGCGACGAAGCGCAACGCTTCCCTCGCGGCGACTTGACCTTCACAGTTTGTCGATCGTGCGGGTTCTGTTTCAACGCCGATTACGACACCGCGGTGTCCGAATATTCGGCCAGGTATGAGGAGACGCAGGGCTACTCGGCGAAGTTCGTCGACTTCGCACGCGACCTGGCCTCACGCTGGGTCGACAAATACGACCTGTCGGGCCGCACGATCCTCGAGGTCGGATGCGGTTCGATGGGCGAGTTCCTACAGTTCATGATCGACGCCGGCGCCGGCCACGGAATCGGAATCGACCCGGCCCTCAACGTCGAACGTATCGAGCACCCCTCACCCGAAAAGTTCGAGTGGATAGCCGACTTCTACGGCGAATCGTACTCGCACCTGCAGGCCGACGCGTTGGTGTGTCGCCACACCCTCGAGCACATATCGGGGGTGAAGGAATTCATGGAAACGATCCGCCGCTCGATCGGCGACCAGACCGACACCATCGTCCTCTTCGAACTGCCCGACGTGCGACGAGTTCTCGAAGAGGTCGCGTTCTGGGACGTCTACTACGAGCACTGCAGCTACTTCTCGCTCGGTTCGCTCGCCCGGCTGTTTCGCCGTACCGGCTTCGAAGTGCTCGATCTCGAGCTCGACTACGACGACCAATACCTTCTGATCGAAGCTCGACCCTCCGACGTCCCGGCTCCGGGCAAACCCTTCGATTCGGAGGACGACCTAAGGAGACTGCTCCAAGGCGCCGACACCTACCGCTCTGGATACGCCGCCATCCTCGACCAGTGGGGGCAGACCTTCGCTGATCAGGCGTCTGAGGGTGGCAAGTCCGTGATCTGGGGGGCGGGCTCGAAAGGGGTCTCGTTCCTCACCAATCTCGAGACCAGCCACATCAACTACGCCGTCGACATCAACCCGACCAAGCACGGCTTCTTCATGGCCGGAACCGGCCAGGAGATCGTCGGACCCGATTTTCTGAGCACATATCAACCCGATCTGGTCGTCGCGATGAACCCCACCTACCTCGACGAGATCCAAGCCGACCTCGACCGGATGGGTCTCCGCTCGAAACTCACAGCGGTCTGACCATGCATCCGCATTCCGATCCGACCGCGACATCTGCCATTGAGTCGGCGACGCTTCACGACGACAGGTTCGCCGATGACACGCCCGCCGGGCGAGTGGTGGGACACGCCGGTCCGTCCGGCCCGCGCTTGGGTCGCGACCGGGAGCGGGGCATATCCATAGGTGACGGCTCGGCGAGATTCAGATACCTCGAAGTTCCGGGTTGGGATCGACAGTCCCTCGCCTTCGGACCGATCGATCCCGTTCCAGGGCTCGCGACTTGCTGGCACATCCTCAACGCCCACAACACGTCGATGACCCACGCCGATCGTCCGATAGGTCGCCGTGAGCGAGTTCGTAGGTTCATCAAGGGCCTGCCGCAGATACATGCCGGCGAGCCCGACATCGACGACAACCTCGCGGTCGGTTGGTGGAACTCTCCCACCGAGAGCGACCCCCG
>JAJCXX010000090.1 GCA_029263195.1 Acidimicrobiales bacterium
CTGAGACAGGCTCGTCATGCTGGGAGATCGGGGAGCTGACCTTCGCGGGCGTGACCAAAACGGCAAAGATCCCTGCGGTGGCAGGGATCTCGCGGAGTCGGGCTGAGAGGATTTGAACCTCCGACCTTCGGTCCCCCAGACCGACGCGCTAACCAAGCTGCGCCACAGCCCGTGACGAGTCGTGATCGTAGCGCAGGCTCAACGTTCTCCCACCGGCTGGACGGCGCCGAGACGGGTCAGAAAATCCACAGCACCAGTTGGAACAGGCGGTAGGCCAGATACACCGTAATCGTCACAACCATCAGCTTGAAGTGCCACGGCGCTCTATGGGGTGGCTGGCTGATGTGTTCGGTACCGTCCACCGCCTCACCGCAATGCGGACAGGTGCCGTCGGCGTTGAGCGACGTGGGGGTCCAGCTCTTTTCACACGGCTCGCACCACGGCATTGGATGCTCCTAGTCGCGTCTGACCACGAGGATCGCCGTGTCGTCGTCGATGACGCCTCCGGCGAAGTCCTTGGCGGCGTCGAGCAGGGTCTTGCACAAGACCCCGGGTGCGGCGTTTAGGTCGCGTTCGGTGGTCTTGATGATGCGTTCCTCGCCGAACAACTCTGTGTCTTCTCGGGCCTCGGCCAGACCGTCGGTGTACATCACGACCGTGTCGCCGCTCGCCATCGGGATCTCACGTGAGAAGAACTGGGCCTTGGGGTCGAGCATCAGCAGCGGTCCCGTCGACCGCAATGGCCTCACGCCCTCCTCCTGGAACAGAAACGCCGCCGGATGGCCGGCCGAGGCATATCTGAGGGTGCCGGCCTCGGTGTCGTAGACGATCACGACGGCGGAGATGAACTCCTCGTCGCGGTCGCCGGCTGAGAGCTGCGCGTTGAGTTCCTCGAAGGCCTGAGCCGGATCGCGGAACTGACGAAGGAATACCCTGAGCAGGTACTTGGCCTGAAACGCGGTGATCGACGACTCGATGCCATGACCTGCCACATCGCCGATGACCGCGGCAACTCGGTGCGGCCCCACCCTGTGAACGTCGAAGAAATCGCCGGCCATCAAGCCCGAACCGGCCTCATAGACCCGGCCGATCTCGAATCCACTGAAGTCGGGCAGTTCCTCGGGGGCGAGACGGGCCGCCCAAGCCTTCGGAGCCAACTGTTCCTGCTCGAGGGCTTCGTTGGCTCGACGCTCGATGTCGTAGCGGTTTCGAGCCATTCGGGCCTCGCGGCCCGACAACCTCGACCACCAGAGCGACGCCAGAGCCGGCGCCGCCAGGATCGACAGCACAAGAGCCATGTCGGGAGCGTCGAGCACGGCGAGAGTTCCCGCGGCAATCGCCAGCAGCCCGTATACGCCGGATGCGTGAGCTTCCTTGCGGAACGAAGCGAAGGCCACCGAATGAGCCTCGACCCCGGGACCAGCATCGGTCTCGATCAACCGCACGACACGAAGTCGGAGACGGGCTGATCTGGCATACACGACCGACGAAGCCAGGCAGATTGCGGCGAGAACGCCGAGAACGATGGTGGTCACCTAACCCTCCTGGAAGAAGTTTGGGTCACGCGATGATAGCGGTGAGGACCTCACTCAATCGCTTCGCTTTCGTACACGTATCTTTATCGGCGTGGTTCCGAGGTCGAATGACTCCCTCAAAAAGCGTTCCAGATACCGCAGATAGGTCCGCGGGACCTCCCGATTCGCGAACATCGTGAACGTGGGCGGGTCGGTCGCACCCTGAGTGGCGTAGAGCACCCGAGCCCCGTGGGGAGCGGGCTGCGCAGCCTGGGCGGCGCGAATGGCCTTGTTGACATCGCGGGTGGGAATCCTGGTTCGGTAATCACCGATGGCTTCCTGAAGTGACGGCCAGAGACGATCGACGCCCTTGCCGGTAAGCGCGCTGATGCGTAGAACCGGGGCACCTCCGAGGAACGCCAGCTTGCGCTCCACATCCTCGGCGATCTTCTCTCGGCTCTCGGTGTTGAGAAGCTCCCACTTGTTGAGCAGGATCACCACCGGGCAACCCGCGCCGTCGACCCGTTCGGCCAGTCTCTGGTCCTGATGGGTGATACCCAGGGTCGAATCGATGATCAGCAGCGCCACATCGGACTTGTCGACAGCGTTGAGGGCCCGCACCAGCGAGTAGTACTCGGTGTCGGCGTCAATTCTCGCCTTTCGCCGCATCCCGGCGGTGTCGACGAAACGGATCGGGCCGGTGTCGGTCTCGACCACGGTGTCGATGGCATCGCGGGTGGTGCCGGGCATGTCGTGAACGACCGCCCTCTCCTCACCGATGAGCCGATTGAACAGAGTGGACTTGCCGACGTTGGGTCGCCCCACCAACGACACCGAGAACATGCGCTCATCGTCAGAATCCTCGAAATTGGGATCGGCGGCACTCTCGGGAAGGTGCGAGATCACTGCGTCGAGCAGATCACCGGTGCCCAATCCGTGGAGTGAGCTCACCGGGTAGGGATCTCCCAGCCCGAGGCCCATCAGATCCCAGATCCCCGCCTCGTGGCTCTTGTCGTCGCACTTGTTGGCGACCACGATCACGGGAGTGTCGAGACGCCGCAGCAGCATGGCCACCCGCTCGTCGTCGGGAGTGGCCCCCACGATGGCATCAACCACCAGAAGCACCACATCGGCCTCATCGATCGCAGTCTCGGACTGTTTGGTCACCTTGTCGTCGAGATCGTCGCCTCCGGCCAACCAACCCCCGGTGTCGATCAGAGTGAACCGATATCCGAGCCACTCACCCTCCACCTGCTTGCGGTCACGTGTGACCCCGGGGCGCTCCTCCACGATCGCCTCGCGTCGGCCGATTATGCGGTTGACCAACGTCGACTTGCCGACATTGGGTCGGCCCACCACGGCAACGATCGGCAAACTCATGATGCCTCCAAGGCGGTACGCAACGCAGTGCCATCGGTGGCAATGACCTCAACCCGACGAGGAAGGTCATCGACGGTGAGGCCATCGAGAAAGCTACCTCGACTCAGGCACACATCGGGCAGGAGATAGCGGTGGTCTTCGGGCTGGTCACTCAACACGGTGGCCAGGTCGGCGCCGACCATCAAGCCGCTGACCCCGATGTTGCCGCCGAAGTAGCCGTTGGGCACCGGCAACACCCGCACATCGGCGCGATCCAGGGTGTCGATCAGGGGCCCGATGACTCCGGCTCCGAGGGTGCCGGTGAGAATGGCCACCGGTGCATCAGATCTCGGTTTCACCGCCAGGACCACGGGAGTGGTCGTGGACTCACCGGCCGACACCAGACCGCCGGGCGAATCGACCCGGGGGGCGCGGTAGCCGTCGGCGGGGGCGCCGTCGACCCAAGCGAAGAAGCCGCTGCGAGTTCCGGTCGGCTGACCGACGGCGCCGGAGAACTCGAGTTCGAGGGTGCGGGCCATCCCGATTCCGTCCTCGTGCATCGGGAATCCTTCATACGAATTGGCGTCGGGGAACGGCACGTCGGCCATCAGATAGTACTCGTCAGCCGCAAACACCATCCTTCTCCCGAGAGCCTCCAGGAACGTGTGCTGCCAGAGTTCGATGGTCTCGACCACCCTGACCGCCTCGTCGCGAGTGTGGGGCCGCATCCGTTCCTGGGTATTGAACCCGGACACCCCCAACGGCACGACACACACCGATGCGAGCTCGGGGAATCGATCAAGCACACCAGCCAGCGTGTCGTCCAACACGTCGGCATCGTTGAGCCCCGGACACACGACCACCTGTCCGTGGACCTCGATGCCGTGGTCGAGAAGCGCTCTGAGCCAACGCAGCGACACCGCTCCTCGGCGGTTGCGGAGAATGTCGGCTCGTATCTCGGGGTCGGTGGCGTGAATCGACACGTGAAGCGGCGACAACCGTTCGGTGATGACCCGCTCCAGATCGAGCTCGGTGAATCGGGTCAGGGTGGTGAAGTTTCCGTAGAGGAACGAGAGTCGGTAGTCGTCGTCCTTGAGGTAAAGCGATCGTCGCATCCCCTTGGGGAGCTGATGTATGAAACAGAACTCGCAATGGTTGTCGCAGGTCTGCACCCGATCGAATACCGCGGCATGGACCTCGACCCCCAGCGGTTCACCGTCGCCCTTCACCACGTTCACATTGCGGATCTCGTCGTCGCGGGCGACCACCAGCGCGACCTCCGACGCATCGGTGAGCAACTGCCAACGGATCACGTCACGGGGAATCTCACCGCCAATGGTCTGGATCTCATCACCCGCGGCAATTCCAAAACGCTGCGCCGGCGAGCCGGGCTCGACCGACACGACGAGAGGGAGAGACACCTGAGAAGGATACCGCCGGGGCATGTTCCACGACTCTGCACCACCATGCGTTGAGTCTATGGGTGTGTTTCATGTTGTTTCATGTATCCTCGCGCATCATGTCCCACGAGACGAACCCATGAGCGGAGTGACCCTCGAACGGCTCGAGGGTGCTCTGGTGGCCGCCAAGCAGTCATCCGCCGCTGATCGCCTGCGGGCCGAAGCCGACACTCTCGGCCGGCTCCGACACCCGGGAGTCGTCGAACTGATCTCCTTCGAGCCCGGTCCCCCCGCCACCCTTCGAACAGTCTGGGCCGGCACCGACACCTGGGATCGTCAGCCCCCCACCACCCGCGACACAATTCCAGCTGCGCTGGCCGCCATCGCAACGACCCTCGCCGACTTCCACGACATCGGGCTGTGCCACGCGGCAGTGACGCCCGATCATGTGATTGTCGGGTCCGACGGCCGGCCGGTGCTGTGCGGGCTGGGCGACGCTGTGCCGGTCGACCCCGAGTCTCAGCGCAACGACGTTTCAGGTCTGCTCGGCCTCGTCGAACACCTGCAACACGCTGCCGACGACGATTGTCGCGCCGGCCTGCGGAGGCTGGCCGACCATCTTCGAGAGCCCGAATCCGATCTGCGCTCGTTTGTTCACCTGGCCGGCGACACGGTGGTCGAGGCCGACGAAGGCAACGCTCGTTGGAGACCGCCCTCGAGGGTCGTAGCGGTCTCCGTCGCGGCCGTTCTCACGATCGGCACTGCCGCGATCGCACTGACCCGACCAGACCACTCGCCGGTCGAGCCGATTGCGGCCGCCGTCTCGGTCGCTCCCCGGCCAACACGACCACCCTCGCCCTCCGCGGCGATCATCGAGGCCTCTGCCTCGTCAACAACTCAGGCCGTCCGGGGCGACCCATCGGGGGCCTTCATCAATCACGACGGGCGTCGCTACAGCCTCGGAACCGTCGGCGACATCACCGTGCTCGGCGACTGGAACTGCGACGGCGAACCCACGCCGGCCTTGCTCCAGCGCTCGAGCGGCCAGGTCGCGGTGTTCGCCGCCTGGCCCGACCCGGGCGGATCACTCGGACCACAGGTGCTCCAACCGGCGTTCGACGCGACCAGCCTCGCGGTCGAACGGGTCGGCGAATGCGACCTGCTACGGGCCCACGGAAGCTACGGATCAACTCTCATCGAAACGGATAGCTCATGACCGATCGTCCCAGCCTCGTCAAGTCACTGTTCACCGCCCTGTTATCCGCAGGGGTCGGGTGGTGGCTCTTCCGTCTCCCCCTCGGTTCCGCCACGCCGGTTGGACTCCAGCCCGACTCCCTTCTCCAATGGTCGAGATCGATCGATACGTCCACTGTGGTCTTCACGGTCGTGCGATCGGTTGGGGTGTTTTGCTCGGCCTACATCACGCTGGTCGCACTCGTGGGCACTCTGGTTGCGGCCTCCGGCAACGCCAGAACCATCACGAGGATCTGGGGCGCCATGGCCACCAGAGGGCTACGAAACACTCTTGCGGTCGGTGCGATCACCGCCTGGGCCGTCTCCCCCGCGATTGTCGCCGCCACCGACAGCAACCCGCCCGCGATCGTCCTGATCGATGTCGGGCCGGCCAGGCAGGTCGAGCCGGACCCCGACCTGTTCACCGAGGTATCGCAGGTCGAGGCGCCGCCGATCTCCGAGAGCCTCGCCGCCGACGTCTGGGTCGTCGAGCCAGGCGATCACCTCTGGGGAATCGCACGATCGGTGCTGCTCCGTGATGGACCCGAACCAACGACGCGAGCCGTCAATTCCTATTGGCGTCGCCTCATCACCGACAACCACGATGTGGTCGGCGACAACCCCGACCTCATCTATCCCGGACAGCTATTGGATCTGCCCGGCTGACAACGCTCCGGCGGTATCGGATCAAACCTGGATGCTGAGCCCGAGATCCTCGAGCCGCGGGGCCGCACCGTCGACACCGGTGCCGAGGATCGCGGCGAGTGCCTGCAGATCGTTGGACCGGATGGTGAGAACCCTGCCGTTGAAGTCCTGTCGCTGCACCTGAATCATGGTGAGGTAGCGGTTGAGCATCTCGGCCTCGGGGCCGGACAGCTGCTCGAGACGGGTTAGGTCGATTGTGATGGTGCGGGACTGTCGGGACCCGATCCGGTCCGTGAGATCGATCACCGGTTCGGCCGTGCTCACCCCGAAACTCGGCCCCTCATCGTGGGGAAGAAGCTGGTCGACCGGCACGTTGTAGAACCGCGACAGCCGCTGCAGGCGGGGCACCGAAATAGCCCTCTCACCTCGCTCGTACGCGCCGAGAACCGATGCCTTGAATTCCTGAGTCGAGGAGGCCTCAACCTCCTGAAGTGACAAACGTTTCTGACGGCGAATCGCCCGCAGACGTTCACCCACGCGTTTGCTGTATTCCTGAGAGAATCCCGAATCTGGCATCTTCCACACTTCCCCGGAGAGCTTGGTCACGTCGCGCACATCCAGCGAGCGGTCGGTGACGCTAAGTGAGCGACAGCCTAAACCAACCGAGCGCAATGGGCAATCGAACTCTATTTCGGATTCACCAAGCCCTGGCGGATGGCAATCATCAAAGCTCCGGCGACAATCGAAGCCGTCTCGGCCCGCAGGATCGGCTCCCCCACTCTCACCTTGGGGACGTCGGCTTGGCGCTCACGATCAGACCAACCCCCCTCGGGTCCGACCATGATCAGACGGTGACCAACACCGATCGGCGCTCCAGCCATGTCGGCCATGGCACAACCCGAACGGGCGACTAGCTCATCGAAGGTGGCGACCGCTGCCACGGTCGGAAGCCAGGCCCGGCGGCACTGCATGACGGCCTCCGCCGCAACCTTTCCAAGCCGCTCGAGCTTCTTCACGGCCCGATCCGGCTCCCAGGCGACAACCGATCGGTCGGCTGTGAACGGCACGATGAGATCGACCCCCACCTCAGTGAGTTTCTGCACCACGGTCTCAGGGCGACCGTCCTTGATCAACGCGAACGCCACACCGATCTCGTCGAGGGGCTTCGGCACCATTCGAACCCGGCCGACCGGCTCCGGAGTATCGGCGTAGACGCACGGCATCCACGCCCCCCGACCGTCGCCAATCGTCAATGGATCACCCGCCCGTACCCGCAGTGACTTGGTGAGATGACGGCGGTCGTCATCGGCGAGGACCGGACTCTCGATATCGCCGACAAGCACATGTGGGCCGTGGGATCCGTCGGGCGGCGGATCGCCCTCGGTCACGAGAAGGTCGACTTGATCTTGGAGAAGAGACCCTGTTCCTTGTCGGCAACCGACTCGCCCCGCAACTCCGCCAGGCGACGCAACAACGCATCCTGATCGTCGTCGAGATCGTCGGGCACCTCAACCATGAGCCTGACCCGCAGATCTCCCCGGCCTCGACCCCGCACGTGGGGAACACCTCGGCCACGGAAACGAATCTCCTGGCCCGGCTCGGCTGCACGCGGGATCGTCAGCGTCTCGGTGCCATCGAGCGTCGGGTATTCGATCTCGGCGCCCAGCGACGCCTGCGTGAACGGGATGTGGAGCAAGTGCACGAGATCGTCGCCCTCGCGGCGGAGGGTCGGATGGGGGCGAACCCTCACATGGACGTAGAGGTCGCCGTTGGGGCCACCACGCGGACCGGCCGCACCTCGACCGGTGAGCCGGAGAGTGGAACCGTCGTCGACACCCGGAGGCACCTCGACCGAATAGGTCATGTCCTCGAGGGTGCGGCCCTGCGAACTACATGTCTGGCACGGCGTGGCGATGATCTCGCCGGCGCCGCCGCAACTCGGGCACGCCGTGGCGGTGACCATCTGACCGAGGATCGACTGCCGGACCCTGCGCACCTGCCCGCTGCCGCCACATTCCTCGCAGCCAACCGGCTTGGTTCCGGCCTCGGCTCCTGATCCGTCGCATGATTCGCACCTGATCGCGGTGTGTACCTTGACCTCGCGCTGACCTCCGAAAACCACGTCTTCGAGGTCGAGATCGACGTCGGCCTCAAGATCCTCGCCCCTGAGCGGTCCGCCACGGGACGTCGAGGCGCCCCCGAACGGCGAACCCTGACCGAAGAAGGCTTCGAAGATGTCTCCCAGACCTCCACCAAAGGGATCGCCGGCCCCGGGAGTGTCGGTGCCGAAGCGGTCGTATCGCGCCCGACGTTCACGATCGGACAACACCTCGTATGCCGCACCGATCTCCTTGAATCGGGTCTCGGCCGTCGACTCCCCGGGATTGACGTCAGGATGATGCTTGCGAGCCAGCTTCTTGTAAGCCCGCTTGATCTCCTCGTCGGTCGCGTCGCGGCTGACTCCGAGCGTTTCGTAGTGATCTGACATCTATTCCTCGCTCAAAGCCTGACCGAGGCGGAGGCTGACAACAGCCACCGCCGAGAGTGCCTGGCTGTAGTCCATGCGGGTCGGACCTATGACCCCGATCGTGCCAGCAGGCTCCCCCGCCACACTGTACGGCGCCACAACCAGAGAACAATCCGCCAACGGAGCCATCCCCGTTTCTTCGCCGATCGCCACTCGCATTCCTCGGTCGATCACGTCGGAGATCAGAGACACCACCACGACCTGCTGTTCGAGTATCGCCAGGACCTCGCGCACCTGCTCGACTGCCTCGAACGCCGAAGCCACGCGGGACGCCCCACCGACGAACACCTCGGCGCTGCGCCCGGCCTCGCGTATTGCTTCGACCGCCGCGGTGACGAGCGGATCGTCGTCGGGCATGTCGCCGACGGACAATTCGGCGAACGTGCGGCCGATCACCACCTGAGCGAGCCGTCTGCTCGCGTCCTCGACGACACTGGGGGTGACCTCGTCGGCGGTCTCGATGGTTCGCTTCTCGATCACTCCGTTGGACAAAACGGCCACGACCATGACGACGTGCGACGACAGGTCGACCAGTTGAACCGAGCGAATCGTGGCGACCTCGATCGAGGGGCCGACAACGACTCCGGTCCAGTCGGTGAGGCTGCTCAGCAGTCCCGACGTGCGGTGGAGCATCGTCTCGAGCTCGGAATTGGCCGAAGCAAAGAAGTCGGAGACCAATGAACTGTCGGCCTTTTGGAGAACAGGATCGGTCGAGCGCAGATGATCGACGAAGAACCGATAGCCCTTGTCGGTGGGAATCCGGCCGGCGCTGGTGTGGGGTTGCGTGAGGTAGCCCTGATCTTCGAGGGCGCTCATCTCGTTTCTGACCGTGGCTGGCGACACCTTGACCTGAGCCGCCGAGGCAATTCGTCCGGAACCGACCGGCTGAGCCGTGCCGATGTATTCATGGACGACAGCCGACAAGATGGCTGCCTTGCGGTCGTCGAGCATCAGACAATCCTATCGCCACGCCGCGGCCTGCTCGGCCTGGTCAGTCGTCGAGCTGAAGCGCCGAGATGAATGCTTCCTGTGGGATGTCGACCCGACCGATCGATTTCATGCGCTTTTTGCCGACCTTCTGCTTCTCGAGGAGCTTGCGTTTTCGGGTGATGTCCCCGCCGTAGAGCTTCTCGGTGACGTCCTTGCGGAAGGCCCGGACGGACTCGCGGGCGATGATCCGCCCGCCGATCGCAGCCTGGATCGGCACCTCGAACTGCTGACGCGGGATGAGCTCCTTCAGCTTCTTCGCCATGCTCCGCCCGTAGGAGTAGCTGCGGTCGCGATGGACAATCGTGCTGAAGGCATCAACGGTGTCGCCGTGGAGGAGCACGTCGACTCTCACCAGGTCGGCCACTTCGTAGCCGGCCGACTCGTAGTCGAGGCTGGCGTAGCCCTGAGTGCGGCTCTTGAGCTGGTCGAAGAAGTCGAGCACCACCTCGGCGAGAGGAAGGGTGTATTGCAGCTCTACCCGCTCGGGCGAGAGATACTCCATTTTCTTCATCTCACCGCGCCGAGACTGGCAGAGATCCATCACGGTACCCGTGTAGGTGGTCGGCGTGAGGATGTGAACATCAAGCAGCGGTTCAGCCACCGACGCGATCTCCGCCGCGGGCGGAAGATCAGCCGGATTGGAGACCACGGCCTCGGTCGTATCGGTTCGGGTGACGTGGTACTCCACCGAAGGTGCGGTCGAGATGAGCGTCAGCCCGAACTCTCGTTCGAGCCGTTCCCTGACAATCTCCATGTGGAGCAGACCCAGGAATCCGCATCGGAATCCGAACCCGAGTGCTCCAGATGTCTCCGGTTCGTAAGTGAAGCTGGCGTCGTTGAGGCGTAGCTTCTCCAAGGCATCGCGGAGGTCGCTGAACTCATCGCCGTCGATCGGATAGAGCCCGGAGAACACCATTGGCTTGGGCTCGTCGTAACCATCCAACGGTGTCGTCGAGGGCCGGCGGTCGTCGGTGACGGTCTCACCCGAACGGGCTTCACCGACATCTTTGATTCCGGCGATCAGGTAGCCGGTCTCGCCCGGACCGAGTCGGTCGACCGGCGTGTTGTCGGGGTTCCGGATGCCGATCTCGTCGACCTCGTGGACCGTACCGGCCTGCATGAAGCGAAGGCGGGTCTTGGGGTTGATATCACCGTTGACCACCCGGATCGACGAAATCACTCCTCGGTACTGGTCGAAATGTGAGTCGAAGATGAGCGCCTGCAGTGGCTCGTCCGCATCGCCGATAGGAGGCGGCGTCTTACCCACCACAGCGTCGAGAAGTTCGGCGACCCCATCGCCGGTCTTGGCTGAAATGCGAAGGATCTCGTCGGCCGGTATTCCCAATACCTGCTCGATCTCGGCGGCATAGCGATCGGGTTCCGCGGCTGGCAGATCGATCTTGTTGAGGGCCGCCACGATCTCCAGATCGCTCTCGATCGCCAGATAACAGTTGGCGAGAGTCTGGGCTTCGATGCCCTGAGCAGCATCGACCACCAGGATCACGCTCTCGCAGGCCGCCAAAGAGCGGCTGACCTCGTAGCCGAAATCAACATGTCCCGGCGTGTCGATCAGGTTGATCACATGGTCGCCCCACTCGAGGGTGACCGACTGGAGTTTGATGGTGATCCCTCGCTCACGTTCGAGATCCATCGAGTCGAGATACTGGTCGCGCATGTCGCGAGCGTCGACCGCCCCGGTCAACTCCAGCATGCGGTCGGCGAGGGTCGACTTGCCGTGATCGATGTGGGCGATGATCGAAGTGTTTCGTATGCGATCGAGGTCCATCACAATGCCGGGTCGGGGTTGGAACACAGTGACGCTACCCACACGCAGGTCGGCCACCTCGCCGACCATGTTGTGGGTGCGATCCGGCCGCATCTGCCGGTAGCATCCTCCGTCGGCCTCTTTGGTCATAACTTTCGTAATCGGTAGGTACCCGTGGCAAATATCAAGTCGCAAATCAAGCGCAACCGTCAGACTCAGGTCCGGCAGCTCCGCAACCGCAAGGTTCGATCCGAGCTCATCACGCGCACCAAAGCCGCGGTCAGTGCCGCTGCCGAAGGTTCCGACGATGCCGATGAGGCCCTCACCGAAGCCATCCGTCGCATCGATATGGCCGCCCAGAAGGGCATGCTCCACAAGAACACGGCCGCTCGTCGCAAGAGCCGTCTGGTTCGCCAGGTCGCCGAAGCTTCAGCCGACCAGAGCTGAACGCCCCCGACGGCCCGCGCCGTCGATCAACTTCGCCTGGCGATGTTGGCGAGACGTGCCACGAGCACCTCGACCACGAGCTCGGGCGGCCAGTTCACAGTGCCACGGAGATCGAGATCGGCGTTCGCCAGAAGACGAACCGATTCGACGATCCCGTCGTGCCCCAGCCGGCGGCTCTGATTGAGTATCTTTTTGGCCGGGTAGGTGGAGCCTTTCATGCCCATCATCGCCGCGGCCTGCGTCGCATCGCGTGCGTCGGATCCGTCCAGCCTCAACATTCCCGAATAGCGACGCTGCAGTGTTGATACCAGCTTGAATGAGGCGTTGGTGCGGTCAGAGACGGTGCCCGCGAGCGGGATCATTCGATGAGCCACCTTGATGGCCGCGGCCACATCACCACGGTCGATGGGGTCCTCAAGGTCCCACGGGGCTACTGAGCCTTCCTCGCCTCCGTAGGTTCGGATGTCGTCGGCAGTGACCGATGCGCCGACACCAAGCACCCCTTCGAGGGTGCGCAGCAGTCCCACCACACGACTTCGGTCCTCGCCCAGCAGATCTTCTGCGGCTGACACCGCGGCACGATCGAACACGAGACTGGACTCCGACAGTTGGTCACCAAGCCAGGCCGATGCCTTCGCCCCTCGCGGGATTCTGGTGTCGGCGACGGAGCCGCCGGCCAACTCGATGGCTTCCTTGACGGCTTTGGGCAGCGCTGGGAACGGACCGGTCTCGGGGTTGCCGGTGTGGGGGTTGTTGGGCTTCTCCCACACGAGCACGAGATCGGTGGTGTCGATCAGCGACCCGATCAGAGCCACGAGCGGCAGATAGACACTCTTGTTGGAGAACCTCCCGACTCCCCTTCCGACCACCACCCGGCGTTCGGTGAGAAATGGTGGCGTCCCGCCGGCAACCGCAAGTCTGGTGGCATCGACTTCGCCGGAATCGTCGAGGTGATCGGTGTCGTTGAGAATCTCGAGCATCAACGAGCGGTCGCCGTCGCCGACGAGTTCGTCCACCCGAGCGCCGACCGCCGCGCTGAGAAGCACTGGGTCGTCGCCGATGATCATGCTGATGGACACGGCTCAGTTTCTCCTCTGGAGCAGCACGGCGCTCATGGTGTCGGCGATTCGCCGGTTGCTCTTCACGTCGTGGGCTCGAAGGACACGACATCCGAGAGCAATTCCGAGAGCATGGGCGCCTATGTTGCCGAATCGCCGGTCGTCGAGTTCGGCACCGGTGACCTCACCGATGAAGCCCTTGTTGGACGCCGAGAGAAACACCGGATGGCCCAGAGCGACCAGATCGTCGCTGTGTCGGAGAAGCTCGAGCGACTGGGTCGGTGTCTTGCCGAGGTCGAGCCCGGCGTCGATCATCACCCTCTGCTTCGGTATCCCGGCGCCGATAGCGGCCACCGCTCGCCTCTCCAGAAAGTCGACGACATCGGAGCGGAGGTCGCCGTAGATCGGCTCGGGGTCGGGAATTCGGGGGCCGATCCGGACATGGGTGCACACGACCGACGCTCCGTGCGCCGCGGCCACCGGCAGGAATCCCGGGTCGGCGAATCCGCTGATGTCGTTGCCCACACAGGCCCCCGCCAAGATCGACTCCTCAAAGACCGAAGCCCGGAACGTGTCGACCGAAATCGGGACGTCGAAGCGCTCTCGAAGTGCCGCTACCGCCGGCACCACGCGATCCATCTCCTCTTGAGGGGTGACCTCCGGTCCGGGTCCGGCCTTGCTACCGCCCACATCGAGAAAGTCGGCTCCCTCGTCGACCAGCTGCTGGGCCTTGGCGAGGAAATCGTCGAATCCCCAGTAGCGGCCCTTGTCGTAGAACGAGTCGGGGGTGCGGTTGAGAATTCCCATGACCAGGGCTCTCGTGGTGATGTCGAAGCGGGTATCGCCCAGGTCGAGGAACATCGGATTCGACCCTAGCCGCCCTCCGTCGAAGCGCGAGCCGTGTCGACATCGGATGTCGCGGGCCGGATCCGAACGTCGAGTTGGGGATCGTTCGCGGCGATCTCGACCCGCAGATCACCGACCGCGACGCGGTCGCCTACCTGCACCGCATGGGCCCCAGGCACCCGATGCAGGGGCGGCGCGATGACCATCAGCTCGCCGAACCGGTCGTACAACGACCTGACCATGATCGCCTCCGACCGATTGCCCCTTGCGGCCACGACCAGGTCGAGATGCCGCACCCCAACGGTGCGCAGATCCTCCAGCGTCTGCCTGGCGCCGCCGATGCCGTCGAGCACGAGAACGTTGGTTCCGCCATCGCTCCACAGCACCGCTCCGTCGCCCAGATCGGAGCGTCCCGCTTCAACGGTGGGAGCCGCCGCCACCGACACTGCCGTCACCAGCAGAATCAGCGCACCGCCACCGATCCGCCACCGGTGCGACCCTCGAATCGCGACCGCGAAACCTGCTGCCAGCAGGCCCAGCATCACGGCGCCGACCGTGGCCGTGGGGGCGCGCGCCGCGAGGTGCGCCACGTTCTGGATCCACCACAACAACGCCCGTGTGGGCAGGTGGATCAGCCAAGCAACTCTTCCTCCCAGCGCTCCGGCGACCATTCCTCCAGTGCTCCCCCACATCATCACCGGACCGGCCACCGGCTCGGCCAGCACATTGGCCGGCAGAGACGCCAGCGGCATCGGCCCGAACGCCGTGATCAACACCGGCGACACCGCCAGCTGGGCCGATGCCGTCGTGGCCAGAGCCACTCGAAACATTCGTGGCCCCCGGAGCCGCTCAGCGATCGGCACCGACATCCACACGATGCCGGCGGTGGCCGATACCGAGAGCTGGAAGCCGATCACGTGCACGAGAAATGGGTCGATCACCAAAAGGGAAGCCACCGCCAGAGCCAGGGCCTTGCGTCCGTCGATCTCGAGATCGAGCGACGATCCGCCCACCGACACACCGGCCATGACCACCGCACGCAGAACCGATGGCTCGAACCGCGTGAGCAGGGCGAACGCCGAAAGCAGAGCCAACAGCACCATCAGTCGGGGGCCGGGACGAAACCGCACCACCGCTGGAGCGACAAGGGCCAGGACAAAGGCGACGTTCTGTCCCGACACCACCAGCAAGTGACCGAGTCCGGCGGCGCGGAAGTCGTCGGCGGTGACCGGTAGCTGGCCTCGGTCGTCGCCGATCACCATGCCCAGGAACAAGGCCCGATCGGCCAACGGCAGCTCATCAGCGCCGGCTACCAACGTTCGCCGGATGCTGTTGACGAAACGACTCACCGGGGCGGCTTCGGCCCTGCCCACCACCTCGTCGACGGTGAGTCGACCCACCACGTGGCGCCATCTCGACCATGAATCGGACTCCCGCACCGGCCGGAGATCGCCCCGGATCCACAGCCTCTCTCCGGCCAGCACCTGTCGCAGTTGCGACGCCGCTGACCCGTGTGCGGTCACGTCGACTCGCCGACCCTCGGTGATGGCCGTGAACCCCAACCCGACCTGCCCGATGGGAGTCGGATCGTCGGCCAAGGTCACCCATCCGTCGAAGTCGGCCGGCGCCACCGGCACCAGGCCGGACATGGCCCGGTCGGCCATCATCGAGGTCAGAAGAAACATGCAGGCCGCTACGACTATGGGCCTTCTCGAACGAAGGGCGGCCGCCACCGCCAAGGCAACGAGGGGCCACGCCACCGGCCAAGCCATCCATGCCCCCGCCGCTGCCGCACCCGCCGCCACGAATGGTGTCACACCGACACCATTGGCTGGAGCTGCTCGAACTTCACCTGCCCGATGCCCGGCACCTTCGTGAGGTCGCCGACACGGACGAAGGGACCCTCGCGATCTCGAAAGGCGATGATGGCCCCCGCCAAAGTGGGGCCTATGCCGGGAAGTGACTCGAGCGCGGCCGAGTCGGCCGTGTTGATGTCGATCAGCCCGCCGGGTTGGCCGTCCTCGCCCGAAGTCGAGCCACCCTCGGGCAACACCAGATCGGGTTCGTCCTCACCAATTCTCGGCACCCAGATCCGCTGCCCGTCCGACACCGGCATTGCAAGATTGAGCCGGCTCCGGTCGGCATCGGGAGCGAGACCCCCAGCCGCCCGGATCGCGTCGACGACCCTGTCGCCTTCACGAATCTCGTGAACACCGGGGATCGTCACGGCCCCACCCACGTCGATCAGCATCATCGACACCGAGGCTTCGGTGCTCGGGGCAGGAATCGGGATCGGGCTCTCGAAGACCGATGGCAGCGACGTCTCTGCCGCCGGCGGATCTGGCGCCCTCAGAGCCCACCATCCTCCGAGCGACGCGGCCACAACGGCCAGCACGCCGGCAACCACCGCAGTCGGTGCCACGCCCAACCGGTCGGCGATCGCGCCGACGACAGAGCCAGCTGAATGTGTCGTCTCGTCCGCTGTCACACGGACCTCCCACTTCGATCGAGTCGATCAGGGGGAAGCAGAGGTCCTCGGGTGCCGACACTATCGGATCAGGATTCGCCTGACTCGTGGTGGCCGGGGAACAACAGGGTCAGAACAGCGCCGTGGACAGACGGCGTCGCCAGTCGGCGGTGCGAGGGTCGTCGGAGCCCATCACCTCGAGCAGGTCGACGAACTTCTGACGAGCGTCTTCGTCGGCCTTGACCGTGGGCAGCAATGCCGACAGCTCGGCCTCGACGTCGCCGCTCGGCGGACCGGTGCGGGTGAGGGCCAGAAGTCGGCGGGTGCCGGCAGACTCCGGGATTCGATCGATCATGGCGATGGCGTCTTCGGAATTGCCTTGCTCGATGAGCAGCTCGGCCATTGCAGTAACCGCGCCAGGGTGATCGTTCTGGAGCTCAAGGGCCGACCTCAGCGACACTTCATCTCCGGCCGATACCAGCTTGTCGATCTCGCTTTCCTCGGTGGACGGAATCAAGCGCTGGACGAACTCTCGAACCGTTGCCTCGGGTTGAGCCCCCATGAAACTGTCGACCACCTTCGCGTCGACCATCGCATAGACCGCTGGAATCGACTGAACCTTGAAGGCCGCCCCGACCGACTTGTTGGCATCGACATCGACCTTGGCGAGCTCGACCGCACCGTTGGTTTCGGCTACCACACGCTCGATTATCGGTCCGAGTTGCTTGCAGGGTCCGCACCACTCGGCCCAAAGATCAATGACCACAGGAACGGTCTTGGATCGCTCGACAACAGCGGATTCGAATGTCGCGTCTGTTACATCAGCCATGGTTCGGTGAACGTACCCGAATACCCGATCATTCCCTCGACGCCGATCTCGGTTCGCCGCAGCGGCGCCGCGCGTGGTCCAATGCCGACATGGCGAGGTCGAGGTTCCACACGACATGAGGCATCCGGTTGATCCCGACGACCTCTACACAGTCCTCAAGACCCCCGATCTGCATGAGCCGGTTCTTCTGGTGCACTTCGAGGGCTGGATCGATTCCGGCCAGTGCGCCCACGCCGCTGTTAAGCATGTTCTGGGCGAAATCGACTCAACCCCGGTCGCCACGTTCGACACGGAATGGCTCATCGACCACCGAGCCAGACGGCCGGTCATGCATCTTGTCGAAGGGGTCAACACCGGAGTCGAGTGGCCCAAAATCGAACTGGCCGCCGGCCACGACCGCAACGACAACGATGTTCTCGTCCTGAGCGGAGCCGAACCCGACCACAACTGGCGATCGTTCTCGGCTGCCGCAGTCTCTCTGGCAACCCGATTCGGAGTGAGGCGAATGGTCGGCCTCGGGGCCTACCCGGCGGCGGTACCCCACACGAGAGCGTGCCGGCTTTCGGTCACCGCGTCGACGGCCGAACTCGCCGAAGGCGACTACGCTAACGCCAGCCTGGATGTGCCGGCCGGGGTCGAATCGGTGCTCGAGAAGGAATTTCAGCTCGCAGGAATCGAGTCTCTCGGGCTGTGGGCGCAGGTGCCCCACTACATTCTCAACGCCCCCTACCCGGCAGCAACTCTGGCGTTGGTCGAGGCACTCGACCACACCGCCGGAATCGAGATCGACCCAGGGGCTCTCGTCGAGCGGGCCCTCACCAGCCGCAAGCGCCTCGACGAACTCGTGGCGGCCGACGAGTCCCACGCCGAGATGATCGCCGACCTTGAGCGCCGCCAGGACGACTCGTCCCGCGCCGAGTTGGAGATGCAGTCGCCGAGTGAACTGGCCGCCGAAATCGAGTCGTTCCTGCGCGAACAGGACGACGACCCCGACCCCGGCCAACAGCTCTAGTCCCTCAGGGAGCCTTCCAGAGGGTGGCTCCGCCCATCTCGACGATCAGTGTGGTTCCGTCGGGCACCAAGGCATCCGAGGACAGAAGCCAATGGGTCGCGCCGCCGTCGAGAGTCGTGGTTACCGAGTCGAGCCCGACATTCCAGGCCACCGCTCCGGATACCGAGGCCGGAACATTCTCGATGTCGACCCAAAGCCGCCCGACCTCGACCCCATCGAGGGCGACCTCCGCTCGTTGAGCCCCAGATCCCTCGTACAGCGAGGTGAGCCCGTCGAGACCCGACAGCACTCCGAGGGCGACGAACGCCGCCATCACCACTCCGGCGAGCACCGGACCGGCTCTTGTGAGACTGACCAGAACGAGCACCCCGACGACAATCGCCACCGACGCGGCCGCACCGGGCTCGAAGACCGGCGACCCGAAGGGCGCTCCGCCGATCTCGACTCCGAACATCATCATCGGAGATCGGGGCCGGAGCCAGTTGTTACCGGGCCCAGCCCACGCTCCCACCACACCCGCCGCCACGACGCCGGGAATGAGCCACTTCGCCACCGACTTCAGAGACAGCCTTCGCGCTCCGACGATACCGGCCGCGACCACCACCGGAGCGACAACCTCCACGTAGCGGCCATGCAGATAGGCATCCGATCGCTCGACCCCGGTCAGAAACCATCCGGCCACCAGCACGGTCGATACCAGCACGATGTCGGTCGTTCGGCCGATCGGTCCCGACCTCCAGAGCGTGACCACCCCGAGAGCGGCTATCCCTGCACTGGCGAGGATCAAGTAGGCCGAAGATCCGGCGGCATGCACTGCCATCTCCGGGACATCACTGATGCCGCGACGCGACACCAGATCACCGACGAAGTAGGTGCCGCTGTCGTCGAAAGCCGCCGTCTGAATCGATCTCCGGAACATCTCGACCACCAGAATCGAGCCCCAGCCCAGAACGATCACAAGCCAATTTCGGACCGGTGACCTCGCCGAGCCGGCAAGCGCAGCCAGCGACACGATCAACACAGCAGAAACCAGTACGAGCCGCGGATGAGTGGCGTAGAGAAGGATCGCGGCCACGAAGGTCATCGCCGCCGAGAGACGGCTCGGTTGGTCGCGGAAATGAGCCAACCCCAGCAACGCCGCGACCAGCAGAAGGGGAATGAGGTTCTCGGTCCAGGCGATCGACGCTGTGAGAAACCCCGCCGGAAGGATCGATCCGGCCACCGCCGCCAGAATCGCAGTCGCCCGATCGGTGTCGAGGACCCTTCTGACCAGCAGATACAGCGCCGGTAGGAGCAAGGCACCCAACAGTGCGTTGATTACTCTTGCCCACCGCAGCATCGACGGTTCGTTCAAGCCGATGAGCCAACCCGGCGACAACAGAAGCGAGTAGAGAAAACCGTATGGCGGCTGAGCAGCGAGCGGAGCCGCCCCCTTCCCGGCGAGGGTCCGCCCCATTGACAAGTATGCGAGATCATCGGCCGCTAGCAAAGGTCCCGGTACCGACGTGGCAACCCACACACCCACGGCGAAGTGAGCGGCGGTCAGAGATGCCATGGCCGACCTGATGGGCTGCATGCCAAGCGAAGCTACGGCGTCGAGTGGCCCTGACACGTGATCTTCATGGCCCCAGCGCCATCGCCACGGCGTCAGCAATCTCGACCGACGCTCCGACCAACGACTCGGCGAGGGCTGTCTGAGCTTCGGCCCGCCGAAAATTGTGATCCGGATCGTCGACCGTGAAGTAGATGTCTCCTTCGAGGTGATCGGTAAGGAACCTCACAGCGTTCTCGGTCGTGAGGATGAGACCCGCGTCGCCAAGCAACGCAGTCTCATCGCTGGTCAGCGAACCGAAGGCCCGGGTGAATGCGCCGACGATCTCTCCCACTAGACCGGGGTCGACCACGGTGTCAGTGATCTGGTCCTCCACGGGGCGGACTGTCGACCTAACGAGCTCACCGATGTCGGCGAGAACCGTGCCGGACATGACCGTGTCGAGGTCGATGACCACGGCTCGACCTTCGGTGTCCATCAGGACGTTGGTGGCCTTGGCGTCGTTGTGAGCCACCCGAATCGGCAAGCGGTTCCATGCCGACAGTTCCTCGGATCGCGCTGCTCGGATCTGCTCGAGTCGCGACACCAAGTCCATGGCCGGCGCGGCTCGCCCAAGCCGATCGGTCGACACGGCGACACCCAGCCGATCGAACCTCATCAGCGGGTCGTGGAAGTGAGGCAGGACCTCTACGAGTCCCGAAACGTCCGACACGGCTGCGTCGAACGCTCCAAACGCCGCCGCCGCGACCCGCGAGTCGCCCAGATCCGAAGGCTGCATGCGACGACCTTCGATCCATCGGCTCGCTCTCCACACGCCATCTTCGTACCGAAGAATCGGAAGTTCCTGAGGTCCGACCGCCACCGGTATGAGTGTCGGCACGCCTGCCTTTCGGGCGGCGTCGGTCACCCGGCGAAGGTTCGTCGCCAGCGCATCGGGATCGTCGAACACGGTCGTGGAGATTCGCTGAACCGCCCACTCTCCGCCAGCCGAATCCGTCACCCGCCACGTCTGATGGATGTGACCATGGGCGACTCTCTCGGCCGAATCGAGGGCATCGGGTAACAGTCCTGGAGGCATGTCGGAGGGCAAGTTGGAAGGCAGGTCGGAGGGAGCCTCAGAAGAGGCTGAGAACGGGCGTGACATGGTGCCATCAGCGTGCCACGTCGGGGTGCGATCCCGAGCCATGCGCTGATACGCTCGCCTCCGTCGACAGACGGGGCTATAGCTCAGTTGGTAGAGCGCTTCCATGGCATGGAAGAGGTCAGGGGTTCAATTCCCCTTAGCTCCACAGCAACCCCGGGACGCCACCGTCAAGACAGCTCGAAGCGGATGCAGTCTCGGCCCGCCGCCTTTGCGGCATACATGCGCTCGTCCGCCGCCCGCAGCACGGATCCCCAGATCTTGCCGTCGGTGGGACACTCCGCCGCTCCGATCGACAACGTGATGCCGAGAGTGGTGCGAGCCAACTCCTTCTGGACCTGACCGGCACGATGAACGGCAGACTCCAGGGAACAGTTGGGCAGGATCGCAACGAACTCCTCGCCGCCGTATCGGCACACGATGTCCTCCTGGCGCATAGCTCGGGTCAGCAGGTCTCCCAATCCGCGTAGCGCGTCGTCGGCTTGCTGGTGTCCGTGGGTGTCGTTGTATTCCTTGAAGCGATCCACGTCGATCATGAGCACGGAGAGCTTTGAGTCACGGCGCATCGCCCCGGAGAGCTCGCGATCAACAACATCCTCCAGGTGGCGGCGATTGAACAACCCGGTGAGTGGGTCCCGAGTCGCCAGCTCGCGAAGCGAGTCACGGAGCGCAATGTTGCTGAGCGTCAGAGCCAGCTGGTCGGCGATGGCATTCCCGAGACGTTCGAGATCTCGACGAGCATCGTCGGTCATTTCACGGGTGGAAGACAGCGAGACGACGCCGCTCGCCTGATTGTGCACTGATATCGGGATACATAGCTGCTGGCCCGCCGGCATCTGACACCCGTGAGCACACCTGGGGAGAAGCCCCATGTTGCCTCGATGAGTCTGGCTGCGGCGCAGAGCCCAGCAATCAGAAGAGGCGATTGTTTCGAGACCGTCCGAACTACCCCAACTGGACTTCAGCTCCAGAGTCTTTCGCTGTGGCATGTACGAATAGATCGAGACATCGAAAGAAGGCAGGAGGCGCCGACCGTACTCCTCGACGATGCCATGAACCTCAGATTCGCTGAGAGCGTGCTGGAGCAGCGACGACATCTCGCTCAGAAGATCCATCTCGGTCTGGTATCGCTGCAAATCACTGACCCGCGTGAGGAGCTCCGCCTCGACCTTCTTGCGGTCGGTGATGTCGCGCACCACGGCGACGAAGTGGGCCTCGTGCTTCGGTGACTCGACGTATTGCAGGGACACATCCACCGGTACCAGATGGCCGTCCTTGTGGCGGTGGACGGTCTCGAACTTGATCTGGTTCTGCTTGCATGCCAGCAGAGGCGCGAGCATGTCTCTGAATTTTGGTTCGGGGATCTCCGGTTTGATGTCGTAGGGGTGCAGTTGCAGCAACTCGGCTTGGTCGTAGCCGAGTTGCTCGATCGCGCCCTGGTTGACATAGGTGAACTGCAGCGATTGGGCATCGAACATGAACACACAGTCGAGGGTCTGGTCCAGCGTCTCTTTGAACTGTCTGAGTTCCTCGCCGACCAGGTGTTCCTCGGTAATGTCTCGGACCGTGCCGAGCGAGACCAGCGCGGTGCCGTCGGAGGCAAAATCGGTGACGCAACGCTCCTCCACCCATTTGATTCGCCCATCGGCCATCAACAGGCGATGGATGATCTGGTACGGGCTGCGATCGACGAGTGAACCGG
>JAJCXX010000091.1 GCA_029263195.1 Acidimicrobiales bacterium
GGTTGTGATCCGCACCCCGGTGCCGTACCGTTTCTTCTTCGCCCACCTTCGTTGGTGGCGAGTGGTCCCGTAGATCAGTTTGGAGTGATCGCCACCCTGTCAAGGTGGAGGCCGCGGGTTCAAATCCCGTCGGGACCGCCAATCAGGTATCGCTCAGAGTAGTGATATCCGAAGCCTGGTCGGGTAGCTCAGTTGGCAGAGCGACCGCCTGAAAAGCGGTAGGTCACCGGATCGACGCCGGTCCCGACCACCACACTGACGACGGCCCGGCCCAGAGCCGGGTCGTCGGCGTTTTGCAGCAAGGGCGGCCGCGTCATCACCCCACCGAGAGCCCTGCCGCGAACCCCTCGGCGATGGCCCCCTCGATGTATCCGGGTCCGGTGGCATCGCCCACGACGAGCGGATCGATTCCGGCGGAGCGCAGAGCATCCGCCACGGCGACATCGGGTTCGAGCCCCGTGGCCAGAATCACGTTGTCGGCCGGAATCTCTTCGAGTTGGCCATCAATTCGACAGGTCACGGCGCTGTCGTCGACCGCGATCACTTCGGTTTCGACCAACAGCCGGACCCCAACTGTTCGCAGATCCTCGAGCACCCGCCAACGACGCGGATGAGCCATTTCGGGGGCCAGATCCGGCCCGCTCTCCACCACGGTGACGGCTCGGCCCCGCTCGGCCAGGAATTCGGCCAGTTCGACACCGACCAGTCCGCCCCCGACCACCACCACCGACTTGCCGATCGGCATGTAGCGGCGCGACATTCGTTCGATCGATCCGGGGCTGTCGGTCAGGCCCAGCAACCGGACGATGCGTAGCGCCAATCTCACCAACGGCGAAGCCTTCAACGACGATCCGGCGGCAGCCTCGCCCGTGAGCAGGGCCCGAAGGTCATCGCCATCCAACACGTGGTCCCTGTCTGCTCCCGGGAAGTCCGGTCTGACTCGACGGGCTCCGGTCGCAACTACCACTACATCCGGTTCGAGTTCGGCGACCAATTCTGGAGTTGCGCTGGTTGAGGTACGAATGTCGACACCCGCCGCGCCGGCCTGGTCGATCATCCATGAAAGCAACCGGCGATTGGGTTCATGAACGAGAGCAGCGAACCTCAACGCGCCGCCGAGTTGCGTCGATGCTTCGAGGACGGTGACGTGATGACCACGTGACGATGCCACTCGAGCGGCCTCCAGTCCCGCCGGGCCGCCACCGACCACGACCAATCGGCGCAGCTCGACGGCCTTGGTGCCCTCGACATCAGCGAACTCGACCTCCCGGGCCACCACCGGGTTGACCGCACACTTCACCCGGCGATCGAAGAACGGTTGGGCCACGCAGACGTAGCAGTTGATACACGGGCGAACCTCGGCCGGTCGGCCCGCCCCTAACTTGCGGGGCAATGCTGGATCAGCGAGCAACTGGCGACCCATGGCGACGATGTCGGCCTTGCCGTGAGCGATCATCTCATTGCCGACCTGGGGCGATATCCGGCCCACCGCAATCACTGGCACACCTATTTGTGTCTTGAGGTGACCGGTCAACGCCGAGTGGGTCGCCTCGCGATGAGGGAGGGTGCCTTCGGTGAACGCCGGGCCGGAGGTCATGTCGCCGTAGGCGCTGAGATGGACGGCGTCGGCCCCGGCCTCGACGGCCAGCTGCGCTGTGACCTGAGCGTCGTCGAATGTGATGCCTTCGGGAGTCCGATACTCGCGGGCGTCGAGGCGGCACCAGACCGGGAAGTCGTCGCCGGTCCGCGTCTTCACCGCAGCCAGAATCTCGCAGAGAAGGCGCGAACGATTCTCGATACTTCCGCCGTACCTGTCGGTACGAAGATTCCACTGTCGAGAGAGGAACCCGGAGATCAGGTAGCCGTGAGCTCCATGGATCTCCACCCCGTCGAATCCTGCTTCGCGGGCACGAAAGGCGGCCGTCGCGAACCCGTCGATGAGTTCCTCGATGTCGGCTTCGGTAGCGGCCCGCAGACGCGGCTGCCCTCCCCCATTGGCATCCATTATCAAGCCGAGTTCCTCGGGGGTCAGGTCGTCGATCATGTCGAACGACCCGTGCCACTCCGGGATCGACGGCACCAGGACCTCACGACCGTTGGCGATGTCGAGCCGCGACACCTTGCCGTGGTGAACCAGTTGGGCCGCGAACGCCGACCCGTGGGCCCGGACTCGTGTGGTCAGCTTGCTCAGGGCAGGAATGAACGAGTCGTTCGACAAGCCGAGTTGATGAGCCGAGTTGGCACCACGGGGATAGGCCACCGCGCAAACCTCGGTGATGATCAGGCCGGCACCGCCGCGGGCCCGTTCCTCGTAGTACGCGCCGATCTCGTCATTGGCCATGCCATCGGCACCCACGATCTCGACTCCCATCGGAGCCATGGCAATTCTGTTTCGGAGGCGCAGTGAGCCGATGCTGACCGGCGACAGCAGGTGCGCGTACATGACGGCGACACTACGGGCCGCAAGACCGCGAAAGCAGGTTCACCCCACCCAATCAGGAACGAATGACACCCTCGGCGACAGCCATTTCGCCAACGGCCGCGGCTACCGCGAGCGCTACCGAACGGTCGAACACGGACGGCACGACGTGTTGGCTGTCGAGTTCATCGGCAGAAACGCAGTCGGCGATCGCCGTAGCCGCGGCCCGCTTCATTCGTTCGGTGATGGTCGTGGCATGAACATCGAGGGCCCCGCGGAAGATGCCCGGAAACGCCAGCACGTTGTTTATCTGATTCGGGAAATCGGACCGGCCGGTGGCCATGACCGCGGCGAGACCGTCGGCTTCTTCAGGCCGGATCTCCGGATCGGGATTGGCCATGGCGAACACGATCGGGTCCTTGGCCATGTGTCGAAGATCCGACGCATCGAGAAGATTGGGAGCCGAAACTCCGACAAACAGGTCGGCGCCGACAACCATCTCGCTGAGAGTTCCGGCTCTTCGATCGGGGTTCGTGTGTTCGGCGAACCATTCCTTCGCGAAGTTGAGGCGATCTCGCCCGCTGTGTATGGCACCCAGCCGGTCGCAACCGACGATCTCCCCCACCCCCGCATCGAGAAGGATCTTTCCGATCGCCATGCCGGCTGCGCCCATTCCGGATATCACCACCGACAGATCTGATATCGACTTATCGACGACCTTCAACGAGTTTTCCAGAGCGGCCAGACAAACCACGGCCGTGCCATGTTGATCGTCGTGAAAGACCGGAATATCGAGGATCTCCTTGAGCCGATCCTCTACCTCGAATGCAGCCGGAGCCGCAATGTCCTCCAGGTTGATTCCACCGAATGTCGGGGCGACTCGTATCACCGTCTCTATGACCTCTTCGGGGTCCGTGGTGTCGAGACACAAAGGAAACGCGTCGACCCCGGCAAACTCCTTGAACAGCAACGCCTTGCCTTCCATCACAGGCATGGCTGCCAGAGGGCCAATATCGCCGAGACCCAATACCGCTGTACCATCGCTCACGATCGCGACGGTGTTGCGTTTGATCGTGTATTTGTGAGCCAGACTCGGGTCATCATGGATGGCCATGCACACCCGGGCCACACCCGGCGTATACGCCATTGCCAGATCATCAGCATCATCCACACGGCAAAGCGCCGCCACCTCGATCTTTCCCCCCTCATGGAGCCGGAAAGTTCGGTCCCACCAGTCGATCAGGTCGACCCCATCGATAGCACCAACCGCTGCGGCGAGCTCGGTGGCATGTTCTTCGTCGCGGCAATGGACGTCGATCGCCCGAACCACGACAGGGCCCTTGGCTTCGAAGCCCGGTATCGCCGCGATGTTGCCGCCGACGGCGCCAACCGTTGCCGCGAATCGACCCAACGTCCCCGGAACGTTGTCGAGTGAGATCTGAAGGGTGATCGAATATGCGGCGGTAGGTGCGTTCTTCACCCAATGACAATATCTCCGGCCCCGTTCCACGACGCATCGGCCGCGATCTTCGCTCAGTCGCCGAAACTGAACCCGAGGTCGACGGCGGTGGCCAAGGCCACGAACGGGATCCCTTGCTCGGCCGCCATTGCTTCACAGGTCCCCCCACGATCAACCACAGCCAAGGCCAGGATCGGAACAGCCCCGAGTTCACGAACTGCCGCCGCGGCATCAAGCAGCGAGGTTCCCCTGGTGACAGTGTCCTCGGTGATCACCACTCTGTCGTCCGGTTCCAGAGCTCCGGCGAGCCGGCCGGTGACTCCGTGACCCTTGCTCTCCTTGCGGATAGAGAAGGACCGCAGTTGTTGGCCTCGGGTCGCCGCAACCGCCGCGACGCCGAATGCAACCGGGTCGGCGCCCATCGTGAGCCCGCCGATTGCCGTCGCATCCCAGGGAATCAACTCAAGGGCGGCCTCGGCAACGGCGAGAATTCCGTCGGGCCGACACACCGTCTGTTTGGAGTCGATGAACCACTTGCTGCTACGGCCCGACTTCAGGGTGAAGTCTCCTTCACGTACGGAGTACCGCAGCAGATGCTCTACCAGTTGCTCTGACGCCATGAGACCGACAGTAGCTCGGAGAATCCCGAGCCGGTGCTGCCATGTCACGATGGGCGGAAAGAGGATACTATTTCGCCGAATGGACGGTCGTCATCAACCGCCCCGATCAGATCCTGCAAACAACACCGCACCAGCCAAGGAGAGCCGGAATGACCCCACCAAAGGGACGTGGATTGTCACGTGAGCACAAAGCGGCAATGGCCGAAGGACGGTCACAGAGCCGGACCGTAAGCCGATATCTTGAAGCCTTGGAGACCCACAAGCCAAAGCGCGGTCGCAAACGCACTCCAGAGTCAATGAATGCGAAGCTGGCCAACATCGAAGCCCGCATGCCCGATTCAAGTGCAGTGAAGCGCCTCGAGCTGATTCAGGAGCGCATCGACATTCAACGAGCACTCACCGCCGCTGAGGTTGCGTTCGACATTTCTGAGCTCGAAGGAGAGTTCGTGGGTATCGCCGCCGCTTATGGAGCGAGTAAAGGGATCACTTATCCGGCTTGGCGTGAGATCGGGGTTTCGGCCGCAGTGTTGAAGCGAGCCGGAATCTCCCGAGCTTCCTGACCCGTCAGACCCTCACTTCGGCAACGGCCACCGCCGCTTCCGGATAGCGACCCACAATCTCTCTGACCCGGGCCACCACCCGCGCGACCTGACGGTCGACAGTGCCGACGAACTTCGACGGATCGGCCAGACTCGCCTCGATCTCCTCGCGACTCAACGGAATGCGAGAATCGGAGGCGATACGACCGATGAAGCCACCGTCGCCATCACCCTGGCGTCGGCTGAGCACCGCCTCGACAGCGTGACCCTTCACCAACTCATGAGCTTCCTCACGACCGAGGCCGGAGTCCACCGCAGCTGCCAGGATTCGAGAGGTAGCGAGGAAGGGAAGGTCGCGTTCGAGCTCCGAGGCGATCATCCCGTTGAATACGCCCAACTCTCCGAAGATGCCGAGCGCGGTCTGCAATAGTCCGTCGGTGGTCATGAAGGCATCGGGCAGCATCACCCGTCTGACCACCGAACAGCTGACATCACCCTCGTTCCATTGCCGTCCCGACAAGCTCGATGCCATGGTGAGGTGACCATCGAGAACCGTGCGCAATGCCGCGATTCTCTCGGCCGATCGAGCATTCATCTTGTGGGGCATCGCCGACGAACCAACCTGACCCGGCCGGAAGCCCTCGGTGACCAACTCATGGCCGGCCATCAAGCGAATCGTGGTCGCGGCACTGGCCGGAGCCGACACTGCCTGTACCAGAGCCGACACGACATCGAAGTCGAGTGAGCGAGGGTAGATTTGGCCGACACTGTCGAGAACCCTCGCGAATCCGAGATGGTCGGCGATCTCCCGCTCGAGGTCGTCGACCAGGCCGGCCTCACCCAGTAGATCGAGTTGATCTAGACGAGTCCCGACCGGTCCCTTCACGCCCCGAAGTGGGTAGCGATCGATCAGCTCCTCGACCCGCTGGAACCCGATCATCATCTCCTCGGCGACGTCGGCGAACCGCTTGCCGAGAGTCGTGGCCTGAGCTGCCACGTTGTGGGTCCGCGCCACCATGACCTCGCCCACATGCTGCTCGGCCAACCCGGCGACGACGGCGAGCACCGCCACCATCCGGTCGCGCACGAGCAACAGCGAGTCTCGGACCTGCATCTGCTCCACGTTCTCGGTGAGATCGCGCGAGGTCATACCGCGGTGAATGTGCTCGTGGCCGGCCAACGCACAGAACTCGTCGATGCGGGCCTTCACATCGTGGCGGGTCACGGCCTCACGTTGTGCGATCGATTCGAGGTCGACCGAATCAACGACTGATTCGTAGGCGTCGACGACACCATCAGGGATGTCGACTCCCCGATTGGCCTGCGCGCGCATCACCGCTATCCACAGTCTGCGTTCGAGAATCACCTTTCGCCGTGGTGACCAGACATCGTTCATGGCCTCACTCGCATAGCGCTGCGAAAGCACGTTGGGGATGCGATCAGCCATGGTCGTATTGGTTGGTTTTCATAGGTCTCATGTCCGCATCTTTGGCCTTTCGGCCCATCAAGCACTCCTGCCGGCGAGTCGAAAATAGTGATGTACCAGGAGGGATGACGCAATGAGCTTCGAAATGACCGGCAGATGTCGAACCCACGGATTCGAACCCGCAGCTTCGATATGTCATCGATGCGGTGCCGAATATTGCGGGGACTGCCTGGTTCATCCGCTCGGAGACTCGAGGCCACTCTGCAAGGACTGCGCCATTTCGTTGGGCGGAGTCAGATCTCAAACCGTTCTGCCCGCCATGTCGAAACGCGAGATCAAGAACAGGGCCAAGATGTTCCGAAACCCGACACGTCCGGTGATCGCGGTCGAGAAACCAGTCGAGTTTCCGGTCGCGGCGCGCGAACCCGAACCCGAACTCGTCTCGTGTGCAGCGCCGAGCGATCCGGCACCGGGAGTGGCACCGCCGATCGACTGGAGTCGGCCCTTCGGCTGAGGTCACCGGCTCAGACCGCCCGGTCGAGGAACTGGGTGCGACCCGGTCCGACCCCGACGAGGCGGATCGGCACACCAATCTGATCTTCGAGAAACGCTATGTACTCGGCGGCGGCCGAAGGAAGCCCGTCCGGCTCGGTGACGGCACTGATGTCGGTGCGCCAGCCCGGTAGCTCCTCGTAAACCGGCTGGGCCGCGTGGAACACCGTCTGATGATACGGGATGTGTTCATAGGTCTGGCCGTCGGCTTCGTAGGCAACACATACCTTTATCGTGTCGAGCCCATCGAGGATGTCGAGCTTGGTGAGAGCGATCTCGCTCAAGGAGTTGAGACGGACGGCCTGTCTCATCATCACCGCGTCGAACCAACCGGTGCGGCGACGTCGACCGGTGTTGGTGCCGTACTCGTGACCGACGTCGATCAGGTAGTCGCCGACTTCGTCGAACAGTTCGGTCGGAAACGGGCCGGCGCCGACCCGAGTCACGTAGGCCTTGGCGATCCCGATGATCCGTGAGATATCGCGTGGGCCGATCCCGGCTCCGACGCATGCACCGCCCGCGACCGGATTGCTCGATGTGACGAACGGGTAGGTCCCGTGGTCGAGATCGAGGAAGGTGGCCTGCGCCCCCTCGAACAGCACTTGGCCACCGGACTCCAAGTTGTCGTGCACCAGCGCAACAGTGTCGGCGATGAAGCCGGAGACCCTAGGGGCGCATTCTTCGAGATACTCGGTGGCGACCGTGTCGACATCGATGGGTAGGCGGTTGAAGACCTTGGTGAGCACTTTGTTGTGGTGTTGGAGGGCCACCTCGAGCTTCTGGCGAAAGATCTTCGGATCGAGCAGATCCTGCACGCGAATACCAGTGCGCATGGCCTTGTCGGCGTAGGTCGGCCCGATACCCCGCTTGGTGGTGCCGAGCTTGGCGGCGCCAAGATGCCGCTCGTGGAGGGCATCGAGCTGCTGGTGGTAGGGCATGATCAGGTGAGCGTTGCCCGAAACCTTCAGACGGCTGCAGTCGACCCCCTTCGACGTGAGCATGTCGATCTCAGCCAGCAGCACACGAGGATCGACAACAACTCCGTTGCCTATCACCGGGGTGGTGTGTTCGTAGAGAACACCGCTGGGCACCAGCTGCAGAGCAAAGCTCTGACCATCAACCACCAGGGTGTGCCCGGCGTTGTGGCCGCCTTGATAGCGGACCACCATGTTCATGTCGCGTGCGATGAGGTCGGTGAACTTACCCTTGCCCTCGTCGCCCCATTGAGTACCTACGACGATGGTCGCTGGCACGGCGCTCTCCTCTCAAGGAATTGCGTTACCGACGAAGGTTAGC
>JAJCXX010000092.1 GCA_029263195.1 Acidimicrobiales bacterium
GCTGCTGGCCGTGGGAGGTGGATTGGTGCGGCTGCCACGAATGTTGCCGCCGGCCATTGCGATGGAGTTGGCCCTCACGGGCGACGTCATCGATGCTCAACGGGCCCACGAACTCGGCCTCGTCAACGTGGTGTCGAGGCCGGGTGAGGCCCTGGCCGACGCCTTCACTCTGGCCGTGCGGGTCACCGAAAACGCTCCGTTGGCAGTGAAGGCCAGCCGTGAGTTGGTTCTCGATGCCCATTGGCAGACCGATCGGGAGGGCGTAGATGCCGCAACCGACGCGATGGTCGAGCTCAGCCGAACCGAGGACTTCGCCGAGGGCCCTGCGGCCTTCATCGAGAAGCGTCCGCCGGTGTGGAAGGGCCGCTGAAGCTAGTCGCGAAGCGAGCGGTGCACAGTGAGTTGCCGGGCCACGAGTCCGAATGACTCGAAGAAGTTCTTGGTCTGACGGTCCCCCGGCAGTGCCGTCGAGTCGATGCCGACGCAGCCGTGGGCTTCGGCCCAGGCGAGGGCCTCCGACATGAGTTTCTCCCCGAGCCCGACCCCTCGGGCATCGGGTTGGACGTAGAGAAGGTGAAGGTCAGCGATAGTGTCGCCGTCGTGGAGCAGAGCCTTGCGGATGGCGCAGAAGCCCAGAACCGCTCCATCGATCGATCCGGCGATCATCGCCTCGTCGGGAGAATCAATGGCCTTGGTGATCACCGGTCCGACCGGTTCGTGAGGAGCCTCGAGGCGCGACCAGATACTCCCTCCCCGTTGGGGACGCTTCTCATCGATCGCGGCGTGGAGAAGACGTGAGAGATCGGCTTGGTCGGCGCTGTCGGCAGGCCGAGCCTCGATCATCACGGTGCGACACTCCAGAGACAAGGCAAGGAGATTCCGGTCAGCCTTGGAGCTGTCGGATCCTGTTGACCACGGTGGCTCTGCCGCGGTGTGACTGCTCGTGAGCCATCAGTGCGGAGAGATCATCGGGCTGCAGGGTGTCGAGCATGGGCAGAAGTTGCGGAGCCGACAGGTCGTCGTAGCCGTCGATGGGCAGCGGCTCGACCTCGGCTGGGTCCGGGGAGGGTTCAGCGGTGGGGGTCGTGGCTGTGGCGGCGTGTCTGTTCTGTGCCACCTTGCCGGCCAGACGAGCCAGGGCAACTTGGCCCCGGCCCCGGTCCGCAAGTTTCGGGATCAGCTCGCGGGCTTCAAGAAGAAACCCGATCGGCGCGAAGACGAATGTGTCGAGTGCTTGGTCTACGAGGGACTTTTCGTCCCTGGTTGTCACGAGAAAGCCCGAGCGACGGAGGGGCAGGGATCCTCGCCCTGCGGGCAACGAGGTTCGCGGGAGCTACCAAACTGGCTGGTACTCACGATGTAGAAGCACTGCTCGCAGGTCCACTCGTCGGAGCGCTTTGGAGCGATGTCGTTGGCCGGCTGAGCGGGCTTCGGAGGCTCCTCATCTTCGTCTTCGTCGTCGCCCGCGGCGATTCGATCCTTGAGAATCTCTCCGAGGTCGGCCTCGATGTCGTCTTCGTCTTCATCTTCGTCTTCATCGGGTTCCGCCTTGGTGGGCCGAGCGGGCGTGTCGACGTCATCGCTGTCGTCGTCGTCCTCTCGGCTTTCGTCCTCGGCCAGAGCCTCGATGCTCTCGTCGGCCTCGAAACTGTCGTCAATATCGTCGGAATCGAGGAGGTCGGGTTCGACTCCTGATCCTTCGGGTTCCTCGACGTCGGGTGCGTCGTCGTCAGCCATCATCACCTACGTTGCGCGTTCGTTTCGGCGGATCATAGACACAGAAGACCTTTGCGCCACGCCGAAAGCGTCAATTTGCGTTGTCGCTGCCATCGGCGGCCGTATTGTCATGATCGGGCGTCTCGGATCTCGAGTACATCATCGGCGAATTGCCCAGCGGATACAGAGACTCCGTCGCGGAGCACTCCGGTGAGTCCCTGATTCCATGCGGCGATGGCCTGGCGTTGTGAGGAGGTTCGATCGAGGAGGTATCGGAGGTATCTCGCCTCGAGTTGAATCCCGTCGGAGGGGTCGAGGGGGTTGGTGGTCCTGCCGAGGAGATTCGATTCGATGAACGTGATCGTGTCGGGGCTGATCTGGGCGATTCCCATGTGGCCCTCCGGGCCGGTGGCGTCGGGAATCCAATTCGACTCCTTCCATGCGAGCGCCTCCATAAGCTCCCGAGGCACCGCATAGACCTTCGACCACTTCTCGAACAGTGGGCTGAGTGTCTGAATTCCGTTTGCCGTCGATACGGGGACACTGGCCGGCGTTGTGGTGGCTGGAGAATCGGCGCCCTGAGATTCCGGCCCTGGAATCTCGAGTACATCTCCTGACCGAATCTGGTCGGGGTCGGCGATGGCATTGAGATTGGCGAGGGCTCCCGCCTTGATTCCATGCGCCAGTGCAATTCCAAAGAGGGTGTCGCCGGGGCGAATCGTGTAGTGGCTGCCAGCGGCTCTGATCGGGGCCTCTGTTGTCGTGGGCGCAGCGGTCTGACCATCGATATTGAGGGGGTCTCCGACGTAGATGAGGTCGGGATTGCTGAGAGAGTTGATGTCGATCAGGCGGGCCACCGTCACGCCGAATCTTGCGGCGATCACTGAGAGGGTGTCGCCCACCGCGACCCGGTACACGGCTGGGGGTGTGGATGCCGACGGTTCCGCGACCACGTCGGGCCCAGACACGATCAACGTGGCTCCGCTGAGTACCAGGTTGGGGCTGTCCAGAGAGTTCCACGCAACGAGTTCGGCCACGGTGACCTGGCTCTCGAGCGCGATTTCACTGAGTGTGTCGCCCGGTCGCACCACAACGGTGTCGGTGGCGAGAGTCACCGCGACAACGAGCGACATCAGGACTAATAACGACCGGTGAACGGGCGCAGCAGGTTGCACGACAGGCCTCCGAAGAGAGGGACTCCGCCCGCTGCCGATGGCAACCTATCCACCGCCACCTGCGGTGGCAACAGCCGTCGGACAGGTCGCCTCTCTGAGTGGGAATCGGGGCCCGGTCGGTGGGCGCTGTGTGATCAGCTGCCGCGATCGGCGCGCCGAGCCGCCGCCCGTTGTTCGGCATCGAGCCGACCGAGAGTTGGCTCAGGCCCGTGATCGACGAACCGCATGGCGGCGGCCAGAGCCGTATGGCCGGCGCGCTCGGCGATCTGGGTGTGCATCCGCTGACAGATTCGGCGGTAGGCCGGATGCCCCTGCGGGCTGGTACGCAGCTCGAGCATGTGCATGGCTTCACGAGCGTTGTATTGCATCGAGTAGCGGATGCGATATGCGAGCGCCACGGAGTATTGAGCCTCCGCCGGATGCTCCTCGGCCAGATGTTCGTAGAGATCGGCCGATCTCTGCATGGCCGAATCGAACTGATCGGACAGGCCGGCCGCCTCAACTGCCTCGGGCCGGACATAGCCATGACGGGTCGACAAGGGCTGCCAGTCGATGGAGAGCATCCGGTGGCGTTGGAGATCTCGGAAGCCGCCGTAGTCGGAGAGTATGTCGAACCGATAGAAGGTGCGTTCGAGCGCCCGCCCGGGGCGTTGGCGGCGATGCTCACGATGTCCCACGTAGTTGAGGATGACCTCGAGTCGTTCGTCCGAGTTCATTCTCTCGACGCGATCGATGATTGCTCGTTCCGAGATCGAACTGTGGGGGTAGAGCATCGCAGTGACGGTCTTGATCTCTCCGTCGGGATCGAAATCAACCAGGTCGACTATGTCGTCGTCGACCTCGTCGGGTTGATGGGAGCCGAGGATCGTCTCGGATGTCTCGTCCATCGACTCTCGGATATCGGTGAGGTATTGCGAGGTGCGCACACCTCGATCGGGTAGATCGACCCGCTTCAGGAACGATGGGACCACCTTGCGGAGCTCGCTGAGCATCATGTCGGCGTAGATGCGAGCCTCGGGAAGAGGGTGGGATCGCATTCGAAGCAGGAGCGCTTCATAGGCCTGACCGGTTCCGTAGATGCCGACGTTCGACAACGAGGCGGCCGGCAACATGCCCCGGATCGCGTCGAGCGAGCGGGCCTTGATGGCCGTGCGGTATGCGAAGTCGCTGTCGGTGGAGGCGATTGGCTGCACCGACCGGAAGAACTCCTGCATCTGTGGAATCAGCGATGAGTAGGCCTCGAAGATGCGGTCCATGTCGGAGACGTATCGTGTGCCACTCGACGAATTCAGTATCTCCGGGTCTCGGTAGTAGCGAAACCGACCGCCCAGGCGTTGGTCGTAGGCGATGTAACGGGTGCTCTGCTCGAGGTACGACATGAGTCGGCCCCACTCGAGGACCTTCGTGAGTACGTTGGACGCCTGCTCACAGGCGAGGTGCACCCCGCCGAGCTGGGCAACGCTGTCGTCGCCGTACTCGAAGAACACCTTGTCGTAGAGCTCTTCTGCTCGCCGGAGTCCGACCGTGGCATCGATCGACTGATCGCCCTCGATGTCGAGATCGCCGACGAACTCCTTGAGAAACAACCGCCGGAGACTCAACGGTGACCTTGAGTACCGAGCGAACAGCGCTCCCTTGACGACCTCGGGAAGGTTGACGAGGGCGAATACCGGCTGATCGAGGTTTGTGAAGTAGCGCCTGAGAACGTCGGCTTCGCTGGCTGTGAACTCTTCGGCGATGTAGACGGTCATCGGCCGCGAGCCTAGGTGAGGGTCGTGAACTCGTCGCGGATCGCTTTCATGGCGTCGGGGTCGAGCCAACAGTCGGTGATGGTCATGGCCAATGCCGCCGCGCCATCGAGAGCGGCTTGGTCGCCGGTGGCCGCCACGGCGTGTCGGGCGAACTCAGGAGTGTGGATCGACACTCCGTCGGGGGCGAGCTGGATCATGGGGTGAATCGATGGGACGATATGGCTCACGTTGCCCATGTCGGTTGAGGCGATCAGCTTGTTGGATTCGGTTTCGTGCTGGGGATCGCGCCCCAGAACACGTGCGTTGTCGGCGTAGAGGTCGAGCAAGGCCGAGTTGTCGCGCATGTCGGCGAACACCACGTCGTTCCAGCGGATCTCGATCTCGCAGCCCGCCGCCGTGGCACCGGCCTTGAGGCAGGCTTCGACTCGTTCACGCAACGGCTGGAGGGTGTCGACGGTGGCCGATCGCACATGCCACTGGGCCGCGACGTATTCAGGGACGACGTTGGCCTTGTCTCCACCATTGCTGAAGATTCCGTGGATTCGCTCGTCGGGGCGAATGTGCTGACGGAGGGCCGCGATGTTGTTGTATCCGAGCACCGCGGCATCGAGAGCGTTGAGTCCACCGTGAGGTGATGCGGCGGCGTGGGAAGCCCGTCCGTGATACTCGACCTCGAGTGAGTGCACCGCGATGATGTGCATGGTTCGCAGTTCGCGATCCGCCGGGTGAACCATCATCGCGGCGTCGACGTCTTCGAACGCTCCTCTCCGGATGAGGTATTCCTTGCCTCCGCCTCCCTCCTCAGCCGGCGTGCCGAGGATCACCACGGTCCCTCCGAGTTCGTCGGCCAGGCGAGAGGCGGCCAACCCTGCTCCCAACCCGGCCGCGGCAATGACGTTGTGCCCACAAGCATGTCCGAGGCCGGGAAGGGCATCGTATTCGCAGCACACCGCGATGACCGGGCCGCCGCTTCCGACGCGCGCCTCGAAGGCGGTGTCGAGGCCGTAAGCGCCTCTGGTGACCGCGATCCCCTGTTGTTCGATGGCGGACGTCAGCAAGTCGTGGGCGACATGTTCCTCGAAACCGAGTTCGGGGTCGGCGTGGATCGAGTGCGAAAGGTCGATCAGTACGGGAGCCAACCCCTCGATCTCGTCGCGGATTCGGGCATGTGCGGCGACCTTGTCCATGCGGCATGGTAGGCCGAGCCCCAGGGTTGGGCCCGGAGGGTCAGATCCAGATGTCGAGGGCCGCCGGCTCGGTCCGAACGCTCAGCCGGGAGGCCCGGCCGGCCGACTCTCCGTCGAGGCGAATGGTGGTGGGATGCTCGAGATCGATCTGGAATGCCGCGGCCCGACGACTCAATATCCCGGGATGGGGCAGGTGAGTTCCGGACTGCAGACGCGAGCGGGCCTTGAAACGGTCGGAGAGACTGAGATCGGAGTCGATGAGGTCGAGTAACCCATCGCCGGGGTGGGCCCGCGGCGCAACGTTCCACTTCCCGACGAAGTCGCCGTTGGCCACCACCACGACACGGCCCCGAAGCCAGGAATCCCGGACGATCAGGTGTGCGATGAACCAATCGAGTCGGCCGTCGATCAGCACCGCCCCGATATCGACTCGAACGCGGGTTGATGCTCGATTGGTCGGCGGCATCACTCCCCCACCACCGAGGCTGCGGGCAAGATCACCGCCGGCCAGATAAAGGCGCGGCAACGGCTTCCCAGCTCGCCGGGCATCGGCGACCAGATGCCGGGCTTCCTTGTCTCCCGAGACGCTGATTGCGTCGTCCGGAACCGGACTGGGTTCGCCCCAGTCCTCGCCCCGCTTCACAGCAACTGCTCCTCGACCGCCCCTGAGACGGCCACTACACCGCGGTGTATGGCCTGGACCGCGCTGGAGGCTGCCGCTCGGGTGGCCGGGTTGGGTGAAATAGAGGACAGCTGGCGAAGGAGGTCGATCAGCTGCTTGATGTTTCGCACGAAATCGCCAGGCGTCAGCTCATCGTCGGAGCCCATCAGAACAGTGAGGTCTTCGCCGGCTGCCCATGAGTGGGCCATCGCGGCGAAGCCTCCTTCGAGGTCTCGAAAACGTGTCACGCCTGCTTTGCGTTGCACTCGCTTTAGTTCGCTCGCGATTCCTGAGATCTCCATGAAGGCTGCTCTGGCTGCATGGGAGGGAAACCATGGGTCGGGCGCCGGTCCGGGTCTGCGGTGTTCGTAGGTGAAGGTGGACGCAACGGACGCGAGTTCGGGGGCGGTGAGGCCATCGAAGGTGCCAGCGACAAGGGAGTCGACCACAAGCAGGTCGAGTTCGTGGTACACCCGACTGAGGAACATGCCTGAGTCGGTCACCGACCATTCGTCGAGATGGTTTCGCCGGTGGAGCACGTCGCAAATTGCGTCGAACTGAAGTGGGATCGACCCGCGGTGTCGGGCCGACATTCGCTTGATTCGTTCGACTTCCTGGCGGGCTCGCTGGAGGTCGGCCCTCGAGTGCTCGGGCTCGTTCCTGCGGCGTCGTTCGGCACGCGCCCCGCTCTTGACCCGAGCGCGGCGGAGCCTGCTTGCCACGTCGGCCCGGAAGTCGGGACGGTCGGGCGTATGCGGAGTGGGCAGATCGATGTGTCCGATCGTGTCGGGAACATGCTCGAGCTCGGTCGAGTCCCATTTGATGTCGTGCCCACCGGCGGACACGAGTCGAATACGGGCCCGCCCACCCCGGCGCCAGCTCACGCCCATCACGGCCAATTTCCGACCCGCTGGATCGGTCACGATGTCTCCCGGCCGGAGCCGGGTGATGGCCTCGTCCATGGTCGCCGAGTCCGATTTTGGTGGCTCGATGTCGTCGTGTTGAGAGCCGACTTCTCGTTCGAGGTCGGCGACCAGTTGTGATTCACGGGACAAGCGCACCTCGAGCCGAGCCAGTTCGGTGTTCGACTGGTATTGAGCGAACGAGCGCGCCAGAAGCGCTCTCGCCTCATCGGGCGTGTGGCTGGTGAGCAGGTTGATCGCCATGTTGTAGTTGGGTTTGAACGCCGACCGGAGACGAAAGCTCTTGCTCGACGCCAGTGACGCCACCTGATCGAATGTGACGAACGGTGACCATGGCACGAGTGCATGGCCGATCTTGTCGATCCCTCGTCGGCCGGCGCGGCCAGTGATCTGAGTGAACTGAGCGGGGGTGAGCAGCTCGTGGGTCTCGCCGGTGAACTTGGAGAGCTTGTCGACCACCACACTTCTGGCAGGAAGGTTGACCCCGAGAGCGAGAGTCTCGGTCGCGAACACCACTCTCACCAGACCTCGTGCAAAGCAGAGCTCCACCGCCTCCTTGAAGGCAGGCACGAGTCCGGCATGGTGACTGGCTATGCCGCGCTCGAGACGCCTGATCCACGACTCGGCGTTGAGCAGCTGGAGATCGGTTGGGTCCAGCGAGGAGATCTTCTCTTCGGCGATGAAGCGGACCTCAGCCGCTTCATCGGCAGTGGTGAAGCGGGCGCCTGCTCGCTCGAGCGTCTCGGCCGCCTCGTCACATCCCTTGCGGCTGAACACGAACCAGATCGTCGGTAGCAAGTCTTGTCGCTGCAGAAGGTCGATTACGTCGAGTCGGGGCGGAGTTCGCCACTGGGGACGTCGGCTCTTGCCCTTGTCGCGACCTCGTCGAAGATCGGTGTCGAACCGATGACCTTCGAGATTCGGCTTCCCATCGACCAGAGTGTCGATGACGTGGGGCTTCTCCGATTTGCGATCGCCAACCACGTAGAGATTGGTGAGATCGACAGGCCGGGTGGTTTCGACGACCAACTCAGTTCTGCCTCGCACCGTGTCGAGCCAGCCACATACCTCTTCGGCATTGGAGACGGTTGCCGACAGGCACACCAGCTTGACGTGGAGAGGAAGATTGAGGATAACTTCCTCCCAGACCGGCCCCCGAAACGTGTCTTCGAGATAGTGGACCTCGTCGAGCACGACCACCTCGAGGTCGCTGAGATCACGCCCCTCATAGAGCATGTTTCGAAGAACTTCCGTGGTCATGACCACGACATCGGCGTCGCCGTTGATCGTGTTGTCGCCGGTGAGAAGACCCACCCGTCGACTTCCGACACGATGAGCCAGATCGTTGTACTTCTGATTCGACAGTGCCTTGATCGGCGCCGTGTAGATCGCTCTCCTGCCATTGGCGATCGCCCGATCGATGGCATGCTCGGCGACCACGGTCTTCCCGGATCCTGTCGGAGCCGCAACGAGGACGCTGCGACCGGCATCAATGTGGGCTGCAGCTTCCGTCTGGAAGCGGTCCAGTTCGAAGGCCGGAGGGCCCGGGCTCACCCGGCGGAAGCGCGTCGGCGCTCCCTGACACGACCGTAGATGATCGCCATCTCGTAGAACAGATACATGGGTATCGACATGGCGAGCAGCGTGTAGGGGTCGCCGCTCGGCGTGATCAAGGCCACGGCCACGACTATCCCGATTATCGCGTACTGGCGTATCGATCGCAGGGTGCGATTGTGAACGATTCCCATGATCTGAAGGAAGACCAACAGGACCGGGAACTCGAACCCGATTCCGAACGCCACGATCATCTTGATCACGAAGCCCACGTATTCGATCGGTGAGAAGATCTCCTCGAAGTTCTCCCCACCCAGGCTCTGAAGGAACTCGAGTGCTCGTGGCAGGCTCCAGTAGGCCAGGCTCCCACCGAGTGCGAACAAGAATATTGAGACGGCCATGAACGGAATCGCGTAGCGCTTCTCGTTGGATTTCAGCCCGGGGGCGATGAAGCGCCACACCTGCCACAAAATCACCGGCATGGCGAGAACGATTCCGCCGTAGGAGGCGACGCTGAATCTCACGTTGAGCGGTTCGAGCGGGTTTTGTACGAAGAGTCGGCAACTCTCGTCGGCCGCCTTGGTCCCGCAGTAGGGCTTGAGAAGGAAATCGATGATCTCTGGGTAGGCGATCCAACAGATCACCGCTCCCACCGCAATCGAGGCGAACGAGATGATGAGCCGCTTGCGGAGTTCGGCGAGATGCTCCATGAGGCTCATCTGGCCCTCACTCTTGGCTTCGGTCTGGGTCGCCATCGAAAGTCAGTCTTCGGGCTCGGGCGACGGCTCGTCGCCGTCTACGGCCGCAGTGCTGGTTTCTGCACTGGCCGGAGGAGCAACCTCCGGTATGGGGGTCGGGTCGGAGGCCAAGACCGCAGGTGCTGGTGGGGTTGCCTTACCCGACAACTGCTTGCCCATCTCCTTGGCCTCGGCCCGCACCTCCGGGTCGACCATTGCGTCGCGCATTTCCTGCTGGAATCCGCTGGACAGCCTTCTGAGTTCGGTTACGGCCTTGCCGACCTGCCGGGCGGCCTCCGGAAGCTTGGCCGGGCCGAGCACTATCAACGCCAGGACCAAGATCACAAGAATCTCCGGACCACCGAGATTTCCCATGTCGAAACTCTAGCGAGCGAGCGGTTTGTTACGTGGGAGCGGCCGCGGCAGCCGCTGCCGGGCGTCGGAGGCTGTCCGCGATGCTCTGGCGCCCATAGTCGTGGCCTCTCGGTCGAGTTCGTCCACCGCTACGGCGGTGACGGTCATTCGACGAAGTGCCGGACGAAGTCGACTCAGCTCCGATCCGAGCTGATGGAGCGCCCAAGAGACCGTGATCACCGCGACAATTATCGACAGAGCGGGCAGAACGACGATCAAAGGCACCGCTTGGAAGGTAGCCGAGAGGTCCAATGCGACGCGTGATGCCCGGCCGGATCAGCCGTCGAGGAGATGTTCGAGGGCTTTGTCCCAGGAACTCGCGTCGTGCAGCTGGTCGTGGAACTCAAGAAGATCATCGTGAGAGATTGGCCGACCGGCCCGAGGTTCGCTCAGCTCGGCCGGAAGAGTCCAGGTGTCCATCTCGACTCCTGAGGCCACGAGCAGGTCGATGGTTCGTGGCTCTGCCGGCTTCACAACAGTCATGTGGCAAATGGGACAACTGAAGGAGTACTCGCCGCGATTGTCGTCGATGCAAACACGCACCCGTACGTCGGCGGTGGTGAGCTCGACGTCACCGCATGTCTCGCAACTTGCCCGGATTGTAGCCATGTCTCGGAAGCACCTCGATCTTCAAAGCTTGTACGGCCCTCCATCGGCATCGCTTCCCCGGGGCTAAAGGGTCAACGGACCCGGATTTGCTGGGCAATTGGACCCATCGACGGCTTCGACATGCGTGCACTGAGGGTCCGAACGCGCGACGATTGCCGCGGTGCGCACGAGACTTCCGGCCCTGTTAGAGACTCCGATCATGTTCGCCCATCGCGGCGCGCGGGCCCACAGTCCCGAAAACACGATCGAGGCATTCGAGCTGGCCCGCCAACTCGGAGCATCCGGTCTGGAGACCGATGTCTGGCTCACGGCCGACCGCCAGGTGGTGCTCGATCACGATGGTTTACATCAGCGACTCCCGCGACGTTTGATCGCCGACGTGCGTCGTTCTGATCTCAAGTCCCACATACCAACGCTCGACCAGTTCTACCGCGAGGTGGGCGGCGATCTTCCCCTCAGTGTCGACGTGAAGGACACCACAGCGTTCGAGGAGATGCTCGAGGTAGCCCGGCGACATGGCACAGCCGAAATGCTCTGGGTTTGCCATCCTGATCTCAGTCGGCTGGTTGAGTGGCGCTCTGCGGCCCCGGAAATCCACTTGGTCAACTCGACCCGTCTCGCCGACCTTTCAGAGGGCCCAGAACGACGATCAGCCGATTTGGCCGCCGAGAGAATCGATGCTCTCAACCTCCGTCGAGATGAGTGGACGGGTGGATTGACCACACTGGTCCACCGATTCGGCGTCCTGGCCTTCGGGTGGGACGCCCAGCACGACCATCACTTGGCCGCGCTGATCGACATGGGGATCGACGCTGTGTATTCCGATCATGTCGACGTAATGGTCGCTGTCGTCGCGTCGTTCGTCGATCACGAAGCCCGTTGATCGTCGGCGGACGGCTCAGAGAAATCCGAGGTCGCCGATCGGCCACACCTTGAGGAATGCCCTACCCACCACCGAGCTCTCCTCGATTGGACCGAACGTGCGTGAGTCGCTGCTACCTGTTCGGTTGTCGCCCATTACGAAAACGAATCCAGGGGGCACGGTGCAACGGTCAGGTGCCGGCGGGTTGTCGCAGTTGGGAATCAGATCGCGCTCAGGCACCGATGGCTTGCCAAGGACGTAAGGCTCGTCGAGTTTCAGGCCATCGACGTAGACGTCGCCGTCGCGCAGGGTGAGCGTCTCCCCGGGCAGGGCGATCACTCGCTTGATGAGGTCGTTGATCTCACCCGATGCGAGCGGAGGCTTCTCGAACACGACGATGTCGCCCCTATGGATGTCGTGGAGTCGGTAGCTGAGTTTGTTGACGAGCACACGATCGTTGATTTGAAGGGTCTCGAACATCGAGCCCGACGGAATGAAGAACGCCTGCAACAGGAATGCCTTGATCAGCAGGGCCACCGAGAGGGCACCTACCGCCACCGCGATCCATTCGATCATGCTCCGGACCTGCTGTGATGCCGACCGAGGGGGTGACTCGGACAGATCAACGTCGTCCTCGAGCGGGAGGTCCTCGTTGGTGGCGAAATCCGGAAATGGCACCCCACCCGGCTCGCCGGCCGATTGATCTCCGATGTCGCTCACGGCGCTCGACCCTACAGGCACATCGCGGTCGCTGGGCGGCGCTGACGGATCAGCGGCCATACAGGGCAAGCACCTTGCGGGCCGCCTCCGGGACGAGATCGTCAGGAAGAGAACCCTCGCGAGAGGTCATCGTCGCCGCCGGACCCAGTCGGAGGAGCAGTCGCTGGATCCATGGCACCTCGGTGATCGCGAGCACCACAATTGTCCGACCGTCTTCAGATTCCGTCACGGACTCACATGGATACTGCTCGACGACCCACATTGCCGACCGGTCGAGGGTCAGCTCGATGCGCGGATCGTCGTCGGATGGCTCGAAGGAGGGCACGGTCCTCACGGAGTTGTGATGGGCAGGATTGGATGTCTTGGTGGTCGATCTAATGCGGTCGACGCGAAACATCCGGAACTCGTCGGCCAACTTGCACCATGCATCCAAGTACCAGTTGCCTTGGTCGCTGAACAGTCGAACCGGGTCGACCTCCCGCTTGGTGGCGACATCTCGTCCATAGGAGTAGTAGTCGATGTCCACACAGACTCCCGAGTCGATGGCGTCCCGAAGTCCGTCGAGAATCGCGATCGGAGCTTCGCCCAGCCCAACGTCGAGTATTTGATCGGCATCGCCACCGAGCATCGCTCCCAGCTTGGTGAGCGCTCGAACGAGGGTCTCGGGAGCGTCGTCGCCGACGACGCTGAGAGCAGCCCTCGCTGTGGTGAGGAGTGTGGCCGCCTCTTGTGACGACAGCTTGAGGGGCCGGGCGAACCAGTCTGCGTACTTGATCCAGACCTTGTCGTCGGAGATCGTGACCTCAACGAGTTGGTCGGGCGTGAACGGGTGCACCCCGACGAAGAACACCACGTTCTGAAGATCGCCCAGAAGCAACGCTCGCGGATAGTCGAACCGTCGCTCGATCTCGGAGATCGGCACACCATCGCTCTCGGACACCCAGGGAATGATGGAGAGAAGGCGAGCAAGCCGGTCGCCGGCGGTGAGTCGGGTAGTCACAGTTGAGCTTCCAGCCATGAGATGATGTCGTCGCGCAAGCTCTCCGGTGAGATCACTTCGGCGTGGTCAAGGAAGGTCAGGACGGCCGAGCGAAATGCCTCGATGTTGCGTACCTCGGCTCGGGCGATCACCGACCCGTCGGCGGCTTCGCTGATCTCGCCGAAGACGTGGCGCGCCCAAGATGCCTGGTCGGGGTCTATCCGCACCTCAGCCATGACCGGGTTGGAATCACCCAGCTCCCAGCCCCTGAGCGAACTGGGGTCGGCGGTGTCGCCCACTGGTTGTGACGCTTCGCCGACGTCGGAGGCCGACCCGTCGATTCTGTCGACGCGGTAGAGGCGATGGTCGTCGCGTCGGAGATCCCAGCCCGACATGTACCAGTGTCCCTTGGCGAACGACAATCGCCAAGGCTCGACCGTCCGCTCGGTGCCGGAATAGGTGAACCGCACCGACCGGCGCTCCGCGGCCGCGCCCACCAGGGTTGCCAGCCTGTCGTCGAAGGGAACCCGACCGATCTGAGAGTCTTCGTCGGAGACCTCGACCCCGAGTTTGACGAGTCCGCCTTCGGCTCCGTCGAGACGCACCAGACTGGTGGCAAGATGCAGGGCGGCCAACTCGTCGGGCTCGAAGCGGATGTCGGACCCGACGTACTCGGCCCGGTCGATTCGATAGCCATCGATGGGCGGATCGAACTCGGGGTTGGGCTCGACACGAAGCGGAACACCCATCTCACGAATGTCGACCTTGTCGCGTTCGAACATCCGGTGACGTGCCGTCGGCTCGTCGGGGTAGCCGCCGACCCGACGTTGTAGCTGGTCGGCGGTGAGCGGGATCGCTGAGTCGAGGAGAGCAGCGGTGAGGTTCAACAGACGTTCGAGCTTCGATGACATGTGGGCCTCAGAGTGACTCGATGAGCTTCTCGACGCGGTCGTCGTGTGACTTGAACGGGTCCTTGCACAAGACGGTTCGCTGAGCTTGATCGTTGAGCTTGAGATGCACCCAGTCGACCGTGTAGTCGCGCTTCTTCGCTTTGGCGGTGCGTATGAACTCGCCGCGAAGCCGGGCACGAGTGGTCTCTGGAGGGTTCTCGACGGCGTGGGAGATCTCGGCGTCGGTCACGACACGTTCGGTCAGTCCCCGCTTCTGGAGACGGTAGAACAGGCCACGATCGCGGTCGACATCGTGGTATTGGAGATCGATCAGGCCCACGCGAGCGTCGGACAGCTCCAGATCGTTGCGGTCGCGATAGGCCTCGATGAGTCGATGCTTGATCACCCAGTCGACCTCATGGTCGAGTTTGAGCGGATCGTCGGCGATCGTCGTGAGACAGTGCTCCCACATGTTGAGGGCCTGCTTCTCGAGTGGGCTGAGATCGTTGTGGTCGGCGAAACGGAGAGCGCGATCGAGGTACTCGGTCTGAATCTCGAGGGCCGAGGCCTCGCGGCCGTTGGCGAGTCTGACACGGCGACGACAGGTGGGGTCGTGGCTGATTTCGCGAATGGCGCGTATCGGGTTCTCGAGCGTCATGTCGCGCAGCACGACCTGGGGCTCCTCGAGCATTCGGAGCATCAATGAGCAAGCACCAACTTTGAGAAAGTTGCTGTACTCGCTCATGTTGGAGTCGCCGACGATCACGTGAAGTCGCCGAAATCGCTCGGCATCGGCATGGGGTTCGTCGCGGGTGTTGATGATCGGGCGACTACGAGTGGTGGCTGACGACACGCCTTCCCAGATGTGTTCGGCCCGTTGGCTGATGCAAAAAGTGGAGCCTCTGGCGGTCTGCAGAACCTTGCCGGCTCCGGCGTAGATCTGTCGACTGACCAGAAAAGGGATGAGGACTTCGGCGTAGGAGCCGAGATCGTCTTCCCGGCTCGTGAGGTAGTTCTCGTGGCAGCCGTAGCTGTTGCCGGCGGAATCGGTGTTGTTCTTGAAGAGATAGATGTCGCCGTCGATGCCCTCGTCGCCGAGGCGTTGCTCCGCACTCACCAGCAGTTGTTCGAGAATCCGCTCCCCTGCCTTGTCGTGAACCACCAGATCTCGGATGGAGTCGCACTCGGGGGTCGCGTACTCCGGGTGGCTTCCAACATCGAGGTAGAGGCGGGCTCCGTTGGCGAGAAAGACGTTGCTGCTTCGACCCCACGACACCACCCGGCGAAACAAATAGCGGGCGACCTCGTCGGGGCTGAGCCGACGCTGACCGCGCAAAGTGCAGGTAACTCCGTATTCGTTCTCTATGCCGAAGATTCTGCGTTGCACTGCCGACACCGTAACGTCAGCGGGATGTGTCCGGGTGACACTCAGTCGGCCAGCAGGGCCTCGAGCTCGTCGCCGTCGATACGCCTGAACGTGCGTCTGCCGTTGCCGCGCTGCAGCGCGGCAACTTCGAGATCTCCGGCCGACAAAGCACGGTCGGGGCCGCTCAATGCGGCGACTGCGCTTCGTAGCCCGTCGCGGAGACTGGGTGGCGAGTCGAATGTCTCGAGATGTTCCGAGATCGATTCCGTTTGTCCCCCGAGAACGACCACCGAGCCTTCATCCCCGACGGTTCCGTCGTAGAGAATGCGAAACATCTGGTCGTCGCTGCCGTCGGGTTGGAGGCCGAGCTCGGCCACTAGAATCTCGACTTCCATGGGCTTCATTTCGTGGGTGAAGACCTGGCCGAGGATCTGGGCGTATTGGTTGGCGAGGCTTCGTGCGTCGACATCCTCGCGGCTGAACGAGAATCCCTTCATGTCGGCGTGACGCACACCGGCGATTCGTAGCTGGTCGAACTCGTTGTACTTGCCGACTCCGGCGAAGGCGATCCGGTCGTAGATCTCGCTTATCTTGTGGAGCGTGGTGGATGTGTTCTCGGCGCAAATCGCCACGCCCTCGTCGAATCTGAACGCGATCAGGCTTCGGCCGCGAGCTATTCCTTTGCGGGCGTAGTCGGCTCGATCCTTCATCACCTGTTCGGGTGCCACGTAGAACGGCATGTTCATGTTGATGTCCCCATCAGTCGGCCTGTCCCTGACGACGTGCCTCGACGAGCGTGGCGGTGCGCTCCGCCAGGTCGTCGTCGGGTAGGCGGGCGTAGCCGTCGGCAGTGATGATCGCTACCACCGGGTAGATCCCACGTATCGGGTCGGGGCCGCCAGTGGCCGAATCTTCGTCGGCCGCCTCGAACAACGCCTTGATGGCCAGATCGGTGACTTCAGCGGCGGTCATGTCGTGGCGGAAGCCGAGTTTGACGACTGTGCCGGCGTGAAGACTGCCGGATCCGGTGCTGGCGTGTTCGGTTTCCTCGTAGCGTCCGCCGGTGAGGTCGTATTCGAACAAGCGGCCTTCACTCTGGGTGACGTCGTACCCGGCGAAGATCGGAACAACTGCGAGACCTTGCATGGCGGCCGGAAGGTTGTTTCGGATCATCTGCCCGAGTTGGTTGGCCTTGCCCTCCAGGCTCAGCAAGGTGCCCTCGACCTTTTCGTAGTGTTCGAGCTGAAGCTGGAAGAGCTTCACCATTTCAACAGCAGGCCCCGCCGCTCCGGCGATGGCCACGCCGCTGAGACGGTCGGCAGGGAACACTTTCTCGATCGATCGGTGGCTGATCAGGTTGCCGGAGGTGGCCCGACGATCACCGGCCAGCAGGACGCCTTCGCTGAAACGAATCGCCACGCAGGTCGTTCCATGCCGGTAGTCCTCGACGGGCACCACGCCACTGAATTCGATCTCGTGAGCGAATCCGCTGCGCCGAAGCAGCTGGGCGAAGTCGGGTCCGGGGTCGTCGTGGGGAGAGAAGATCGGAAGGTTCACAGCTCACAATCTAGGCACTCGGCGGTCATGTTGCTTACTGGCCCAATTGGGCCGCTTTCAGGGGTCTACTGCCCGCCCTTTTGAATGTAGCTCTTCACGAATTCTTCGGCGTTGGTCTCGAGGACCTCGTCGATCTCATCGAGGAGGTCGTCGAGTTCGGACTTGATCTCCTCGCCGCGTTCGGACTTGGCAGGCGCGTCGATGGGCTTGGTGTCGCGTTTCGACGGAGCGGACTTCTGAACATGTTCGCGTTCGGCCACGGCGCTCTCCTCTGGGACTATCTACTTACCAAGCCTGCGGAGAAGTTCCGCTGCTGATTCGCATTCGTCGAACAACCTACCCATGTGTTCGCGGGTACCGCGCATCGGTTCCATCATGGGTACGCGTCGCAACACATCCGAGCCGACATCGAAGACCATCGAATCCCAGTTGGCGGCGACCACGCTGGAGGCGTAACGCCTCAAGCACTCGCCACGGAAGTAGGCGCGGGTGTCGTCGGGAGGCTCGTTCATGGCGGTTCTTGCTTCCTTGTCGTCGACGAGCGTCTCCAAACCGACTCGGGCCGAGAGGGATTTCTCCGGCCTCATGTCGTGGTATTGGATGTCCATCGCCCGCAGTCGAGAGTCGCCCCATCCGATGCCGTGGCGTTCGCGGTAGCCATTCAGAAGCCGATACTTGGCCACCCAGTCGATCTGGTCGGCCAGGGCCATCGGATCGGACTCGAGTGACCCCAACACCGACTCCCAGCGTTTGAGAACGTCGATAGCGGCATCGCCACCGACATTGTCGGTGCCTTGCAATTCGATATAGGCACGGCAGGCGCCGTACAACTCCCACTGGATGTCGAGAGCCGTAGCGCTGGTGCCATCGGCCAACTCGAGAGGTTGGCTGAGGGTGAGGTCGGTCGATACCTGGCGCAAGGCCGCGACGGGAGCGGCAAACCGAATCTCGCGAGGCACCGCCTGGTCCTCCACCAGAGCGAGAAGGATGGCGGTAGTGCCCACCTTCAGAAAGGTGGCCACTTGGGAGGGATTGGCGTCGCCGACGATCACATGAAGCCGACGGTACTTTCGGGCATCGGCGTGGGGTTCGTCGCGAGTGTTGATGATCGGGCGCTTGAGGGTGGTCTCCAGCCCCACTTCCTCTTCGAAAAAGTCGGCGCGCTGGGTGATCTGATACGACACGTCGTCCGCTGAGGCACCGGCCACCTCTGATCCGACCTTTCCGGCGCCGGTGTAGATCTGTCGAGTCACGAAATGGGCGGTGCAGTGTGTGACGATCTGACCGAAGGGTGTGGCCCGGTCGACCAGGAAGTTCTCATGGCACCCGTAGCTGTTGCCCTTGCCGTCGGAGTTGTTCTTGTAGAGAACGATTTCCTCACCCGGTGGAAGAAGCTCGCGAGTGGCCTCCATCGATTTCTGAGCGATCAATTCGGCGGCCCGATCGAATCGGACCACACTCAGTGCATCCGCACACTCAGGCGTTGAGAGTTCCGGATGGGCGTGATCGACGTAGTAGCGGGCGCCGTTGGTGAGCACAGCGTTCACCAAGTGCGTCTCGATCTCGGGGGCCATGGCTCCTGTCGGGGCGTAGCCACGGACATCCATGCCGGGCGACTCGTCGATGAAGTCCCAGTCGACCGTCGATGCCCCGGCCCCGACCTGTTGGCCGGATACCGAGAGGTATGCGCTGATCAGCACCGATGATGCAGATATCGGGTTGGGTTCGTCAACGCCGCGGTGCGCGATGCCGTACTCGGTCTCGATTCCGAGAGTCTTGGGGATAGCCATCGGCGCCGACCATAGCCCGAGGTCGGGCCGCGTGATCGGCCCCAGCCTCGAGAGTCCTCGAGATCAGAGGATCTGTGAAAGGAAGAGCTTGGTGCGATCCTCGGTGGGATCGGTGAAGAAGTGCTCGGGAGTACCGACTTCTACGATCTCGCCGTCCTCCATGAAGATGATGCGGTCGGCGACCTCACGGGCGAAGCCCATCTCGTGGGTCACCACCATCATGGTCATGCCCGACTCGGCCAGACCCTTCATCACATCGAGCACCTCCTTGATCATCTCGGGATCAAGGGCCGAGGTGGGCTCGTCGAACAGCATCACGTTGGGTTCCATGGCCAGCGCTCGTCCAATGGCCACACGCTGCTGCTGACCACCGGACAGCTGCCCAGGGTATTTGTCGGCCTGCTCAGGTATGCCAACCCGGTCCAGTAGGGCTCGGGCTCTCGCCTCGGCTTCCGACTTCGGGAGCTTGCGAACCCAACGAGGCGCGAGCGTGATGTTGTCGATGACCGTGAGATGCGGGAACAGATTGAACTGCTGGAAAACCATCCCGACTTCGGAGCGAATCTTCTCGATGTTGCGCAGGTCGTTGGAGAGCTCGACACCGTCGACGGCGATCAGGCCCTTCTGATGGACCTCAAGTCGGTTGATGCAGCGAATCCAGGTCGACTTTCCCGATCCGGATGGACCGAGGACCACGACGACCTCTTGCTCCTTGATGGTCGCGCTGACGTCCTTGAGGGCGTGGAAGTCGCCGTACCACTTGTTGACGTTGTCGCACACGATCATGTCGCGACGCGATGCGAGATCGTCGCTGGCGGGGCTGTGGGCGTCGCTGATGCTCATCTGGATGTCTCCTGGGTGCGGATGATGATGTTCGGTAGGGGTAGGGCTGTCGGTCGGGTCATCGTTCTCCCACGCCGAGACGACGCTCGAGACGCATGCTGTACTTCGAGATGGCGAAGGTAATCACCCAGTACATCGCGGCGACGATCAGAAGGTTCTCTCGCTTGATGCCGAGGAACTGGGTCTGGGCCGGGATGACCTGGTTGCCGATCCGGAGAAGGTCGAATCCGCCGATGATGGCGATGAGTGAGGTCTCCTTGAACGTTCCGATGACCTGCCCGACCAGTGGTGGAATCGAGATCCTCAAAGCCTGAGGCAGAACGATGAACGAGGTTCGCTGCGGCGAGGTGAGTCCCAGGGCGTCAGCGGCCTCGTACTGACCTCTTCGAATGGCCTGAAGGCCTCCACGCACATTCTCAGCGAGGTATGCCGCGGAGAAGAGTGAGTATCCGAGAATGATGGCCGCGAACTCTGCGATGTCCATGCCGTCTGGCAGGAACAACGGAAGAATGTTCGAGAAGAAGAACAAGATGGTGATGAGCGGCACGCCTCGGATCGACTCGATGTAGGTGGTCGACATGATCCGGAATATCGGGAGACTAGATGTTCGTCCCAGTGCCAGCACGACTCCGAGAGGGAACGAGATCATGAGCGTGAGTGCCGTCACGAACAAAGTGACGGTGAGCCCACCGGTGAAGTTCTCCGAGACGACATCTACCGTCGCAGGGGCGTTCATCACAGTGGCGAAATAGTGAAGAAGTGCTGCCAATACGAACCACACGCCAACGAACCGAATTCGCTGAGAGCGCTCACCTGAGAAGTTGGATGCGGCGAGCCCCAACAATGCCAGAAGCACGAAGCTCAGGCGCACCTTCTGGAGCATCGGATACCAACCGGCGAACGCGGCGACAAACTGGAAAATCGCCACGACGACCAACCCGACTCCAGCGAGTCGACCGGCTTCGCCGATTCCGGGATAGGAGAGCAGCCACAGAACAGCCCCGCCACCGATGGCGAACGCCAGGAATAGCGGTAGATCGGTGGACCAGACGTGGGAGTAGTCGATCGCAGGGTCGCGGAGAATGACCCAGTAGATGACGAACGGGCTCAACAGCCATCCCAGGTTCAGCAGGCCCTTGACCGAGCTGGCGCGTTCGGTCTTTCTGATTTGGCGGCCGAGGAAGAAGCTCCCTACCAAGATCAGCCACATCAGCGTCCATGGCTGCTTGGTGGTTGTGGCAACAGTACGGCCGCTGATGGCGATGAACTCACCGTCGATGAAGGCGTAGTGCCCGTAGTTGACCACCCAGAGGCTCAGGACGACCAAGCCCAGAGAGCCGAAGATCAGGAAGCTCGAAGGCACCCGTATGGTGCGACGTCGCATCTCTCCGAGCCAGTTCCAGGCCAGTAGACCCGCACCGATGAACGCCAAGCCGACGATCCACCAGACCAGTCGGTCGGACATCGCGGTGGAGAACGACTTGCGGATGACGTCGCTGTCGGCATCTCGCAACACCTCACCTGCAGCGTCGCGATGGACGCCCGGTTGGGTGAGCACAATCGACAACAAGATGGCCGAACCGAGATTCATCGACCAGAAGCACAGCTTTTTGGCCGACACCCCGGCCCACTGGGCCCATAGCCCGATCGAGGTACCGGTGAGCACCGCAAGCAACCCAACGGTGACCCAGACCCGTGCGTATTGCGAGTCTGGATAGGCGAACGTGAGGATCAGCCGGGCGTTGGTGGCGGGCGCCGACCACACCCGTTCCTCGCTGAAGACGTAGTTGAGCAGGCCGCGAGCGGCGATCGCCATCAGGAACACGGTCAGCACGGTGAGAACGCTGTTGAAGAAACCGTTGAAGAGGTTCTTCCGGACCCATTCACCCGGTGGGAGGCTGGGTTCCTCCGGCTTGAGTATGGGCTTGTCGTCGATGTCGTCTTCGGTGGCCGACTCGAGAGCGACTCCGGATTCTTCACTCATGTCAGCGCTCCACGATCTTGAGTCGGATGTTGAAGAAGTTGACCACGACGGAGATGGTCAACGACACGGCAAGGTAGAACAGCATCCAGATGGCGAACACCGGCAACGGCTTGCCGGTCTGGTTGCCGATGGTCTGGCCGACCTGAACGAGGTCGCTATATCCAACGGCGATGGCCAGCGAGGTGTTCTTCGCAAGATTCAGATACTGATTGCCCACCGGCGGAAGGATGATGCGAATCGCCTGGGGAAGGATCACCATGCGGAGCAGAGTGCTCCGGCGTAGCCCGACCGCTGAGGCGGCCTCAGTCTGGCCCTTTGGTATGGCGAGAATGCCACCTCGGACAATCTCACCGATGAACGCCGCGGTGTAGAGGACGACTCCGAAGAATACCGCAGCGAATCCAATGGTGAGGTTGAGGCCGCTCGGGCCGTAGTTGGCGAAGTTGCCGGGTTTGACGATGTCGGGCCGCATGGCGTCGAAGGGCGCACCGTCGCGTCCATCGCCGAACTTGGCTCCGAGCACCTCGAACAGGTCTCGCGATGAGTTGATCATCCAACTGGACAGTCCGGGCCACATGATCAGAACCACGAACACGCCGATGGCCGCACCGATCCCCGCGAAGATCATGCGGAACCAGTCGTCGTCGGAGAGCTGAGCGGGGCCGGCGGGGGTCCTTCTCTGGTTGAGGAAGGAACGAATCCAGAGGACCGCGGCGGAGACGAATATGGCCGACAACGCGAGCTGAACGCCGAACTCCGGTGTGCCGTCGATCAACTCTGCGACCTGATCGAGCCATCCTCCGAGAAATCCGAAGACGGGGTGGATGAACCAGCCGATGGCTGCGAAGACCAACAACACTCCCCCGGCGGAGCCGATCGGGTAGGTGTCGTGCCCGCTGGCGTCGTGGATCGCGGTCTGACGTTTGTGGACCCATCGGGCGACCAGCGCACCGAAGATCATCACCACTAACCATTGGTAGAAGCCGTCGGATACGAACACGCGCGGTAAGGAAAGTCCCTTGTTGGACAGGTGGATCCATCCGTGTATCGGCCCCTGCTCGAGTGTGACCGGCGACAGCGAAGCGAGGATTGCCGCCCATATGTAGATCTGAACCAGCAGCGGAATGTTGCGGATCGTCTCGATGTAGATGCTGCCGACCTTGTTGACGGTCCAGTTGCTCGACAGGCGAGCGAGGCCGATGATCACGCCTAGGACGGTTGCGGCGGCAATACCGGCTATCGACATGCGGATGGTGTTGACCATGCCGACCCACAGCGCTCGACCGCCGGTATTGGGGTTGGTGTCGATGCCTTCGGAAACCTTGATGCCGGGATCGACGTCGAGAAAGTTGAAGTCGGTGGGAACGTTGGACGCTCTCAGGTTGTCACCGGCCTCGGAGGCGAGGAAGAAGAGCGAGAACAACACCAGGGCCAGCGCGGCCACTTGGATGATCCACTTGACGATCGTGGCGTCGCGGTAGAAGGGCGGCTTCTCATGGGCCCTCTCGGCCAACGTGGTTGGATTTGTCACGACTTGCGGCTCCGTTGGTGGGTTCTAGCCGGGTGGGCGAATTATCGGTAGATGCACGAAGGGGCCGAACAGTATGTTCGGCCCCTTCGTCAGCATCAGTTGGTGAGGAGCGGGTCGGCGGTCATGCCGCCGGCCCGGCCCTCACTGGGCTACTGGGCTGGATCAGCGAGCCGGTGGTGCGTACAGCAAGCCACCGTCGAGCCAACCAGCATTGGCCGAGCCCTCACGAGTGAGACCAACAGGCCCGAGGTTACGGGTGTAGATCTCGTCGTAGTTGCCGACCTGGGCAATGACATTCAGGAAGGCATCGGCCGAGAGGCCCATGACCGACTGAATTTCGCCTTCGCCACCGAGCAGACGGCCGACTTCGGCGTCGGGCGGGGTGGCGGCCATGTCGGCAGCATTGGCCGAGGTGATGCCCTTCTCGTCAGCAATGATCGTGGCGAACACGGTCCAGTTGACAACGTCGGCCCACTCGGAGTCGTTCTGGCCGTAGGTCGGGCCGAGCGGCTCCTTGGAGATGGGCGTCGCCGGGAAGATCACCCAGTTCTCGCCTGCGGTCTCCTGCTTGGCCTTGCGACCAACCAGACCGGAACCATCAGTGGTGACTGCGTCGCAGGCGCCAGAGACGAAGTTGTCCATGACAATGTCGTAGTCCTCGAAGGTCGTCAGCGTGATGGTAATGCCAGCGGCATCAGCAGCATCGGAGATGTTCTTCTCGGTCGTGGTACCGGCGTTGGTGCAAACCACGGCGCCGTCGAGATCAGCGACCTGCGAGGCGGAGTCAAATCCTGCGCTTTCGCGTGCCATGATCTGCTGGCCGTCGTAGTAGGTGGTCGGACCGAAGTCCATGCCCACGTCGGTGTCGCGGCTCTGGGTCGCAGTGGTGTTGCGAATCAGAACGTCGACATCACCAGTCTGCACGGCGGTGAAACGCTCGGCAGCGGTGAGGGCGACGAATGCGACGGCTGTTGAGTCACCGAGTACGGCAGCGGCAATTGCCCGGCAGTAGTCGGCGTCGAAGCCGGTGGTGGATCCGTCAGGCTGGGTCTCCGAGAAGGCCACAGCGGCGCCGGAAACGCCACAGTTGAGAGTGCCACGGTCGATCACAGTCTGCAGAATTCCACCGCCCTGAACGGTGACGACGGGGTCGTCCCCTTCAGTGGTGGTCGTTGCAGCCGCTGTGGTCGTTGTGGCGTCGTCGGTTGCCTCAGTTGTGGTCGGTGTAGCTGTTATGTCATCTCCGTCGTCGCCACACGCCGATGCGAGGAGCGTAAAGCTCAGCGCTACGGCGATAGCACGCCAGATGAATCGCTTGTTCATGTTGTTGTTCCCTCCAGGGGTCCCATTTTGGGTCGGCGCCACAATACACACCTGAGGCGCGATGTCGAGAGTCCGACGCGAATTTCTGGTCGTTCGTCACATATCAGGGCTCCGCCGAGCGACACCGGAGAGTCGGTCAGAGATACTGCCCGGTGGCCACCGAGTCGATCGACCGACCACCAGTAGGAGAGTCCTCAGTCGAAATGAGGGTCCGAACGTAGACGATGCGTTCGCCCTTCTTCCCTGAGATTTTCGCCCAGTCGTCCGGATTCGTCGTGTTGGGAAGATCCTCGTGTTCCTTGAATTCTTGGCGAACCGAGGTGAGCAGGTCGGAGGTTCGGACGCCGCGGACTTTCGAGGAAATCTCCCGCTTGATCGCCAATTTCTTGGCTCGTCGGACAATGTTCTCGACCATGGCACCCGAAGCGAAGTCTTTGAAATACATGACCTCTTTGTCGCCGTTTTGATAGGTGACCTCGAGGAAACGGTTGGAGTCGTGGTCGTTGTACATCTCGCGAACCGTCTCTTCGATCATCGCCTGCACCGCCTTGGCAGGGTCGCCCCCACCGATTCCGTCGACCTCGGACTGGTCGATCGGCAGGTCGGTCGTGAGGTAGTTGGCGAAGATCGACGCGGCGGCTTCCGCATCGGGTCGTTCGATCTTGATCTTCACATCGAGACGGCCGGGACGCAGGATCGCCGGATCGATCAGGTCCTCGCGATTGGATGCACCGATCACGATCACGTTTCGGAGGGTCTCCACGCCATCTATCTCGGCGAGGAGTTGCGGCACGATCGTCGACTCGATGTCGGAACTGATGCCACTCCCCCTGGTGCGGAACAACGACTCCATCTCATCGAAGAAGACAATGACCGGCCAGCCCTCCTCGCTCTTCTCGCGGGCTCGCTGAAAGACGAGACGGATCTGCCGCTCGGTTTCGCCGACGTATTTGTTGAGGAGTTCAGGGCCCTTGATGTTGAGGAAGTAGCTCCGGGCATCGTGGTCGCCCGACACGTCGGCGACCTTGCCGGCGAGGCTGTTGGCGACGGCCTTGGCGATGAGGGTCTTGCCGCACCCAGGCGGCCCATAGAGAAGGATGCCCTTCGGAGCCGGCAGGTCGTACTCGGTGAACAGGGTCTGATGAAGAAACGGCAGCTCCACAGCGTCGGTGATCTGTTCGATCTGTTGGTCGAGTCCGCCGACGTCGGCGTAGGTCACGTCGGGCACTTCTTCGAGAATCAGATGTCCGACTTCTTGGCGCGCGAGGCGTTCGATCGCCATACCCGATCGAGGGTCTATGAGGAGCGGGTCGCCGCTTCTGAAGGGTTCGTCACGGAGGTGCTCGGCGAGGTCGACGATTCGTTCTTCGTCGGCTCGACCAATCACCAGGGCGCGTGTTCCGTCGGCGTGGATCTCCTTGAAGCGGGCGACCTCGCCGGTACGGTCGGGCTGTCGGGCCAGCACCACGTTGAACGACTCGTTGAGCACGACCTCCTGACCTCGGCGGAGGCTGCCGGCGAGCTCGGGCTGAACCGCGACCCTCATCTTGCGGCCGCCGGCGTGGACATCGACGGTGCCATCGTCGTTGGCCTCGATCACCGTGCCGTATCCGGAAGGCGGTTGGGTGAGCTTGTCGACCTCGTCGCGCAGAGACGAGATGTGCTCGCGTGCCTCACGCAGTGTGTAGGTGAGCTTCTCGTTCTGCGAGACCGCCTGGGACAGTTGGCTTCTCGACTCGAGAAGCCGTTCCTCGAGAGTCCGGACCCGCTTCGGTGAATCTTGAAGGCGCCGGCGGAGCGAGGACACCTCGTCTTCGAGTTCGGCTGCCTGCATGCGAAGGCGGTTGATCTCGGCTTCGGTCTGATCGTCGGCCATCTCATCCTCCCTGCGTCGTTGTAGTCACATTAGACCGGTGGAATGTTGTCGAGTCGGACAGGCCCCTCACCGCCCTCTCGATCCCGTCGACTCGACAATTGGCACTCCCCAATTCCCTCATGGGGTGGGTCGGACAGCTCAAGTGGGTGATTACACTGCCGATCGAGTGAGGGGGCCCCTGAGTTGAGCCCTCCAAATACCAACAAGCAAACAACTACTACGTGAGGTCGAGTGACACCATGAAGGTCTGGATCGATCAGGACTTGTGCACCGGAGATGGACTCTGTGAAGAGATCGCTCCCGACATCTTCACCCTTCTCGACGACGGGCTGGCCTATGTGAAGGACGGCGACAAGGTGCTTTCCGATCCGGCCGGCCCCGAAGGACTTGGTCCCGTGCCCGACGGGCAAGAGGAAGCAAGTATCGAAGCCGCCGAAGAATGCCCGGGTGAGTGCATCTTCATCGAGGTCTGATACTCAACGGCAGTCCGCCACCTCAACCTCTACGCTGAGGTCGGTTTCGATGATCTCGGCGAGTTGGGTTGCCCGAACGGCGTAGCCCACGCCCACGTCGCGGCGGGTAGCGGCGAAGGTGATCCCTACAACTACTCCGTCGCTGTCGATCAGGGCCGCGCCGGAGTCTCCCACGTCGACCTCCGCCGCCAGCAGCCATGACGGACGGTCGACCTTCGAGGTCCCTGCCACCTCGGTGATGCGAACGATGATCGGCCGCTCGATTCGAAACGGTGTCGGGTCGGGCCCGGCAATGTGCTCCCAGCCGATCAACGCTCCGATGGTTCCATCCACCGCGGTACCGAGGGTGAGCGGCACGAACTCAGCTCCCTCAACCTTCAACACCGCCAAGTCGAGGACGGTGTCGAAGAGGACCGGGACCGCGGCGAAACCGAGACCACTCGACGTGGTGATGTCGAGGCCGTTGGTGCCGACGACCACATGGGCGGCTGTGACAATCAGATCGGCGCCGATGGCAAATCCACTGCCTTCGGTGGCTTGACCGCAGGCAAAGCCGTTGACCCGCACGGTCGATTCGATGGCGAGACCTCTCACCTCGTCGGTTAGGCCATCGTCGGGTGGCGGAGGTCCGGGGTTGGGCGGGAGTTCGAGAGGCGGCCGTGTGGACGTGGGTGGTTGAGCGGTCGGGTCGTCGGCGGCACACGACGAGATGACCAAAGCCAGCATGAGCCCGAGCCACCATCGACCGGTGGGCAACGTCATTCGCCGAGGAGTCTGGCGTGGGTCAGGAATCCCGTGTGAGCCACCATGCGGTGGTCCGGCCGGACAGCAGCGCCTTCGACATGCCAGGTTCGGTTGAGAACTTCCAACGACTCCACTATCCCGAACCTGGACTCAGCCAAGACCTCACAGAGCCGTGACACCTGGATGATGCTCGGCGAGTACGCGAGAAAGATTCCTCCGGGACGCAACGCCACCTCGGCGTGTGGGACGACACGCCAGGGCTCGGGAAGGTCGAGAACCACCCGATCGAGATCGGTCTCATCGATGCCTTCGTAGACATCGCGAACCGTGGTGCGGTAGTGCTCGAGCGCAGATTCGCCGAGGAACCGTCCGACGTTTTCGCGGGCGCGTGCCTCGAAATCTTCGCGAATCTCATATCCGGTGATCTCGGCACCGGCCCGCAACAATCCGGTGGACAGAGCCCCGCTTCCGAGTCCCGACTCGAGGACGCGGGCGCCGGCGAATATGTCGGCGAGGATGATGATCGGTCCGATGTCCTTGGGGTAGATGACCTGAGCGCCACGCGGCATTTTCAAAACGAAGTCGGTGATGGTTGGTCGGACGGCTGTGAAGAACATGCCCTTCGTCGACCTGAAGGTGGTGCCTTCCGCCGAGCCAATCAACGTGTCGTGGGACAACACCCCCGAGTGCGAGTGAAACTCAGAACCCTCGATGAGATCGATCAGGTATCGACGGTTCTTTCGGTCTATCAGCAGTACGGTCTCGCCCGCTGACAGTGAATAACGATCGGTCATGTCTTGACTTTCGTCGACGAGCGAGACGGCTTCATCCGGATCGGGACTGGTGCTGTCGCTCGATCAACCAAGCGACAGAACGCACAAGTCTCCGAGGAACAGGGCGCCCCGCACTGGGAGCATGCTCGAATCGCTGGCATCTCCTGGCCGGCAGCGTCGGCGAAATGTTGGGCCGCTCGCTGCAGGAAGCCGAAGTAGAAGGAGTGTTTCGCTCCGGGCGACGAGACCTCGATGTCGTTGAGCGCGGACTTGTAGAAGAGGTGTCGATTGCCCGCTGCCATCGGGCACTCCTCCACCATGTAGTCGATGTTGCGGAGAAGGCAGTAGGCGGCAGTGTCGCGTTCGGTCAGACGGACCAGCGGCTTGACCTTTTTCGGGAATCCGTCGTGGGCGGGAAGCACAGGCGCCTGACGACCCAGATACTCGGTGTGCCAATGAAGAGTGTTTCCCATGAGCACGGCGGCTTCGTCATCGAGGTTGTGTCCGGTTGCCACAACGTCGTAGCCACCCTTGCGGGCGGCTTCGTCGAACAGATGTCTCTTCGAGAGACCGCAGGCTGAGCATGGAGCGCGCTTGGCCGCCCTGCTGCCGTGTGGGATGTCGAACCCGTAGTCGATTGGTAGATCGTCGATGATCAGCGGTAGGTCTCGCTGTGAGGCGAATCTCTCGACATAGCCACGAGACTCTTTGCTGTATTCGCCGATTCCGAGCGATATGTAGAAGCCTTCGACCCGATAGCCGAGGTGATCGAGAATGTCGCAGAGAGCCAACGAGTCCTTACCTCCCGATACCGCTATGAGCACGCGATCGTCGGGCTGCAACATGTTGAACTCGGAAATGGCCTTGGCCACCTGATCGCGGCAGAGCTTCACGAAGTGTTCGGCACAGAAGTTGGCGTTGTGTCGCCTGACGTCGATCACCGCCGGGCCACGGCAGACGCGACACTTCACAGTGAGCCGCCGGAGATCACCGGTCGGATCTCGACGACCGAATCGCGGGAAAGGACCATGTCGCGAGGCACCAATTGGCCGTCGACGATCACGAGGTGTGCCTCGCGATTCAGATCGAGCGTGGTGAGTAGGTCTCCCACAGCCATCGATCGGTCTATCTCGACCTCGCGGTTGGGGTTGCGCATCTTGACGATCATCGTGTCGGCCGGATCAGTTGCCGCCGGCGCGAGGATCGATGTGACTGATCACGATCTGTTCCCCCGGCCTGAGAGGCTCGGAGTATCTGAGTGGCTTCTCGCCGCGCTTGGTCACCCTCTGCATCTTGGTACCGATGAACCTGGTCAGGAGGACTGCCATCCAGAACTTGGAGCCCCCGAGGAGTCCCTTGCGGATGCTGTTGACGCGAATAGTGCGGCCCACGTAAGCGAGACCGAAGGACTTCGGGGCCATCAGATTCGGCGGATCTCGACAACGGTTGACTTCGTGCGGCCGACTCGTCGCCCGATCAGGAAGACAACGACCAGTAGGAGAACACCGCCGATGGCCAACACCGGTACAGCCTTGGCCGCGGCCTCTTCTGCTGACTGGTCGATGTCGTCCTTGAGGGAGCGAAAGGACGCGTGTATGTCGTCCTTTGAGATCTTCTCGTTGTCGTCGGCCATCAGAGGCTCCTACGGGTGATTCGAGTGACCATGGCGCCAATGACGATGGAGATTGCGCCAAGAGTGATGGTGTGGGGGGCCCACGAGAGATTCCCGGTGAAGGTGCTGCCGGTCTCTTCTTGCAGAGCTCGGAGCAGGGCCAAGGACATCGAGGTGAGACCGAACATCAACAAGAAGCTTCCCAAGAGGCCGAACCCCAGCCAACGACCAGCTCCCCCGAGGGGTCCGATGATCTCCTGTTTGGCGTATGACTTGACCAGATCGTAGATCTCGCCGGGTCCGGTTTTGTCTGCCATCGGTCCTCCGTGTCGGGCCGCAACTCTATCCGTTGGATTCGTCGCTCTGCTGATCGATCATCTGCATGAGATCGAGGTGCTGGACGATCATCTCATGCAGGAGTGAAAACCGTTGCTCGAGCGACTCCGCCGACAGTATCTCCTGAAGGTCGTGTGGCCCGACCGGTATCAGCGAAGCAATCCGCCATACAGCGCTTGTCGCCCCGTCGTGTACGTCGACCAACGGCACCTGAACCTGCGTCCCCGTTCGTTGGGCCGCGGCGATGAGAGTCTCGAACTCAGATATGAGGGCTGAGATATCGGAGTCCGTTGGTGTGGGGCCGTCGGTGTCGGGCCAGGCCTCGACGATGGCCCTCGGAAAGGGATCGTCGCCAAGCCACTCCGTGACTCGGATTCGGTGTGCCACGGTGGTGATCAGCGTCCAGTTGCCGTCGTCGAATTCGTGATGGTCGACTACCTCGACGAGGCAACCAATGTTGCTGCGTTGGTCTCCACCACCGACCTCACTGCCCCGCTCGATGAGCGTGGTGGCGAAGCGACCTTGACCACCTCCGCTGGTGACCTGGCTCGCCAGCTCCCGATATCGCGGCTCGAAGATTCTCAGTGGAACAATCATCCCCGGAACGACCGGCACCTCCAAAGGAAAGACAGCGACCGTGCCGATTGGTTCGGGGGGCGCCTCGTCCACTGGACTTGAGATCAGCCGCTGGCTGGTAGAGGTGCCAACTCGTCGAGGGCCGGGCCGTATGGGTGTCCGGACACCGCATTGACCATCGATCGTTGCAAGATGTTGCACGGGCCGAGAGTCGCTCCGATCTCCGGTCCGTTGGCCAGCATGGCGAAGGCGACGAGATCGCCGTTGTTCGCGACGTAGCGACCGACAACGCCGGTGGTGTTGGTCTCGGCTGCTGCCAACAGCCGCATTTGGCCGTCGATAGCGGAGACACACTTGGAAAGGCTGCTGTCGGCCAGGACGGGAACCGCTTCGAGAAGCGGGGAACCCACGTCAGCGCCTTCCAGCAAGGAGACGAACAATTCACAGGTGGTTTGATTGAGCGCCGACACACCAGACCCATCAGCGATGGCCGTTCCGCTCACCGGCAGACCGGCCCGATCGAGCAGGATCGTCTCCCCGAACAGGATTGCGTTGGCCCTCACGGCGGTGACGCCGCTTCGAACGCCTATTTCTTTGAGCAACATCTCAGCGGTGGTTCCACCGTCGGGAGCGAGAGCGCGGGAAAGAATGACGCTGAATGGGGCTGACTCGATCTCGCCGAGCGTCACACGGTCGGCTCCCTGCGGCGCGATCTCGTTACCAGACGAGGAGCCGATTGCGATTCCTCGATCGGTGAGTAATTGGGCAAAGAGATCAGCCGCATCGAGAGCAGGATTGGAGGATCGTGTGTTCTCGGCTGGCTCGTTGGTCTCGGGCCATGCTGAGAAACCTTCGTTGACCATGAGAGCCGACAGAGGCCCGACCCGATTGTCGGCGTTGTCCTCGGCAGTCCATACCAGTCCCAGTGGTGTCTCTTCGTCGACGTAGTCGCGCTCTGCGGGCGCGTACTTCGACTCGTCGCCCTGAACGCCGCCCGCAATCTGGACAACACCGTCGGCAATGAGTAGGGCCGCGGCATCGTCGGCGAGGGCCTCGAGATCGGTGAAGGGCCGGTTGTCGTCGAAACGATCCATGTAGTCGGAGGTGCCGAGAAGAGGATCGGCGCCGCCGATCAACCAGATATCGCCCTCGAAGACTCCTTCTTCGTTGACAACCGTGTCCGACTGCACCACCGCAGCGGTCCGGAACACCGAATCGGCCGGAAGGGCCTCGGCGACGGCGGCGGCGGTGATCAGTCGCTGAAGCGGACCGGGGACAAACACGGTGCCGATGTTGTTCTTGGCCACCTCTATGCCGTCGCGGTGAACCGAAATACATCTGCTCGATGGCATGGACGATGCGCTGAGCACGGTCTGAATGGCCCGGCCGAGCAACGTGTCGGCGGTCGGACGCCGCAACCATTCGGGTGTCCGACGAACGCTGAGCAGCGGGGTGTCGTTCGAAGGAACAGGTGTCGAGGCAATGGCATGACCCGGATCTGCAGTGTCGTTGGTTCTGACCGCGAGAACGGAGGCGGCCACCAGAACCGCAATGAGAACGATCGGAGGAATCAGGCGACGCATGACGCACGCAGGTTAGGCCAGGGAACGGCCGGGATTACGACGCGGGTCGGCATCAGTGTTCGGCGTCGGGTTGGACGGCTGCCTTGATGAAGCCACGCACGTGCTGGAGTCGACGCTCCAGGGCCTCGTCGCTGAGTGGGTCGCGACCGAGAAGACCGGCGATGAAGCTCACATCGCTGAAGTACGACAGCAACGCTCCATAGCCGGTGAGGAGCAACTGTTCGGGATCATGTCGGCGGAAGTGTCCGGCATCCATCTCGCGACGGAAGTAGTCGGCGGCTCGAGTGAACAGCGGCTGGAGAGCGATTCCGAGATCAACATGGGAACTACCTCCCTCGGCGAGTGCTTCGCGGCGCACGATTCTGACGAAGTCGGGATTCTCCCTGAAGAAGTCGAAGCCGGCGGTGAGTACGTGATCGACCTTCTGCCAACCTTGGGCATCGTCGATGACGGCCTGCTCGACCCGCTGGTACCACTCGGCGAGCGCCCGCTCGAAAACCTCGACATACATCAATTCCTTCGAAGGAAAGTGGTGAAGGAGGCTCTGACGGCGGATACCAACCACCGCGGAGATGTCGTTGAGCGAGGTTCCGTCGAAGCCCCGTTCGGCAAAAAGCTTCTGCGCCGCCGCGATGATGGCGTCCTTGGTCGGCGTCTCGATCACGGTCGCATCGTAGTGGAGTCCGTGAGGATAGGGTCACGTTGATCACCGACATGGAGGACCGATGACCGATCTCGACCGGCGCGCTGTCAGTGTGATTCGCGGTATCGCGATGGATGGACCCAACGCGGCTCGATCCGGACATCAGGGCACGGCGATGGCGCTCGCGCCCTTGGCACACGTGCTCTACACCCGGGTGATGAAGTACGACGCATCGGAGCCGAGCTGGCCCGATCGTGATCGATTTCTGCTCTCGGGCGGACATGCGTCGATTCTGCAATACGCACTCCTTCACCTAGCTGGCTATGGCCTGACGATCGACGATCTACGCGACTTTCGCCAGTGGGATTCGGTGACCCCGGGGCATCCCGAGGTCGGCCGCACCGCCGGCGTCGAAGCCACCACCGGACCCCTCGGTCAGGGAATTGGCAACATTGTCGGAATGGCGATCGCCGAGGCGCAGCTTCGGAGCCGTTTTGGGGCGGATCTGTTCGACCACCATGTGTTCGCCACCTGCGGAGACGGCGATCTGTCGGAGGGCATCAGTCACGAGGCTGCCTCCTTGGCCGGTCATCTCGGCCTTGGTCACATCGTCTTGTGCTACGACGACAACCACATAACCATCGATGGAGTCAGCGAGTTGGCTCTCTCCGACGACGCCCCGGCTCGCTTCAAGGCGTATGGCTGGCACGTCGAGGAACTCGGCGAGGTGGGCGAGGATCTCGATGCCCTCGAGGACGGTATTCGTCGGGCCATGGCTGTCACCGACAAACCCTCTCTGGTTGTGGTGCGAACCCGCATCGGCACGCCGACTCCCGACTCGATCGACACTCCTGCTGTTCACGGCTACGCGGTATTCGACGACGAAATCGCAGCAACCAAACGCCAGATGGGACTGCCAGCCGACGAGACGTTTTACGTAGACCCCGATGTCGTCGGCATGTATCGCGAGGCCGGGGTCAAGGGTCGACCTACCCGTGAAGCTTGGCAACGACGCTTGGCCGACCACACCGGTGATCGCGAGCTTCTCGATGCCCGCCTGGCCGACAAAGGTGTGGCCGGCTGGGCCGATGTTCTGCCGTCGTGGGAGTCGGGCGAGTCGGTTGCCACTCGCAAGGCCTCAAACGCGGCTCTCCAGGCGTTGTTACCGGTGGTACCAGGACTCACGGGCGGTGCGGCCGACCTCACCGGAAACACCGGCACGACGATGAAAGATGTCGGCGTGTTCAGGTCCGACAACCCAACTGGTCGTCAGATCTATTTCGGAATTCGCGAGCATGGCATGGGGGCAATTGCCAACGGAATGGCTCTTCACGGCGGAGCGCTCCCGGTGGTCGGCACATTCCTGGTCTTCTCCGACTACATGCGTGGAGCGGTACGAGTTGCGGCTCTCTCCAATGCCCATACCATCTTCGTCTGGAGCCACGATTCGGTGGGTGTGGGCGAAGACGGTCCGACCCACCAGCCGGTGGAGCAGATCGCAGCGCTGAGGGCCATTCCCAATCTGCGGGTGATTCGCCCGGCCGACGCCAACGAGACCGCCGCCGCATGGAAGGTGGCCATCGAGGAGTCCGGACCAACCGCGCTCATCCTCACCCGGCAGAACGTTCCGGTGTTGGAGGGAACATCAACCGAGGGTGTCGAGTCCGGGGCCTATGCGATCTCAGATCCTGAAGCAGCCGTGGTCAGTCTTGTAGCCACCGGCAGCGAGGTGTCGTTGTGTGTTGAGGCCGCTGCCATTCTGGCGGACACGGGAATCATCGCAAGGGTCGTCTCGTTTCCTTGTTGGGAGCAATTCTCCGAGAAGTCACCGGAATACCAGGACTCAATTCTTCGGCCCCAACTTCCATCGCTGGGAGTAGAGGCTGGGGTCTCGATGGGCTGGCACCGGTGGGTTGATCGAGTCGTCTCGATCGATCGGTTCGGGGCGTCGGCTCCCGGAGATGTCGTGATGGCCGAATTCGGCCTGACCGCGGCCAACATCGTCGAGCAGACCAAGTCCCTGCTCGGCAGCTGAACCCCGACAAATTCAACGGAGCATCACATGTCGAATCTTCACAAGGTCTTCGCCGAGCAGGGCCAGAGCCCGTGGCTCGACAACATTCGCAGGAGCTGGATCAGCGGCGGCGAACTCGAGGACTGGGTGCGCAGAGGTGTGCGGGGGCTCACATCCAACCCCTCGATCTTCCAAAAGGCGATTCAAGGATCGGCCGACTACGACGACGAATTCCGTGAAGCGATCTCCGCGGGGCTCGACGTCGAGGCCTCCTACTGGAAGCTGGTTGTTTCCGACATCGAGGCGGCTCTCGCCATTCTCCGGCCCGTATACGACGAGTCCGATGGGCTCGACGGCTACGTGTCCGTGGAGGTCGATCCGGGTTTGGCCCGCGATTCGATCGCAACCGAGGCCGAGGCTCGACTGCTCCACGAGAGGATCGATGAGCCCAACGTATACATCAAGATTCCGGCCACGGCCGAGGGGCTCGATCCAATTCGCATCATGATCTCAGAGGGTCGAAGTGTGAACGTGACCCTCATCTTCTCCCTCGATCGCTACGCCGAGGTGATGGAGGCCTACATCGCCGGCCTCGAAGCTGCCGAGGGAGATCTCAGCCGGATCTCGAGCGTGGCTTCGTTCTTCATCAGCAGGCTCGATGTCGAGGTCGACCGGCGCCTATCCGAGATCGGAAGTCCCGAGGCGCTCGAGCTACGGGGACGAGCTGCGGTGGCAAGTGGGCAGCTCGCATATGCCGCCTATCTGGAAACCTTCTCGGGGCCCCGATGGGAGGCACTACTGCAGCGGGGGGCCCGACCGCAGAGGCCGCTGTGGGCATCGACCTCCACCAAGGATCCGTCCTACCCCGACACCCTCTATGTCGACACCCTGATCGGTCCCGGCACCGTCAACACGTTGCCCGACCAGACACTGGAAGCCTTCGAGGATCACGGCACGGTGGCCAGGACCGTCGACGCCGACATCGAAGGTGCAAGGTCCATCATGGCGAGATTGGCATTCCTCGGGGTCGACATCGACGACGTCACACAGACCCTCGAGTCCGAAGGAGTGGCGGCCTTTGAAAAGAGCTTCGTCGAGCTGATTGGTGCCCTCGATGAGAAAGCCAAGGGTTTGACCTGACTCCAATCGGGGTACAGTGTGCGGGCCTTGAGGTTCGATAGTCGAGCCTCGATGACCGTAGTCAGCGGCAGTCCGGGCGACGGACGGTCCTGACGTGAAGCGCCGGGGGCCGGCGTGATGGGTCGATTGAATCTGCATGGCTGACGCCGACGCGTCGCGAAGCTGAGGAGATAGCCGTAGCTATAGACACGAATAGGGTTCCCGCCTCACCCGAAGACCTTGACCGCATGGTTCAAAGTCATCTGGATGGTCGGATATCCGACGACGAATCGAAGTACCTCGAAGACAACCGCGAGCAGTGGTTGGCTTCGCTATGGCGCCTCCTCGACGCGGCCGAAGTCAATCTCGCAGCCGCCCGGCGGGACATCAAGGGACCCGAGCGTGGTGTCGTCCTGGCCGATCTCGACAACGACTGCTTTCGGATCGACGATGCGATCACAGCGATCGACGGCCCGCCCGACGAATCCGAGCTGACCCCGATTCAAATCCGAGACACACCGAGGGAAGCCCCGGCCGAGTCCGGGGAGGCACTCCTGCAGTTGTCGCGTACCGACGGTCGCTTGGTTGTCTGGGCGGCTGGCGAAAACGCCAAGTCCGAGCCCGAGCCGCTTGTGCTCGAACGAGTGAAGGCTTTGGGCGGCGGAGCCATCAAGTGGGACGACCACGGAACCCTGAAGCTGCCGGGCAAGGGGCGGGCCGAGACCCTTACCACTCCCCTTTCGTCGGCGATTGGTTGGTTGGTAGCGCTCGGGGCCACAGACGATGACTCTGTCGGGGTGAGCGCCAAGTGGATGGGACACGCTGCCGTTCTGGCCGTCGACCTGGTAGCGCAAGGCCGAGTGGTCCCCCAGGTGATCCAATCCAAACGTGGCCGGCGAGATCAATCCGATGGCTTGGTCAAGTGCCGGGTGAGATGGCTCCCCATTCTCATGGACCCGGCCCGGTTTGCTGCCCTCGTGTCGTCGGTTCCCGGCGCCGTGATGATCAATAACCGCGACCAGAATCCCGAGAAGTTCACGGCGGCGGTTCTGGGAGATCTGACCAATGCGATCGTCGCCACTGCTGCCGGCCAATTGACCGCACCGGCCAGCCCGCCGGAGATCGCCACGAGGTCAGATATGGGCGAGGCCTTGCTCTGCAATCTTGGTGGTGAGCCCTTCTTCGCTCCTCGTGCTCTTGCCGGTGAGACGGCACGAAAGGTCCAGAGTTGGGCGAGTTCGGTGGCGGGTCCCGCCACATGCGAGCTGATCATCCAGCTCGACCCTCCCGACGAGTCGGAGGCCTGGCACGTTTCGGTCCTCGCGCCGAATTCCGAGGGAGGAATCGAGCCGGTCGAGGTAGCCGTCACCACCGGTTCCAAGTCGCGATCCACCGAGGTGGGCGGGCAGCTGACGCGACTGGAGCGACTCTTCCCGGAGCTTCTTCGTCTTGGCGGTCGTCGTCGTGGCGAGGTGATCCTCTCCCAGGATGAGGCTTGGCGTTTGATGACGACAACAGGCGATGTTCTGTCCGCTTCGGGATTCCAAGTACGAGTTCCGCCCCTCTCTCGCAAGAAGGCCACGCCCTCACTGCGTCTCACGTCCGAGGAGGCTCAGGCGACTGTTGTCGGGGCACAGCAGTTGGCCAATGTCAGATGGTCGGCGGTGTTCGACGACGTGGAGCTCACCGCGGCCGAGATATCCCAGCTTGCGGCCGAGGCCCGCCCCTTGGTGAAGTCGCGAGGCCAGTGGGTCGAGCTCGACAAGGCCGACCTGGTTGAGGCGGCCGCAGCGTTGGCCGAGCGCGCCGACAATACCCGACTCAGCGGCGCCGACATGCTTCGTCACGCCCTGGGTCTCGAGGGTTCGCCCTTGTCGGGCGGAATCTCGATCACCGGCGACGGGTGGGCAGCTGACCTGCTCCGAAGCGTGAAATCGCTGCCGGAGAATCCCCCGACCAAGCCGGAGGGATTCGAGGGTGAACTCCGTACCTACCAAGCAGATGCTCTGGCTTGGCTCGACTTCCTCGACGAGGCCGGGCTCGGCGGATGCCTTGCCCTCGACATGGGTCTAGGAAAGACCCCAACTCTTCTGGCCAATCTCCTGACTTCGCGACGTGACTCTCCCGCTTTGGTGATCGCCCCCCCGGCGGTGGTCGGCAACTGGGCATCCGAGGCCCATCGGTTCGTGCCGGGGATCAAGGTCTTGGTTCATCATGGGGCCAGTCGGTCCAAGGATCTCGAGTTTCAGCGGGCGGCAGCGGACGCCGACTTGGTCATCACCACATACGGCACCGCGGTCCGCGACATCGACGAGATCGCGAAGATCAGGTGGTGGAAGGTGGTCCTCGATGAGGCCCAGGCGATCAAAAACCCGGCAGCAGAGACGTCCAGGCAGTTGCAGCGGATCGATGCCCGAACCCGAGTGGCTCTCACCGGCACACCTATCGAAAACGGACTCGGCGATCTCTGGGCCATCATGAACTGGACCAATCCGGGTCTACTGGGCGCACGGACGGCATTCATCTCCCAGCTGACACCGGACAACAAGCGGAAGTCCGACGGTGAGGACGCGCTCCGTGCTCTCAACGGGATTCTCGTTTACCGCCGCACGAAGTCGGAACCGCTGATCGCTGCGGAACTGCCCGACCGGATCGACGAACTCGACCATTGTGCGATGACCGAGGAACAGATCGGTCTGTACCAGGCCGTGATCGACACATTGGTCGTCGACACCGAATCCAAGGAGCCTGGAACACCCGAGAGAAAGGGTGCTGTTCTGGCTGCGATCACGGCCTTGAAGCAAATCTGCAATCATCCGGTCAACTACCAGGCCGACGATGAGCCACTCGACGGACGCTCCGGAAAGCTCGTGCGGCTCAACGAAATCGTCGACAACGTGTACGCGTCGGGAGAGAAGGCGCTCGTCTTCACGCATTTCGCAACCTGGGGCGTCAAGCTCGCCGAGTACCTGAGCGACCAGCACGGAATTCCGGTCTCCTGCTACCACGGTGGTCTGGCCCGCGGAGCGCGAGATCGAATGGTCGAGGAGTTCCAATCGGCTGAAGGTCCGGGAACGATGGTGCTGTCGCTGAAGGCCGGCGGAACCGGACTCAACCTCACCGCGGCAAACCACGTTGTTCTCTACGACCGTTGGTGGAATCCGGCGGTGGAGGATCAGGCCCGCGACCGGGTTTGGCGAATCGGACAGACCAACACGGTGATCTGCCACCGTCTGGTGTGTCCGGGAACCATTGATGAGCGGGTTGAGGAGGTCGTCGCAGGCAAGCGTCACATCGCCGATGTCACCTTGCCGAAGAGCAGTTCGATCGGCGATCTCGATGCCGAGCAGCTACGGCAGGTGTTCGGCATCGACGAGGCTGCTCTACTCGATCTCGAACCCGCTATCGAGGGTGACTCCGATATTGATCCGGAAGGTGAATCGCTGTGAGTGGCGACCGAAACGCGTCGGGCCCGCGACAGAGATCCGGACAGTCGGGACGCAACGACAAGAAGAGAAAACGGAAGGCCAAATCGAAGCCCAAGCAGCAAGCTTCCTTCGATCCCGTGGCGTTCTGGGGCAACCCGGAATTGTTACCGGAGCCGATCGAGAGTGTGAGTTCCAGCCCGGACGTGACCGCCGCGGTCTCGTCGCTTGGTCGCATTCCGATTCCGCCGCACGAGACGGCCGCTCAGCATTCGTTCCAGATGGTCTATCAGCGCGCCGCCATGCTGGCCTCGGCTCTGGCCGCGGCGAGTGATCTAAACGATGTCGACGAGGACGAGAGCGAATAAGCCGATCGCATATCCCGGCCGAGGACGGTAGCGGGTTGGCCTCGGCTCTCAGCCGAGAAGATCCCGGGCGATCGCCACCGTCTGGATCTCGTCGGTGCCGGCGTAGATCTGGAGAACCTTGGCATCGCGAGCGAGTTGCTCGACATGGAATTCGGCCATGTAACCGTTGCCGCCGTGCACCTGCACCGCGTCGAGCGCGACGTTGGTGGCGGCCTGAGCCGAGTAGAGCTTCATCGCCGACGCTTCGGCCAAGGTCATCGACTCGCCGGCTGCGGTCAGTTCGATGGTACGGAACACGAGGTTCTGGACGTTCATACGAGCCAACTCCATGTTGGCCAGCTTCTGCTGGATCAGCTGGAAGTCACCGATTCGCTTTCCGAACTGGACTCGCTCCTTGGCGTATTCAACAGAGAGTTCGAGGCACTGCTCGATGATGCCGAGCGCCATGGCGGCCACGCCGGATCGCTCCTGCTGGAACGTCGACTTGGCACCACTGCGGCCTCCTCCTTCGGGGTTCTCGGTTTCGCCGATGAGGCGATCGGTGCCCACTCGGACATCAGCGAGGAACAATTCTCCCGTAGGTGATGAATGCATGCCCATCTTGCGCAGCGGCTTCGACTGGGTGAGACCGGGCATCCCCTTGTCGAGCACAAAGCTCAAGACCTTGCGTTCCGACGGTTCGTTGCCTTCGTCGAGCTTGCAGATGAAGACGATGGTGTCGGCGTACGGTCCGTTGGTGATGAAGGTCTTCGAACCGTTGAGAATGTATTCGTTGCCGTCTCTGCGTGCGGTAGAGAGCATGGATCCGAAAGCGTCGGATCCCGAGCCGGGCTCGGTGATGGCCCAGGCCCCGATCTTTTCCAGCGTCAGCAGATCCTCGACCCAACGCTTCTTCTGGGCGACGGTTCCCTTCGAGGAGATCGCCGCGGCGGTGAGTCCGACGGAGACACCCATGGCGGTCACCATTCCGGGGCAGTGGCGACACAACTCGATGATCGGAACGAGGGTGTAACCGGCATCGGGTCCTCCCCCACCGGTCTCGCGGATGTCGTCGCCGACGTCGGCCTCCGCCTCCAGTCGGCGTCGGAAGTTGGTTCGGGCCATCTCGTCCATGCCGAAGGTGCTGTACAAGCGTCTGAGGATGTCGTAGGGCGGGAGGTCGCCGTGTTCGAGTTCGTCCCTGACCGGCACGATCTCCTTGGCGATGAAATCCTTCATCGCCGTCCGCAGCATCTCGTGCTCGTCTGACCACTTGTGCATGTGGGCCTCCTGTTCGACTGTCTAGGTGCTAGCCGATTTCTAGGGGCTTGGCTTAGTTCGATGGTTGGTTGCAAATCTAAACCGACCCGCTCTAGATTGCCGACGTGGCCGAATCGCATCAACCCGACGACTGTTCCATCCAGCGGACGCTCGATGCCATCGGCGACCGATGGACCCTTCTGATTCTGCGCGACCTGTTCCGTGGGGTGAGGCGGTTCTCGATGATCCAGACCGACCTCGGCATTGCAAGAAATCTCTTGGCCGATCGTCTGATCTCTTTGGCCGACGAAGGTGTCGTGAAGAAGGTTCCCTATCAGGACCGACCTCCTCGCCACGAATATCACCTCACCGCCAAGGGTCGGGCCCTGTCCCCGGCGTTGGTCGCCCTGATGCGATGGGGCGATGACTACTACACCGACGGCGGCGCCCCCACCGAACTCGTCCACGACGAGTGCCAGACGCGGCTGGAGCTGCAGTCTTGGTGCACTTCGTGCAACTCACCGGTGGACCCAACCCACATTCGATCAGCTCCCGGTGCGGGCCGAGTGCTCAGTGTCACGGAGACCGAGGATGTCTAGAACCGATCTGTTGAGCTTGTCGGCCGAGCGTCTCGCCGCCGAGGCACGTGCCGTGCGCGATCGGGCCCACGGCACCGTTGTCACCTATTCGCCGAAGGTGTTCATTCCCCTCACCAGTCTGTGCCGCGATCGGTGCGGCTACTGCACCTTTGCTCAACCCCCGGCCCGAGTGAAATCACCGTTCCTGACCCCTGAAGAGGTTCTGGACATCGCCCGTCGAGGCGCGGAGGTCGGATGTCACGAGGCCTTGTTCACCCTCGGCGAGCGGCCCGAGCTCCGGTATCCAGAAGCCAAGCTCTGGCTCGCGGACAATGGCTACGAGTCCACCGTCGACTACGTCGAGGCCATGGCCGAGTTGGTGATCGAAGAGACCGGCCTCCTTCCCCACGCCAACACCGGCGCGATGTACCAAGATGAGATAGCCCAGCTCCGCCGGGTCTCTCCCAGCCAGGGAATGATGATCGAGACGCTGCGCGACGATCTCGAGTGTCATCGGGGAGCACCCGACAAGGTTCCGGCTCGCCGACTCGATTCCCTCGAGTGGGCCGGGGAATTGCGTGTCCCCTACACGACGGGGATTCTCGTCGGAATCGGAGAGACGCGTGGAGATCGGGTCGATGCCCTCGAGGCGATAGCGGACTCTCATGGCCGTCACGGACATGTCCAAGAGGTGATCGTTCAGAACTTTCTTCCCAAGCCCGGCACGGCAATGCACCGCTCGCCTGCTTGCCCCTCCGATGAATACCTCGACGCCATCTCGTTGGCCCGACTGATTCTCCCTGCTGACATTCGAATCCAGGCGCCGCCGAACCTGTCCGATGATTTCGGTGTCCTGCTCGATGCCGGTGTCAGCGATTGGGGCGGGGTGTCCCCTGTTACCGCCGATCACGTGAACCCCGAGCGCCCATGGCCTTCCCTCGAGCGGCTCCGCGAGGTCACCGAGGACAAGGGCTTCGTGCTCGCCCCCAGACTGACCCTGCACCCTCGCTACGTGCGCGACCCCGAAACTTGGCTCCACGAGGACCTGCACTTCCCGGTGGCCGATCGCTCTGATTCCGATGGCTTCGCTCGCGACGATCCCGGATCGGTGTGGCCCGAGAGGACCATGGAGCGCGCCAAGGTGGGCGACGGCGCCGAGTTCGATCTCGTCGGAAATCTGTCCTCGCAGTGGTACACCGGTTCTGGCCGGGACCCGATGACGATCGTGGGTGGTCGAGCATCGGCCGGCGGTGCTGTGGGTGAGGTGCTCCAGGGGGTTCGGTCCCGATCAGACGTCGGGTTAGATGAGATTGTCACGCTCTTCGGGGCCCGGGGTTCAGAAGTGTCGGAGATCGCTCGAGTCGCCGATGATCTTCGCTCCGAGATCATCGGCCCTGAGGTCACCTACGTCGCCAACCGAAACATCAACTACACGAATGTCTGCACGTTCAAATGTCGATTCTGTGGGTTCTCCAAGGGTCCGCTGTCGCTGAATCTGAGAGGGACCCCCTATCTGCTGACGCTCGACGACATCGCCGATCGAGTGGTGGAGGCTGCCGATGAGGGCGCCACAGAGGTGTGCCTGCAGGGCGGCATCCATCCCGACTTCGATGGCGATTACTACATAGATGTCGCCCGTGCCGTCCATGACGCGGTGCCAGGCATGCACATCCACGGATTCACGGCGTTGGAGGTCAGCGAGGGGGCCAAGCGAAACAAGGAATCCTTGGCCGACTACCTCACACGACTGATGGACGCCGGTCAGCGTTCGCTGCCCGGAACGGCGGCCGAGATCTTGGTCGACAGTGTCCGCGAGACCCTGTGTCCCGACAAGATCGACACCGATGAGTGGCTCGAAACCCACCGTGTTGCCCACTCCGTCGGTCTCAAGTCGAATGTGACCATCATGTTCGGCTCGATCGAGCGGCCCGAGCACTGGGCCGAACACATTTTGCGAACAAGGACGTTGCAGGAGGAGACCGGTGGGTTCACCGAATTCGTGGGATTGCCGTTCGTCCACATGGCCTCCCCTATCTACCTCCAGCGGCGCTCACGGCGGGGCCCGACCTGGCGGGAGGTGCTGCTCATGCACATGGTTGCCCGTATCGCCTACCGCGGCCGAATCGACAATATCCAGGCCTCATGGGTGAAGCTGGGTTTCGGTGCCGTACGACAGCTGCTTCAGGCCGGTGTCAACGACCTTGGCGGAACGCTGATGGACGAGAACATCTCAAGAGCGGCGGGGGCGACTCACGGTACCGACGTGACCCCGGCCGACTTCCGCGACCTCGTCGAGCCGATCGGACGAAGGCTTGTTCAGCGCACGACTCTGTATGGCCGGCCCGACGAAATGCTGATCCCACTCCAAGTGGCCCGACGAAGGCGCACTACCATTCCGGTAGCCGGGTCGTGATGCCCCGACGCGGGGCACACAGCAGCACGAGGGATGGCCGACAATCGACCCTTCCGCGTGGGAGGCTGCCGGGATGAACAGCCCACTCTCGCGCTATCGCACCGGTGACGACGATCTCGACCAGGCGATATTCGATCTGCTCGACTCGATTGCCCCGTCCGATCGAGAGCTCATCTTCGAGATGATCGTGTCGGCGATCCGACTCGGTCTCGAGGATGTCGACCGCGGTGATCTGAAGCTGGTGGCCGCCGCAGTGAAGGAGTTGCGTTATTCCTTCCAGGTATTCGCTCCCTACTCTGAATCCAAGAAGTGCACCATCTTCGGCAGCGCTCGGATCAAATCCGGCGATCCCGCCTACGCGTGCGCCCACCATTTCGCTGAAGCCATCGCGGCCGCCGGATGGATGGTGATCACCGGTGCCGGACCCGGGATAATGCAGGCCGGGCACGAAGGTGCAGGTGTCGACAACAGCTTCGGGGTCAACATCATGTTGCCCTTCGAAGCCGACGCAAATCCTGTTATCACCGGTGATCCGAAACTTATCAATTTTCGTTACTTCTTCACCCGCAAGGTGATGTTCATGAAGGAGTCTCATGGCTATGTGCTGCTGCCCGGTGGTTTCGGCACCATGGACGAGACCTTCGAACTCCTCACGCTCATTCAGACCGGCAAGACGCCGCCTGCACCGGTGGTACTTCTCGATCCACCCGGCGGAACCTATTGGCAGCATTGGCGCAGGTTCATCGAGGCCGAACTCCGCGACGGTGGTCTGATTTCGCAGGACGATCTGTGCTTGGTGAAGCTGACCGACTCGGTCGATGAAGCGGTTGAGGAAGTGTGCCGCTTCTATCGCACCTACCACTCGATGCGTTTCGTCGGTTCGCGACTGATTCTCAGGCTCGAGCGAGAGATTGGTGACGATGAGTTGGAGTCGCTCAACAGTGAGTTTTCCGACATCGTTGAATCTGGTCGGATCGAGCGAGTCGATGTCACCGACGTCGAGGTTCGCGACGGCGACGAGGTCGACAAACACCGCATCGCCTTCCGCTTCGATCGTCACGCCCTCGCTCGTCTGCGTCGGTTGATCGACGCGCTCAACGATCACGTCGACTGAGCTCGAGCATTCAGTCGAATCCTCGGTCTGGCTCATCGAGCAGGTGGACCGCCTTCTCTACGGCGCGCCGGGCCCTGGTGAGTCTCTTTTCATCAACAGGAAGCTCTGAGCCACCTGCATCGATCGACTCGCGGAGCCTCACGATAGCGAGATCAGCCAGTTCCTCACCGATCAGCTCGAGTCGGGCTCTGATGTCGTCGAATTCTCCGGCCACGTCAACACGATAACCATCCCTAGCGACGGTACGGTCGCCGGGATGCCAAGCTCCGACGATCTTCATGAGTGGGTCACCTTCGACGACTCGGATGGAAACACCTGGCAGTTCGACGTCACCTTCATGACCAGCAACTACATGTGTATCTATGGCCGAGGCTGCCCCGGTGTGTTCACCGAGCTGGCACCAGAGTACGAACACGGTTGCTGCACCTACGGGGCGCATTTCGTCGACGAAGACGACCGAAGGTCGGTTGAGGCGAAGATCGCACTGCTGACCCCCGACGAATGGGAACTCGCCGCGCGAGCCGATGAGATGGGCGGCGTCATCTACGAAAACGACGACGGTGAATGGGTCACCCAATCCGTCGATGATGCATGCATTCTCCTCAATCGGCCCGGGCACAAGAACGGTGCGGGCTGTGCGCTCCACCAAGCGGCACTGGCTCGGGGCGAGAGACCGGTCGACTGGAAGCCCGACGTTTGCTGGCAGGTTCCGATCAGATTCGACGACTCAACCGACGACAACGGCCACACCACGTACATCATTCGTGAGTGGAAACGTCGCGACTGGGGCGAAGGCGGGGTCGAGTTCGCGTGGTGGTGCACCGACGACGATCTGGCGTTCGTCGGTGATCGGCCGGTGTGGAAATCCCACCGGGATGAAATCGTGGAGATTGCCGGTGAGGAGCCATATCGCCTGCTTGTCGACTATCTGAGGAGTCGCCCCGACGGCGTGTTCGTGCCTCACCCCCGCGTTCGTAGGCCTCACGAAGCTGGGTGATTCCTGACTTCAGATGAGATCAACCTCAGGTTCGGCCGGATTCGGCCGACGAAAACGGGGTGCCCTCCTTCACATCTGCCAGCCTCGGCAAAGCGGTTGATTCAGCCGGGTTGATCCTGCCCGCCCACGTTGTCGACCAAATGGTGGCGGCGATCGATTCGGGCAAACATGTGATCTTGACCGGCCCTCCCGGCACGGGCAAGACGACTCTGGCCTATCTGGCGGCGGAGAGTGCCCGAAGGTCCATGTTGTGCACAGGGTTTCTTCCCACTACCGCGACCACTGAGTGGACGACGTTCGAGACGATTGGTGGCCTGCAACCCACAGCCGAGGGCCTGATATTTCGGCCGGGCCTGTTTGTGGACGCGATCGAGAGTGGCCGCTGGTTGGTGATCGACGAGCTCAATCGTTCCAACTTCGATCGGGCGTTCGGTCAGCTCTTCACGGTCCTCTCGGGTTCACCGGTCGTCCTCCCATTCCGCCGCAAAGGCCAGGTGAAGCCGGTAGCGCTGGTCCCGGCCGGTGTGGACGCGCCTCCCGAGACCGATGCCATCAGAGTGCCGGCCGGCTGGCGAATCATCGCGACCATGAACGTGTTCGACAAGAACCTTCTCTTTGAGATGTCGTACGCACTGATGCGGAGATTCGCGTTCATCGAGGTTGGTTCCCCCAGCAACGACGCCTTCAAGAAGCTCCTGTCGGGCAGAGGTGAGATCGTTCAGAGGCTCCTTCCACTGAGAGAGTTCACCGATCTCGGTCCAGCGGTCTATCTGGATGCTGCCAAGTACGCAGCTCGACGATCGGCCGATGGGATCACCGATTCGCGTCTGCTTTACGAGGTCTTCTACGCCTACTTCCTGCCGCAGTTCGAAGGCATGGAGGAACGGAGAGCGATGACCCTCTACCGCACCGTGTCGGCCGAGATGGACGGACCTGAGCGGCACGAACTGCAGCGCACCATCGGCGACGTCCTCGGCATCGAACTGTCGCTCTGACAATCGTGAGCCCGAGATCCCGTCCTCGCAGTCAGGTACAGGCACCATCGGCCGACTCCGTACCGATGGAGGAGATCTGGATGCGCCTGGCGAGGCCATTCGAAATCGGCCCGGTCGTCGAAGCTTTGATGGGGATCCCCACTAAAACGATCTCACAGATGGCGGACGCGGAGATCGCCACGGGCCCTGACGCGAGTCGTCTGCTCGATGCCATGCCGCACCTGCTCAGGTGTCTGAGGATGAGTAGCAACAGGCATATGGAGCGGAGTTCCGCAGGACTGAGGGGTCCGGTGCTGTGGGCGGAAACCGTCGCGGCAAGGTCGGCCAGCTTCGGCCAGGCCGACGTGTACGTCTGCAGTGTTCCGAGTCGTGACTACGACGTGCCTGAGAACAGGCTTCTCGTTTCGGCCCTGCGATCGATTGCCCTCGCCGGCGATCGGCTGACACGGGATCCGGCCAGCGAGGGGCCGGATGAGGTGACCCGACTGGCTCGCACAAATATGGAGAAAGCCTTCCGCTACATGGAACACCGGACTCTCGCCCAGGTGAGTCCGTTGGATCGCCCGGTCAGAGCGGTGGTCAAGTCGGTCTTGACAGGGAGAAGTGCTGCCGCCTATCGCCCGGCCGTCGACCAGATCCTACGATCAGCCGAACCACTGGATGCCGCCGACTTGTCAGCCTTCTGCGGTCGGCACACCCGAACGCACCACGCCGCGATTCTTGCCCTGATCGATGCGATCGAGTCTTCGGGACGACGGCTACCGGCGTTGCGCGCTGAGAATCGCTCTCTTTTGGTCGGCTCCTTCGAGTATCGGCACCCTCGCTGTGGCCGCACCGGCTCGAAGCACGTGGGGATGTTGTTGAGCGACGATGTGGCTCTTCTTCTCACCGATCGCGCCAACCGAGTGGGCGACAGCGTGGCCGAGTTGGTCGGCTCGCGCCGAACCGCTGTGATTCGACGACCAACTGACCTGACCGCGGCCCTCGCAGGACTCGTGTAGGGCCCGAGCTCATACAGCTTTCGAGCGGGAGGTGCTGAAGCGGCCACGTGGTGGTGTAGACAAGGTCGGCGTGAAAAAGTACCTGTCCTCAATCGTGCACGGACACGACATACGTCTGCTCGCTGCTTCGGTCGCAACCGGCGTTCTCGTGGCATTCGTCGTATCGATCTTTCAGGCGCTCACCGAGGAGGTTGCTCTCGAGTGGCTGTTCGACCAGGCGCTTCTCGTGGTCATGTTCGCCCCAGCTGTGGGGGTCGGAGCCGCCTACATCTTGTTGCGATACGCAGGAAGAGGCACGTCCTCGTCCACGTCCGACGAGTTCGTCCGCACATTCCACGAACGTCAGCCACGACTTCCGATTTCGGAGGTCCCCGGAAAGCTCTTGGCTGGTGCCACGACGATCGGGCTCGGGGGTGCCCTCGGACTCGAAGGCCCTTCGATCTACTCAGGTTCGTCGCTCGGGCTGTGGGTACACAAACGCTCGGGCCGATGGCTCAGACGAGATGAGGCGCAGATACTCCTGACCGCCGGCGCGGCGGCGGGCGTGGCTGCTGTGTTCAAGGCGCCGGCCACCGGCGTCATGTTCGCCATGGAGGCCCCCTACCGCGACGACGTGACTCCTCACGCCCTGCTTCCGTCGCTCATCGCATCCGCAGCGAGCTACGCCACATTTGTGTCATTGGTGGGAACCGAGCCGGTGATCCCGTTTTTTGCGGAGGGCAGCTCCTTCGTAACCAACGAGAGCGGCGCTTCGGCATTCGGTGTGAGGGCCGTTGACCTTCTGGGAGCGCTTCTGCTCGGCATAGCGGCCGGTCTCGGCGGTCGAGGGTTCGCATGGTTGGTTCGACGGGCCAAGCAGGCCACTCACGAGACATCGGCTTTGCCTCGCCTCGCAATCGGAGGCCTGAGCCTGGCCCTGCTCACCATGACGGCGCAGATCGCGTTCGACGCTCCGCTCACTCTGGGCCCCGGCACCGAGGCGATGTCATGGGTGGTTCAGGGACGAGGTCTGGGCCTGATCGCGCTGCTCCTCGGGCTGAGAGTCGCGGCAACGATCTCTACGATCTACGCCGGTGGTGTCGGCGGGCTGTTCATTCCGCTCTCCGCGCAAGGAGTGGTGTTGGGACAGCTGGTCGGGACCCTCCTCGGTCAGGACGACACTCCGCTTTACCCCATTCTCGGGCTGGCAGCGTTCTTGGGCGCGGGCTACCGAGCGCCGATCACCGCGGTCATGTTCGTGGCCGAAACCACAGGTGGGGTGGGTTCGCTCGTGGTGCCTGCACTCGTGGCGGCCGCGGTCAGTCAAGTGGTGGCGGGGCCATCGTCTGTGGCCGGCTACCAGGTATCGCAGCGTTTGGGCCACCTCGAGCGGCGCTTCACGCTTCCGATCAGCTCGATCCTCACCACCGATGTGCTCACGGTTCCGCCCGATGCAACGGTTTCGGAGTTCGTCTACTTCCACGTGCTGGGTCGCCGTGAGCGAATCGTGCCAGTTGTCAGCGGGGACCACTACGAAGGTATGGCTCTTCTGGCCGATATTTCCGAGCTCGATCGAGACAGCTGGGAGGAGATCACTGTCGGTGAGTGCATGGCGCGTGACCTTCCGGTGGCCAACACCACCTGGACTTTACGCGACGCGGTTTCGGCCATGGAAGAAGCCGGGGTCGAGGTTCTCGCCGTGGTCGACGGCGACGGAACGTTCGTCGGGATCGTCAACGAAATCGACATCTTGAAACTCGACGAGATCCTCGACGAGACCGGCGGCTGAACCAGCCCTACTCTTTGGTCTCTTCGGCGTCTTCGGCGTCTTCGGCGTCGGGGTCATCCTCATCGAATTCCTCGGCCCACGCGGCATGCTCGGGCTTTTCCGGTTCGGAATTCTCATCATCAAAGGTGTGGAGTAGCGCTTCGAAGTCGCCGTCGTGAGAGCGTTTTAGGTCTCTTGCTTCCTCGTAACGCCGGTGTCGCCCCTTTTTCACGGCTCCAGCTCCTCTGTCGGATCGTCGATGGTGTTAGTTCGTCAAGCAGCTGAGTCTAGCCAGCGTGACCTGCAGCGACACGCCCCGTGGTCGCATAATGACGCGTGTCAGTCCGTTCGTATCGATCGCCGAGATCGTTGCTCCAGCACCACCGTGTCGCCGTCGAATGCCAGCGCGGCGTCGCCCGAGACCAGACGTCGAATGGGCTCACCGGCAATGTCGGCTCGCCAACCGAACGCGAGCCGCGCGTTATCGTCGCCTCGTACGAGCGCCTCGACATCGGCCCTGGTGGCGAGCAGTGCCGGGTCGAGCTGGGTATCTCGAGCGATCTGATTGACCCATGCCGCGACGAGCGCCACGGCGGGGCGGAGTTCGCGGGTCTGGTCGCGGCGATTCTCGGATCGTGGCGGTCTCCAGTCGAGTTCAACCCCTTCGGCCACCGCGTCGACTATCTGCTGTCCGAGCTGACCCTTGGCAAGTCCCTTGTCGACCCCGCGAATCCGTCCGAGGGCGTCGACGTTATCGGGGGCGGCCTGGGCAACGCCGACGACAGCCATGTCGGAGATGACGAATCGGGCGGGTTGATCGATCTCGGCGGCTCGTCGCTGGCGCCAGGCTGCGACAGATCTCGACACGCTCAACGCTCGACCCTTCAGGTGTCGGGCTTCCTTGATTCGGGTCCATGCCTCATCGGGAGCCCGGGGGCCGTGGGGTTTGGCTCGAAGAATCTCGCATTCGTCGAGGGCCCACTCGACCCGCTGCAGTTCCTCGAGCTGATCCATCAGGCGATCGTGGATCTCCAGCAAGCGGGCCACATCTGAGGCCGCGTAGTCGAGTTGAGCGGGCTTGAGGGGCCGCTGCAACCAGTCGGTGAGCCGGCTGGACTTGGCCAGTTTCACGCCGAGCTCGCGTTCGTGCAGTGATGCCAACGACGGTGTCGACATTCCCAGGAAACCCGCGGCTATCTGAGTGTCGAAGAGCCTTCTCGGGACTTCGCCGCAGGCCTGTTCGAGTACTTCGAGGTCTTGGGATGCGGCGTGTAGAACGGCGAGGGCGTCGCTCTGCATGAGCTTGGCCAGGGGCTTCATGTCGATTTCAAGTGGATCGATCAGTACCAGGCCGTCGGCCCACGCGATCTGCATCAGAGCAAGCTTCGGCCAGAAGGTCCGCTCACGATGAAACTCGGTGTCGAGCGCGTAACGGGACTCCTGGCAGAGCGTGTCGACTACTTCCAGAAGAGCATCGTCGCTGTCGATATATCGAATTGGTTGCATCGAAGTCTCAGACCGGGGAGGTGCCGCTGAGAGCAGCCCGACCCGACTTGATCCATGCGCTGGTTCCGCCGGCCACATTGTGGGCGTCGAGCCCCACGCCGCGGAGATACTGAGCAGCACGTCCGCTACGAGCCCCGCTCGCACAGATCAGATAGATCCGGCGGTCGTCCCGAAACTTGTCGACGGAACTCGTCACGTCGCCCAAGGGAATCAGAGTTGCCCCGTCGACGTGGCCCGACAGGAATTCGTTTGGCTCCCGCACGTCGTAGAGCGGCGCACCTGCGGCAAGAACCACCTCCAACTCGTCGACGCTGACCTGCGGGACTGTCATCTGATCTCCTCGTGCATTTCGGTGGAGGTTATCGGAATGCGACTTTGTGGATCGCAATCTCGTTCACGGTAGATCAGAGGGATAGTCGGCGTCGCGGTAATCGTCTGGATCGTGACCGTCGAAGTAGTTGACGGTGAGATCCGAGACGGCAGATCGGATCGATCTCGCCCCTCTCCCGAACTCGCTCGTGATCGCGTCCAGAGTTCGACGCCGCCAGGCCGAATGGAGCCATTGGGGCTCGCCGTCGCACAGAGGCACAGCCAGGTCGTGGTTGTCGACCGCTCGAATCGTCTCGGAGATCGCTTTGCCAGCCGGTTGGAGAAGGTCACACGACAGGATCACCACTATCTCGGTGGAAGTCGATTCGAGCGCGGTGATCACGCCCCCGAGCGGTCCTTCGCCCGGCCACATGTCTGGAGCGATCCGGATTCCGAGCGCCATCAGCTTCTCGGCGGGGCCTCCGACTGCCACGATCGGCGACACCCCTGCATCGCTGAGTGCTCCGGCACAGCGCTCGATCATGGTCGAACCATCGATTTGAATGAAGGCCTTGTGGGTGCCCATTCGGGTGCTGGATCCACCGGCCAGAATGGCGCCGCCCACGGCATGGGAACTGCCAAGATCGGCCATGTCCGGCAGTGTAACCATGCGCTGCGGGTCGATTGCCGACCGATACTGTGTCGCCGTGTTACCCGATTGGATCGACCCCGACATTCTCCAGTGGATAATTCTCGGTGTGATCGGCATTCTCGTCTTGGCGACAGCACTGATCATTCGCACGATTCAGAAACTTGTGATGCGAGTGCTTCTGATCGCGATACTGGCGGGGTTTGGTATCTCGCTCTGGGTTCAACGAGCCGATCTCCAGGATTGTGTGGAGACCTGTGAGTGCAGTCTCTATGGCAGGGAGGTGAGGGTCGACTACGACCAACTACCGGACGCCGTGCAGGACCGCATCGATTCTGGCGACACGTCGATCTGTCGCGGTGTCGTACGCGACGGCTGAATCGCGGAATCTACGGAATTCGTTCGAGACGAAGAACGTTGGCGGAACGAGAGCTGCTGTCGGACCCTGCCAAGACGGCTACGAGTTCGCCGGCGTGGACCTCTCCTGCCGCCTTGGCCTGCCGGATTGCTTCCACGACCATCTCTTCGTTGGTACCGTTGATGGCCATCGACATTGGTGTGGTCCCCCAGCTCAAGGTGAGTTGTTGGACCGTGGCGGAGTTGGTCGAGAATCCCAGGATCCGGGCGCTCGGCCTGAAGCGAGCCATTGATCGGACCGTGAAACCGGTGCCCGAGATGCAGATGATCGTGCGCACTCCGAGTTCTTCGGTGGCACGCCATGCCGACATGGTCATGGCGTCGGTCACCGACGCTGACCCGCCCTCGTCGTCGGTCATGTGAAGTTCGGTGAGCCTGGAAGCCCATGCCTCGTGATCCATCTCATCGTCCGCCCGTGCCGCTATTCGGCTCATGGTGCGGATGACATTGACGGGATCGGCTCCGATTGCGGTCTCGCCCGACAGCATCACCGCTGAGGATCCGTCGAACACAGCGTTGGCGACGTCGGAGGCCTCGGCTCGCGTTGGTGATGGGCTGGTGACCATGGACTCGAGCATCTGAGTCGCGGTGATCACGGGTCGTCCGCCGGCAATGCAGTCCCTGATGATGTCTTTCTGGAGGTGGGGCAAATCCTCGATCGAGCATTCGTTCCCGAGGTCTCCGCGTGCCACCATCACGGCGCCCGACGCCTCGATGATGCCGGCAAGGTTGTCGACCGCGGCGCGGGTCTCGACCTTGGCTATGAGTAGCGGGCCTTTTGGATGGGGTTCGGTTCCGACGCGACGCATGTCGTGGCCGGACCGAACGAAGGAAATCGCGATCATGTCGATTCCAGCCTCGACGAAGGCATCTGCCGCCACCAGGTCGGTCGGTGTTGGTGTTGAGATACTGAGCCGGTCCGACGGTATGTGAATGCCGGGTCGACCGCGCAGGAACCCGCCGTGGCTGACCGTTGCGGCGAGTCTGTCGGGGCCACTACCGACGACCTCGAGGATGGCGCCACCGTCTCCGACCGTCAGGCGGTCTCCGATGTGAATGTCGGTGAGAAGGCCTTCGTAGTCGACCTCGATCACTTCGACGGTTGACTTGTCTTGGCCGACGGCGAGATCCACCGTCGCTCCCGTTGGCAGATCGAGGCCGGCCTCGCCGAAGCTTCCCGCCCTCACCTTTGGACCCGGGAGGTCGAGAAGTATCCCGACCCGACGCCCTTCGGAGGCCGCGACCGAGCGAATCCGGTGGTAGCGGTCGAGCCCGTCGTCGAGGGAGCCGTGGGCGAGTCCGATTCGGGCTACGTCCATTCCTGCTCTCATCATCTCTCTGAGCGTGGCCTCGCCATCGGACGCTGGGCCGATGGTCGCAATGATCTTGGTTCGGCGATTCATGTGCGCAACCTAGTGGGTTGGTCCGATGGTTGGTCGTGATCACCCTGATTCGGACGATCTCGACGACCGACCGACCGGGTACCGTTCGGACATGGCGCATTCGCATCCGTATCTCGATCACAGCGGACCCTTGGCGATTGCTCACCGGGGTGGCGCCGGGGTACATCCCGAGAACACTGAGAGAGCATTTCGTCACGCGGTCGATCTCGGCTTCACCCACATCGAGACCGACGTCCATGTCACTGCTGACGGGGTGGTGGTGGCCTTCCACGACGATGATCTCGACCGGGTCACCGACCGCGAAGGGACTATCGCCGAACTCAAGTGGAGCGAGGTGAGCCAGGCCAGGGTCAGCGGCACCGAGCCGGTTTGTCGCCTCGACGACTTGCTTTCGGCGTTCCCCGACACGCGCTTCAATCTCGACCCCAAGCATGACGCAGCCATCGAGCCCTTGGCTGCCGTCATCCTCGCTGCCAATGCTCAGAGGCGGGTCTGCGTAGGTTCGTTCTCGGATCGTCGAGCCGATCGGCTGCGTCGTCTGGTCGGGCCCGAACTCTGCACCGCCACAGGAGTTCGTCGTGCCCTGTTCCTGTGGCTACGGGGCTGGGATCTGCCGATGCGTCACCGGCACGCGCTCGTGGCACAGGTGCCGGTGCGCCGGGGTTTTCTCGAGGTCGTGACGCCGCGTTTCATCGATGCGGCTCACCGATGCGGGGTCCATGTGCACGTGTGGACCATCGACGACCCCGCCGAGATCGGCCGCCTGCTCGATCTTGGTGTCGACGGCATCATGACCGATCGACCTGAGGTTCTGAGGCGGGTCTATGTGGAACGTGGGGCGTGGTCAGAAGGGTGACTCTGTGGGTGAACCTGTGGAGAACCGGCAACGTCCTGGGGATCAACGGTGGTAATCGCGGGAATGTCTGGGGATTTCGTTCCGAACCCTTGACGATGGGTTGCAACCTCGCCATGATACCCTTGTCGAAGCGAGAGCAACGGTTCCGAGGCTCTGATCCGATTTGGTTGGCGCAAGCCCTCCAGGTCGGTGAAGTCCGAAGTCCAGAGTTCGAACGGAGACACGGCTGAGTCAGGCTGGCTTTCTTCGGAGGGTCAGCGGGTCGATCGGAGATACGGCGAGTTCTCGCCAATCCGACCGGAGCCGGCCCTCACGAGGGGTCGTCCGGGAGGTGCGGAGAGGTCTCACCATCCGAG
>JAJCXX010000093.1 GCA_029263195.1 Acidimicrobiales bacterium
GCCACAAGCATGGCAAAAGTGCGCGCCGTCCAACGTTTCGGTCCCGCAACTCCCGCACACATCCCCAGCCATCGAACACGACAATAACCCGTCACCGGACCGGCGTGCTATCGCCGTCAGGCCAGTCCTATTTGGCTGTTCCTTCGTCCAACGGAGTGTCGAGGACGGATCGTCTCTCACTGATCAGTTCCAGCATTTCGATGATGCGGCCATTCATTCCGACATCAGCGGTCGAGGGCCACTTCTCCACCTCGGCTCTTGCGAAACTGGTCCAGCGGACCATGAGGTCGAAGAGTTCGAGCTGGAAAGTGGCGAACAGCACCGACAGATGGGTGCGCTCGGGAAACGGATGTTCCCCGTCGAGGTAGCTGGAGTTGATGGTGGCGACCTGTTCATAGAGCGCAGCCGCCTCGGTGCCCAACTGATCAAGTGCCGCGAGCAGATCCTCGATGGTTCCATTTTCGGCGAACAGCAGTCGTAGCAGCGCTTCGGCTTCGAGCACGGGCGGCTCAGGGAGGGTCGCCATCCACGACCGAAGAGCGCTGTGGCCCTCGGCGGTGATGGTGTAGACGGTCCGATTTCGCTTCCCGCTGGGTTCCACCTGCCCGGCGGCGAGCCCGAGCTCCACCAGCTTCTTTGGCTCGGCGTAGAGCAGCCGTTCAGACTTTGGCCACGCGAACCGCAGACTCCTCTGGGCCTGCTGATTCAGTTCGTAGGCCGACCAGGGCTGCACCGCGAGCAGACCGAGCACCGCGTAGGAGGAGGTCGTGAGCCGGGGCGCCATGAGAATCAATGTTACTGCAGTATGCAGTATTAGCAAGCCTCTGGCTGGGTCTCGCCGGTGGATATGAGCGCCTTCCGCAGACGGCCGAGGAACATTGGCCAGCCAATTTGATGAGACGGTGCATGTTCGTCGGGTAACTGACGGTGCGAGACGGACACGCGGGTGCCCGAATCGGTCGGCACGAACGTGAACTCCACTTCGGTGGAGCCCGGCGGCATGGTGTTGGAGCCCGCATGCCCCCACGTGACGACTATGCGCTCTGGTTCGACGACAGCGACGTAGCGCCCACGTACGGGAATGCCTTCGATGTCGAGGGTGAATTCGCCGTCGGGTCGGGCATCGAGCACCGCGTAGTCGCCGATCCACTCGACGATCGCCTTGGGGTCGACGAAATACTCGAAGACCGTCTCAGGGGGAGCATCGACGTCGATCGAGCACTCGAACGTGGAAGTCATGTCTGGCGGTCCTCGATGGTCGTCTTCAGCCTGGCGAGACCACTGGGCCATAGCTCGGCAACGAAGTCGCCCACCGATTCAAACCCGTCTGGGTCGACGAGGTAGAGCCGCCTTTGACCATCGCGCCGGACCGCGACCAGGCCGGCATCCTTCAGAACCTGAAGGTGATGAGAGACCGCTTGCTGACTCGCATCGCATTCCGTGGCGATCTGCCCAACCGAGAGCGGTTCATCACGAACGAGGCGGAGGATGTGTTGGCGTTGGGGCGCGGCGAGCGCCTTGAAGATCTCCTCTGCGGCCATGCCATCAGGTTGCCATCCGCGCTCACCAAACACAAGTAGGTGTTTGTGAATCTAAAGCACAAACGATAACTTGTGAAAGGACACGCTTGTGCACCCGCTGAGCGTCAGAACCGGGGAGTAAGGCCAGATGCCAGACATGAGAGAGTTCAACCAGTCAGTGATCGCTGAGTTTCGGGCCGGTGATGGGGTCCTGTCGGGGCCGATGGAGGGGGCCCCGATCCTCCTCCTGACCACAATCGGTCGGAGTAGTGGCGAGCCCCACACCACGCCCGTCGGGTTTGTCGACGCCGGCGGCCGACTTGCCATTGCCGCGACCAACGGAGGTGCCGACACCCATCCGGACTGGTTCCACAACCTGGTGCGCACCAGCAATGTGACAGTCGAGGTCCCGGGAGCGAAAGTCCCGTCGCTGGCCATCGTGGCCGAGGGCGAAGAGAGAGCCGTGCTGCTCGAGAAACTCGCTGAGTCGCTGCCTGGCATGTCCGACTACATCGCCGACACGATCCGTGAGATCCCCGTCGTTGTCCTGACCCAAGTCGAATAGAGAGGCTTGCCCGATTTCAGAACGATAGGTCTAGAATACTAGAGAAGTCCCTCATCGATTGGAGATCCGGTTGGGCCGCAACAAGACCTACGACCGAGCCAATGCCCTCACCAAGGCTCGAGACTTGTTCTGGGCCAAGGGCTATGAGGGCACCCACCTCCAGGAGCTCGTAGAAGCGACTGGCATGAATCGCTTCAGCCTCTATGCGGAATTCGGCGGCAAGGAAGGCCTGTTCCTCGAGGCCTTGGGCAACTACATCGACGAAGCCAACTCGACGTACGACCGCCTGCTCTGCAGCGAGCCCCTCGGGCTAGCCAACATCCGTGACTACTTCGGTGACATCCGGTTCAGCCGTGACTACGCCGGCTGCTTCCTGATCAACACCCTCACCGAGAAGCACGTGGTCACCAGCGAAGCGTTCAAGCTCGCCCGTCGAACAGCCAAACGTGCCCAGGAGCTGTTTCTGAGAAACCTCGAGGCCGCCGTCGTGTCGGGCGAGCTGAGCGAAGAGCGAGACGCTGTCGCCCTGTCGAAGCTTCTGATCACCATCGATCAGGGCCTGGCCATCTACGGCATCGTCACGCCGTCGAACCGAGACAAGTCAGGCATAGTCGGCCAACTCGATGCTCTGCTGGGGCCCTCGATCGACGCTGCCACCAGCCCGGCATGACCGACGATCTGGAGTCGCTCGCCGATAGCTTCGCAGCCGACGTCTCGGTCGGACTCGAGCAGCAGAGCAGTTCTGAAACCAAGCAGTGGTGGGAGCGGTACATGAAGGGAGAAGCTCGGTTCCGCGGTGTGAAGATGGCCGACACGCGCCGCGTCGTCACCGACCTGGTCGCACGCCACGATCTCAACGATGCCGACGCTTCGGAGTATCTGGCAGCAGCTCTTCGGTGTGTCTCCCAGCCGTGGACCGAGGACAAGCTCGCGGGGATTCTCCTTCTCGCCGAACACGGCATGCCCACCTTGAGAATCGGCCACCTGCGAGATCTCGCCGAGCCACTGGCGACCGGCATGATCGCCGACTGGAACGTGTGCGACTGGTACTGCGTGAAGGTTCTCGGACCCTTCATCACCAACCGAGACGATGTCGAGGCCCGAGCTCGAGCGGTTGGAGCGTGGGTGACAACTGCTTCGTTGTGGCAGCGCCGCGCCGGTGCGGTGAGCTTCGTCTATCACGCGTCCACCGAACCGGAGCTGTTCCCTGGATTCACCGACCTGATCGTTGGTGTCTGTGAGGCGAACACGACCGATCCGACCCGCTGGAGCCAGACCAGTGTCGGGTGGCTGCTACGAGAATTGGCTCACCGTCGGCCGGAACTCGTGACGGAATTCGTTGCCGAACATCCCGAACTCAGCCTCGAAGCCCGACGCAACGCGCTCAAACACCTCGGATGACCCTCCGAGGGTGGTCAGCGGTCGAGGGCCACCTCAACTGTGGCTCCGCCCCATCCGCTGAGCTGATCACGGCCCTCAATCGTCACGGTGTCGAGGTCTGTGGGGATCTCGACCCCGCTGACCGATCGGGTAAAGGGCTGTTCGGCGCCGTGGTGGTGGGTGAGCACCCGCACCCCGAGTTCGGTGCCGTCCGGCGCCAGCACCCTCCAAGCGTCGGCATACCGTTCCGCAGTGTCGTAGGGGGAGCTGAGGGTGACGTCGAAGCTCCAGGTGTCGTCGGGGCCGTGAGTTGCCACCGCTGCCAGCACATCGGGAAACAACTCGGTGGAGCCGCCTGAGCTGGTGTCACCGCCGCCGCTGCCGCATGCCGCGAGGATCAACACCAGCCCGGCGATGGTCAGCAAACGATTCATCACCGAAGTCTGACAGACAGCTACCGGGCTCGTGGATCAGGACCACGAAGCAGGATTTCCGAGAACGTTTCCTCGCAGAGGTGTCCTTTTCGGCAACACTCATTCGTAAGGGGTGTACCAGCACGGAGCTGGCGGCGCTGTTCAGGCGTCGATCGCGAAAGAGGTAACAAGATGCCGAAGGTCTCGATGATGGGCACGATCACCTGCCAGGATGGCAAGGGCGACGAGATGGAGACGGTCCTCAAGGAGATGGTCGAAGCGGCCCGCGAAGAGCCGGGGGTCGAGATCTACTCGTATCACCGTGGCGAGGGGAACTCGTTTTCGTTCTTCGCCCTGATGGCAGACCAAGAGGCCATGCAGAACCACGGCCAGACCGAGGCGATGCAGATGGCCATGGCGGCATTCGGGCCGCTGATGGCGGAACCTCCGAACATGGCCCCGGCCACCCCGATCGCCGCCATCGGATTCGACCTCTGAGAACGGAGCAGCAATGAGCCACTACCTCTTATCGACGTTCGGGTCGCAGGGAGAGCCCTCCTCGGAGACGCCTCCGCCCGAAGCGATGCAAGCGATGATGGAGCGGACCGTCGCGCTCGAAGCCGAAATGGATGCGACCGGCACCTTCGTCTTCGGTGGTCACCTGCATGGGCCCGACGCGACCACCGTCGTGCGGTCGAGCGACACCGAGGTGGTCATGACCGATGGCCCCTTCGTTGAGTCCAAGGAACACATCGCCGGCTTCTACATCATCAACGCCGAGGATCTCGACGCCGCACTGGCATGGGCCGCCAAGGTGACCGAATGCATCGGCCGCCCGATCGAGGTGCGACCCTTCGCTGGGACTGGCCGCGCCGTCGACCACATGCCAAACGCCTGATCCCAGTGACGGGCCAAGCCGCTCCAGCGGACCCGGCCGAGGTCGAGAGCGTCTTTCGCGAGGTCTACGGACAAGCCGTGGCCACTCTGATCCGCGTCTGCGGTGACATCACAGTCGCTGAAGACGCAGTCCAGGACGCATTCGTGGCGGCCACCGACCGATGGAGGCGCGATGGCATCCCCCCGAATCCAGCGGGCTGGATCGTGACGACGGCCCGAAACCGGGCCATCGATCAGCATCGTCGGTCGGCTCGAGGACGAGAACTGGAGCGAGATGCTGTCGACCACTCGGGACCGCAGTTCGAGCCCTCCGCTGGCGGCCAGGAAGATGAAGGACCCGTGACCGACGATCGACTCCGGTTGATCTTCACGTGCTGCCATCCGGCGCTGCGAACGGAACACCAGGTGGCCCTGACGCTCAGGCTGCTGGGCGGCCTGAGTGTCGCGGAGATCGCTCGCGGATTCTTGGTGACCGAATCTGCCATGGCGAAACGTCTTGGTCGAGCGAAGTACAAGATCAAGGCAGCCAAGATCCCGTATCGGGTACCCGCAGAGCCCGATCTCCGCCAACGGCTCAGGCCGGTCCTGTCGGTGATCTATCTGATCTACAACGCCGGTACCGACGAACTCGAGGATCGGGCCCCGCTGCGTCAGGAGGCGATTCGACTGGCCCGAGCCCTCGCGAGCTTGATGTCTGATGAAGCTGAGGTGGCCGGACTCCTTGCGCTCGTGCTGTTGAACGAGTCGAGAGTTCCATCCCGCAGTGGCGATGGCTCGATCGTGCTTCTCCGCGACCAGGACAGATCCAAGTGGGACCAGCGATTGATCAATGAGGGGCACGCGATCGTGCGTGACTGCATCGAGAACGCCCAGCCAGGTCCATACCAACTCCAGGCTGCGATCCAGGCCGTGCATTGCGCCGCCGAGAAGTTCGAGGTCACCGACTGGCCCCAGATCGTCACCCTCTACGACCATCTGTTCTCCGTCATGCCGTCGCCCGTAGTGGCTCTGAACCGAGCGATCGCGGTGTTGGAAGCCGACGGTCCGGCGGCCGGGCTGGTCGCTCTCGATGGCATCAGCCCCGATCTCGGGAACTACCACCTGTTGCACGCAGCCAGAGCCACGGCACTGCGCCGGCTGGGGAGGATTGACGAAGCGAGGGACGCCTACGCAACAGCGGCCGATCTCGCAACCGTCGTATCCGACCGGGACTACCTCTTGCTCAAGGTCAGCGAATTGGACGGCGGCGAAACCTGAGCCTTGAAGTTGTGTATGCAACCAATAGGTTGTATACACAACTCATGACAACCTCGAAGATATCTGACGAGATCGCATCAGGCTGCTATGCAGCCCGAGCCCGAGGCCTCGCTCGATCGGTCACGCGGGTCTACGAAGATCATCTGCGACCGCTCGGCCTCAAGTCGAGTCAGCAGACGGTTCTCACGGCCATAGCCCAGGGAGCACATCGGCCCGTCGAAATCGGAGAGACGCTCCACATGGAGAAGTCCACGGTTGCCCGCGCCCTGCGGCTCATGGAATCCAATGGGTGGGTCACCGTCGACCCCGTAGGCGCAGGACGTCATGTCGTGCTCTCCACGGCTGGTGAGGAGCTGCTCGCAGCCAGCTTGAAGCCTTGGCGGGCCGCAACCCGAGAGATCGCCGAACGGCTCCGCGACGGCGACGGCCTGTTGCCCTACCTGGCCGACGAGTCGAACAACACCCCGACTGACTGGAAGTGATCATGCCCTCCCGTTCGACCCTGACCGCATTCGGAGCTCTCGCCGTATGGGTGTCGCTGGTGATCTGGATCGCCGCCACCGATGGCTTTGTCGGGGGCGAGTCCGCGCCCTGGCGGGTGATTGTCGGTGTGGTGGTTCCCTTGGGCGTGTTCGTCGGGCTCTACCAACTCCGACCGGTGCGCGACTTCTTGTTGAGCCTCGACCGTCGTCTGGTGATCGGGATCCAGCTCTGGCGAATCGTCGGGGCCGCCTTCCTGTTCGGCTGGGCTCTCGATGACCTCGACGCCGGCTTCGCAATCCCCGCCGGTGTCGGCGATGTCGCCACCGGTGTCGTGGCGGCGGCCGCTCTGGCCGCGATACTCAACGGCACCTTGACACGTCGGCGGCTGGCGCTGTTCACCGCCCTTGGCATCGGCGATTTCATCGTGGCCGTGGTTACCGGAGCCTTCCTCGTTCGCCCCGAAGCCCTGGAGGAACTCCGCTGGGTTCTATTCCCGACCCTTGCGGTTCCCTTCTTCGCCATGGCCCACGCGATCGCATGGATCCAACTGACGAACTCGACCGATCAATAGGGGGTTAACCCCACCGTGAATTGACCGGACCTCCCCATTTCGGCGGCCGAAGGCGTCCTCGACAATGAGGTCATGTCATCAGAAACCCTCATACCCACAGCCGGTTCAACCCTCGAGTTCGAGCCGTTCCAGTTCCAGCAGGCGACCGAGATCATGCTGGAAGCCCGCGATCTCACCCGAGTCTGGGGAAAGGGCGCAGCCGCCCAGACCGCAGTCGACCGAGTCGACCTGACAATTCACCGAGGCGAGACAGTCGCTCTGGTGGGGCCATCCGGGTCGGGCAAGTCCACTCTCGGTGGCCTGCTCGCCGGCATCGATCGCCCCACCTCGGGCTCGATGGTGGCGGCTGGCACTCGAGTCGATCAGCTCAACGACGACGATCTGGCCCGCTGGCGCGGCCTGCACGTCGGAGTCATCTTTCAGGATTACCACCTGCTACCCACGCTCACCGCCTCGGAGAACGTTGAGTTGGCTCTGAAACTGAACGGGCATCGACGTGGACGGCGCCGTGCCGCCGAAGCCGCACTCCGCGAGGTTGGTCTGGCGGGCAAGACCCATCGTCTTCCCAGTCAGCTCTCGGGCGGCGAGCAACAGCGGGTGGCCATTGCTCGCGCTGTTGCCGTCCGACCCGAACTGCTGGTGGCCGACGAACCCACCGGCAGCCTCGACCAGGCGACCGGCCACGCTGTGTTCGCTCAGTTGATGGGGCTACGTCAGCGGGGTACCACCATCGTGTTCATCACCCATGACGACGAACTGGCGGCCGGAGCCGATCGCATCGTGCACATGGTCGACGGTCGTGTCGTTCCCGGGGCGGTGGCGTCATGAGCTCCCTGACCCGATCAATACGTAGGGCCCCGGCCCGCATCATCGCCAGCATCATGGCCATCGCCTTGGCCGTCGGCGCCATCGGCGTGTTCGCCGTTCCGAGCGTGGCGGCACACTCCCTGAGGGAACTGGCCCTCGATGACCACATCGCCCACGTGGCAGCCGATACCACCCCGATCGCGAGCGTCGACCAACTCGACCTCGACGGAGTGGAAGTGGTGGAGGGCCGCGTGTCGAGGTCGATCGCTACGCCCGAAGGGCTAGTTCGCGTTATCGGAATCGACTTCCCCAATCAGACCATCAACATCGTTGAGCCCGATCTCGGCGAACTCCCGGGCATTGGGCAGGCGCTGGTGTCGGAGGGGCTCGCCGAGATTGGCGACACCGTGACCTTGGCCGACACCCCTCTCGAGGTCGTCGGCGTTGGCAACACCACATGGTGGGCCACCGACGATGTCGTCTACACCCAACTCGCTGACGCCGAGGCCATCACCGGAGTCGATGGCGTGAACCGTGTGCTGGTGCGGATGGTTGACCCCAGATCGGAGTCCCTCGACACAGCGGTTGAGGACCTACGTCACTCCTTGAACGCCAGCGGAGAGCGCCTCGAGTCGTTCCCCATCACCGTGCCCGACGGACGCCATCCCATTGAGCAGGACTTGATCCAGACATCCACCATGATCGGCTTGCTCGGTGTGGTCGCGGGCATCGTTGCACTGACCCTGCTCGCCTCCACCACCAACACCCTCATCACCGAACGTACCCGTGAGGTGGCGATCATGAGATCGCTGGGCGGCGTACGTCGCCCACTGCGGCGTCGTCTGCGTGGTCTGGCCTTAGGCATAGCCGGGGCGGGGGCCCTCATCGGTATCCCCCTCGGAATACTTGTCGCCAATGTGGTGGCTCGCGTCGTGCTCACTCGCTTCACGGGTATCACGCCGGCATTCGCGGTGAGCTGGACCGTGATGGGGGCCAGCCTGGCCTTCGCATTGATCGGTGCGCGTCTCGTGGCGGGCCGGGCAGCCAGACGAGTGACCAGAACGCCTCTGGCCGAAGCTCTACGTGACCGAGAGGGCTCGCCCTTCGGTGGTCGCTGGAGCGATCGTGTACTCGCCCGCATGCCCACCGGTGGACTGTTCGAACGCATGGCGTTACGCGCCGGCGCTCATCGACGGGCTCGAACTATTGGAGTCATGGTGCAGCTGACCGCAGGGGTTGCCGCCGTCGTCACCGTGGCGAGCCTCGGCACCTCGATAGCGGCCTTCGATGAAGCCGAACTCGAACCGTGGAACTGGCAGAGCTCTGTGCAGGCCGTTGATGCCGGCCTGCCCTTCGACGCCGCACTCGCCGGCGGCGACGACTCCATCGAGGCCGCCATCGTCGAGGTAGGCGAGGTGGGAGATTGGGAGGTCTTGGTCTTCGGACTCTCGCCCGACACGATCATGCTCGACAACGATGTCCGAGAAGGCCGATGGCTCGACGGAAGTCGCGGTGTCGTGGTCTCGGCCGGCTTCGCCGCCAACCAGGGAATCAACGTGGGCAGCGATGTCGACATCGCCCTGGCTTCGGGCGTGGAGCGATACCGGGTTCAGGGCCTGCACCGCAGCCGCAGTCTCGACTTCTACATCCCCATCGATGTGTTGGCGGCCGATCTCGATTCCGAGGGCCAAGTCAACACCTTCTGGACCACCGGCTCGCCCGACCAAATCGACATGGTCCTGCCAGCCGCGGCCGACCTGATCACCATTGATGAACTCCAGGCCGAAAACGTGGAGGCACGCGCCGTGATAGCCAAGATATTCTGGGTGATCGGCCTCATCATTGTGGGTGTATCGGTTCTAGGTGTGAGCTCGGCCATGGCCGTCAATCTGTATGAGCGCCGCCACGAGCTTGCTGCCTTCCAGGCGATCGGTGGCACCAAGGCTCAGATGCGCCGGGTGCTGATGACCGAACTGGTGCCTCAGGCTCTGGTCGCCTCGGCGGTCGGGGCAGTCGCCGGCTGGTACGGATCGATCGCCATCATCGGGTTCTTCGAGTCGGTCAATGCGGTCGAGATAGGAACCGTCTTCGCCACGAGCATGGTGCCCATGGCAACAGTGGCCGCGGTCGCCGTGGTTGCACTGATCGCCGCAACCGCGGCCCGACGCGCCGCCAAGCGTCCGGTGGCTGTCGTTCTGCGGGGTGCGGCGTGACGGCAACCGCTCCATCGGGGGAGACTGGCCCGATGAGTGACACGGCCGCAGCTCCGAACCCGACGCCGGGGCCGGACTGGAACAACTGGCGGTCGGTCACAGACTGGTGGTTTCGCCCAGCAGTCGAGGCCAGGACCTGGCTCGCCGCCGCATACTTGGCAGTCGGATTTCTGGCGACCCTCACCTGGTTTGTGGTCGCGATTGTGGTGCTGTCGGTGGCTCTCCCCTTGATCGTTGTGGCCGTCGGAATCCCTCTGACCTGGCTGGCCTTCGGGCTAATCGATGCCATGGCCAACGTCGAGCGACGCCGGGCCCTATGGGTTGGTGTGGAGATCGCTCCGCGACCATTTGCCTCGACCCCTGAAGGCAAGGCTCGGATATGGGCCAGATTGAAGGACCCGGCCCGATGGCGCCAAGTGGCCTTCATATCCTCGGCATTTCTGGTGGGAGCATTGTTCTTCAGCCTCGCCACAGCGGCCTGGATGTTGTCCGTAAACGTGATAGTCGGAATCGTCACCGGGGCCACGATCGGCACCGTCGTGCTGCAGTCGGTGCTCGGGGTATTCATGCTCGGAGCGGCTCCCCGGACGACGATCCAGTTGGCTCGGGCGTTCGCCAAGTTCACCGACTGGTTCCTGGGGCCCGATCCGGTGATCGCGATGCAAGAACGGGTCGACACTTTGGCCCGGCACCGGCAAGAGATCCTCGACGCGGTGGCCGAGGAGCGGCGCCGGATCGAACGAAACCTGCACGATGGCGTGCAGCAGCGACTGGTGGCGCTGGGTATCGATCTTGGTCTGGCGGCATCGAAGCTGCCTGAGGACCCCGAGGCAGCACGAGCCCTGGTTGTCGACGCTCGTGAGAAGACCCGCACATCGATCGGAGAGCTCCGGGTCATCGGCCGGGGACTCCACCCGGCGATCTTGGAAGACCGCGGACTCGATGCAGCGCTGTCGGCGGTGGTCTCAAACGCGGAGATTCCGATCACGTTGAGGATCGCGTCGGGCTTGAGGGTCCCGATGGACGCCGAGGAGACTGCATACTTCGTGGCGGCAGAGGCGGTCAGCAACATCATGAAGCACAGTCGAGCTCGAGCGGCTTCCGTTCACATCCACGACAGCGAGGGGTGTCTCCACATGGAGATTCACGACGACGGACGGGGTGGGGCAGATATGGCGAAGGGTTCGGGTCTGGCCGGCATGTCGGCACGGGTGCGTGGCGTCGACGGTCGATTCGACATGTCGTCACCGGATGGCGGGCCGACGATCCTCAGGGTGGAGATACCTCATGGCTGAAGACGCATTGTCGGTCGTGATCGCCGACGACTCGGTTCTGTTACGCGACGGCCTGGTCCGTCTGGTTGAGGATGCCGGTATAGAGGTGCTGGCTGCGGTCGGAGACGCCGTTCAGTTGATGGAGGCAATGGCGATCCACCAACCCGACCTGGTGGTCGTCGATGTCCGCATGCCCCCGACTCACACCGACGAGGGACTTCGGGCGGCCCTTCGGATCCGCCAGGAGTTCCCGGGAGTGGCGGTTCTGGTCCTGAGCCAATACGTCGAAGAGCGTTACGCGTCGGAGCTACTGGCGGGCGACGCCGGCGGGGTGGGATACCTGCTCAAGGATCGGGTGGTCGATATCGAAGATTTTGTCGTATCGCTGCGCCGTCTGGCCGCGGGCGGAAGTGCGGTCGACGCGGAAGTCGTACGACAGATCCTTGGCCGCAGCCGCCGAAAGGCCGAGCTCGAACGGCTGACACCGAGAGAGCGCGATGTGCTCGAGGCCATGGCTGAGGGCTTGTCCAATTCGGGTATCGCCGAGAAGCTCGTGATCAGTGGGGGAGCGGTGGAGAAACACATAGGCAACGTGTTCCAGAAGCTCGATCTCGAACTGGCCGATGCCGCGCACCGCCGGGTGTTGGCCGTGCTGGCCTACCTGGGAAGCGCGTCGACTCCCAGCGTCAACCCTTGACCCGCGACATGTCGGGGTCGAACAGTGGCCTGAGGTGAACGACGCCGGGCACGCGGCGAGATGCCACTTCCAGTTCGTAGGTCCCCGCCATCACGTGGGCGGCATCGACACCGTCTTCGTCGTGGACGTATCCGTAGCCGATGTTGGTCTCTACGGAATGACCCCAGCCGCCGCTGCTCAACCAGCCAACCCGCTGGCCGTCCCGGAAGATTGTCTCGCGGCCGAGGAGCACGACTTCGGGGTCGTCGACCGTGAAACAGGCCAATCGTGCGGGTGGCCCTGAGATTCGTTGCGCTTCCACCGCAGCTCGTCCATTGAAGTCGATGTCGGTGTTGAGTTTCACCGCCCATGACAAACCCGCCTCCAGTGGTGTGCGGTCGGGGCCGATGTCGGATCCCCAAGCGCGGTAGCCCTTCTCCAGACGCAGCGACTCGATGGCTCGATAGCCGGCATTCGTGATCCCGTGCTCATGACCGGCTGTCATCAAGGCGTCGTAAAGACCCAATGCATCGGAGCGGGCCACGTGGAGTTCCCACCCGAGTTCGCCCACATACGTGACCCGCAGCGCTCGCACGGAGACCCCCGCCATCGTGAGTTCGGCAACGCTGGCGAAGGGCAGTGCCGCGTTCGACACATCGGCGTCGGTCAACTGCTCGAGTACGAGGCGAGACTTGGGGCCCATCATCGTCAGTACGGCGGTGTCATCGGTGACGTCACGCAGCTCGGCGGCGGCCGAGGTCGGGATCTGGCGGGACATCCAGTGGAAGTCGCGTGTGCGAAATCCGGTCCCGGTAACCACATAGAAACGGTGCTCATCGAACCGAGACACCGTGAGATCGCACTCGATACCCCCACGGTCGTTCAACAACTGGGTGTAGGTGGTGTGGCCCGGAGGCTTGCCGATGTCGTTCGCGCACATCCACTGCAGTGCATCCTCCGCGTCTTCCCCCTCCACGAGGAACTTCGCGAACGAGCTCTGATCGAACAAGACAACGCCACTACGGCAGGCCCGATGCTCCTCGGCTACGGCCTCGAACCAGTTCTGACGTCCGAAGGAGTACTCGTCATGGGGTGATTCTCCCTGGCGGGCAAACCAATTGGGACGCTCCCAGCCGAGCTTCGAACCGAAGCAGGCGCCGGCGTCTCGGAGTCGTTCGTAGAGGGGCGAGCGAAGTCGAGGTCGGCCGCTGGCGTGCTCTTCATGGGGCCAGGCCACGGTGTAGTGCTTTCCGTACATTTCGAGGGTGCGAGAACGGACCCAGTCGATGTCGCGGTGCACGCTCCCGAACCGACGGATATCGACCGGCCAGAGATCGACCGTGGGCTCTCCGGCCATCACCCACTCGGCCAGTGCCCGTCCGGCACCCCCCGCTGCCGCAATACCAAACGCATTGAAGCCGGCCCCGACATAGAAGGAATCAACCTCCGGTGCTTCTCCGAGTATGAAGTTCCCGTCGGGAGTGAAACTTTCGGGGCCGTTGATCAGCTTGCGGATACCGACGGACTCCATCGCCGGAACACGCCGCACCGCCTGTTCGATCAGTTGCTCGAAGTGGGGCCAGTCCGCTGGCAGTAGACGGCCGTTGAAGTCCTTGGGGATGCCCGATTCCCCCCACGGGAGAGGGTTCGGTTCGTAGCCGCCCATCACCAGGCCGCCCACTTCCTCTTTGAAGTAGATCAGGCGATCGGGATCACGCAGAGTGGGGAGGTCGTCGGTGACCCCATCCAGCGGTTCGGTGATCGCGTACTGGTGCTGCACCGACACGACCGGCACCGACACTCCTGCCATCTCCCCAACCGCACGGGCCCACTGGCCGGCACAGTTGACGACCTTCTCACACAAGATGTGGCCCTCTGCGGTGCGAACACCGGTGATCCGGCCGTTGGCCACATCGATGCCGGTGACGTCACAGTTCTCGATGATGCGGACACCGTGCTGACGGGCCCCTCGCGCCAACGCCTGGGTGATGTCGCTCGGCCCGGCCTGGCCGTCGTTCGGAAGGAACGCGGCCCCGACCAAATCGGATGCGTCCATGATCGGCCAGAGTTCCTTGGCCTCAGCCGCCGACAGAATCTCGATGTCGAGGCCGAAGGACCGGCCGGTCGTGGCGGCCCGTTGGAGCTCGACGAGGCGTTCGGGTGTGCAGGCGAGCCGTAGACCGCCGTTGCGTTTCCATCCGGTTGATTGGCCGGTGACTTCCTCCAACGAGTCGTAGAGATCGACCGAGTACTTGAGCAGCTGAGTGATGTTGCGAGACGAACGAAGCTGACCGACCAATCCGGCGGCGTGGAAGGTCGAGCCTGACGTGAGCTGCGCCCGCTCGAGAAGGACGACATCCTTGGCTCCGGCCAATGCCAAGTGGTAAGCGGTGGAACATCCGATGATTCCACCACCGATGATGACTATTTCGGCCTGGGTCGGTGGCGGTGAGCTCATGGGATGACGTTGAGTCCCGCGTACTCGGCCCGGAAGCGGGCGAGATGGTCGTTGGTGTATTCCGCGTAGTCGAAGTCGACCGACGAGTGCTGTTCCTGTACCAGGCTCCACAGAGTCTCGCGGAGCAACGAAGCGCACTTCATCGTCCGGATCTGAGTCCGGTCACGCGGCTCGACCCGACGCCGGAAGTAGGTCTCGAGGAGAACGGATTCCTGCTCCGGAGTCATCTGGTTGTTGGAAGCCAGATTGGCCAGATCGAAGTACGCCGAGTTCCACCCGGCATACTCCCAATCGAGCAGCCACAGTGTCTCGCCGTCGTCGAGGATGTTCGCGGCCAGCAGGTCGTTGTGGCAAAACACCGGGATCATCGGGCCGATCGCACTCTCCAGCGCTTCGTTGCAAGCGCCGAGCTCCGACAGATCGTCGGGAAGTCGACCGGGGCTGCTGGCGGCGGTCTCGAGATAGTTGCGGCAGGTCTGGAACACCCAGAACATGAGCGAGGGGCCGTGAAGATGTCGTGGCATCTGGGCGTGGCAGCGCTGAATCAGCTCAGCGACGCGCCGGAGCGTCTCCGGCTGTCTGATGTCGTCGCCGGTGAGTGTCGTCGCGTCGATGAACCTCATCACCATCGCGCCGGGCTCGTGGTGGACGATCTCGGGTGAGAGACCGCAATTGTGGGCGGCCACGCAGGTGGCGAGCTCGTGTCGCCGAATGATGCCGTGTAGTGGCAGGTCGTCCCCGATTCGCACCACGAACGTGTCGCCCCCGTCGTGAACCACGAAGTTGGTGTTGGTGATCCCGCCGCTGAGCGGCTCGGGTTGCACGGGAGCCGACCAGCAAGTGAGTCGAGCGGCGAACTGAGATGGGGAACCATCTGAGACTCGAGACTCTGTCATGACTGGACTTTCACGGGACTTCGATCGGAGTTTGTCAGAGCTTGATCATCGGCAGAGGACGTCTCGGATTCTCGCGTAGTCCGCTTCGGAACGCGCGAAGAAGCATGCGCCGAAACCCGGCGTCGGGGTAGGTGGTGCGGAGCTCTCGAAAGGCCGACCTCGTCACCCCTTTCGCTGGAGCAAGACCCCAGAAGATGTCGTAGCGATCGGCCTTTCGGAACGCCTCGACCAACTCATGGTCGTGACGGGCTTTCCTGATTCGGTGGTGCTCGTCGATCATCGCGGTGACCACGTCGGCGTGTTGCTCGTGGTCCGGTCCGAGTTGCGACAGCGCCAGTTCGATGGACTTGGCCAAGTAGTCCCACGTGCCTTCGAACCAAATGGCGGCGTCGTGACAGAACGCCGCGACGCCCAATGGCTCAGCGAGCTCCTGGGGAATCTCGGTCTGCAGGCCCACCAGACCGATCACGCGGTGTACGTGCCCTCGGTAGGGAACGAGGTCGGTGCCGAACACCTCGGAGTAAGAATCGACGAGTCGATCAGCGGCGCCATGGGCGATCTCCACAGTGTCGGTGTTCACTCCGGTAGCTCCATACGGAGCCGAACCTACACGAGGTCAATAGCTACCGGCACCGTACGGCCCAATGTGTGACCGACCGGAGATGTGCTGATCACCTTCTGGTGTAGGTCGGCCAGCTGCTCGGCGGTGGCATCGCTGTCGATGTGTACCTGCACCCGGATGGTGTCGTAGCCGGCGTTGCCATCGCGAAGTCCGAGGAAGGTGTGAAGGTCGAGGTCGCCATCGAGATCGATATGAAGATCGCGTAGTTCGATACCGGCAGCGGTTGCGTTGGCGGCGTATCCCACGGCCAAGCAGTTCCCCAGGGCTCCGAGGAGTTGCTCGACGGGGTTTGGCCCGGTGTCGGTTCCGCCCAGAGCTTCGGGTTCGTCGGAAGCCAACGGGGCGAACTCCCTGATGGTGGCCTCGGAGCGGAATCCGCCCTTCCAAGCCACTCGAGCGTTCCAAGTGGTGTCGGCGACATCGGGAACTTCGGTGATCTTGGCGGCAAGCCCGGCGACGGATTCGATGTTGACATCGTTGAGCTTGGTAGCGGTGGTGGACATGGTGGACCTTCCGGTCTTGTCGACATCGAGTGAATTCCCGACTGGGTCGGTCGACTTTAGCGGATCCGAATTGAAACCCAACCAAGATGGTCGGGATTCGCCAAGAGTTGTCGCGTTCGATCCGAAGATCTCCCGTATCAACCGGCAGGAACCTCGGTGGGAATCTCGATAGCCGCCAAGTCGGGTGCTGAAACCAGCGTCAGGTCGACGGTGGTGGACCCTGACTTGTATCGGTAAAGAATCTGATCGGAGCGCGCCGAAATGAACAACGTGATCGGCGGACCCTCAGGTAGCGCGAACAACCAGGCCTCGTAGTCGGCGCGGTAGATCCTGGTGTTGGCATCGCTCGACTCCCACCGAACCTCGGTGGGATGGCGCAGCGGCTCGAGCGGATCGTCGATCGTGAGCGCGTCGTCGACCGCCCACGTCTCCTCCCCGTCGGTTCGAACCCATGTCGATCCGTCGGCTGCCACCACGTAGTGGAGGAGCGCCCCATTGGACGACACATCCAGCTCGGTGTCGCCGTCTATCCGACGACCTTCGATGCGCAGAACCTCATCGTCGTCGACCAATGTGACCGACGTGAAGCTGTAGGCCGAGGGAATAGCCGCGAGGTCGGCCTCCAACGACGGGGCCGCCGGAATTCTGCTGGTGGTCGTCGTGGCCTCAGTCGTGGTCACAGCCGCCGCGACGGTGGTGGGCGCGGCATCAGCAGCCACGGGCGGGTCTGACGAGTCGCCACAACTGGCGGCAACCAGAAGAATGGTGAGCACAGGCGTAAGCCGCCGCGGCAAGCCACGGCGGCTCCTGGTTGTGATCATCTCAGTCGTCGTCGTGAGGCTTCTTGTCCTTGTGAGGCTTCTCATCTACCGGAGTGTTGACGGTCGGGTCCGGACCATCCTCGCACTTGATCTTGGGATCGACCTTCATCTCGACCGTTCCGTCGTCCTTCAGCTTGAGCGAGACCTTCAACTTGGCGTCGTCTTCGAACCGAACTTTGAATTCGTGGTCGCTCAACTCGACCCTGGCCGATTCGGGAGTGACCACCACATCGGAGATGGACCCGTCGGGGTTGTTGGTCCAGTTGGCGGACACCGCTGTTCCGTCGCACAGCACGCCGGTCCAACTGGTGGGCAGCGTTGCGAGATCACCTGACGGCACTCG
>JAJCXX010000094.1 GCA_029263195.1 Acidimicrobiales bacterium
AGAGCCAGGCAGCATCGACTTCTTGCAGCACATAGTCGTCGCGAAACACCGGCATCGCCGGGTTGGCATCGGTCTTTGTCACGCCTCGACGCCCTCCTTGACGAGGGGACGTCCGAAGTGTGAACGAGCAGGCGGCTTCTCCGAGACGGCCTTGCCGCGGCTCTGCCATACCGTCCACATCCACATGTTGATGCCGAGTCCGACGACGTAGATCAGTACGGCCACCAGGTCGCGGATCGCCTCATAGGTGATCGTGAGCGGCAGCCAACCCCCATTGGCTTGCGGCTTGAGGATGTCGCCCCACCCGAACATGATCTTGTCGGAGCGCCACTGGAGTTCGTTGTCGGCCCACTGCAGCCACTGGTGAGGAACCACTCCGTAGGACCAGAACATCAAGAAGAACACGACGAAGGCACCGAGCATCGCCTCGCCCCACGTAAGTACGGCATCGGGGGCGCGTCTCTTCGAATACAAGACGATGCCTGCGCACACAGCGAGGGCTATGAGTGTTGAGAGGACGAAGGCGACCACGTGCGATGCTCCTTGTGGATCGCAATTAGTCCAACGGACTTAGTGAATCCACGCACAAGTGTAGACCCGGGGGCGGTGTGCCCTCGGATTGAGTTGAGGGTCTACCACGATGCAGCGCTTTCGGCACACTCTGAGTGGACAGTTTTGATCGATTCACTCTGAGATTGCGCCGACGTGCAACACTCCCTCTATCCTGCCGAAGTCAGATACGTCTGTATCGCCCCGACCCCGACGTTCCACCGGAGACAGCGGTGACTGAAATCCCAGCACACCTCCTCGCACGCGCCAAGAAGGCTCGAGCCGATCGCGATGGCGGCGGCTCGTCCGACGACGCGTCAGGCGGCGATCCACCGAAATCGCCAGCGGCGGCATCTGCCGCTCCGGCAACGACTCCCGCGGCTGCTGTTCCAGCTGAGCCCGAGAAGCCCGAACCGATTGCCCCCTATGTCGAGGCGGCCCACAAACGCAAGGTTCTCCCGGTTTGGATCATGCCGGTCTTGTTGTTCCTGCCGATCTGGGCGATCTACTACGTCGGCTATCTCGAACGCCCGCCCGCCGAGGCCGTGGGCCTCGAGTTCGTTGGCGATGGCGTCTACAACACCCAAGGATGTGCAGGTTGCCACGGAGCCAACGGCCAGGGCGGAAGCGGTCGAGCGCTTCAAGGAGGCGAAGTACTCCTCACGTTCCCGGATCTGCAGACCCAGATCGACGACGGGATATCGGATCCCTTCGACGGGCTGGCCAGCCAGATCTCCTGGGTCGTGAGTGGCACCGCCGGCACCCGCCAGACAGTCGGCACCGCATACGGCGACCCGTCTCGTCCCGGCGGACAGCGCGGCACCGGTTCCTTCGGCAACATGGGTGGCTTCGGAGCCAGCCTGTCGGTCGAGCAGCTCGTAGCCGTCGTTCACTACGAACGAGTGGCTCATGGCCTGCTCGATGAATCCGCTGCCGAGTCCGAGGAGCTCGTGCTCGAGGAGTTCGTTCGCGCCGCCGATGAGAGCGGCTTCGTCTGGGCCAACCAATCCCCAGAGCAGATCCACGAACTACTAGAAGACGCTCGCTCCGCCGCTGGCGGCGCCTGACCGCTGCTCAGCCGAGTTGCAACTCCAGCGTCGCGGCCAGCGATGCCAGAAGCGGGTCGGTCGACAACAATTCGAACTTCGCCTCGACTTCAGACGACCCGATGGGCCATCCCGACACCCACGCCACAAAGGTCTCCGCCAGATCTTCGTGAGGGCCACTCGCCGCGTATTCGTCGACGTAGTCCGACGACAGGCCTGTCGCAACGGCGTCGGGCCAGAATCTCTCGGCGAATCGAGCCATCACCGAATCGGCGGCGGCACAGCCAATCTCAATCGACACACCACCGCACGGCACGTCGTTGCCGAACGCGAACGAGTCGGGACCCAACGTCGCGACATGGGCGATCTCATGAACGATCGTTTCCTTCACGAGAACCTCATCGCCCAGATCGGCTCGGTCAAGACTCAGGATCCAACCTCCGTTGACGCCGAGGTGAACCACACCGACCAGCCCGCGTGGTCGTTCCGACACGATCGAGAGCTGTACCAGGTTCGGTCGGATCGAGTTCGGCCACACCGAATCGACGATGGCCCACGCTGCTTCGACATCGGGATTGTCGATTGCTCCGATGGGATGACCGTCGACCAGTGCAAGATCGGCTATTCGCTCGATGCCATCGCGGTAGGAAACCTGTTCAACGATCCGCGCTGAGTGCCCTCCGAACGACACCCTGGCTTCGCCGATGTCGGGACTGTTCACCGACGATGCGGCCGGCACGGCAATCAGGACCGCGACAGATCCCAATATTGCACACGCAGCAACAAACGCCGCCTGAAGAGGTCTGCTTTGGGGTCCGAAGTTTCGCATATCGTCTCGAACCCCAGATTAGAAGGGTCGGTCGAGTCGATCATGGGTCGTCGGGCTCATTGGCCCCCGCACCAAGTAGCGGTCCGACGGCGCGAGAATGTGCCCATGAGCGACGAATCAGCAGAGATCTCTGGCAGCCCGGAGTGGCTGGCCCTCAATGAGAGCAGCGGGCGGTTCGACGACCTCGCCCTGCGACGGCTGTTCACCGACAACCCCGGTCGGGCCACCGCGATGACCACCACAGTCGGCGATCTCGTCATCGACTGGTCGAAGCACCGCGTCGATCCCGACACGATGTCTCAGTTGTTTGCTCTCGGTCATCGGGCGGGGCTCCGCGAACGCACCACCCAAATGGTCACGGGCCAGCGAATCAACACGACCGAGTCGCGGCCAGTGCTCCATACGGCGCTCCGTGCGCCAGCTGGAACGGTGATCGAGGTCGACGGCCACGACGTGGTCCCCGACGTGCATGCCGAACTCAGACGCATGGAGGCGTTCGCCGACCGCGTACGCGACGGCGACTGGACCGGACAGACCGGTCGGCCGATCCACACCGTGGTCAACATTGGCATCGGCGGTTCCGACCTCGGACCGGTGATGGCCTACGAGGCCCTCGCCGGATTCCGGCACGACCGGGTCAGATGCCGATTCGTATCCAACGTCGACGGCAGCGATCTCGCGGCCGCGGTCGGCGATCTCGAACCGGCCACCACGCTGTTCGTGATCTCGTCCAAGACATTCACGACCCTGGAGACCCTCACCAACGCCCGATCGGCCCGGGCATGGATCGTCGGTCAACTCGGAGAGGATGCCGTAGCGAAGCACTTCGTGGCCGTGTCCACCAATGCCGAGCAAGTCGCGGCATTCGGGATCGACACCACCAACATGTTCGGATTCTGGGACTGGGTCGGCGGCCGCTACTCCGTCGACTCGGCGATCGGACTGACGCTCATGTTGGCCATCGGGCCCGATGCCTTCAGCGAATTCCTCGGAGGTTTCAGGATTGTCGACGAACACCTCGTGTCGCAGCCTCTGGAGACCAACGCTCCGGTGATCCTCGGTTTGATCGAGGTCTGGTACCGCACGTTTTGCGACCTTCCGACCCGTGCCGTGCTCCCCTACAACCGTCACCTGCACCGCTTCCCCGCCTATCTCCAGCAACTCGACATGGAGTCCAACGGAAAGCAGGTTCGCCTCGACGGCACGCCTGTCGACTACGAGACCGGGCCCATCATTTGGGGAGAACCCGGCACCAACGGCCAGCACTCGTTCCATCAACTCCTTCATCAGGGAACCACGGTCGTACCCACCGACTTCATCGTCTTCGGCTGGCCCGACACAACCGACTCTGAGTTCCCCGGCATTTCGGCTCACCACGATCTGCTGGTGGCGAATTGTTTCGCCCAATCCGAGGCACTGGCGTTCGGACGAACAGCCGAGGAGGTGGCTGTCGACGAATCCGACCCCCAGCTCGTGGCCCACCGCACCTTCCCCGGAAACCGGCCGTCCACGACGATCATGGCGCCACGGCTCACTCCATCGGTGCTCGGCCAGCTGATAGCGCTCTACGAACATCAGGTGCTGACCCAAGGTGTCGTTTGGGGAGTCAACTCCTTCGACCAATGGGGCGTGGAACTCGGCAAGGTCCTGGCGACTGCGATCATTCCGGAGCTTGCTCCCGAAGCCGCCCCGTTGGGCAACCACGATGAGTCGACCAACGCGCTGATATCGCGCTACCGCGCCATGCGCGGCCGTTCCTGAATCAATCTCGGGCCGACTGGGGTCCGCCTAGCCGACGGTCAGCTCAGCCGCGACTTCGCGACACGCCGACACTGTTTCCTCGATCTGGGTCGGGCCGTGGGCCAGCGACACGAAGATCGCCTCGTAGGCCCCCGGGGCAAAGGCCACACCTCGGTCGAGCATCCCGTGGAAGAACCTTCGGTAGACGCCGTTGTCGGCCGCAGCCTTGGCGCCATCGAACTCGGTCGGTGCGGTGTCGGTGAAGAACAATCCGACCAGCGGACCGACTCTGGGCATCACCGCGGCGACCCCGGCGTCGGCGAATGCTCCCGACATGCCCTCCTGCAACGACGTGGCGATAGCGGTGAGTTGTTGGTATGCGGCGGTGTCGAGACGCGACATCGCAGCAAGACCGGCCGCGGTGGCCAGAGGGTTTCCCGACAGGGTGCCAGCCTGATAGACGCCACCGAGCGGGGCCAAGTTGGACATGATCTCCACCGAGGCGCCGAAAGCCCCCATTGGTAGCCCGCCTCCGATCACCTTGCCGAAGCACCAGATATCGGGGGCGACTCCGTACCACTCGGCTGCTCCACCTCGACAGAGACGAAACCCGGTGATGACCTCATCGAAGATCAACAGGGCGCCAACCCGGTCGCATTCGGTACGTAGCCCCTCCAGGAATCCGGCTACCGGGGCGACGAGCCCCATGTTGGCCGCAATCGGTTCGACGACCACAACCGCGATGGACTCATCGAGCTCCGGGACCTCGTTGTAGGGGGCGACGATCGTGTCGGCCACCGCTCCCGGGGTGACACCCTCCGAGCCAATCAGGCCCTGCTGGGCAATTCCCGAACCGCCGGCCACGAGCAACGAATCGCTGTGGCCGTGATAGTTGCCGGCGAACTTCACGATCTTGTCGCGGCCTGTGGTTCCGCGAGCAAGACGGATGGCCGACATGACGGCTTCGGTGCCGCTCGAAACCAAACGGACCATTTCGAGCCCCGGTACCCGCCCGACCATCTCGGCCGCGATGAGGACCTCGTTCTCGGTGGGCGCGCCGTAGCTGGTGCCGCGCGCCGCCGCCGCCACGACCGCATCGACGATCGCCGGATGGGCATGGCCGAGAATCGACGGGCCGTAACTCTGCACATAGTCGATGTAGCGCCTGCCCTCGACATCGTGGACATGGGGGCCCTCGGCCCGCTCCACGAAGTAGGGCGTCCCGCCGACCGAACCAAACGCCCTCACCGGCGAGTTGACCCCACCTGGAATGAGCTTTCTGGCCTGCTCGAAGAGGGCCCGGTTGGTTCTGGGGTCGTCGGTCCTGGGGTTGTCGGTCGTGTCGTTCACTGCAGACCCTCGGCGAGCATCCGCGCGAAGTAGGTGAGGATCACGTCGGCGCCGGCTCGCTTCACCGCGAGGATGTGTTCGTTGGCGACGGCCTCGAGGTCGAGCCATCCCCGTTCGGCGGCAGCATGGACCATCGCGTACTCACCGCTCACGTGGTAGGCGGCGAGTGGAATATCGATCTCGGCCCGGGCTCGGGCGATGACATCGAGGTAGGGCATGGCCGGCTTGACCATCACCATGTCGGCCCCCTCGGAGATGTCTTCGCGGATCTCTTCCATGGCCTCGCGGGCGTTGGCCACATCCTGCTGATAGCCCCTCCGGTTACCGCCACCGGCGATCGTGACATCGACTGCTTCGCGGAACGGACCGTAGAGAGCGGTCGCGTACTTGGCGGCGTAAGCAAGGATGGCGGTCTGGTCGAACCCCTGATCGTCGAGGGCCTCCCGTATCGCGAACACCTGGCCGTCCATCATCCCCGAAGGGGCCACTATGTCGGCGCCGGCCTCGGCCTGGGCCACCGCTATCTGCTCGTAGATCTCGAGGGTGGCGTCGTTGTCGGGCTCGCCTCTCGCATTGAGCACACCACAGTGACCGTGGCTGGTGTACTCATCGACACAAAGGTCAGCGATCAGTGCCAGATCGTCTCCGTGATCGTCGCGGAGATCCTTCAGAGCCACCTGAACGATGCCGTCGGGGTTCCAGGCCTCCGAGCCCTCATCATCCTTGTGCTCGGGAATTCCGAACAGGATCACGGCCGGAATGCCGAGGGCCTTCAGTTCGGCCACCTCGGTTCGCAGCGACTCGCGAGAATGCTGAAACTGGCCCGGCAACGACAGGATCGGCCGCGGTTCGGTTATGCCCTCACGTACGAACAGCGGGGCGATCAGGTCATCGGGGTGGAGTCGATTCTCCGCGACCATTCGCCTGACGGCAGAGGTACGGCGGAGACGACGCAGACGTCGTTGGGGGAAAGTCACATCGCGAGACTAGCGATCACCGTCGACAGATTCCGTCCCGAGGCGCCGCTCCGCCTGCCGGGCAGCCGCGGCGACGAAGTTGGGATGAACATGCTTGAGTTCCACCCATTCACCGGACTCGTCGAGCCTCAGTTCGATCCCACGAATGTGAACGACCCACTCGGAGGCTCCAGCCACAACGAACCCGCCAACCAGGGCCACCCCGATTGCTCCGACCGCAACCACGTCGAGCCAATTGGCTCCGATCGGCTGACTCAGGAGCAGGAGGATCACCGCGGAAGCAAATCCGGCCACCGGCACGATCCAGGCCCGCTTCGCCACCGAGACCGCCCGGGCTCTGGCGTGAACCATGGCATGTGTGAGGGGCAGCAACCCGCTGATTCGTATCGACCTACGGCTCATCAACGCCAGGATGACGATCGAGATGACACCCACCGGACCCAACAAGAACATGAGAAACCACCATCGATGGAACCAGCTGTCGTCGTTCTCGATGTGGACCATCACATCGGCTGGTTCGCCCGATACAGCGCAGACCATCGGAAGATCCCCCGCCCTGAAATCCTTGAGAGGCAGGCGCGCTGCCGATCGACCCATTCGGCGGGTCTCCAGCAGTCCGGCCACAAGGACGCCCACCAGAACCAGAGTCGGCAGAATCAGGAGTACTCCCACCATGAGCCGAAGCTACATGTCGAACAGCGGCACAGCCGATTCGCGGGCCGGGGTCGTGCGACAATCAGAGACTGTGTTGGCGTGACCGGCGGCGATGGTCGTCTCTTGCTTGGCGGCCGGCCGCTGCCGCGAAGTCGGGATGGACATTTCGTAGTTCGACCCAACGACCGGTTCCGTCGAGCGCCACACCCACATCGTTGCGACCGCGTGACCAACCAGCGGCGGCGACCATGACGAATCCACCGATCAAGCCCGCGGCCATGATCCCCATGGCCGTGGTATCGATCCAGGTCCTCTGTGAGACCGGCAGCAGCAAGGCACCGATCACCAGCCCCATGAATGGAACCAACCACGATCTCGCCAAGATCCTGGAGCGCCGGTTGTAAGCACTGAGCGCCGACTCGGTAATCGGTAAGGACCCGCCGACCCGGCGAGGAGTGTCGCTCATCACATAGATGATCGCGATCGCGATCGGGCCCAGCGGTCCGAGCAGGAGCAGGAAAACCCACCACCCCTGAAACTTGCTCTCCGTGCTCTCGAAGTCGACCAGGCCGTCGGCGGGCAGACCGGTTCTCACACACACCATGGGCAAGTCACCCACGACGAAGTCGTCCGCCGGAACTCTCACCACCTGCAAGCCGCTCTGCGAGGTGCCTCCGCCGCGAACCAGCATGAGCACCACCATCACCAGCACCAAGAACACCGCCACCGCCATGAGCATGGCCAAATTGTGTCACAGCACGAATCCTCCGACCAGCCGACTCGGCGGGGAGATCAGCCGGTCTCGGCGCCCAATCCGAATCGGGCATAGGGAAAGTCGGCCAGAGAGTCGATGATGAGGTCGGCATCGGCGGGCAGGTCGGTGCGAGTGATCCGGTTGGGAACGACAACGCATGTCATGCCCGCCAGTTTGGCGGCACGACAGCCATGGCGAGAGTCCTCCACCACCAGCGACCGGACGGGGTCGACATCGAGCGCCGCGGCGGCGGCCAGGAACAGGTCGGGGTCGGGCTTGGTCCGATCAACATGGTCGCGTGTGCGCACTGCAACGAACCGGTGTGCCAGCACGAGACGGTCGAGATGGGAGTCAACCCAGCTCGATGACGAACTGCTGGCCACCGCCATCGGCACCTCGGATTGCTCTGCCGCGTCCATCAACTCGACCACACCGGTCATCAACGGCATCTCCAGCCGACGCGACCGGCTCTCGTCTTCGAACCGCTCGATCACCGCCGGGTCAGGTACTCGACCCAGCAGATCGGTGAGTTCGTCGATCCATGGTCGGTGGTCGGACCGGCCGAGCTTGTCGACCCAGTCGGCCATGTCGAGCACAACATCGTGGGCCCGATACACCTTGCTCACCATCTCGAAGATCGGCCATTCGCTGTCGACCATGGTGCCGTCGAAGTCGAAGATCAGAGCGGCGGGAGTCATCGAACCGACAGGTGGTCGATGAGCGCTGCCACTGCTCCCGATGCCGTGTGCACCGTTGCTTCGATCGCCACATCAACTCCGAGATCCCGCGCGGTAGCCGATGTGGCCGGACCGATCGAGACCACCAGAGGTGGCAAGCCCTCGATCCCGATCGCCTCGATCAGGCTCGTGACCGTGGACGACGAGCTGAAGATCACCACATCGGATTGTCGGCAAGCAACTCCGGCGGCGTCGTCGACCTCGACGGAGACGGTGCGGTAGGCCGCGACATCGTCGACCTCCCATCCACGATCGGTGAGAACTGTGGGCAGGACATCTCGAGCTGTTTCGGCGCGCGCCAACATCACCCGGCTGCCGGTCGCCGGCGGATCGGGGAACACCTCCAGGAGTCCCTCGGCTATCGCTCGTCGGGGAACAAGATCGATCTGCAGTCCGAGCAGTTCCGCCTCGCGGCTCGTCGCTGGCCCGATGGCCGCGACATTCACACCGTCGGCCAGAGGTCGGGCCGCGGTGGCCGCCCCCACTCTTGCGGCACCGTTGGGACTGGTGACCACCAGCCAGTCTCCCGAGACGAGCCCCGCCAGACCGCGGCGCAGCGCCGAGCCACCGTCGGCGGGATCCTCGATGGAGATCACCGGCACCAGCACCGCTTCGGCGCCGGCCTCCTCGAGCAACTCGACCAGTGACCCCGACTGAGAACGCGGACGGGTGACCACGACACGACGGCCCGAGAGAGGCCCAGGCGTCATCGCAGATCGGCCAGCAGGTCGGACCCGCCGCACTCGTCGAGCAAGTAGCGGGCGACTCCACGACCGAGCTCATCGGGGTCCGTACCGGAACGACGTTCAGTGATCAGAACCCTGCCATCGAGAGTCGCGAGCATTCCGGCGATCTCGATCGAGTCGCCGGACAACACGGCGTGAGCGCCGGCCGGAAGATCGCAGTCGCCGCCGAGCTCGGCCAGAAAGGCCCGCTCCGCGTCGACGGCTCGTCGGCTCGGTGCATGTTCGATCGAGGTGAGCAGATCGCAGATTCGTGGGTCGTCGGCCCGGCATTCGATCGCCAGGGCTCCTTGTGACACCTGCGGCACGAGTATTGACGGGTCGACCCGATCGACCACGTCCGGGGTCTCGCCGAGTCGGTCGATCGCCGCTGCCGCCATGACAATGGCGTCAAAGTCGGATGCCTTCGAGAGTCGGGTGGAGATGTTGCCGCGAAGCTCCGAGAAGACAAGGTCGGGACGATGCCAGCTCAACTGAGCGCGGCGCCTGACCGATCCGGTGCCGATCCGAGCACCCACCGGCAGATCCTCGAGCCGACAGCCGATCAGCGCGTCGCGCGCGTCGGCGCGCTCGGGCACCGCAATCAACACCAAGCCGTCGGGCGATAGCGCCGGGAGGTCCTTGCCGGAGTGAACTGCAAGGTCGGCGCGACCGTCGAGCACGGCCGCCTGCACCTCCTTCACGAACACACCCTTCCCGCCCATTTCATGGATCGGAACATCGGTTCGCCGGTCGCCGACCGTGGAGACCACCACGTCTTCGATCTCGACCGAGTCGTCGACTCCGCTCAGCAGCGACGCAACATGATGGGTTTGCCAAAGAGCGAGGGCACTACCCCTCGTTGCTGCTCGCAAACGCACGGCAGATTTCAGAGGTCGAACAGATCGCGCAGGGAGTCGGCGAGACGCTCGCCCCTGGCGTGGCCCGCCGAATCCTTGAGCTTCACGGTGGGCTCATGGAGCAACTTGTTGACCACACCCTTGGTGATCGACTCCACAGCTTCACGTTGCTTGGGATCGAGATCGGCGAGCTTGGCCGAATAGCGCTGCAGTTCCTGCTGACGCACATCTTCGGCCTTGCGGCGCAGGTCGCTGACCAATGGAGCAACTTCGCGGGCCGAGGTGATCGACCGGTAACGATCGACTTCGTGATCGACGATGGCGTTGACATTGCCGACGGCCCGGGTGCGTCCTATGCACTGTTCGTCGACGAAAGCACCGATGTCGGCCATGTCGAAAAGGGTCACTCCCGGCATGTTGCGAATATCCGGATCGACATCACGAGGCACCGCGACATCGACGATCACCAACGGTCGACCGGTCCGGCGATCGAGCAGAGGCTCGATGTCGCTGGCTTCCAGAATGAGATCCTGAGCGCCGGTGGTGGTGACCAAGATGTCGACCTTCACGAGGGCATCGGCGAGTTCGTCGAGAGGAACAGCCCGCCCGTGACAGGCATCGGCCAACTTCTCGGCTCTTTCCCAGGTTCGGTTGGCCACGAGTATTTCGGAGGCACCGCCCTTGGCCAGATTCTTGACGGTGCCTTCGCCCATTTCACCGGCACCGATCACGAGCACGCTGTTGCCGGCGAGACCTTCGATGTGATCTCCCGCTATCGCCACCGCGGCCTGCGACACCGATGCGATGCCGCGTGCGATCGCCGTCTCGGTGCGGGCCCGCTTGCCAGTCTCGAGGGCGTGGCGAAACAGGGGTCCCAGCAGCGAACCGACCGCTCCTTCATCGCGAGCGATCTCCCACGAGGTCTTGACCTGACCGAGAACCTCATGCTCACCGAGCACCGCCGAATCGAGACCGGCGGCAACCGAGAACAAATGTCGGACGGCCTCTTCATCGTGGTGGGCATAGATGTGGTCGGCAACCACCTCGGGCGGTAAGCCGGAGTGGAGCGCGAGGAATTCGCGGATCTCCTGGTAGCCGCCGTGGTAGCGCTCCGCCAGGGCGTAGATCTCGATCCGATTGCAAGTGGACAGGATCACCACCTCTGAGAGGTTGTGGGCCGAACGGAGCTCGGACAGCGCCTTGGGCATCTTTTCTGCCGGCACGGTGAGCTGCTCAAGGATCGACAATGGCGTCGACCTGTGGTTGCAACCAATCGCGACTATCGACACGGAACGTTCCTCGGACTTGCGGGTCCCGCACTGTGCGGGGTTCAACTGAGATTGTGGTGTGAGACCAAGTTTGCCAGTAGAGCCGTTGGTCCCACAGGCGTCTTCTCACGCGAATTCCTCAGGCAGGCTATACAGCCAGCCACGCTGAGGGAACTCAGGATTCGTCTATCACTGCCTTCTGTAGGTGAAAACCGAGAATCTGGAGCTGGGTAGAAAGATCAACCGATCGCAGTTCCACATCGGCCGGAACAGTGAGATTGATCGGAGAAAAGTTCAGAATCGAACGAATACCAGTGGCCACCAGGCGATCGACCGCTCCCTGAGATGCCTCAACCGGTGTCGAAATGACCGCGATGGCAATCAAATGGTGTTTGACCACCTCGGGAATCTCACTCGGGGAATGAACCGGAACACCGTCGAACGTGTGACCGATCTTCGCCGGATCTGTGTCTATGGCCGCCAGAACCGGAAAGCCCCGTTCGGTGAAGCCGGTGTGGTTGGCGAGGGCCCGACCGAGATTTCCGAATCCGCAGACCACGACCGGCCGGGTGTTGGCCAGACCAAGCGCGCCGTTGATCTCGAATCTGAGGTAGTCGACGTCGTAGCCAACCCCACGTGTCCCGTAGGTGCCGAGGTGGCTCAGGTCCTTGCGGAGCTTCGGGGCGTTGACGCCCGACAATTCGGCGAGTTCCTCCGACGACACGGTGGAGACGCCCACCGCGGCCAGGTCAACCAGGGTCCGTAGGTAGCTGGGAAGCCGAGCTACCGTCGCCTCGGGGATGTGGCCGTAACTATTCATCCGCCCACCGTAGGGACTTCGTGAGAGGATTCACAAACAGATTCGTCGATGCTCGGAGGAGGCCAGACTCTCCCGAAATCAATCGAGCTGACGGCGCAGAATCTTCCCACCGAGACCGCGAGGCAACTCGTCGACCTCATCGATCTTCGACGGACACTTGTAGCGGGCGAGTTCGGTGGCGCACCAGTCGACCAGGTCGTCCTCCTCGATCGAACGGCCCGATCGAGGAACCACGTAGGCCTTCACGGCCTCACCGGTGTGAGGATGTGGAATACCCACGACCGCCGCCTCGGCGACCGCTGGATGGGTCACCAACACCCGCTCGACTTCGGCCGGGTAGACGTTGAAACCGGAGACGATGATGAGATCTTTGGCACGATCGACGATGAACAGGAAGCCGTCGTCGTCGACCACCGCCATGTCGCCGGTGTGGAGCCAGCCATCCGAATCCAGAGCACGCGCCGTGGCCTCGGGGTCCTGCCAATAGCCGGGGAACACGTTGGCGCCTCTCACGATGATCTCGCCCGGGTCGCCGATGTAGACATCGCCGCCCGCTGGGTCGATCAGCCGCATCTCGACCCCTGGGATGGGGCGACCGATCGAACCGATCGGGGCCCCGGTGCCGGCAGCCAAGGTCACACTCGGGCTGGCCTCGGTGAGGCCGTATCCCTCGACAATGTCGATCCCCAGATTCTCGTGTGCGTCGCGAACCACCCGGTCGGGGATGGGGGCCGCGCCCGACACCGACAATCGCACGGTCGCCAATGCCTCGGGTGGCGCATCTTCCACCTGGCTCAGGGCGGCCCACATCGTGGGAGGCCCGATGAGGATGCTCGCCCGCTCATCGGCCACGAGCTCAAGCATCGACAGCGGGTCGAATCGCTCGACGAGAACGATGGTTGCCCCCACATAGAGGGCGAGGTTGAGGATCGAGTTGAGCCCGAGGACGTGGAACAGGGGCACGACACACACGGTGACATCGTCGGGCCGGGTCGAGCTGACCGGAGCGCTCTGAACCTGGCGAAGATTGGCCGACAGGTTTCCGTGAGTGAGCATCGCGGCCTTCGGATGGCCGGCGGTGCCGCTCGTGAACAACAGAGCAGCCAGATCAGTGTCGGAACGCTCAACGATCGGAGTTGACTCCGAGGCCGCCACCAACTCATCGAAATCGATGCTCCCTTCGAAGCTCTGACGAGTGGGAGTGAGCAGGAATTCGAGGGACGGCACGGCCGAACGATCGATATCGGAGAGGTTGTGGACCCCAGCCGGACCAACGATGACCGCACGCGCCCCGACCACCTCGATCTCGCGCTGAAGCTCGGCCGCTGGACTCTGTGGGTTGAGGGGCACTGCCACGAATCCGCAACCGATCGCGGCCAACCACGCTCGCACGAAACGCGAGTTGGTACCGCAGAGAATTGCCACCCGATCGCCCTGCACGAGGCCGAGCGAAGTAAGCGCACCTCGCGTGGCCGCGATCTCACGCCTCAGACGGCTATAGGAGATTCGATCGCCGCCCGAAACCACAGCTGTGTGGTCGTCTGGGTGATCGTCGAGCAGGGTTGCGAGATTCACGTGTGTCCATTCAACCGGTATGTCTTCAAGGTGATGATGGCACGCATCCGGGAACTTGCCCCAACCGCCTCAAGGATACACACCGAGCGGCCGACTGGAAGACAGCCATGTTCCGCGCCAAAGTCACCGACGTCCACCCTTCCAGAATCATCCGTCACCGTTCGATTGGTGTGTTCGGCCTGCTGATTGTCGTGGCCCTGTTCACCTCGTTTGCGGCTCAACCAACCGCCCCAGCCGCGGCCACCGCCGACGAAGAGGCCCAGTTCGTGGCTGGTCTCAACCAGGTGCGCGCCGGGGTCGGACTGCCTGCACTCACGATCAACTCCGAGTTGGTGGCGTTGTCACGCGGCCACGCTCAGGTGATGGCGGACGCCGGCCACATCTTCCACGCCGATCCGATCAGCGCCGGGTTCACCGGGGCATGGGCCAAACTTGGAGAGAACGTGGGGGTGGGCGCCAACGTCCCGGTGTTGGTCGATGCCTTCGTGGCGAGCCCCGGCCACTACGCCAACATCGTCGATCCGGCCTTCACTCAGATCGGCGTCGGCGTGGTGTGGCGGGACAACGCCATGTACACCACGCATCGTTTCCTGCAGCTTCCGGGGGCACCCCCGACCACCACCACCGCCGCTCCTCCACCCGCGACCACCTCACCGCCAGCGACCGCTCCACCGTCGGTCACGACTTCTCCCCCATCGGTCACGACTTCTCCCCCCACGACCGCTCCGCCGCCACCCTCGACCACCACGACTCTCGCCCCCCTTCCCCCGCCGGTGATCCTCGCCGAGCGCGTGATCGAATTGGTGAATCTGGCGAATCTGGTCGGTCCCTAGCGTGATCGCCGGTACTCCGTTCGATGGGGTGAGCCCCGCCGTTGATCGCGAAGGCGAAGTCGTGATCACGACCCGCGACCTGAGCCGCTCCTTCGACGACCGTGTGGCGGTCGACGCGCTCGATCTCGACGTTCACGCCGGAGAGGTACTGGCGCTGCTGGGACCCAACGGGGCCGGCAAGACCACGACGGTTCGTCTCTTGAACGGCGTCCTGGCTCCCGATCGCGGCGAGACCCGCGTGTTTGGAATGGACCCCAACACCGACGGCATAGAGGTGCGACGCCGAACTGGAGTGCTCACCGAGACTGCTGGCCTCGACGGACGACTCACCGCCCGAGAGAACCTCGAGTTCACGGCGCGAATGCGTGGTCTTTCGAAAGCGGAATCCCGACGTCGTGTTGATCTCCAGCTCGACCGTTTCGAGATGCACGACATGGCGGAGTACCGCACCGCCGGTTTCTCGACCGGACAACGAAAACGTCTGGCCATGGCCCGCGCCCTGTTGCACGATCCGGAGATCCTATTTCTCGACGAGCCCACCTCAGGACTCGATCCCGCGGCTACCCGGGATGTAACCGATCTGATCGGCTCCCTCGCCCGAGAGCACGGAAGGACAGTGCTTCTCGCCACACACTTCCTCGGCGAAGCCGGCCGGATCGCCGATCGAATGGCAGTGCTCGACCACGGACGCCTCCGCGCCATCGGCCGACCCGACGATCTCGCGGCGGAACTCTGGAACGGCGTTCCCGCCGACATCGACCTCGGTGGCCCTGCTACGTCGGAAGCCATCGCCATCGTCGCTTCGGTCGAAGGTGTAATGCGTCAGGAAGCAAGAGCAACCGGACTGACGATCTCGGTTCGCGACCGCACGACCATGGCGCGAGTACTCACCGCTCTCACCTCCACAGGCCATGCGGTCTACGGAGCGTCGATGCGACGAGCATCGATGGAAGACGTCTACTTCGCTCTCGAAGACTCACCGATGGAATCGTTCGAGCAGGTCGCCCGATGACTCTTGCCCAGACGCCTCGGAACCATCAGGTGTTCGGCATCGACTGGCCAGTTGTTCGAGCCGTCGTCGCCCGGGACCTGCGGGCCATTCGCCGATCGAAAGCAGTCATCATTCCGATGCTGCTGGTGCCGTTCCTCTTGCTGGTGGTGTTGCCGCTACTGGTTGGAATAGCGGCGCGGCGGGCGTCGAGCCCCACCAGCACCATCAGCTTTCTCGATTCACTTCCGGCCGCTCTTGCCGGGCCGATCGCGAGTCTTCCCCCCGACGAGCAACTCCTCACTCTCGTACTCGGCTACCTGCTGGCACCGCTTTTCCTGATCGTGCCGCTTATGGTCTCGGCGGTGTTGGCCGCCGACGCCTTCGCCGGCGAGAAGGAGCGGCACACGATGGAGACGTTGCTGCACCTTCCCATCGCCGACCGCGACTTGTTCATCGCCAAGTTCCTCACCGGCTTCCTTCCGGCCGTGGCCATCTCATGGATCGGCTTCACGGCTTTCGCGGTGGTGGCCAATGCAGTCTCATGGGGAATCGTCGACGGACTGATCGTGCCCAACGGCCTCTGGCTGGTGGTGATCTTCTGGGTGGCTCCGGCTGTCGCCACTCTCGGGCTGGGAATCATGGTTCGGGTCTCGGCGCGGTCGCGCACCACCCAAGAGGCCAACCAACTCGGCGGAGCGGTGATTCTGCCGCTGATCTTCTTGGCGGTCGGCCAGGCCACCGGACTGCTTCTCGTCGATCTGGCGGTGGCCTTCGCGGCCGGAGCCGCCGTGTGGATGGTCGCCCTGTTCCTGGTCTGGCGCGGAGCCTCCAAGTTCACCCGGGACCGCATAGCCGGCAACGCCTGATTCAGCTTCATCCACCGCTGGACGGATCCGGCTAGCGGGCCAGGAAGAAGAACTGCAGCGCTCCGGCGAAGAGGATCATGAACAGCAGAACCGTGATTGCGATCGTGGTACCTGCCCTCATCGGCGGTCCTCCTTCGTGCTCAGTGTGATCGGGGTGACGGCGCCCGACGAATCGGAGTCGTCGAGGACCGAAACCTTGAGTTCGGATCCTTCGGTCAGGCCGAGTTCGGATGCGGCCGACGCCCGGGCCACCGCTATCGACAGCAAGCCACTCGAGTCGATGACCAACCCGACCCGACCCGCGGCGATTCGGTCGTAGGCATCGCACGCGACAGCCGTGTGGTGTGCGCCTGCGATGGTGAGCCGCAACTCGGCACCCAGCTGCTCGACATCGGCCGGGTCGATATTGATCTGACAGTTGCCGAACCGGTCGATCCACAACACCTCTCCGACCAGGCCACCGTCCTCTTCTCGGCTCACCGGAAGCACCCCGGGCACGAGGGTGGCCGGATCGATTTCGGGACCTAGCTCGGACATGGGCACCCCGTTGCAGAGGTGCGCGGCGGCGGGAGCGAAGAGGTCGCGCCCATCGAATGTCGAGCCGAGGGATGGCAAGCGATGATCGTCGGAGGCCAATTCGACCGCTCTCGTGGCACCCCCGACCATGCCGACCGCCGGGGCAAGCAAGCCATTGTCGGGTCCGACCAGCACCGACGCGCCGTCGCCGACTTCGATCGCGACCGGTCGGCGCTCGGTTCCCACGCCTGGGTCGACCACGGCGAGAACCACGCCCGGATTGAGATAGCCGGCAGCTCGGGCGAGGGCCAGACCGCCGGCCCGCGTGTCGTGCGGAGCAATGCCATGGGTGATGTCGACCACCGTCACATGTGGAGCGATCGAACGAACCACGGAGTGGACCACGCCGACGAACTCATCGGCGAGACCGAAGTCGGACAGGAATGAGATTGTGTCGAAACGGCCGGTCACGGGGATCGACGCTAGCGCTGAGCCGCCGATTCAGTCGGCACCCAGTTCGCGGGATCGTTCGGTTGCGGCCTCGACCACTCGCGAGACAATCTCGGGGAACCCGGCTTCGGCGAACACGGCAAGTCCAGCCGCGGTGGTTCCGCCCGGCGAAGTGACGTTCACCCGCAGCACCGCCGGGTCCTCACCCGACTCCGACAGCAGGCGCGCCGCACCGAGGAGAGTCTGACGGGTGAGAGCATCGGACGTCTCAGCGGAGAGGCCCTGTTCGATACCGGCGGCAACTAGAGCCTCGGCCAGGTGGAAGACGTAGGCCGGTCCCGATCCCGAGAGTCCGGTCACCGCATCGATGTCGGGCTCGTCGACCTCGACCACCAGGCCCACCGATCCGAGTATCCCCGAGGCCCACTCGATGTCGGCCGAGGTTGCCGCGGTTCCTCCGGCCACCGCCGCGGCTCCCGCTCCCACCAGCGCCGGGGTATTGGGCATGCAACGCACGACGGCTGTGCCGGCGGGCAGTGCCGCTTCGAGTGTTGTGATCTTGACGCCGGCAGCAATCGACAGAACTCTCGGAGCTCCCGCCTCGGCGATCACGGGCAGCACCGCTGGCACGATGTTCGGCTTCACCGCGATCAGAGTGTCGATACCGGCCAGCGGAGTGTCGCCCGTGGACAGCCCCGGAATACTTCGCTCGAGCTCGCCGCGTCGCTCGGTTGCCGGTTCGATCACGTGTAGTTGCCCGGCTTCCGCCCAGCCACTCGAGATGAGGCCACCGATCAGCGCCTCACCCATCTTGCCGCCACCCATTATCTGCAGTCGTTTGGTCACGCCCCGACAGTAGCCACCACGACAAGCGGGACCCGGCTGATTGCCCGGATGGTCCCAGTGGAAGGAGGAGGTTCACACTTCCCCAAGCGACCAGTCCTCCCACCGGGTTCGCGTCACAATACATGAAACAACATGAAACATCACCCCCCATCCGAATTCCTTCGAAATCTGTGGTCGGAGGCCACAAGGATTGTGGCCTCCGACCACAGATTTCGGGTGTTGGGGGCGGGTGGGGGTCAGGACTTGAAACGGGAGGCGAATCCGATCCGCATGGCGGGGCGGAAACACTGCTCCACGTAGGCCCATGTGGATCCGAGAATGCGATCGAGTTCGGTTTCGTCGACGGCCACCACCGGCAAAGAGCCGCGCAAGAACACGGCCTCCTCGACTCCGATCTCGAAGGCCATTCCGTTCAGCTTCTGGTTTCGTTTCAGGAGATGGAGGTAGAAGGCCTCGTGATTCTCCTCAGGGGCCGGCATCACGTAGGTCTCGTGGCCGAGGGTTCGCTGCCCGAGCGTGAGCCAGAGCGTCCAGACATCTTTGTCCTCACCCCTCACCCTCACGTACCAACGCCGGGTGTCACCTGTGTCGCGCTCCACCGCTTCGATCACGGGATTGTCGGACTTCTCCGCTTCGAGCCAACCCTCGATCAACTGATCAACACGATCAAGTTGCTCAGGTGAGGCCGGTCTGGAGTCCATGCAGAGCGACGCTACCGGCCGGGTCGACCGCGGTCAGGCCAAACAGTCGACCGGGGCCTGATGACGAACCGTCTCGTATACCCGGTTGAGCCGATTGGCCATCGAACTCCACGTATAGGAAGTCGCGGCCTCCGAAGCCCGGACCGAGAGGCTCGCCGCGAACATCTCGTCGTCGAGAATCCTGCGGGTGGCCGCTGCGTAGTCCTCCGGATCTCGGCCGCTGACCCTCAGGCCGGTGCGTTCGTGATCGACGAGAGTCCGCAGGCCACCGACATCGGAGGCCACCACCGGAGCGCCACATGCCGCCGCCTCGAGCGCCACCAGACCGAACGACTCCGACCTCGACGGCACCAGACAGACGTCGGCCGCACGGTAGTAGGTCGACAGAACGTGATGAGGCTGGGGGGAGACGATCGTGACCCGACCGTCGAGACCCAACGAATCGATGAGGTCCCAGGTGCGCTCGACCTCACGGTCGCCCTCCATGCCACTCGACCCGCCGACGATCATCAGCTTGGCGTCGGGCATGTCGAGAGAACCGAGAGTGCGTACCGCGACGTCGACACCCTTGAGTGGCTGGATCCGGCCCACGAACAACAACAGCGGCCCACCGGACAGACCCAAGGCCTCGCGGGCGCCGTGACGCGACCCCGGTGAGAAGAACGCGTGGTCGACTCCAGGCGGCACGATTTCGATTCGGGCCGGGTCGGCGTTGTAGTGGGTCACGAGCTCGTGGAGCTCGGTCACAGAGTTGGCGGTGATGATGTCGGAGCACGCCACCACATCGCTCTCCGCGTCGATTCGGCTCTGGGGCTCGAGATCGCCGGTCTCGGCCTTGACCCGGGCGAGCGTGTGAAACGTGGAGATCAGGGGCAGATCGAGTTCGTGCTTGAGTCGGTGTCCGGTCACGCCCGAAAGCCAGTAGTTGGCGTGGAGAATCTCCACCGGATCAGCTTCGAGATGAGCCCTCACCCGGTCGGTGAACTCGTCGACGATGTGAGGGAGCTGTTCCTTGGCCAAGTCGACCGGGCCGGCCGGCACATGCACCACTTTGAACCCGGGCTCCACATCGACCGACTCGGGCAATCCGTCGGCCCAACGACGCACATACACAGTGCAGTCGTCGCCCACTTGCGCCAGAGACGACACCAGCTCACGGACGTAGACGTTCATTCCTCCGGCATCTCCCGAGCCCGGTTGGACCAAGGGTGATGTGTGGAGCGAAAGAACGGCTACGCGGGTCACGAGGCTGTGATCTCCTGATCGCCATCGGCGATACGGCGAGCCAGATCGGTGTTGAGCAGGTCAATCGTGTCGTGGACGCTGCTGCGCGACTTCGAAAGACGATCTTCGAAGCGACGAAGCGCTATCACCGCGGCCGACAATTCGTCGTCGCCCAATTCGGCGAGCGCAGCCATGACATGGGGCCCCACGGCAGAATCGAGATCGGCGACAAGCGGATCGACGATCTCGTCGGGCGGATCGAGTTCTTGACTGATTCGGCCCGAACCCGGCCCGCGCACACCCTCGCTCAGCAGATCGGGAAGGTTGTCGACCAGACCGGCGAGATCGCCGCCCTGGCCCTGCCCACGCTGACTGGACTCGGCAACCAGGAGGTCGAGTCGACCCTGTGCGAGACGCCGCACGTAGGACAATGCGTTCTCGATATCGCTGCATTCCGTGCGCTTCGAACGCAAGTCATCAATGGACAACTGCGAGAGACCGGCAACATAGGCCGGGTCTGCTATTCGGGAAATCTCCGGGATCATTGCACCCTCTCGAACGACCATCGGCCCACATGGGACCGACGTGGAGCCTATCGGCAGACGTCGAAACCACCAGAAACCGGTGGGAGCACGGCAATTTCGTCGGTGTCGACGACGGTTTGATCGCGTTTCGCCGGATCGCCGTTGCACCACACTTTGCAGGTCGCCAGAAGGCCTTCGAAGGTCGGCCCATAGGAGCCGATCGCGGCATCGAGAATCTCGCCGACAGTGGCGCCGGGAAACTCATCGTGGGCGGTACCAGCTGCTTCTCGGGCCGATGCGAACAATCGCAGTTTTGCCATGGCACCACGCTAGCGGCGACTCCCCCACTGAACAGATCCCAGGCCTGCGGGGTCCCCAAGCGTGTCAGTGGCCCCTTGTACGATCGCCTCGACATGATCCGCTTACTGGTGGCCCGCCACGGGCAGTCCGAATGGAACGCCGTCGGCCGGTGGCAGGGCCGTGCCGACCCGCCACTGTCAGAGGTCGGGATGGCCCAGGCGCGGGCTGCGGCCGGAGCGGTCGGAGCGGTCGATGCCGTGGTTGCCAGTCCTCTCGAACGAGCCCTCGTCACCGCCACCGTGATCTCCGAGTCGATCGGGGTCGGCCCGGTGTTCGTCCACCCGGGCCTCGAAGAACGCGACGCCGGCGAGTTCCAGGGACTCACCCGCGATCAGATCGAAGAGCAGTTCCCGGGCTATCTCGCCAACGGTCGTAGGCCACCCGGCTGGGAGCCCGATTCCGATGTCATCGATCGGGCGCTCAGCTCTCTCGAGGCGATCACCGAGATGATCGACGGCTCCCCCACCAGCGACGTCATTGCCATTGCCCACGCTGGAATCATCTATGCGCTCGAGAGTCACTTCGGTGAGAAATTCGTGCGCATCGACAACCTCAGCGGGCGCTGGTTTCTCCACGACGGAAGCCACTGGTCTCTGGGTGAACGCATGTCGCTGATTCCCGAGGGAGCAATCGTCACGGGAGCCGACAGCCTGTGAGCGAATACGTCTCCTCCCGCTCAATGTCGACTCGCTACCCGGTCGAGGTGATCCGAAGCGATCGCCGACAAAAGACCGTGTCGGCGCGCATTGTCGACGGGGTCATCCGAGTCCGCATTCCCGCTTGGATGACCGCCGACGACGAACGTACCTACGTCGACAGCATCGTGAAGCGCATCGAACAACAGAGGCGTTCACACTCGGTCGACATCGAAGCTCGAGCTCGCCGGCTGGCCGACGAATACGACCTCCCGCACCCGACATCGATTCGTTGGGCGACCAACCAGCGTCAGCGCTGGGGGTCGTGCTCCACCGGCACCGGCGACATCCGTATCTCCGACCGATTGGTCGACGTGCCGCCGTGGGTACTCGATCACGTGATCATCCACGAACTGGCCCACCTATTGGTGCCCGATCACTCCCCCGCGTTCGACCTGTTGCTCGCCCGCAACCCTCTGGCCGAACGAGCCACCGGCTATCTGATGGCTCTCACCGATCGGGTGTCCGACCAGCAGCCCGCAGCCAGTTCATCTCAGCCGTCCCAAGCGGTGTGACCGGCGGCTGATCGCAGCGGTACTCGTCGAGAATCGCCCTCCATCGGTTTCGGGCACCCAGACGGCCGAGCAAAGCGCTCATTCCCCAGACCACCCGATCGAGGATCACGAACGACGGCGGCATGGTGAGCTTGTGCATCACCTCGGCGTTGGGTCCGCCGACCTCGAGCAGGCCTCGGATAACTCCTTGGGTGAGATCCTCGGTGAACGTGAAGGTGTCCGAGAAGTAGGACGTGTAGGGCGCCGAGACGTAGGAGAGCACGCTGTCGGCGTCGAGTTCGTGTCCCGGTTGCAGGAAGCCCGACACTTCCATCTGAGCGACCACCCCTTCGGCGTCGCGCTCGAACAGCGGATCGATTATCGGGATCAACCCTTCGAATTCACCCGGTCGCCAACGCTTCACCAATCCGAAGTCGATGAACGTCACCGACCCGTCATGTCCGAACAGGTAGTTGCCGGGATGAGGGTCACCGTTGAAGACACCCACCCGATAGATCGCACCCTGCACGAATCGGAAGATGATCTCAGCCGCCCGCTGACGGGCTGCTTCATCGGCCGATGCGAGGAACTCCTCCCAGGTCATGGCATCGACCCACTCGCTGGTCAGCACCCGTCTCGCCGAGTACTCCGAGATCACGTCGGGCACACGCACGAAAGGGTGGTCTCGGTAGCGCTCCGCGAACTCCGACTGGCACGAAGCCTCGAGCCGATAGTCGAGTTCGTCGGCCATTCGTTCTCTCAGTTCGTCGACGAGTCCCTTCACGTCGAGGCTCTTGAGAGCGATCGCCGACACCATCCGGTAGATCATCTCGGCGTTGTCGAGGTCGGATCCGATCGTGGTATCCAGACCCGGGTACTGCACCTTCACGGCCACGACCCGGCCGTCGCGGGTCACCGCCTTGTGGACTTGGCCGATCGACGCGGCCGCCGCCGGAATCGGGTCCCAGTCAAGGAACACATCTTCGGGCGGTGCGCCCAACTCCGATTCGATGACCGAAGCCGCCAGCGACGGAGCCATCGGTTCCACGTTGGCTTGGAGCGATTCAAGGGTTCTCCGGGCCTCGGGAGGCAGGCCATCGAGGATGAACGACAGCATTTGACCGCCCTTCATCACCACGCCCTTCATCTGCCCCAGTTCCCGGGCAACGTCTTCCGCAGTGCGTATTGCGAAGCCTTCATCGAGTTCGGCCTTGCGAGCATCGTCGGCGGCCACGCCACGGGTCTTCACGACCAACCAGTGCATGGAGCGGCGAAGCGTCAGCCGGACGATCCGCGCAGTTCGCCGGAAATGAGCCCAACGTTCGGCCGAACTACGGCGCATTTCAGATTTCGTTGGGTGACCCATCGACTACTACAGGTCGGTCTGTGTCGGCTTGATTCGTCTCGGATCCGAGAGCGTCGGCGAGTTCCTCGGCTCGCTGAAGATCATCGGTATCGAGAGCCTCCAGCGCCTCTTCGACGGAGTCGAGGTCTGACTCGAGTTCGCTCAACTCGGCATCTGACGTTGCGTCCCCGGTGGTAGTCACGCCGTGGAGGTTAGCTGTCGGGCCGACCCGGGCGGTCGGCACGACCCGGTCGCGACGAGTACGACCCACCGCTGCCACCGATCGGTAACAATGGCGCGATGGACCAATCTCTACTGCACCCGGTGCAGCGCACCGGTCGAGCCATTCGTGTCGTTCATCGACCCACCAACCTCGGCGATGCCCTGGCGATCCTGGCCGATCGGTCCGGAGCGCTGCCGGTCGCCGGCGGCACTGACTTGCTGCTCGACCTGCACCGGGGTGGCCCAGGGGAGCCGGTCGAACTGCTCGACCTCACGAATGTGGACGGCCTCAGCGACATCAGTTCGACATCCGACTGCATCACCCTCGGTGCCACCGTCACCCACAACCAGGTCGTGCGTTCGGCCGATATTCGCGGATCAGCGCTCCCGCTGGCGCAGGCCTGCCTCGAGGTCGCATCACCGCAGCTGCGCAACCGAGCCACCGTCGCCGGAAACATCATCACCGCCAGCCCCGCCAACGACACGATCTCGGCACTAATGGCCCTCGATGCCATCGTCACTCTGGCTCATCTTGACGGGGATGGTTCGGTCGTCACTCGCGATGTAGCCATCGACGACTTCTTCACCGGATTCCGAACAACGGTCATCGAGCCGGGGGAATTGCTCACCGCCATCAACGTGCCCCGACTCTCGGCGCACTGCAGAGGCATGTGGGTGAAGCTCGGTATGCGTCGCGCCCAAGCGATCTCGGTGATCCACATGGCCATCGTCATCTCTATCGACGACGACGGAATCGTCGCCGGCGCCCGCATTGCCGCGGGCAGCGTGGCCCCGAGGGTCGTGCTGTTGCCCACGGTGGCCGCGGCCCTGATCGGCAATCAACTCGACGACTCCACGATCGCCGCAGCGGCTCTGGCCGCGTCCGACGCGATCGATCCAATCGACGATGTGCGGGCCACCGCCGATTATCGAAAGCAGACCATCAAGACTGTCACCAGCCGAACCCTGGCCGCCCTGCGCGACAACCGGCAGGCCGAAATGTGGCCGGCCGAGCCTCCGTGTCTCACCGACACCGGGTGGATGTCCTCCGACCGGTCGTCGCCGACGCAGGTCGACGAATCCACGCCGATCAGTGTCACGGTCAACGGCACGACGATCACCGCAGCCGGGGCGGCTTCACGCAACCTGCTCGATTGGCTACGCGATCAGGCGGCCAGCGAGCCCGAAGCCGGTCCGCTCACCGGAACGAAGGAGGGCTGCGCCGAGGGAGAATGCGGGGCCTGCACGGTCATGCTCGACGGCCAGGCCGTGATGAGTTGCCTGGTCCCGGCGGCGCAGGCCGCCGGTGGAGAGGTCACCACGGTCGAGGGTCTGGCCGATGACTCCGAACTCCACCCCCTGCAGCAGGCGTTCATCGATGACTTCGCGGTGCAGTGTGGTTTCTGCATCCCCGGATTCCTCGTGTCGGGAACGGCCCTCATCGACGAGGTAAATCGGCCCGACGACGAACAGATCAAGCTGGCTCTGTCGGGCAACATCTGTCGCTGCACCGGCTACTACCCGATCATGGATGCGGTTCGAAATGCCGCCGATTCGGAAGGTGGATCATGAGCGTCGGTTCGACACCGCCCCGCCAGGACGCCACCGACAAGGTGATCGGTGCGGCCCTCTACCCCGCCGATGCCGTTCCGGACGACGCCCTCCACGCTGTCGTCGTGTTCACCAACCGGCCCCATGCCCGCATGATCTCACTCGACACGTCAGCGGCCGAGGCCGTCACCGACGTGGTCGCCGTCCTGACCGCGGCCGATGTGCCGGTGAACGAATACGGACTCACCCTGTTCGACCAGCCCGTGTTCATCGGACCCAAGAGCACCGGTCGGGCCGACGTGGCCTCCGACGTCAGTCGCTGGGAGGCCGACCAGATCGCCCTTGTCGTCGCCGAGACCGCCGAGGCCGCCCGCCTCGGAGCCGCGGCGATACACGTCGATTGGGACGACCTCCCCAGGGTCGACGACATCGACCAGGCGATGGCACCCGGAGCACCGTTGATCCATCCGGAGAACGGACTCGATACCAACGCCTACAACCCCCTCCAGATTCGCAAGGGCGACATGGATCAGGGCTGGGCCGAGGCCGATGTGGTCATCGAAGGCACCTACACCGTCCCCCATCAGGAGCACGCCTTTCTTCAGCCCGAGGCTGCTACTGCCTACATCGACGACGAGGGTCGCGTCACGGTGGAGTGCGGCGGACAGTGGACATTCGAGGACCGTGAGCAGATCGCCCATGCCCTCGATCTCCCCGACGACGAGGTTCGGGTGATCTACCTTGCGATCGGAGGAGCGTTCGGCGGCAAGGAGGACATGTCACTCCAAATCGTGCTGGCACTTGCCGCCAAACATCTCGAGGAGCGAGGAATTCGTCGGCCGATTCACTGTCGTTGGTCACGCGAGGAATCAATCGTCGGACATCACAAGCGTCATCGTGGACGAATTCACGCCAAGCTCGGGGCCACGTCTGACGGCATCATCACTGCGGTCGAGGCCGAAGTGGTTCTCGACGCCGGGAGCTACAACTACACGACCAACAAGGTTCTCGGCAACGCCCATCTCTCTGTCTCGGGTCCCTACCGGATTCCCAACGCGCAGATCGACAGCAGTGCCGTCTACACGACCACGGTTCCGGGCGGGGCGTTCCGCGGATTCGGCGGTCCGCAGGGAGCGTTCGCGGCAGAATGCCAGCTCAACAAGCTGGCTGCCGCACTCGGGATCGACCCAGTCGAGATCCGTCGGCGCAATGCCCTTCACGACGGCGACTACGGCATAACCCAGACCGTCATGCCCATGGGGGTTACCACCACTGAGGTGATCGACGCTTGTGCCGATCGAAGTGGCTGGACATCCCCGCAGCAGCCAGCCGCTCCCTTCAATCCGATCGCCTCACTGCCGACTCGACCCGACTCGATCGTCACCGGTCGAGGGTTCGCATCCGGCTACAAGAACGTCGGGTTCTCGTTCGGTTTTCCGGAGCGCTGCGTGGCCGACATCCATCTCCACGGCGACGGCGACACCCCCGATCGTGCTGACCTCTACCACGGCGGATCCGACGTGGGGCAAGGAGCCCATCTGGCGTTTCGTCAGATCGCCGCCGATGCTCTCGGCCTTCCGCTCGAAGCCGTCACCGGCCATTTCTCCGACACCGCCACCAGTGGCGATTCGGGTTCGGCCTCGGCTTCACGTCTGACCTTCATGGCCGGGAATTCGATTCTCGGGGCCGCTGAGGAAGCCGACAAGGCCTGGCGCGATGGCCAGCGGCCGGCGGTTGGCGCGTTCCGCTACGTGCCTCCACCCACCGAGTCGCTCGACCCTGAGACCGGCGTCGGGGCACCCAACTTCAGCTACGGCTACATGGCCACGGAGGTGGAGGTGTCGATCGACACGGGGACGGGCCAGATCCGGGTCGATCGAGTCGTCTCCACCCACGACGTGGGCAAGGCCATCAACCCGGCGCTCGTTCGCGGTCAGATCGAGGGAGCTGTAGTGCAAGCCAACGGCTATGTGCTCAGCGAAGACCTTCAGTTGAGCGACGGTCGCATCACCAACCCGCGACTGTCGTCGTATCTGATTCCGGGCATCGGCGACATCCCCGAGGTGGTCGAGAGCGTCATTCTCGAGCTGGCCGATCCCCTCGGGCCCTATGGCGCACGCGGCATGGCCGAGATGCCCTACATCACCTACGCACCGGCGGTGATCGCGGCCGTACATGACGCCACCGGCATCTGGTTCGATTCGTTCCCGCTCACCCCGAGTCGGGTTCTGGCTGCGCTCAGCTGACCTGAGCTGACGTCGGCTGATCCGAATTGGCCCGGCTACGCGGGCTGAAACCGGCGGGCAATCCGCTTGTGGGTCTGAAGCATCTCGTCGAGCTTCGGCGACACGATCCGGCCTTCCTCCACGAGCACTCGACCGGCCACGACCGTGTGGGTGGCGCTGGTCGGGCCGCAACGAAGCCATCCCTCGATCAGATCATCGAGCACGCCGGCAAAGATCGGGCCGTCGAGTCGCCACACCGCAACATCGCCGACTGCCCCCACCGACAACTCACCGATCTCGCCCTCGCGACCCAGACATCCCGCGCCACCGCGGGTGGCGATCTCGAGGCTGTCCCGGGCCGTGATGGCATCGGCCCCTGACTTGAGCTTTCCGGCCAGCAACGACAGTCGGGCCTCCTGCCACAGCGACGAGCTGTCGGCCGACGACGAACCGTCGCAACCGATTCCCACCGGGCATCCGGCATGGCGAAGATCGACGACCGGCGCGATACCCGACGAGAGAATCATGTTGGAACTCGGGCAGTGAGCGATGCCCACACCAGCAGCACCGAGGCGGCGAACTTCGTCGGGGTCGGGCCGTACGACATGGGCCCCCCATGATCGACTGCTCATCCACCCAACATCTTCGTAGTAGTCGACGGGCCGCATGCCGAAACTCGCCAGCGCGAATTCGTCGTCCTCGGCATTTTCGGCCAGATGGGTGTGGAGCCTCACATCGAGTTGTTCGGCCAGTTCGGCGCTGCGAACCATCAGGTTGCGGGAGACCGAGAACGGGGAACACGGCGCTAGCGCAACCCTCACCATCGCCCCGTGCGACCGGTCGTGATGGCGGTCCACATGGCGCTCTGATTCAGCGAGGATGTCGTCCTCGTCGCGCACCGCGTTGTCGGGAGGCAGACCACCGTCCTTCACCGACAGGCTCATCGACCCGTAGGTCGGATGAAAGCGCATGCCGAAGTCGACGGCCGCGGCAATCTCGGCACCAAGCAGATCCCCGGCCCCCGGCGGGTGGATGTAGTGGTGATCAGACGAGGTCGTGCATCCGCTCAACGCCAGCTCGGCCAATCCGACCCATGCCGCCACGTTGACCGCTTCTTCGTCGAGGGCGTCGGTCCACAACGGATACAGAGATTGGAGCCAGCCGAACAACGGCGCCGAGGTCATGGGCCCATAGGCACGTGTGAGGTTCTGGTAGAGGTGATGGTGAGTGTTGACGAGGCCCGGAGTGACCAGGCACCCCGAGGCATCGACCCGCCGGTTCGCCGACGGCGCGCGATCGTCGGTGCCGCCCACGCTGTGAACGAGCCCGTTCTTGATGGCTACCCAACCACCTCGTATCTCTCGGCGTTGGTCGTCGACGGTCGCCAACAGATCGGCGTCGTGGACCAGCAGGTCGGCTCGTTCGCTCTCGTTACTCACCGCCCCACCCTAGGTTCCCTGACCTGCCTCGTTGGCATTCCCGCGCTCACAATCGAGCACTGTTCCCGTCCACGACCAGCGACTACAATGCGCGGTGACCTCGTTTCCATCGGCCCCCGAATCGGATCTCCGAATCGATATCCGTCGGCTCCTCGATCGACTCGCGGCACTCGCCGAGATCGGGGCCATCGAGGGCACCGACGGCTCATCACGCCTCGCTCTCACCGATGAAGACAAGGCCGGTCGCGACCTCGTCGTTGGTTGGATGAGAGACCTCGACCTCGACATCTCCATCGACGGACTCGGCAACGTGGTGGGGGTGATGCCGGGAGAGACAACCGGCCCAGCCGTGATGTGCGGATCACACATCGACACCGTTCACACCGGCGGTCGCTACGACGGCAATCTCGGGGTGCTTGCCGGCCTCGAGGTGATCGAGACTCTCCGTACCGCCGGGGTGACCCCCCACCGACCCATAGCCGTCGGATTCTTCACCGACGAGGAGGGTGCCCGCTTTCAGCCCGACATGCTCGGCAGCTTGGTCTACGTGGGTGGAATGGCTCTGGAGCAAGCCCATTCGATCACCGGCATCGACGGTGCAACGGTCGGTGACGAACTCGAACGCATCGGCTACATCGGTGCCGCCCCATTGCCGGCAACCGCTCCAGTGGCCTTCGTCGAACTACACATCGAGCAGGGCCCGGTGCTCGAAGCCGAGGGATTCGACGTTGGAGCCCTCACCGGTGTGCAGGGAATCAGCTGGACCGAGTTCACCCTCACCGGCCAGTCGAACCACGCCGGCACCACACCCATGTCGCTGCGCCACGATCCCGGCCTGGTGGCCTTCCGCGCTGCCGCGTTTGTGGGCGACCTGGCGGTCGAACTCGGACATCCCCAGGTCGGCACGGTGGGACGTATCGAGCTCGAACCCAACTTGGTGAATGTCGTAGCCGCCAGTGCGACGTTCACCGTCGATCTTCGCAACACCGACAATGGTGTTCTGTTCGATGCCGAGCGTCGGGTGGTCGACTTCATCGAGACGACGGCAGCCGACGCTGGGGTCATCGTGTCGGCACGCGAGCTGGCCCGCTTCGATCCGGTCGAGTTCGATCCAGATGTCGTCGACAGAATTGAGCGGGTTGCCGAGGCGATGGGCCTCTCGGTGAAACGCATGCCCAGCGGTGCCGGCCACGATGCCCAGATGCTGTCCCGGATCTGCCCCACCGGCATGATCTTCGTGCCCAGCCAAGGCGGCGTCTCGCATAATCCTGCCGAACACACCAATCCCACTGATCTCGAATCCGGCGCCAACGTGCTACTACAGGTGTTGACCGAATTGGCCGCGAAGTGAGAGACCAGATCAAGCCCAGCAGACCCGGGAGCCGCTAGATGGCCAGATTTCAATGCAACGGTGAGGAGACCACGGTCGGCGACCATCACCCCCATCTGTTGTCGGCCCTGCGCGACGAACTCGGCCTCACCGCGGCCAAGGACGGCTGCTCCCCCAGTGGCCAGTGTGGGTGCTGCACGGTCTTGATCAACGGCAAGGCCCGAGTGTCCTGCCAGACTTCGCTGGAGAAGGTCGAGGGCGCCGAGATCGTCACTCTCGAAGGAGTCGACGACAGGGAACGAAGCCGAATCGCTTCCACCTTCGCAGCCCACGGAGCCCTCCAGTGCGGCTTCTGCACACCGGGAATCGTGATGAGAACAGTGTCTCTGCTCGGTCGCGACAAGCCGGTGACCCGAGATCAGGCATCACGTCATCTCGGTGGTCATCTGTGTCGCTGTACCGGCTACATCAAGATCCTCGACGCAGTTGAAGACCTCGCCAACGGTGTCATTCCTGCGGCCGGCGAATCCGGAGGTGTCGGGTCGCGAGGCGTGAAGTACGAGGCCAACGAGTTGTCGCTGGGCGATCGTGGATACGTCGACGACATTCAGCCCAACGGGTGCCTTCACGGCGCCGTCGTGCTCACCACCCACGCCAGGGCCGACGTGCTCGGCATCGACACCAGTGCCGCCATGGCCGCACCCGGAGTTGTCGCGGTGATCACCGGAGCCGATGTGCCCGGCGAACTGCGATCGGGCATCGTTCACAAAGACTGGCCCGTGTTCATTCCAGAGGGGGGGCGCACCAGCTATCTCGGCGATGTTCTCGCCCTGGTCGTGGCCGAATCCCGCTTGCAGGCACGAGCAGCCACGTCTCTGGTCGACGTGAGCTACGAGGTCCACGAGCCGATCACCAATGCGGTCGCCGCCCTCGAAAGCACCGAATCGGCGGTCTGGCAACTCGACGGAAACGTGCTGTCGGTCTCGGAGTACTCCCGCGGCGATGTCGAGGCCGGTCTGGCCACCTCGGCCCATGTGGTCGACGAGATCTTCCAGACCCAGCGGATCGACCACACCTTCCTCGAGCCCGAGTCCTCGCTGGCCGTCCCGACGGTCGGCGCCGATGGCGCAACCGAATCTCTCTACGTCTACTCAGGCGGCCAGGGCGTGTGGGACGACCGCAACGACATCGCCCGAATTCTCGACATCGACCAGAGCCAGGTCGTGGTCGAACTGGTATCCAACGGCGGAGCGTTCGGTGGCAAAGAGGACATGTCCAACCAGGGACAGACCGCCCTCGCCGCCTGGATCATCGGACGACCGGTGAAGACCACATTCAGCCGCGAGGAATCGTTCCTGGTTCACAACAAGCGCCACCCCATTCGAATCCACCTCCAAGCAGGATGCGATTCCGATGGCCGAATGACCGCCTTGCGGGTGCGCATGATCGGCGACTCCGGCCCCTACGCCTCGGTCGGGATGAAGGTCCTCGAACGGGCAGCCGGCCACGCCAGTGGCCCGTATGTGATCGACAACATCGATGTCGAAGCCATTGCCGTTCGCACCAACAACTCAGTCTGTGGCGCATTCCGAGGATTTGGTGCCAACCAGGCGCAGTTCGCGATGGAAGGGGCCATGGACCGACTCGCCGCCGCGGTCGGCATCAGCGGATGGGAGATCCGGTCGCGCAACGTCATATCTCCCGGCGTGATCTGGGGACCCGGCCAACGAATGGACAGCGGCAGCGCCGGAGCCCGAAGGTGCCTCGACGCCGTGAAGCCGGCATGGGACGCCGCAGTCGCCGCCGGCCGGCCGGTGGGCATGGGGCTCGGCCTCAAGAATTCGGGGCTGGGCAACGGTGCGGTCGAAGTCTCGATCTCCACCGTTCAGTTCATGCCCGACGACACCGTCGAGGTTCGTCACTGCTGGACCGAGATGGGCCAGGGAGTGCACACCGTTGCCCGCCAAGTCGCCGTCGAAGAACTTCACATCGATCCCGATCGGATCCGTGTGCTCGTCGATACATCACGCGAGTTGGGAGCCGGCCAGACCACCGGGAGCCGCGGCACCCTGATGTGTTCGGGTTCGGTGGCCGATGCCTGCCGCACAGCGGTGGCGGGTGGCTGTGAGGTCGGCGTGGAGTACGAAGGCCGCTATGTCGTCGACTGGACCACCAAGCTCGGCGACGGCAGCCCCGAGCCAATCATCCACTCGACCTTCGGCTACGCCGCCCAACTCGTCGAACTCGATCCGGAAACCGGGAACGTCGACCGGGTCGTGGCGGCCCACGACGTCGGACGTGCCATCAACCCGCTCCTTTGTGAAGGGCAGGTCGAGGGGGCCGTACACATGGGCCTCGGTTACGCCTTGAGCGAAGGTTTCCCATGCGATGTCGATGGCCGACCCATCAATGAGACCCTGCGCAGCCTCGACATCATCCGCCCCAAGGACATGCCCGAGGTCGAGGTGATCCTCATCGAGGAGCCGCAACCCAATTCCCCTTACGGGGTGAAGGGCGTGGGGGAGATCGGTCTGGTGCCAACGGCCGGTGCGGTGGCCGCAGCCCTCCACGACCACGACGGCGAGTGGCGCAACGTGTTACCCATGGCCAACGACGCCAACCGCGAACGCGAATCGGCCTGGACCTGACCTTCGCCATTCCCTTCGCAACACCCTTCACGATTCTTGGAAGAACTCAGCTACGGATGAAGTGGAGCTCGTTGAATCGCGATCGAAACTCAGTGGCTCGCTCCGTGATCAGTCGAGGGTCACCAACCAACGCCTCGGCAATCAGGTCGGCCAACTCCGGCATGTGTGTGGCGTTCATTCCCCATCTCACGATCTCAGGGGTGCCGACCCTCACGCCCGTGGGCGAACCCGAACCCGAAGCGCCCGGTGGGAGGCCTATCTCGGAGGTGAGGATGTTGGCCTCACGCAATCGCAGCGCCGCTTGGTGGCCGGTTCCCCAACGGGCGGTGTCGATCGCGAACTGGTGTGAACGAGTAGGGCCATCATCGGTTCTGAACAGCTCGATCCCTCGGGCCTCGAGCTCGTCGGCCAGCGCCGCCGCTGTCGACACCATCTCCTCCGCGTAGGCGGGGCCATGATCGATCCAGTCGAGCATGGTTATGGCCAGAGCAGCGGTGCAACCGGCGTCGAAGTTGGCGGTCAGGCCCGGATAGGCGATCGCATCGATTCGGTGGGCAAGTTCCTCGTCGCGACTGAAGATCAAGCCCGAGGGCGGTCCACCAAAGCTCTTGTAGGTACTCATGGTGACGATGTCGGCACCTTCGTCCAGCGGCATGGGCCACACTCGACCGGCGAACATGCCGCAGGCGTGGGCCGAATCGAACAGCACCTTGGCTCCGACCTCGTCGGCTATCTCGCGGATTGCCGCGACGGGATGGGGCAGCAGGTTGAGACTGGTGCCGATCGTGATGAGTTTGGGACGCACCCGCCGGGCCTGCTCGCGCAGGGCATCGAGGTCGTAGGTGAACCGGCCCGGGTCGACCGGGCCTTCGTGAATGTCGAGTCGGTAGAGGCCCGCGGCACCGGCCGAGTGATGGGTGACGTGGCCTCCGATCTCGGCCGGCGGAACGATGATCGGATCGCCGGGCTCACAAGTGGCCATGAACGCGTAGAGGTTCGCCATGGCCCCCGAGCCGACCCGAACCTCCACGTAGGGGGCTCCGAAAACCTTCCTGGCCAACGAGGCGGCAATGACCTCTATCTCCTCGACGGCCTCCAACCCCATCTCGTACTTTTCTCCGGGATCACCGAGCGAAACGCGGGTGCTGAGCCCACCCGCCAGAGCCGCTTCGGCCCGCGGGTTCATCACGTTTGTGGCCGGGTTGAGGTTGACGCATTCGGATTCGTGGATCTCCCTGTTGCGTCCGATCAGATGCTGAATTGATGAGTCGATGTCGGTGGAAGACCGGCCGCCAATCGAGTCGACGATCGCCGTCTCTCTCGTTCGGGACACCTCCGACAACCACGGACGCAGATTGGCGGCCGGTTCGTTCGAGGACGTCGAGCCGGCTGGAGATGAGGGCATGATCGCCATCCTTGCACACCGCATCAGGGCATCGTTTCGCATTGTCCCAGAGCCTCCGTGGGGTGGAAGACTCGTTCCATGGCCGAAGATCTCACCGCTCTCACCACCGACCTGCTCCAGACGCTGATTCGCAACGCGTGCGTCAATGACGGCACCCCGGAATCGGGGAACGAGGTTCGTAGCGTCGACACGATCGAGAACTATCTGGAGGGCAGCGGGGTCGATTTCGAGCGATTCGAACCCACTCCCGGTCGGGTCTCACTGGTCGGTCGAATCGAGGGCACCGACCCCGCGGCACCGAGCCTGTGCCTGATGGGACACACCGACGTGGTTCCGGTTAACCCCGACGGCTGGGACCGCGATCCGTTCGGCGGAGAATTGATCGACGGCGAGGTGTGGGGTCGAGGTGCCATCGACATGCTGAACATCACCGCATCGATGGCGGTGGTGTTCCGTCAGCTGGCCACCACCGGGTTTCGGCCCAAGGGTGATTTGATCTACTTCGCGGTGGCCGACGAGGAATCCGGTAGCGCCCACGGCGCCCGGTGGATGGCCGACAATCATCCCGAGGTGATCCGGGCCGACTACGTACTGACCGAGAGCGGCGGGCTTCACTCCGGTGGACCGGATGACCCGACCGTTTCGGTGACCGTCGGCGAGAAGGGTGTCGCTTGGCGGCGACTGCGAGTGCACGGCACTCCCGGCCATGGTTCGATGCCCTACCGCAAGGACAACGCCCTGTTGAAGGCGGCCGCGATCGTGCAGCGAATCGGCGAGTACAGCCCTCCTGCCCGGTTCCACGAACTCTGGCGTGAGCAAGTCGATTCGTTCGGCCTGGACGACGACACCAAGGCGCTGATGCTCGACGCCGACACGCTCGAGATGGTGCTGGCGGGCATGCCCGATGTGGGCACCGCTTCGTTCCTTCACGCCTGCACCCACACCACCTTCTCGGCCAACGCCGTCGATGGCGGCCCGGAAATGAAGACCAATACGATCCCCGACTCTGTCAATCTCGACATCGACGTACGCACCCTTCCTGGTGAGACGGCGACCGAGGTCGAGGCTCACTTGGCCGCGGCCCTCGGTGACCTCGTCGACACGATCGAGGTCGAGGCGCTGATGAACGACCCGGCCAGCATCAGTCGTGTCGACACTCCCCTGTGGAGCAGCCTACAGAAGGCCGTGGGGCGACCCTTCCCGGACGCTCGGCTCACCCCGACGATGTCGGTCGGCTTCACCGATTCGCGGGTGTTTCGCGACCTTGGCTCGGTGGCCTACGGAGCGGCGCTGCTCAGCCCCGAGCTCCGCTCTGGCGAGTACTCGCAGCGTTTCCACGGCAACAACGAACGCATCGATATCGAGTCGCTGCGCCTCACCACCCAGCTTTGGCTCGACGTGGTCACCGATCTGATGGGTTGACGCTCAGCGGTATCCTCGGCCCATGCCGTCGACCTCCACACTTCTGCTGTTCTCCGGAGCGGCGATGGCCCTGCTGTTGATCCCGGGGCCGGCTGTTCTCTACATCGTGACGAGGAGCGCGGCGCAGGGAACCAGAGCCGGACTGGTATCGGTAGCCGGAATACATCTCGGGACCTTGTTCCACGTGACGGCCGCGGTCGCCGGACTTTCTGCTCTCGTCGTCGCCTCGGCCACGGCCTTCACCGCCGTGAAGCTGGCCGGCGCCGGCTACCTCGTCTACCTGGGGATCAGGTCGCTGATCGAGGCCCGACGAACCGGTATCGAGGCGAGCCGAGCCGGCTCCGAAATTGAGACGCGCCCACTGCGGCGTGTGTTTCGCGATGCCGTCGTGGTCAACGTCCTCAATCCCAAGACCGCGGTCTTCTTTCTGGCCTTCGTGCCCCAGTTCGTCGACCCCTCCGCCGGGCACGCAACGCTTCAACTACTCACCCTCAGCGGACTATTCATCCTGCTCGGATTCATCAGCGACGGGGCTTTCGCGTTGGGCGCAGGATGGCTCGGCGGCCGGTTGGTCGGATCGACCAAGACCCGACAGCGCAACCAGACCGCCTCCGGTGTGGTCTACATCGGTCTCGGCTTGGCGACCGCCGCGTCGAACTGACCGGCGGTCACCAAGGGGGCTTCTGTCGGGCCCAGCCGAAATTCTCAGCCGACTCGGGTGATGCTGATCGAGGCGACCGCGCCCGTCCAGCCATGGATTGACGCATCGAGATCGGCAATACCGCTGATGCCGCTGTGGTGGCGGACCACCCCACCCTCAGCGAGGGCCGGATTCGATGTTCCCGAGCCACCCATTCCGTCGCACGGCGGTACGAGATCGCCA
>JAJCXX010000095.1 GCA_029263195.1 Acidimicrobiales bacterium
GCCACAAGAATTGTGGCCCACGCCCACAGATTTCGGAATCGGGTAGCGTCACGCGCTGTGGCAGTTGAATTCGATCGCTTCACCGACATGTTCGACATGGCTTCTCATGGACCCGACGCGTGGGTGGGCGAAAGTGCCGACTATCCGTGGGGTCGGGTCTACGGAGGACAGGTTGCAGCACAGGGCCTGTGGGCCGCGGCACAGACCGTTGATCCCACTTACAGCCCGCATTCGCTGCACGCATATTTCATACGGGGAGGCGACTCGAAGGAACCGATCAGGTTCGAGGTCGACCGCATTCGTGATGGCCGTTCATTCATCACCCGCCGCGTCGTGGCTCGTCAGTCCAACGGCGCGATCCTCAACCTGTCGGCTTCGTTTCAGGCAACCGAGGAAGCGCCCGACGAGACCGCCATCACGATGCCCGAAGGTGTCACGACTCCCGAGGATCTCTCGAGCAGCAACTGGGGCGGGCTGATCGAAAGGCGGCCGGTCGAACGGGATCTGATGCAGGCCCGCACCTGGTTGAGAGTGCGCGGGCCGATCGGCGACGATCCGCTCATGCAGGTTCTCGCTCATACCTATGCCAGCGACGACATCCCCACCGAAGCGGTCGAACTGACCCATCCGCGAGGCCGGCCCGGTCACGAGGACTTCGACGACGAGTATCCCTACATGGGGGCAAGTCTCGACCACTCGGTCTGGTTCCATCGCAGCGCTCCGGCCGATGACTGGGTGCTCCACGACATGAGATCGGTCGGCGTGTACGGATCGCGGGGGTTGGCGCTGGGAGAGATCTGGTCACGAGATGGGACCCACGTGGCAACGATGGTGCAGGAAGTGTTGCTGCGGGAGAACCGAAGGTGACATTCGTTCTGCGTCGGCCGGCGGCCCGCTGTGTAGTCCTGGATCCCCAGAGTCGGGTTTTCCTGATCGCTGCCGAGGATCCCATCGACCCGCGAAAAGATCCGTGGCTCGAGATCCCGGGCGGAGGCATCGGTTGGGGCGAGGACTCGGGTGAAGCGGCGCTGCGAGAGCTGCACGAGGAGACCGGGCTGAACAACGTCGAGATGGGACCGTGCGTCTGGGTGCAGCAAACCGAGTACACCTTCGCCGGCTATCAATTCGAGTCAGACGACCGGATCCACGTGGCGTTCTGCGACGGCGGCGAATACAACCCGCAGGGACTGGAGGCGCTCGAGGCGGCCGCCTTCATGGGGGCCCGTTGGTGGACGTTGTCGGAGCTCACGGCGAGCCCGATACCCACCGTGCCGGTGAGGTTGCTCGAGTTTCTTCCGGCGATCATGGCCGGCGACCTACCGTCCGAGCCGATCGACATCACTCCTCCGCCTCACCTGGGAGGCCGGATCACCCCGGCCGACCTCTGAGACCCGACCAGGCCAGATCGGCGACGCGGCTGGCGAGTTCTTCGGCGCTACCGCGACGGCCATTGCCAACCCAATGGTGAGCGGTCCGCTCGGCCATTCCGACGATTCCGTGGCCGAGAACGAGCCGGTCGTCTTCGCTCAGCCCTTCGGTGGTGATGAGAGCCGCCACGAAATCAGCGATGGATCGCTCGACCAGTTCGACCTCGGCCGCAAACTCCTCGTCGACTCGAACCCCTTCGCCAAAGAGCAACTGAAACTCTTCGGGGCGAGTCCCGACGAAATCGAAGTAGGCGCTGAAACCGCGCTCGACTTGGGCACGAGGCGAACTGGCGTCGGCGGTGGCCTCGGCAACCATCTCGGTGAGGCGGCGTCCGACCACGTGCAGCAGCTCGAGAAAGAGATCTCGCTTCGAGGGAAAGTGCTGGTAGAGCACCGGTTTGGTGACACCAGCGTCGGCCGCGACGGCGTCCATGGTCGTCTTCTGGTAGCCGTCGCTCGAGAAAATCCCCATGGCCGAATCGATGAGTTGAGAACGTCGTTCTGCTGCAGGAAGTCGAATGGCCACGGCGTCACCATACTCAGCGAGGTCGGTCAATCCCTGACTGTTCAGCTGATGTCGCGGCCGTGCTCCAAGTCGTCCCTGGTGGCGGCCTTCACCGCGTAGCCGGCGATGATCGCAGGAGCCAGCACGATGGAGCCGGCGATGACCGAACCGATCACGATGCTCGCCACCGTGTCGTTGAAGTCGATGGCGAAACCGAGGATGAAGCCGACGATCGCCACGCCGAACAGGCTGTAGCCGATTCGCTGCCCAAGATCAGCGAGCTTTGACGCCCTGGCTCTCTTGATCAGCACCGGGTCGGTTGGTGTCATCGGATTCCTTGCTGATCGACACCGTGTCGATCCGCCGGGGTCATGGCAACCAACCGGCTTCGTCGAGAAGAGAGCGTATGGCTTCCTCCATCGATTCGAGAGAGAAGTGTTCGATCGCCACTCGGCGGTTGTGGTCGACCACGGCTGGATCGGGCTCACGCAACCAGTCGATCAGTGGAGCAGGATCGTCGGTTGGCATCCACTGGAATCCGAGTCGAAGCAGCTCTTCGGCCACCGGGTAGCGGTTCACAGCGGCGGGCACGCGATGGATGGCGGCTTCGATCGGCGGGTTACCGAACCCCTCCCATACGGACGGGAACACCACGGCATCGGCGGCCCGGTACAAGTCGGCGGCTCCCGCCGACGGAGTTCCTCTCACGACCCGGCACGACGCGGCGCGCAGGACCCGCCGGAGTTCGTCGTCGTAGCCATCCTCGGCTTCGCCCCACAGCCAGTAGGTTGCTCCGACCTGCCCGGCGAGCTTCACTGCGGCCGGTACATCCTTGCGTGGAATGGCTCTCACAGGATGGGCGAGGAGCCTCTCATCGGGATCAACCCCGAGCCACTGGCGAACCTCTGAGCTGTCCCCGTCGCTGGTGGAGGTCGGGAAGCCGTTGTAGATGCAGGTCGAGTCGAACCCCCGGTCGGACATCTCCGCGACGGTCAGGCGGTTGATCGTCACGTGCCTCCACGACCGGTCGTGCGGTGGAAGTTCCGTGATGTGAGCGAATCGCGACCGCTGCCACGGTGGATCGTGATGGTGCAGGATCGCCGATCGACCCGCCAGAACCTGAGCCGTCGCGTGCGAGGCCGCAAGATTGAGAGGGATCGAGCAGAGATTCTCGACCACCACGAGGTCGGTACCGGCGAGGACATCGTCGAGCTCCGATCTCAGACTGCCATCGTTCGGGTCCGTGGCCCCGATCGCCAGTCCGGGTACCGTCCGGTCGACTGGTCCTTCGCCGGCGACTGTCACGACATCGAACCCGATGTTGGTCATGGCACGCTGCCAGTTTCGGGCCACCACCGACACGCCGTCGGTCAAACCGAGTCGAAACGAGACGAAGGCGCACGTTGGCATGCAGGACACGATGCCCGATAGCGGCGATGACCACACCCCAGAGAAGCTTCGGCGTCTCGTTCGCGCCACGCTTGATTCGGCCTGGGTCGACCTCGGATACACCGCGCCGAATCTCGATGTCTACCCGTGGCTCTGGTTGTGGGACAGCTGCTTTCACGCCATCTTGTGGGCCGAGCTGGGAGTCCCCGAAAGGGCGTTGCGCGAACTCGAGTCGGTGTTGGCGGCCCAGGATTCGTCGGGCTTCGTTCCCCACATGGGCTACCAGCGCGATCCTGATCGATCGTCGGAGATCTGGGGCCGCAGGGGGTCGTCGTCGATCACCCAGCCGCCGATCTACGGCCACGCTGTCGCCGAGTTGGTTCGTCGTGGGATCACGGTCCCGGAGTCTCTCGTTGAGAAGGCTGCGCTCGGACTGGAATTCCTGCTGAAGCACCGCCGGCGCAGGCTCGATGGGCTGATCACCGTGGTCCACCCTTGGGAGAGTGGCTGCGACGATTCGCCCCGCTGGGACGACATGTGTCCCGGCGACGAGTTCGAACTTCACCGGTGGCGCGACAAAAAGATGGACCTTCTGCCCGGAATCGAGAGAGGTCCGGTCGGGGAGCCGATCAGCAATCCTCAGTTCGATGTCGCCCCGGTTTCCTTCAACGCGCTGATCGCGTGGAACGTACGAGAGTTGGCCACGGTCGGCAGCGATCACCTCGTAGCAGAGGCCGATGAGTTGGCGCAGGCGATCGACACTCGATGGTTGCCCGAAGAACTCACATGGATCGACTCCGGAGCGACCAGCCGAGGTTCGGGCCGGACACGTACTGTCGAAGCATTGCTGCCTCTGTTGGTGTCGGAAAACATGAAGGCCCGTTCGGCGGCGACAGCTTCACTGGTTGATCCCGCCGCTCACGGGTCGAGGTTCGGGCCTCTCGGCGTGCATCGTCAGGAGCCATCGTTCTCTCCCGATCAGTACTGGCGTGGGCCGGTGTGGCCTCAGCTCGCCTACCTGCTCTGGGTGGCGACGTCGAAATCCGGTATCAAGGGGGAGTCCGACATCGCCTCGGTGGTGCGGACCGGCACGGTGGCCGGCGCAGCCGAGTCGGGCATGGCTGAGTATTGGGTCGGCGATTCTGGGGTCGGCTTGGGAGCGATTCCCCAAAGCTGGTCGGGACTGCCCCTGGCGATGAGAGCCGATTGACCGGACCTGCTCCGGGCCCGCCGCTTGCGCCGGCGCATGCCGTTGGCGATCACATCGGCCAATCCGACCAGGAGGATCAGGTCGCCGTACGACATGACCTGGCTGGTGAGCCGCACCGGAATCGTGTCGCCGAGTACGGCGAGAATCGTGGAGTCGCCGGTGAGTTCCCTCGACCCGTTGATGCTCAGGCCGGCGATATCGGCTTCTTCGATCATTTCGGCGTCGACCAGTGCGTCGGCTCGCACTGGGACGGCACCGTTGAGTACTACCGGAAGAAGGTTGGCGAAGATTCCGATACCAACCACGACCATGCCGGCCAAGTGGATGTTGCGGAACGCGAAGCCAACGCCGGCAACGATTCCGATGACAGCGACCAGTGGTGCGACGGCTATGTCGTAGTGGTCGATCGCCAGGCCGCTGCCGATGACCGCCGCCACCAGTAGTGGCGAATTGATCTGCAATCGGCGGAGCTCCGAGAGATGGCCTCCATTGAACCAGCCAACGGCGATACCGGCGAGAACCGCGACCACCAAGGGTGCGAACGACATATGGACACCTCTCTCGAATCGCCGGGACTGCTTCGGGCAACAGTACCGACCGCCCGATTTGGGTCGGTGGACTCCGGCCGATGAGTCGCGGCCGGGAGGTCAGAGTTCCGAGAGCCTCGTTGGTCCGTCGAGTGGATCACCGTCGCTGCGATGGGCGAAGCAATGAATGCCGCGGTAGCGGGCGACGTCGTCCTCGAAGTTCTCTCGCGTCGGTGTGAGCACCTCGATCTCGAGAGCCGACACTTCGTATTGTGTTCCCACCCAGCCCTCGAATTCCACGTAGCAGGACCTCAAGGCGAACTCCGTCATGACCTTCTCGCCTGGAAAGATCGCCGGAAATCCGACTGGAAATGTGAGTTGGTGAAACACTTCGAATTCGTGGGGCGTATTGCACCCGAGCTTGGTGGTGATGGTGACCGGCAGTCCGTTCTGGATGTCGCGCAGTTGGTCGAAGCAGTCTCCGAGACCGAGCGTGTATTGGTTGATGATGGCGCCCGGGACGGCGGTTGGGTCGAGTGGTTCGGTTCGTTGCGTGGTATTCGTCACCGGAACGGTGGTGGTCGTCGAAGTGGCGCCGGCGTCTTCCAGAGCCTGTGCGGCGGCGGCCGCCGGGTCGTCGGTCGGAGATCCTGAACTGGTCTCGTCGCCCGAGCACGCGGCAGCGAGCAACGCAACGACAACGATGAGGGCTGGTGTCAGCCTTGCTGAAGCCCTCAACCCGAGCGCTGGCTTCTTGGACGTCTCGGCCACGCTGACGAGGCTACGCCAGGCCTCGGTCGTCGGTGCTCGACGCGGCTTCAGTAGGCCGGCAAGGCACGGTCGATCATCTCGAACGAGAACCACATGAAGACCAGAGCCGGGAGCAGACCGGCGAGTCGATACCCAACTCGGCCGAGGGTTCGGGTGGTGCGTTGCTGTCCGACTTTGCCCGCACCGATCCAGAAGAACATCGCCCCGAGCATCCACAGCGCTGCGCCGGGTATCGCACCGCGCTCACCGTTGAGTCCGGTGTCGAGATCGGCGTTGGGTGGCGGGGGTACGTCGAAGGTGCGTTGGATCGTCGTGGACACAGCCTGCGAGGCGACAGGTTGATCGGTTGTGGAAGGCGCCTCGTCCTCGTCGGCACCGAGGCCGGGGCTCGTCGCAGCCGCCACGAGCGCTTCCGATCGGGCCTGCTCAGCCCAGGTGGGGATGTGGACCGTGTCGCCCACGAGTTCGGCGGTGACGACGATGCGTTGCCGGGCCGAGAGCTTCGGGTGGCAGGCCGTGAGGGTGATGCGGTTGTCACCGAAATCACCCAGGACCCAGGTCGCGCTCGGCTTGACGATGATGTGACCGGGTCCGAACTTGTCGACCTGGTCTTCGTAGCCGGGATAGGCGGCGTTCGGATCGAGGACGCGGTAGGTGAACTCGCCTTGCACACCGATGACGGTGATTTCGTCCCCGGGCATCAGTTCGTCGATGCGGTTGAACGGCGCACCGTAGGTGGTGCGGTGACCGGCCACCGCGAAGTTTCCAGCGTTGCCAGGAAGAACCGTGGAGGGGTAGTGGCCGGGGCCCTTTCTGAGGTCAGCGACGTTGACTCCTCGGACCACGATCTTTTCGACTTCGATGGCCGGGATCTCGATGCGGGCGAGTGCGTCGCCGTTCTCGGGGAAGAAGAGGGCCAGGAGATCTGGGTCGTATCCGCCCGGAAGAGTCGAGGTGGTCGTTGGTGCGGCCGAGACTTCGGACAAGTCGTCGGAAGGATCCGGGGTGGTGTCCGAAGGTGCAGGAGACTGTGTGGTTGTGGTCACCGGAATCTGTGACACCGCTTCCAGTCGTTGTGCCGCTACCGCGAGATTGTCCTCGAATTGTGACGACAGATCGTTCTGGGCCCGGCGTTCCTGAATGCCGGTTCCCCAGAGCTGATAGGCAACGAACAGGAACACCACGAGACCGGCGGTGATGAGTGAGCGGCCGACGGCCCCGAGGATCACGGCCAGTCGGGGAACTTCGGGCGCGACCGTCGGAGGCGCGTCGTCGAGAAGGGATTCCTCCTGCGACGCGTCGGAGGAGGAAGGCTCCTGCTCTGACTCGGACATGGAGGCAACCTATCGGTCGTGGGAGCCCTGAGGTGAGCGCCGAGTTGCTGATGTGACACCTTGCCCTGTTGGTATTCGGCCGCTACCGATAGCGTTTCGGGCGTGTCTGTGATCCGACTCGATGCTGTCGTGGCGCTGCTGGGAAGGTTCCCCGCCCTGGCAGGCGTCGATCTCGACATCGCCGACGGCGAGATCGTGCTCATTCAGGGTCCCAACGGCGCCGGAAAGTCGACATTGCTTCGACTGTGCGCCGGATTGTTGAGGCTCGAATCCGGGTCGGCGACCGTGCTCGGCTCGGATCTGTCCACATCTCGAGCCGCGGTCCGCCGGCGCGTGGGACTTCTCGGTCACGACACCGCCCTCTACGACGAGCTCTCGGTGGTCGAGAACCTCGAGTTCTGGGCCGCCGCTTCACGAGTCGATCGATCAAGTGTGCTTCCTGCCTTGGCCCGCCTCGGTGTTGCCCCCAGGCTCCACGACGTAGCGGTTTCCAAGTTGTCGGCGGGTCAACGTCGCCGCGTCGCTCTCGCCGGTGTGGTTGTGCGCCGTCCTGAGCTCTGGCTGCTAGATGAGCCCCATGCCGGCCTCGACCAAGCCGGCCGAGACCTGGTCGACGATCTCGTCGTGGAAGCCGCTCGGGCCGGAGCGACGGTTCTCATGGCCTCGCACGAACTCGATCGCACCGTTGACCTCGCGACTCGCACCGTTGTCATCGCCGGCGGAATGGTGGTCGCCGACCGTCTTGGTTCTGTCCACTCTGAGGCAGGTGAGGGTTGTGCTGACTGACGCCCGACTCGTAGCGGCCAAGGACCTCAGGATCGAGATGCGATCGAAGGTCACCGTCAGCCAGGTCGTGCCTTTCGCCGGGTTGGTGCTGGTGATGTTCGGCTTCGCTCTCGATGCCAACCGTCCGACTCTCGACCTGGCGACGTCAGGTTTGTTCTGGGTCACCGTCTTGTTCGTGGCGGTCATGGCGGTGCAACGATCCACGGCCATCGAAACCACCGACGGTGCCCGACGGGCTCTGCTGTTGGCCGGGGTCGAACCGAGCGCGGTGTTCATGGGTAAGGCGGCCGCGGTGGCGGTCCAGTTGTTGGCGGTCGAGTTGGTTCTCATCGGGGGAATCATCGTGTTGTACGACGCTTCGATCGAGGAGCCGTTGCTGTTGGTGGCCACGTGTGTGACCGCGACGGCTGGCATCGCCGCGGCCGGTACGCTTCTCGGTGCTCTCGTCGCTGGCGTCAGGGCGCGGGAAACGGTGCTGCCGATTCTCCTGCTCCCAGTATTGGCACCGGTCCTCTTGGGTGCCACCCGGGCGTTTGACGACGCTCTCGGGGCGGTTGCCGTCAACGGATGGTCATGGCTTGCCATGCTCGTCGGTTTCACGGTCATCAATGTGGCATTCGGAGTGACTGCCTACGGGGTTTTGTTGGAGGAAACGTGACCACAACGACAGCTAGCGACATCACCGGAACCCGGCGAAGAGGCACTGGATCGCGCACAACGTTCTGGCTCGGTTCGGTCGGACTCGTCGGCGTGGTGGTGCTCATTCTTCTCGGGTTCTTTGCGGCTCCGGCCGACGATGATCAGGTCGACGCAGTACGGATGATTTTCATCCATGTGCCGGTAGCGATGCTCACCTATGTGGCGTTCTCGCTCACGGCGGTCGGGTCGGTCCTCTGGCTCTGGAAGAGGTCGATCTGGTGGGACACGGTTGCACTGAGTGCAGCCGAGGTAGGGGTGATGTTCTGCGGTCTCACCCTGTTCACGGGTTCGATCTGGGGTCGTCCCACCTGGGGGACCTATTGGGATTGGGGTGATGTTCGCTTGGTCACCACCATGATCCTGTTCCTGATCATGGTGGGCTATCTGGCGGTTCGATCCCTCGATGGCGACTCGGCCACGCTCGCCACTCGGGCCGCCGTGATCGGCATAATCGGCGCGGTCAACATCCCGATCGTGAACCGGTCCGTCACCTGGTGGTCGAGTCGGCGCACTCTTCACCAGAAGTCGAGCCTCACCGACGGCAATCTCGAAGACCTCACGCTCTTCACGATGATGTTCGGGCTCGTTGTGTTCAGCATCCTGATGCTGTGGATGATGATCCATCGCTTCCGGATCTCCTGGCTCGAACGTCAGGTGAGCGAAGGCAACCTCTCTGAGGCCTTGATCGCCAGACGGGCCGAGGCGATGGTTGCGGTCGAAACAGGAAGAGTGGGCGGAGCAATCCAGCCCGAACTAGGCAGGCAACCCGACAAGGGCGGATTTGGCGAAGTGGAGGATTCGAAGTGACTCATCTCGGTTACCTGCTGGTCGGTTGGGGAGTGACGCTCGGAGTGGTCGGCCTCTATGCGGTCAGTCTGATTCGAAGAGGGCGAGATCTCGTCGGCCAGGTCCCGGCCGATCGCAGCAGATGGATGACCACGGGGGTGGACAAGACATGAATCAGGACAATCCGCGAGGCGACGACCCGGAGTCCGTCGGCGCCACAGGCGAAACCGCCGACCTGACACCAACATCACCGCGACCTCCCCGTAGCGCCAGGCGAAGGATCGTGCCTCTGGTGATAGCGCTCGGATCGGCTGCGGCTGTCGCCGTGCTGGTGGTCAATCTTCTCAACGGCTCTCTGTTCTTCTACGACGCCAATGAGGCGGTCGCCCGACGCGCCGAACTGGGCACAGATCGATTCACCCTTCTCGGATCACCGATCGACGGTTCGATCGTTCAGGGCTTCCGGGGCGATGATTCGGTTGTGGCATTCACTGTCGCGTTCGACGGAATCGATGTCGATGTCGTTCACTTCGGAGACCCGCCCGACCTGTTCAAGGCCGGCGTACCTGTCGTTCTCGATGGTGCCTGGGTTCACGAGATTGCCGATGTCGATGGATTCACTAGAAGTGAGTTCGACGGGTGGCATTTCTCGTCTGATCGAATGCGGGTGAAGCACGACAACGACTACAAGAACGGCGATGAGTTCGACGAAAGACTCGACACCGCAACGGTCGAGGGCCAGGAGCTGGCCACCTTGGATACGAGCGGGGAATGAGCAACTCGTCCCTTGGAGCTGCTGCAGTCGCGCTCGGCGTGGCGGCATCGATCACCGGCCTGGTCGTCGTCGCCATGAGCCTGACCAATCGCCGAGGAAACTGGAAGCGTGAGATCCAGTGGCTGGTCGGAGCGATGGCTTTCGCGGCGGTTGCCGCGGTGGTCGTCATGGAGCGGGCCCTCATTACCCGCGATTTCACTGTGGCCTACGTGGCGGAGAATGGTTCATCGACAACTCCGGCTCTGTTCAACTTCGCGACTCTCTGGGCGGCGCTCGAGGGTTCGATCCTGTTGTGGACGATGATTCTGACCGGCTTCGTGGTGGCTGTCGTCGTGAAGTTCCGCGACCAACACGACGATCCGATGGTCGGCTGGGCGTTGTTCACGTTGTTCGTGGTCACCACGTTCTTCTTCATGTTGATGATGGGTCCGGCCAACCCGTTCGGAACATTTGATCCTTCGCCTGGTTTCGACGGGCCGGGCCCCAACCCATTGCTCCAAAACCATGTTCTGATGGCGTTTCACCCTCCTGTGCTCTATCTCGGCTACGTCGGGTTCACCGTTCCGTTCGCGTTCGCGATCAGCGCGCTGATCACCGGCCGCGTCGGTGAGGGCTGGCTGGTGGCAACCCGTCGTTGGACGGTCATGGCCTGGGGGTTCCTGACCCTCGGAATAGTTCTTGGGGCGTGGTGGAGCTACGAGACCCTCGGATGGGGTGGCTATTGGGCCTGGGACCCGGTCGAGAACGCATCATTTCTGCCTTGGCTCACCGGCACGGCATTCATCCACTCGGTGATGGTTCAAGAGCGACGCGGGATGTTGAGGGTGTGGAATCTGTCGTTGGTGGTGGCAACGTTCTCGCTCACGATTCTCGGCACATTCATCACCCGGTCGGGCATTCTCAACTCCGTGCACGCGTTCGTCGAGTCGGGCATCGGGCCGTGGATTCTCACCTTCTTCGGGCTCATCGTGGTTGTGTCTCTCGGCCTGATCGCGTGGCGCGGAGATCAACTCCGGTCTCCGGGGCGAATCGACTCGCCTGTCTCGCGCGAAGGCGCGTTCCTGGCCAACAACGTGCTGTTCGCGGCGTTCGCGTTCGTGGTGTTGCTCGGAACGATCTTCCCTCTGTTCGTCGAAGCGGTCGACGGTCGCACAATCTCGGTCGGCAACCCCTACTTCGATCGCATGACGATGCCGATCGGATTCTCTTTGCTGTTCCTCATGGCTGTCGCCCCCGTTCTTCCGTGGCGAAAGGCGTCACCCGGTGTGATGAGCCAGAGACTCATCGGTCCGGCCTGGTTCGCGGCTGCGGTGGTGGTGTTCTCGGTTCTGGTCGGGGCCCGTGGATGGGCTCCTTTGCTGGCGTTCGGTCTGGGAGGCTTCGCGGCAGGAGCCTCGGCGAGACAGTTGATCCTCGCCACCCGCCGGCAGGGATGGCGGGGCCTGGTGGGGCGAACCAATGGCGGCATGATCGTCCACATCGGGGTGATTCTCATAGCGGTGGCGTTCGCGGCGAGCAACGCCTATGTCCGCCAAGACGAGTTCAATCTGGTGCCCGGCCAGACTGCGACGATGTCGGGGCACGAGCTGACCTATGAGGGTTCCACGGTGATCGAGTACTCCAACCGCACCGAACGCGTGGCGCGAATTCGCATCGATGGAGGTCAGGTGTACGAACCGGCGGTCGCGACCTATCCGTTCGCCGGCCAGAGCATCAACATCCCGTCGGTCCGGTCGACCGCGGTCGACGACATCGCCCTTTCGGTGTTGTCGTTCCCGGAGGGTGACGACGATGCGGTTCTCCTTCGTTCCACGATCCAACCTCTGATCGTCTGGCTCTGGATCGGTGGGATCGTTATCGCGATCGGCACCGCCATGGCCGTCACCCCGGGGACCCGTCGTCGACCAACCGAACCAGTGTCTGCTCCTCTGGAGACGTTGGCATGACCGCCCCCACCGATGCCTCCGCTCCGAGAGCCCGGATAGCGATCTGGATTGTCCTGCCTTTGGCCGTCACCATGGTCTTGTTCCTGGTACTTCTCGCCACAAGAGAGCCTTCATCGCACCGGGTGACCCAAAGTCGCCTGATCGGGGGAATCGGTCCGTCCATCGTCGGCGAGACGATCGACGGCGGCACTTTCGACCTCGACGGTGAGCGCGGCCGCTGGGTTGTCGTCAACTTCTTCTCGACGACATGCGTGCCGTGCATTGTCGAACACCCCGAACTGGTGAAGTTCCAGAACGCCCACAGCGAGGCTGGCGACGCCACCGTCGTGTCGATTGCGTTCGACGATTCGGCCGAACACGTTCGAGAGTTCTTCCAGGAGTATGGAGGAGGCTGGCCGGTCCTGGCCGAGGGCACCGGCACCTTCGCTGTGAGCTACGGGGTTGCTCAAGTCCCTGAGTCCTACCTGATTGCTCCATCGGGCCTCGTTGTCGACAAGCTATTCGGCGGCATCGTCCAGGACGACCTCGAGTCTCGTATCACGGCGTTGCAAGAGGCGGCCGCGAACCGTTCGGACTCAGACACCGACTCAGAAACGGAAGGTAGTTGAGAGTGCTCAGACTTCGATCTTCGTCGCGATCGGACGCTCGGCTGTGGTCATGGATCGGCGCAGCCGTGATTGGGGTGTCGGCACTGCTCTACGGTTCCCTTGCGTCCGGTGAACCGCGGACCAATGCTGAGCGGGCCCACTCGCTCGCCAACCAGTTCGCCTGTCCGGTATGTGACGGACAATCGGTGGCGCAATCCGACGTCTCGGTCGCCCGAATCATCCGTCGTGAGATACGCACCTGGGTCGACGAGGGCCGCACCACCGACTACATCCGATCGCAGCTGGTGGCCGACTTCGGCGAGGATATCGACTACACGCCGTCGGCTTCGGGTATCACCAGCCTGGTCTGGATTCTGCCGGTCGTAGCCGGCGCTGGTGCAGTGACCGGCCTGTTCTTCGTGTTCCGGCGCTGGAAACTTGAGGCAGATCTCGAGCCAACCGAAGAGGACGTGGCGCTGGTCGAGTCGGCCCGCGCCGACCGGTCGTGACATCCGAGGCCCGCTCTCGCACCGTCGACGCCGACCGACGTCGGATGGTGGCCCGGGTCGAGCAACGCGATTTCCTGCTTCGATCACTTGATGATCTCGAGGCGGAGTTCGATGCCGGGGATCTCGATTCCGACGATTATGCGAATCTGAGGGCCGACTACACCAAACGGGCCGCGTCGATCATCCGCAAGATCGAGTCGCAGGAGGCGAAGGATGCAGCCCGTGAGAAGGTTGCTTGGCTTCGTATCGCCGCATGGGTCGCCACGGTGGTCGTGGTGGCGGGTTTCGCCGGTTTCCTTCTCGCCCAGTTCTCCGGCAGTCGATCGCCCGGCGGATCGATCACCGGCGACATACGAGTCAGCGCACGAGAGCTGCTGTTCGAAGCTCAGCAGACGTTCAGCGGAGGTGACCTCGACGGCGCACTCGACATTTACGACGAAGTTCTCGACATGCAACCGTCCAATGTGGAAGCCCTCACCTACAAGGGCTGGCTGACCCGTCTGCAGGGCGACACCGACGGGGCCAAGGTTCTTCTCGACGATGCCGTCGGGACCGATCCGGAGTATCCGGATGCCAGGGTGTTCGCGGCTGTGTTGGCGATGGACCTCGACCTGCCCGAGGAGGCGGCCTCCCATCTGGCGATTCTCGACACTCTCGATGCGTCACCGTTCGTGACGCAACTCGTCGATTCGATGGGACTGAGATCTCGTATCGACAGCGCACTCGACGGAGACATGGTCGCGGCAGCCGAAGAGATTGCTCTGCGTCAGCAGGCCGCTCTCGACAAGGTCGGTCCGATTCTCATGGTCGACAGCCCGCCCCGGTTCACCGAGACCGACCTGAGCGTGAGCGAGGTCCTCGATGCGGCCGAAGCCTTGGCAGCAACGGGCGATCTCATCAATGCGGTGCAGTTGCTCGACCAGGTCCTCGCCGATTTGCCAGAGGATGTGGAGGCGTTGACCGGCAGGGGGTGGCTGCTGGCCCGGACCGGCAACGCCGAACTGGTCGAGGCCGGCGGCGCCTACTTGGATGCCGCCCTCGAGTTGCAGCCCGGGTATCCAGAGGCGTTGGTCTACCGAGCGTTCTCACGCAATCTCAGCGGCGACACGACGGGCGCTCGGTCCGATCTCGCCGAGTTCGATGCGCTCGACGACAGGCCGCAGGAACTCGTTGATCTCATAGCCAATTTCGGCCTGAGGGAAGCGATCGGCTGACCAACCGCGATTCCATCGGCCATACTCCCTGCCATGTCTTGGCTCAGAAAACTCGATTTCGGGCGGTTGTCGATCCTCGCAGTACTCCTGATCGGTGCCGTCGCCTTCATCACGAAGGATCAGTGGGATTGGCTGTTGGCTGATGGCTCTGTGAAGTCGACCGGCGTAACGGCGCCGACCATCGACGATGTCGACCAGCAGACCGAGGACCTCTACAGGATCTCCAACCGATCGACTGCCACCTACACGGTTGAGGAGAAGGTCGCGGGTTCATCACGGACCACGTCGGGCCTCACCACTGCCTTGGCCGGCGACATCGTGGTCGATCTGGTTGATCCGGCTGCGAGCAGGGTGGGTTTGATCGTCGTCAACGTGGAGATGTTCGAATCTGATTCGAATCTTCGCGACAAGCGCATTCGTCACGACTTCCTGGAGTCGACCAAGTTTCCGTTCGCTCGCTTCGCGACGACCTCTCTCGACGGCCTACCTGACGAGATTGTCGAGGGTGTGGCGTATTCGTTGACCATCACCGGCGACCTCACTGTGAAGGAGACCACGGCCCCTGTGTCGTTCACCGGCCCGGTGAACGTCAGCGGTGGTGTCTTGACCGCTGAAATGACCGCGGAGATCCTGATGTCGGAGTTCGATGTGGGGCCGATCAGCATCGCCGGATTGGTTAACACCTCCGATGAGTTGACGCTCGGGCTGAACCTCGTGGCCGATCGTGTCGCACCTGGTTCCGCTGCCGACGAACCGGAGGCGTTCGATCCGGTGGCAGCGGTGCCGCCGGGCGGGGAGTTTGCTGCCACGGTGATGCCGATTCTCGAGAAGAGCTGCGTGTCGTGTCACACATCGGGTGCCTCCGGGTCCAGCACCTTCCTGCTCGACACGGCGGCGCACGCGTCCGAAGTCGCCGAAGACATCGCTCTGGTCACCGAAGCGCGCTACATGCCTCCGTGGACCGCCAGCGACCGGAGCCTCGAGTTCTCTCACGACTGGTCGCTAGATGATGACGAACTTGCCACGTTGGCGGGCTGGGCCTCAGCCGGCGGTGGCCTCGATGTTGCCCCCGACACCAAGCTGGTAGCCGATCCGACCAAAGTGCGAACGGTCCAACGTGATGTCGTGTCGAGGGCCGAGCCCTACGTCGGCGACCTGGCACAGCAGGACGACTATCGGTGCCAGGTATTCGAGGTTGGCGACGTCTCCACCGACCGTTTCATCAAGGCATTCACGTTCGAGGCAGACAAGGTTGCGGTGGTCCACCACGCGGTCACCTTCGCGGCGCCGGGATCATCCCGACTCAGTGCCGAGGTGCTCGAATTGCAGGACGATGCTCCGGGATGGGCGTGTTTCGGATTGTCGAGCGTTCGTGACGCCACCCAAATTGCGGCTTGGGCTCCGGGAATGCAGCCGACCGAGTTCCCCGAGGGTTCGGCAATCCACCTCGATCCGGACGGCTTCCTGATCGTGCAGATCCATTACCACTACGACGACGACGTTCCGGCGGACCAATCCGCGATGGTTGTCGATCTGGCGTCAGATGACGAGATCGCGAATGCCGGCGGCTCCCTGGCCCCTGTCGATTTCCTGCTCTACCTGGCTCCAGCCGAGATTCCCTGCACCGCCGATCAGACCGGACCGTTGTGTGACCGATCAGTATTGATGGCGGAATTGGAGGAGCAATACGGTGAGTTCGCCGTCCGTATCCCCGACGGGTTGTTGTTCTTGTGCGGACAAAGCCTCGATCAGTACATCGACGACACCGACGGTGTGGTCACGTCGACCTGCGACCACGGCGTCGGAAATCCCGGGAGGATCGTCTCGGTGTGGGGGCACATGCACGAGATCGGCGTGTCGTTCACGATGACCCTCAATCCGGATACCCCGGACGAGCAGGTTCTGCTCGACATTCCGACGTGGAGTTTCGAGTGGCAGTTGGATTACCAGCCGATCGACGACGTTGTGCTGACGGCATCGGACACTGTGCGTGTGTCGTGCACATGGGATCGGTCGCTCGGATTTCAGAACGAACCTCGCTACATCACCTGGAACGAGGGCACTCTCGATGAAATGTGTTACTCCTCAATTGCGACGGTTCCGTCCGACGGCTGAGACATGAGCCCGGGTGGGGTCATGGGTTCTCCCTCCTGTTGTCACTGATCGAACACAGTGGAAGAGGTCGGGCCCGCGTCGGGTTGCCACGCCATGGCATACAAGAGGATCGTGCCCCTGTTCGTGGGTATCTCGTTGATAGCGGTTGCATGCGGGGGAGGTGGTTCCGACGTGCAGGCCATTGCCTCGGGGTCCGACGATCATCCGGAATCGTCCGGTGATGGCGATTTCGGGGCGCAGAAGCCTGTGATCGAGGCGACGCTGCTCCCTGCTCTCGATCCTGATGCCGACTCCGATCCGTTTGAGGTCGATCAGATCGAGTCAACCCCCGTTGAGGAGGTTGATTCGGCGCTCCGCAACATCAACAACGTCAACTTCCCGGACCCCCTGATCTCCCCCGAGGAAGTTCGTTCCGGTGGACCTCCTCCGGACGGGATACCGCCGATCGATGAGCCGAAGTTCCAGACCGCCGATTCCGTCGACTGGCTCAGCAATGTGGAGCCTGTGTTGTCGGTGGAGGTCAACGGAGAGGTGAGGGCCTACCCGATCCAGGTGATGACCTGGCACGAGATCGTCAACGACACGATCGGCGGCGTGCCGGTGACTATCTCCTACTGTCCGCTCTGCAATTCGGCTCTCGCCTACGACCGACGAGTTGGTGACAGGATCTTCGATTTCGGTACGTCGGGCAATCTGTTCAATTCGTCTCTGGTGATGTACGACCGTCAGACGGAGAGCCTCTGGACCCATTTCGACGGGCGGGCTGTGATCGGTGTTCTCACCGGTGAGCAGCTGATCACCCTGCCGGTGGCGACGACATCGTGGCAGAGCTTCCGTGACGCCCATCCTGACTCGCTGGTTCTGAGCAAGGACACCGGGTTCCGTCGTGACTACGGAAGGAATCCCTATCCCGGCTACGACGATGTCAACACGAACCCCTTCCTCTTCGGCGGGTCGGTCGACGGTCGTCTGGCCGCCAAGGCTCGAGTTCTCGTGGTCCGCAGTGTCGATGGTCCGGCCGTCGCCTTGCCGCTCGAGTCGCTCTTCGAGCAACTGGTGGTTCCGTTCACGGCCCAAGGGCGTGAGGTGGTCGCAGTTCTCCAGCGGGGAACCGCCACGGCACTTGATGAGTCCGATCTTGCCAGCGGCTACGACCAGGGAGCCACCGCCGTGTTCGCGGCCGAGTTCGAGGGTGAACAACTCGACCTGGCTTCCGTCTCCGACGGGTTTCTCGACAACTCGAGCGGAGTGACCTTCGACATTTTCGGAGTGGCCACTGACGGCTCCGGGATGCGTCTGGAAGTGATCGAGCATCTCGACACGTTCTGGTTCGCCATCGGCGCCTTCGAACCCGATACCGAGGTGATCGGGCTCTAGGGTCGGCGTCCGGCGTCGGCGCTGAGTATTCACTGGGTGGAACACGAAGCGACCGTGGCGGGTTTCAGTTTCCATGGCGAACACCTCCGACCGAACCGCCGACCTCGTTGAATGGCTGGCCAGCTCCCTGGGAAAGGGGAATTTGGCTCCACTTTCGTGCGACGATCTGGAGGAGCTCTCGAGTCACCTCACAGAGGTCTCGTATGCCGGTGGAACGCAGATCTACGAGCGCGATCAGCTTCCCGACCGCGTTCACATTCTGCGCTCGGGCACAGTCGAGTTGGCTCGCCAGTTCGGTGGCCGGCGAGTAGTCGTTCAACTGCTGCGCCCCGGCGCCGTGTTCGGCGACATCCCCTTGTTTCTTCGCACGGGAGAACCAACCGAAGCCCGTGCGGTCGAGGACAGTTTGGTGCTCGGAATCGATTCGCTCAAGCTGTTTGCCCTGCTCGGAGAACGTCCGAAGTTGGCACGGCGCTGGCTTGTCTCAGTGGCCGGAAGAATGTCGGAGATGCAGGACCGCGTCAGCGACCTGTTGGCCGGCAGCCTTGATCGTCAGGTTTCGTCTTGGCTGCTGCGAGAGGCCGGCAGCGATGGGGTATCGGTGAGCCAACAGACCCTCGCCCGCCTTCTCGGTGCCCGGCGAACGAGCGTGAATCAGTCGCTGCGCCGTCTCGAGGAGAAGAAGTACATCGAGACCGGCTATCGCTACGTGTCGGTGCTCGACCCCGAGGCGCTGGCCGCAGTCATTGCCGGTCAGTGATCCAAGGACTCGGTTCGTAGCCGGCCCTCACGATGGCGTTGCCCTGCGTCTGAAGGCTCCACACCGACGCCTTCTCGCAGCCTCTGGGCCCGGTGAGCACCGCTCCCTCCCGCGCCAGAGCGGCGACAATGTCCGGTATGAGGTCGCCGTGGCTGCACATCACGAGGTCTCCGGGAACCGGAGCCTGTGATCGGACCAAATCAACCAGGTCGGACGGACGTGCGCCTTCGGTGAGTTCGGTGAAGGTCTCGATCTCGAGACCGTGAATCACCGCCAAGGGCTCGACGGTCTCAACGCAACGTGTGGCCACTGACGACCACACCGCCCTCACGGGATGCGAGGCGAAGAAACGGGACAATCCGTCGGCTTGCTGATGACCCGTCGTGTCGAGGTGTCGTCGTAGATCGTCGTCAGTGGATGCACGTCTGCCAGCGGAACCGTGGCGGACCAGGTGTATGGCCATTCGTTGTGATGATACGGATGATCGTTCAACTCTGCCAACGAATGTCAGAGCGTCACGTGGGTTACGCAAATGTCGTCGCCATTGGGCTTCGACGAGGCCGTGTCGATGGTGGCGGGTCCGTACAGCTCGCTGAGGATTCCGCGAACCATTCCCCGGTCGACGGCACAGATGACCGGCGACTGGATGACGGCATCGCCGAACGGGCAGTTCTCCGAGATGATCTGGGTCTCGCCGGCCGACTTCTCGGCTCGCGCCGCGAATCCATGGCTCGACATAGCGTCGGCGGCAGCATGCAGCGCTCCCCGAAATGATCGCTGCGAGGCGGCGGAGTCCATCGAATCGGTCATGGCTCTTCCGTACTCGAGGCCGACCTCTTCGGCCATCTGCTCGGCCGCTTCGGGCGGAAGCATGGCCAGGGCACGGCCGAGCAACGACACGAGAATGTCGTCGTGACGCACCGATACTTCGAGGCGAACCTCGGGCTGAGATGCGCTGTACCGCTTGGATGGCCGCCCGGCTCCACCGGTGGGCTTCGACATCTCGACTTCGAGATAGCCGCCCGATGCCAACTTGTCGAGGTGGTGGCGAGCAACGTTGGCGTGAAGATCGAAGGTCTCAGCGGCCTGGGTCGCGGTGATTCCGCTGGGGTGTTCGTGAGTGAGAAGGTAGATCTTTCGGCGGGTGGGGTCCCCAAAGGCAGACGTGATAGCGGTCACGGCCGAGGCGAACTCGGCATGGCTGAGATTCGCCGGTTCGGTAGGCCCGGACGGGTTGGGGGAGGACTGATCCACGGCGGTATTGTACCTATGGCCGTAGGGGAAATCCCGACGGCGACAATCTCCCCCCCCAACCCGGAGCGTTCCATGCCCGTGACCGAGTCTGAACTGCTCGACGTTCTCCGCAGCGTCGTCGACCTCGAATTTCGACGCAACATCGTCGACCTCGGGATGGTCAGAGGAGTTTCGATCACCGGGGATCAAGTCGAGATCGGGCTCGATCTCGTGGTTGAGGGCCACCCCCGTGCCAACGAACTTCAGGAGTCGGTCATCGATGTGGTGTCAGCCATGCCGGGGGTATCGATAGTCACGTTCGATGTGGGCGTCATGAACGATGCACAGCGCTCGGAGGTCAAAGAGAAACTGATCGGCGATCCGGCGGCAACCGCCGGCACGCAGCCTGCGTCCGGTCACGCCGAGGGACGCGCCATACCGTTCGCTTCCTCGACCAACCGGACCCGAACCCTGCTCATCGCCTCCGGAAAGGGCGGCGTCGGCAAGTCCTCCGTCACTACCAACCTGGCGATTGCGCTGGCCCGGACGGGCGCCTCGGTCGCCGTGGTCGACGCCGACGTGTGGGGCTTCTCAGTCCCGCGAATGCTCGGAGTCGAGCATGGCCCGACCGTGGTCGACGACATGATCATCCCTCCAGAGGCGCACGGCGTGAGATGCATCTCGATGGGCTTCTTTGCTCGTGAAGACCAGCCGGTGATGTGGCGCGGTCCGATGCTGCACAAGGCACTCGAGCAGTTCCTCACCGACGTGTTCTGGGACGACCCCGACTATCTCCTCATAGATCTTCCACCCGGCACCGGCGACATTTCCTTGTCGTTGGCCCAGTTCCTTCCACGAGCCGAGGCCTACGTCGTCACCACTCCGAATCCGGCAGCCCAGACCGTGGCCCAGCGATCTGCATTCATGTTTCAGCAGGTCAAGATCGACGTCAGGGGAGTGATCGAGAACATGGCTTGGTTCACCGGCGACGACGGGAAGCGCTACGAGCTGTTCGGAGCTGGTGGCGGCGCCGATCTCGCCGAGAAACTGGGCGTGGAACTGATCACTCAGATCCCGATGCAGGTGTCGGTACGGGAAGGTTCCGACTCCGGTCACCCTGCCATGGCCGAGGATCCTGACTCGGAGGCGTCGATTGCCTTCGCCCAGATGGCAGAGTGGGTTGCCGATCACGCCCCAACCAAGCGTGGTCATCCCGAGCTCAAGCTCATCTGATATCACTTCCGGCGCGCTTCGAGGCGCCGATTAATCGAGGAGACCCAGTGGACATCCGAATCGGTGTGACCGACAACCCCCGAGAAATCAACCTGGATCTGGCAGCCGACACCAATCGTGAAGAGGTGAAGGCTTCGGTCAGGGCCGCGGTCGACGGCTCCTCCGACGCCTTGTGGTTCACCGACGACAAGGGTCGTGAGGTGGTGGTGCCGTCATCGCGCATCGCCTACGTGGAGATAGGTCCCGACGGCGACAACAATCCGATCGGCTTCGGCTGACATAAAGGTCCGGTGGGGGCCGATCGTGTCGACGCCGCTCGGCCTGCTCGACCGACGCCTGCTGATCGTCACTGGAAAGGGTGGCGTCGGGAAGTCCACCGTTTCGGCTGCTCTTGCGGAGTGCGCTGCGGCTCGTGGTCGCCGAACGCTTGTCTGCGAGCTCGACGCCAAGGGGGACCTGGCTCGGATTCTCGGTACTGATCCGGTCGACTACTCGGGCCGCGAAGTCAGACCTGATCTGGTCGCCATGACCATGGATACCGAACAGTCATTGGCGGAGTACCTCAAGGTCCAGGTCAAGATCCCCTTCCTTGGCCGAATCGGGCCTTTGGCACGCGTGCTCGAGTTTGTCGCCACTGCGGCGCCGGGAGTACGTGAGATCCTCACCATCGGGAAGCTCGCGTGGGAAGCCAGAGAGAGCGACTACGACCTGGTGATCGCCGACGCGACTGCTACCGGCCACATCGTCGGTCAACTCTCGTCGCCCGCGGCGATCCGAGACCTCGTCCGGCTGGGAATGATTCGTCATCAACTCGACTGGATGCTCGAACTCCTGGAGGACCCCTCCAAGACCTCGGCGATCGTGGTTGCCACTCCCGAAGAGATGCCGGTGGTGGAGACGATGGAACTTGTGGGCCGGGTCAGAGACGACACACACATCGATGTGGGGGCCGCAGTGGTCAACCGAGTTCTCCCGGCCCCGTTCACCGCAGCCGAGCGGCCGGTCTTCGACACCCTCGCCGCGATTGCTCCTGAAGAGGATTGCAGTCCGCCCGGTTTCTTCTCCGCAGTCGAGGCGACCACACACGCTCTGCGCCGCCGTGAGGTCGGGTCCAGTCACCTGCGTCGACTTCGCGAAGGTCTTCCGAAGGGGTTGCCGGTCCTGTTGTTGCCGGAGATCTTCGATGCGGCCGCTACCCATGGTGGGATCGACTTGATAGCCGCCGCCCTCGCCGCCGAGGCGAACTGGTGACCGGCGCGACCATCCCCGGCATTCTGTCCGGCCACAAGACGGTCGTGGTAGCCGGTTCCGGTGGCGTCGGGAAGACGACCGTCGCCGCGGCGTTGGGAAATCTGGCGGCCCGAAGCCGCGAGGCCCGAGTTCTCGTTCTCACGGTCGACCCGGCTCGTCGCTTGGCCACTGCGCTGGGGGTCGTCGGGGTCGAGGGTGAACCGCGGCTCGTTGATTCGAGCGGACGGGGCGAGTTGTGGATGGCGATGCTCGACGCCCGGCAGGAGTGGGACCGGCTGATCGAGCGCCACGCGCCCGACAAACCGACGCGTGATGCGATCATGCGAAACCATCTCTACGACAGCATCACCCGGCGGTTTGCCCACAGCCATGAGTACGCCGCGATGGAGCGGCTGCACCAATTTCAGACATCGGGGGAGTGGGATTTGATCGTGCTCGACACCCCACCGAGTCGGAACGCTCTTGATCTTCTCGACGCGCCCCGCCGAATGCGCGACTTCTTCAGTGGGCGTCTCCTCGGTTGGCTCACCGTGCCGGCCACCTCGCGTTTCACTCTGCAGGCGTTTCGGCCGTTCCGACTGGTCGCCGACAGAATCCTCGGTGGTCCTTTCATTGCTGACCTCACCGACTTCTTCGTGTTGATCAAGACCATGGAGAAGGGATTCGTCGAGCGGGCGACCGAGGTGGAGAACTCGCTTTCGGACGAGTCAACGGTTTTCGTCGTGGTCACAACACCCGAGGTTGGCCCTGTCGAGGAGGCTGCGAGACTGGTCGGGGAACTCGATCGCCGAAACTGTCCGACCGGGGCGATTGTCGTCAACCGCTCAACGCCAAGAATCGATGGTGGCGATCGTTTGGTGGAGTCTCCGACAGTCGCCGAGTTACGCCTGTTCGAGAGGATCGAATCCCCCGAACTCCTCGCGCGGGTAGTCGACGTGATGTACGACACGCTGGGTCAGATGCGCCACGCCGCGGCTTTGGAGGCCTCGCTCTTGGAGGCACTCCCGGGAGGAGTGCCGACCGTTGCTCTGCCGATGATGCAGTCCGACATCGCCGACCTCGAGGGGGTGGTGGAGTTGGCTGACCGCCTCGCCGCCTCGCCGGTGGCTCTAGCATGACGGCGTGCCGAGTTTCGACCACCTTGCGAGGTCAAGCACCAAGCTGGACGATGAGGCCCTCCGACACCTGCAGCGATTGGTCGGATCATGGGCACTGCTGTGTGATCTCTCATACTCGGATCTGCTGCTCTACGTTGCTTCCGATTCCGCCCCGACGGAGTTTCTGACCCTCGGACACCGCCGTTCAGTGACGGGCCCCACGGTTCATCCACGAGACCCGGTTGGGGCGATCGTCACGTCGGCGCATCAACCCCTGATAGCGACGACCATGTCGGAGGGCCGGCTGTTCGAGGGAGCTATCCCGGTGGCCGGGGTGGTTCACTCCCTCGCCGGCGATGACGAGGTCGTCGAAGAGGCCATGGCCCCTCCCGGCATCAACTCCCGCCTGCTTGGCGAGTACGTGCCGGTCGGTCACCAGGGCGAGGTCATCGCCGTGATGGCGCGCCACTCTGATCCGGGCCTCATGCGCCAGACCGGCTCGCTCGAACGCACCTACCGCAATGTCTGGCACCGTCTCGTCGAGATGGTCATGTCGGGGGACTATCCCTTTGCCGACGAGGAGCGAGAAGGCGAGCTGCGTGAGCCCAGGGTCGGTGACGGCACCGTTCTGCTCGACCGGGAGCGACGAATCGAATTCGCGTCCCCCAACGCCGTATCGGCCCTTCACCGGCTCGGGGTGGGTCAGAACCTCCCGGGTCGAACACTCTCCGACGTCGGAATCGAGGAGACGGCCGTGCGTCGAGCGTTCACATCTCGACGCGGCACCATCACGGAACTGGTCGTCGAGGATCAGATCAATGTGGTCGTGCGGTGTTATCCCTTGTTGTCCGCCGGTCGTGTCACCGGGGCGCTCCTGCTCATGCGCGACATATCGGAGTTGCGAAGCCGGGATCGCCTCCTGTTGTCGCGAGAGGTGACGATCCGAGAGATCAACCACCGCGTGAAGAACAACCTGCAGACCATCCAAGCCCTGCTGCGTCTCCAAGCCCGGCGGTCGGCCTCCGAAGACGCGAGGAACGCCATTGAGCAATCGGCAAGACGAATCGGTGCGATCGCTATTGTTCACGAGACTCTCTCGGCCGATGCCGCCGATGAAGTTGAGTTCGACCGGGTGGTGGCCAAGATCCTGAACATGGTGCAGGAGGGCTCGAGTGCGCCGGAGAGGCCCTTGTCGGTGGAGGTTGTCGGGAAGCTCGGAGTCCTACCGGGCGACGTGGCGATGCCGCTCGCCGTAATCCTCACCGAGTTGGTGCAGAACGCGATTGACCATGCGGTCGACGACATCGGTGGCCCTGATCGAGGATTGGTGACTGTCGAGCTCACCGCTGGCGGCCGTGAGCTCGTTCTTCGAGTCGTCGACTCCGGCATGGGCGTTGCGGACGGATTCTCGTTGGATCGCGACGCCGGGCTCGGACTCACGATCGTGCGGACATTCGTCGTTCAGGATCTCGGTGGATCGATCTCCATCGGGGCACGCGGCGACGGAGAATCCGGTTGTGTTGTCGAAGTGAAGGTCCCGGCCAAGCGTGAGGCACTGCCGCTGGGGTAGGTGTCGACAGAGCGTGTCGACGAGGGTTCAGATGGCGGTGGCCCTCTGTGCCCGTAGCTGACGCCTGATGATTCTGCGCTCGTCCTCGGTGGTGCCGCCCCAGACTCCGGTGTCCTGGTTGCTGGCGATGGCGAACTGCAGGCAGTCGTTGCTGCTGAGGCAGCCGATGCACACCTCTCTGGCCGACTCGATCTGATCGACAGCCGGGCCGGTGGTTCCCACCGGAAAAAAGAGTGTCGGATCGGTGTCGCGGCATGCCGCGTTGATTCGCCAATCCTGGCCGAGCTGGTACGAGTCGAAGCTGAGCGCCACGTTGCTGTCCCCCTGTCATCGGTCCGGGCGTGTGTACCGGCCGATCGATGTTTGTGCCGGGAAGTGTGTGACCCCGGCACGGAGATAATAGGAACCGGTTCTACTTTGCGCAAGGGATTCTCGTAACAGGTTCCATTTCCCGCGAGACTTCACCCATGACACTTGTGATTGCACACCGCGGGGCCTCGGCGGCTGCCGCAGAAAACACCCTCGAAGCATTCCGGTTGGCTAGGGAACTCGGTGCCGACTGGGTCGAGCTCGACGCCCGACGGTCGGCCGACGGCGTAGTAGTGGTCAGCCACGACGCGTGTCTGCCCGATGGTCGCATGATCGTCGAGACAAACTGCGACGACCTACCGGAGTCGGTTCCGAGCTTGGCCGAGGCCCTGGAGGCGTGCGACTCGATGGGAGTGAACATCGAGATCAAGAACCTGCCCGAGGATCCCGACTACGACGCCGACAACGCGGTCTCCGATGCGGTCGCCGGGCTGGTGCAGGCCTACTTGGGTTCGGAGCGATCGCTCGTGACGTGCTTCAACGTCGACACGCTCGCTCGTCTCGAAGCGGTCGACCCGACCATCCCACGCGGTTGGCTCACCTTCGACATGGGCAATCCGGCCTCGGCGGTCGAACGTGCATCGGCCCACGGCATGACGACTATCAACCCTTTCGACTCCACCGTCGATGCCTCGTTCGTGCGTCGCGCCCACGAAGCCGACATCGAGGTGCATGTGTGGACCGTCGACGACCCTGAGCGGATGGAGCAGCTGATCGGATTCGGTGTCGACGGAATCATCACCAACGTTCCCGACGTCGGGCGCGAGGTGGTCGATCGACTGTCGGCCGGCTCGTGAGGCCCGTCAGACCCTATTTCTGAGGCGATCCCTCAGGGCATGACCAACGACATGTGATCGGCCGTCCACGCGAACCTCAGACGCCGGCTCGATCCCAGATGATCGCCGTCGACCTGATACTGGATCGGAGGATCGGCCTCGATCACCAGTGATCTGACTCCGGTTCTGACATTGATCTTTCGACGCTTCTCGACGTCGCGGCCTGTCAGGGCGGCGACTGCCACCGGGACGAGTGCCGAGAGAGACAGGCTCTCGAGCGTGACCACTGCCAGCGGCTGATCGAGCGAGGTGCCCTTAACCAGATCGAAGGGGCGATTGCCGAGAAACGTGTAGGGGTTGGCATTCATCACGACCGTGAAGAAGCCGCTGGCGATGCGGTTGCCCTGCGCGTCGATGACCTTGATCGGAGGGTTCTTCCGATCGACCCGTCGCAGCCAGGTGTCGACAGCGGCGTAGATGAACAATGGGTGTCCGGCCCAACGTTTCCAGGGACCCCGCTTTTCGACCTGTTCGACCACTGCGGCATCGAACCCGATGCCGCAGTGGAACAGGAAATACCTACCCTCGACAGCCCCGAGACCGATCCGTTTGATCGCACCGCGGTCTATGGCGTCGAGAATCGTCGAGGTGGCCTCGACGGAGTCGTCGGGCAGCCCGAGTATTCGAGCAAAGACGTTGGTGGAGCCGCCCGGCAGAGGGGCGAGAGCCGTATCGGTTCCCGCCAGGCCGTTGGCTGCTTCGTTGAGGGTGCCGTCGCCACCGAGGACGGCCACGATGTCGTATCCGTCCCTGGCCGCCGACTGAGCGAGGCGTGTGGCATGGCCCCGTCGGCTGGTCTCCGCGAGGGTCACGTCGTGAGACGCGGAGAGTGCCTGATGAATCAGTACCCGTCTTCGGGCGGTCACGGACGAAGCGGCCGAGTTGACGATCAGCAGGATTCGCAGGGTCTCATCTCCGTGCGCGACCAGATGTGGGCTTCGACGTTAGCAGCGCCGACAGGACACCGGTCCTGCCCCCGATGCCGGCCCATCGGAAGTTCTTCGAATCGGTTTGTTCCCGGAATAGGCAATCGTCGCTGATGCTGGCAAACTGCGGCCATGAAGGTTGTCGTATGTGTCAAACAGATCCCAGATCCCGCCGATCCCGGCGAGCTCGATCCTGAAACCAAGACGCTCAAGCGCGACGTCAAGTTGATTCTTGATGAGTCCGACTCCTACGGAGTCGAGATGGCTCTTCAGCTTGTCGACGATGCCGGCGATGGCGAGGTTCATCTCGTTTCGATGGTGCCCAAGAATGAGGTGTCGGGCTTGCGAACAGCGCTCGCCATGGGTGCGGCCAGCGCCACTCTCATCAGCGACGAGTGCCTGTCCGGCTCTGATGCTCTCGGAACCGCCAAGGTCCTGGCCAAGGCGATTGCCGCCCAGGAACCCGATCTGGTTCTTTCGGGCACCGAGTCGAGCGACGGCTACACGGGAACCGTGCCGGCGCAGATCGCCGAGCTTCTCGGCCTGCCATCGGTGACTTTCGCCAAGGAGATCTCAATCGAGGGCAGCACCGCCAAGGTGAAGCGTCAGACGGAGGCCGGCTACGACGATGTCGAATGCCCTCTCCCCGCTGTCGTTTCGGTGACAGCCGGCGTGGTCGAGCCCCGCTATCCGTCCTTCAAGGGGATCATGGCCGCCAAAAACAAGCCGGTCGAAGAACTCACGGTGGAGGCCCTCGGCCTCGATCCCGCGAACGTGGGATGGGCCGGGAGCCGCCAGGACATCATCGACATCGCGGCCGCACCCGTGCGTGAGGCCGGAGAAATCATCGAAGACGAGGGAGATGCCCACGAGCGCATCGTTGCCTTCCTCGACGAACTCAAGGTTCTGTGAGGGAGACGGTATGGGACTAGACAAGATTTGGGTGTTCGCTGAAGCACAAGGAGACTCGGTCGCCAGCATCAGCCTCGAGATTCTGGCCAAGGCTCGCGAGATCGCCGACACCGTTGAGGTGTTCATGTCCGGAGACGGCGACGATCACGCCGAGGAACTCGGCGATCACGGCGCAACTACGGTCTACGCCACCGGCGACCTCGATGGCTCGCTGCAGGGCAGCGCTGTGGCATCAGCGGTGGCCGCCGGCATTGATTCGGGAGATTTCGATCTTCCCGACGCGTTCATCCTCGGAACCACACAGGATGGGCGCGATGTCGCTGGCCGGCTGTCGGTGAAGCTCGACGCTCCCGTCATCACCAACGTGGTCGATCTCGAGCTCGACGGCGACGCTCTTGTCGGCACCGAGCCCGTCTTCGGCGGTAGCACCAACGTCAAGACCCGATTCACCTCCGACAAGGTGGCGATCTTCCTCGTTCGGCCCAAGTCGTTCGAGGCTGAGTCGGTCGGCGGAGCAGAGGCCGATGTCGAGGATCTCGATGTTCCCGATCTCGGCGCCGCCGGTGGGGCGAAGATCACCGACAGTTTTGCCGAGGAAACCGAGGGACCCAGGCTCGACGAGGCCGCCATTGTCGTCTCGGGTGGCCGAGGAATGGGCGAGAAGGATGCCTTTTCGATGATCGAGGATCTCGCCAAGATTCTCGGCGCCGCGCCAGGGGCGACCCGCGCGATCGTCGACTCTGGATGGGTGCCCTACAGCTACCAGGTGGGACAGACCGGCAAGGTCGTGAAGCCCACCGTCTACATCGCGTCTGGTATCTCGGGGGCCACCCAGCATCTGGTGGGGATGAAGGGCTCGAAGAATATCATCGCGATCAACAAGGACTCAGAGGCACCGATCTTTGCTGTCGCCGATCTTGGCATCATCGGTGATGTCCACAAGGTCATGCCGAAGCTCATCGAGGCGCTCAACAACAGGTGATCACGCGGCGGCTTCGGTGATGGAACGAAGCCGGGAAACCGACGCGGTTCAGGCCGGGCATTTCGTCGACTCGCGCGACGGATCGATCGTGCCGCCGTTGCAGATGTCGACGACATTCGCACGTGACGATTCCTATGAGCCGATCGGCGACTATGTGTACGGCCGCTACGGCAGTCCCACCATCACTCATCTCGAGGGGTTGCTGGCTCGACTCGACAGCGGAAGCAGCGCGAGGGTGTTCGCCTCGGGTATGGCAGCTCTTGCGGCTGTCCTCGAGAGTGTGCCCACGGAGGGCCATGTCGTTGCGCCTGATGTGATGTATCACGGCGGGCAGGACTGGCTTCGTCGACTTCACAAACTGGGTCGGATCGATCTGACTCTCTTCGACTCCTCCGACCCCGAAGCCCTGGCGTCAGCACTCAGACCATCAACGACTGATTTGGTGTGGATCGAGACACCTGTGAACCCGACGTGGGATGTGATCGACATTCGGTCGGCCGCCGAGGCCGCCCATGATTCCGGGGCCTCTCTCGCCGTCGATGCCACCGTCACCCCAGTGACCACCAGACCGATCGAACTCGGTGCCGACCTCACTTTCCATGCCGCGACGAAGGCCTACAACGGTCACTCCGATGTGAGTGGCGGCGTTCTCGTGACCGCGGCCGATGATGGTCGTTGGGAGGAGATCTGCCTGGCACGCGATCTGGGTGGAGCTGTTCTGGGACCGTTCGAGGCATGGTTGTTGACGAGAGGCCTCCGCACTCTTCATCTCCGGGTGGAACGATCCTCGGCGAATGCTGCAGCCATCGCCGAACACCTGTCGACACATCCCGGCGTCCACACGGTGCGCTATCCGGGGCTGCCAGATGATCCCGGCCATGACATTGCCGCCCGGCAGATGGACCACGGATTCGGCTCGATGCTCTCGTTCCAAGTCAACGGTGGAGAGGAAGCGGCCCGGCTGGTGGCAACCTCGACCGAGGTATTTGTAGCGGCTACTTCACTCGGTGGTGTCGAGAGCCTGATAGAGCACAGATCAACGGTCGAACCAAAACACTCGATCGTGCCCACTGACCTTCTGAGGGTCTCGGTGGGTATCGAACCGGTGGGGGAGCTGATTGCTGATCTCGAGGCTGCCCTCGGCTGACTATCCGCGTCGACGGGCCATCAGCTCGATCTCGATATCGGAACCCAGGGGTAGGGACGCCACGCCGATGGTCGTACGAGCAGGAAACGGGTGCTCGAAACGCGTTGCGTAGACCTCGTTCATCTGGTCGAAGTCGTCCATGTCGGTGAGATACACGTTGACCTTCACGACATCGGCCGCCGTGAGATCGGCAGCACCGAGAACGGAGAAGAGGTTGTCGAAACACTGATCGGTCCGATCCCCGATGGTGCCGCCCCGCAGTTCGCCGGTAGTCGGATCGATGGGGGTCTGCCCAGAGCAGAAAATGATCGGATCGGCGTCTATTCCGTGGCTGTAGGGCCCGACGGCGGCGGCAGACGGGCTGGTCAGGGGCTTTCTCATGGCCCATTTCTACTCGCTGAGGCCGAGATGGTGCCGCGCAATCCACAGGAAAACCACAGGCGGGGTCATGAGCCCGGAAAAGGCGACAAAACGAAGAAATCGCCCCGACGACGGCGTCGGAGCGAAGTTGATCTCTCCTTCCTATCACACCTATCTGTTCGGTGCAGGGTCGAGGACCGAAATTTTGGCGAATCTCTCGATTCGGGCCCTGTCGACCACTATGAGCGGTCAGAAAACCGACTCAGCGAGAGATATCCCCAAGTTGTCCACAGAAGTTTCCAGTTCGAAAATCAAACGAGAGGCCAAGGCCAACGGCGGCCCCCGGTGTCGTCCTCAGGGAAGCATCCAGTGTCAATCAGATGTCGCGATCGGGACATCACGGCGTCGCGTTCGAACGAATTGAGCAAAACGGCCGCTTCCTCGGGCAGGCCGGACTCGACGAGGGACTCCAGATCCGTGACGATTGCCACGGGCAATTCCTCACCGGCAAAATCCCAGATGACGGTGCGCAACTTGAACTCCCGGTGCAGGGCCACGCCATGGTCGATGGCGCGGATCTGTCCGTCGGTGCCCAACAGACAATGCCCGGACTTTCGGTCGGTGTTGTTGATCACGATGTCGAGAGCACAAATCCTGCGGAACGCATCGTCGTGATCAGGCCCGGCTTCATGGAGGGTGAAGTAGTGCTCCTCGAACCTGCTCGGCGCGAACAGCTGAAATGAGCCGATCCCGGCCGGCAGGTCGCGTCGCGAGATGGTCGGCGGTACCAAATCCCAGCCAAGTCTCTCCGAGATCAGATACGTAGCGATCTCTCGCTGATAGAGGCCGTCGGGAAAGTCCCAGAGCGGACGCTCGCCCCGCAACGGCTTGTAGATCGCCTGAGCCGACAGTCCCTCGTGAACAACATCGACCAGGAACGTCGCGTTGGACGAGTACGGCATCCGGCCTCGAAGCTCTGGGGTGCCTTCGGTCAGAAGATCGAGGGCCCGTCGTGTCTCGATCGGATCCCGGTCGAAGAACGGTGACTCGTTCGGCATCAAGGGCTCAGTTGTGGCACGGGCACCAGTCGCCGTTGCTGGTTTCGAGAGGTCGGCCGCAGTACTGACATGGAGGTCGGCCCGCGGCCACGATCTCCCGCGAACGACCCACGAGCCCGGCAACCTGCTCGCGGCTGAGAGTGAAACGAGCCCGCGCCGGCTCAGGGCCGTCGTCGTCGTCGGTATCGGTGAGTTCTTCGGCAATGATGATCAGACGATCGGCCTCCTCGGTGTAGGCCACCCCCATCGATCCAATGGTCCACTCCGGCACGACCGGCTCACGCAGACTCATGTCGTCGGGGAGCGAAGACAGTTCGGGGCGGGGGAGCTCCTCGAGAGCCCGCTCGAGGTAGTCGGCCAAAGCAGAAACCTGCTGCTTCTCGATCTTGAGCGACACGAACCGGCCCTCACCGCGGCACTGGAGATAGAAGACTCGCTGGCCGCGAGGGCCGAGTGTCCCCACGGTCATGAACTCCAACACCTCGAAGTGAAACGACTCGGCCGGACTCATGACGGGGCCAGTGACCTGAGATCGTCGCCCGTGGAATTCACCGTGAGAACCATTGGGCCCGATGTCGAGTAGAGAATGGCTGTGATTGAACACGGAGACACGACGATGCGCTGGAACAGGTCGAGGTGAGTGCCGGTGGCACTGGCAACGATCGCCTTGATCACATCGGCGTGGGAGACCGCCACGATCGTCTGGCCGCGATGTTGGTCGACAAGCTGGTGGACACAGTCGACAGAGCGGGTCTGCATCTCGGAGAACGATTCGCCGCCCGGAAACGTGAAGCCGCTCGGGTAGCGCTGCACCGTCTGCCAGGACTCCAGCTTCCGGAGTTCGGAGAGCTTGCGGCCGGTCCATCGGCCGAAGTCGCACTCGATGAGCCCCTTGGCCTGACGCACCCGCAGCTTCCGCGCCCGAGCAATTGGCGCTGCAGTCTCACGGGTGCGTTCCATTGGCGAGGCATAGACCGCGGCGATCGATGACAGAACCGCTATGCGGGCGGCCGCGGCTTCGGCCTGCTCGCGCCCGGTGTCGGCCAGGTGCAGCCCAGGGGCTCTCCCCGGCAGAGTTGCGCCCGTGGTGGGGGTCTGCCCGTGGCGCACGAACAGCACCAAGGTCGGATTTGCGGGCTTGCGTCGACGCGTCATGAGTGAACGCCAACGTACCCTGCTACGAGTGGGAACCGCAGATCACCAACTGCCCGATCATCTCGGGCTGAAGGCACTCGAAGATGAGTTGGTGTCGTGCCGCGAATGCCCTCGACTGGTCGAGTGGCGTGAGGCGATTGGTCGCGACAAGCGGGCTGCCTACCGCGACGACGACTACTGGGCTCGGCCGGTTCCCGGGTTCGGCGATCCGGCTGCCCGACTCGTGGTGGTGGGACTCGCCCCGGCCGCGCACGGAGCCAACCGGACGGGACGGATGTTCACCGGTGACCGCTCGGGCGACTGGCTGTACCGGGCCATGTGGCGGGCCGGCTACGCATCGCAGCCCGAGTCTGTCGGACGCGACGATGGCCTGACTCTCACCGATGCCTGGGTGACCTCTCCGGTGAAGTGCGCCCCGCCGGCCAACAAGCCAACACCGGCCGAGCGCGACAGTTGTCGTCCGTTCTTTGCTCGGGAGATGGCTGCTCTGACCAGAGTCAAAGTGGTTGTGGTGCTGGGGCTGTTCGGATATCAGGTCGCCTGCAATGAGCTCGAAATCAGGCCCCGACCCAAGTTCGGTCACGGGGTGGAGGTCCCGATCTCCGATGATCGAACACTCATCTGCAGCTACCACGTGAGCCAACAGAACACGTTCACCGGTCGGCTCACCGAGGAGATGCTCGATTCCGTGTTCAACAGAGCGCGACAAATCAGCGCCGGGTGATCCGTTGACCCCATACCTGTCGCGTTCGGCAGGTCTTGGGACCTACGGCGCCGGCGTGAAGGTGGGCCGAATGCGCCGAAATCCTGCCCAATTCGGTGATTGGTCCGATTTACCCTTTGGTCGCCGCCTGTATGGGACGAAACATTCGACATGACTTTCGATCGGGTTCACAGGGCAGAAGACGGCCATCCCCATTCCGATGGAGTCGTGCTCGATCTGACAGACGAGGTCGGAATGCTGGTGGAGAACTACGTGGAAATCAATCCTGATGCGGTTCGTGGACTCCTGTCGGCGCTGAATCTGGCGCCGGCCGAACGGGTGGAAACGAAGGACTCAGCGGCGATCTACGACCTGGCGATGTACCGGGCAACGGGAAGCGCCCATCTGGCCGAACTGTTCTGCCGGGAGTTTCGCCCAGCCCGCTGATATCGAATCGATCCGCTAGCCTCCAAGCCGTGATCGACTCCCGTAACAAGTCTCGGCGAGCACTCTGGGCCGGCCTCATGGCTTTGGTTCTCGTAGCCGCCGCGTGCAGCTCAAGCAACGACCCGAATTCGTGGACCGAGGCCGGCGAAACCGACCAGGTTCGAACCAACTTCGTCAAGGCCTGTCAGACGGCCAACGAAGGTGTCGACCAGTTGAGTCAGAACCAAGCCGCGAGTTACTGCACCCAGACCTTCGAGGCTCTGGTGGACTACTACGGCGGAGAGATCATGCCCGACGGGATCTTGCAGGACTCGTCCACTGCCACTGTTGGTCGCGACTTCGAGGCCTTCCTGCAGCTCGACAAAGACCTTCGTTCCGACCCGACGAGCATTCCGTCGGAGATCACCGAAATCCTGAGCGGAATCATCGAGTCGGTCACGTCGGGATGAGATTGCTCTCGTCGTTGAACCGATGAGCGATTCGACTCAACCCGGCGAACTCTACGGCCGCGAGTCGCGTGCTCTTCAGGATCAGTTCGACAGTCGACGTTTGGCCGACCGCCTGGCGGAGATCACGCTCAACGACCGACTCGACGACAACCTTCGAGGTTTCATCGAGGCCGTTTCGTCCTTCTATCTGGCGACCGTCGACTCCGAGGGATTCCCCGACGTGTCTCACAAAGGTGGCGATCCGGGTTTCGTCGTGTGCCCCGACGACCGCACGATTCTGATCCCGAGCTTCGATGGCAATGGCATGTATCGCAGCCTGGGCAACATCATCAACAATGGTCGCGTCGCCATGCTGTTCGTGAGCTTCGGCCCCGACGCCCAACGCTGGCGGGTGCAGGGCCATGCAGTTGTTCACACGTCGGGCCCCGTGGTCGACCGTGTGCACGGTGCCGAAGCCGTTATCGAGGTCACCGTCGGCCGGACCTTCCCCAACTGCCCGAGATACCTGCCCGATCACGCCACGGGAGCGCCGTCGGACGACACGCCGCGACCAGGAGTGGTGCCGCCGGTAGCTGAATGGAAGACGTGGGAGATGTTCAGCGAGGTTCTTCCCGATAGGTGATCCGCGAGCGGCTCACGGCCGCTGCGGTCGACTACGTTGCGCACATGACCTCCAAGTCCGAACTGTTGCCAGCGTTCGATGTCGGGTTCGTTCGTAGTCAGTTTCCAGCGTTCAGCCATCACGAGATCGGTCGCTGGGCTCACCTCGAGAACGCTGGCGGCAGCTATGTCCCGCGGCAGGTGATCGACCCGGTGACGGCTCTGTTCAGCAATCACAAGACCCAACCGAATTGGGATTTCGCTGCGTCACTGCGGGCCACGGAGGCGATTGATCATTCGCGGGACCTGATGGCGGCGACCTTCAATGCGCAGCCCGATGAGATCCACTTCGGCCCGTCCACCTCTCAGAACACTTACGTTCTGGCGAGATCGTTGCGCCACGGCTGGAACGATGGTGATGAGGTCATCGTCACCAATCAGGATCACGAAGCCAACATCGGGGCTTGGCGTCGGTTGGCCGAGACAGGAATGGTGGTGAAGGAGTGGTCGGTCGACCCAGCCACGGGGATGCTCGACATTGCGGAACTGGAGTCTCTGATCACGGAGCGGACCCGACTCGTGGCACTGACCCACGCCTCGAATGTGGCGGCGACGGTGAACCCTGTCGGGAAGGTCGCCGAGTTGGTACACACCGTCGGTGGACTGTTGGTGATCGATGGGGTGTCCTACGCCCCTCACTATCCGATCGACGTGAAGGCGCTCGATTGCGACGTCTATCTCTACAGCGCCTACAAGACCTACGGACCCCACGTCGGGATGATGTACACGAAGAGAAGCGTCCTCGAATCGGCCCACCACGAGGGCCACTTCTTCAACGAGTCGCATCTCTCGGCCCGGCTGACCCCGGCCGGCCCGGACCATGTCGAGGTTGGTGCCTGTGGTGGAGTTGTCGACTACTACAACGCGGTGCACGACCATCACTTCGGTGGTGGAGGGTCGCAGACGCAGGTCGAGCGAATCAGCGATGTCTTCGACTTGTTTGGGGTCCAAGAGCAGTTCCTCATGACGCCACTTGTCGAGTTCCTCGCCGATCGCGACGATGTGCATCTCGTCGGAAGTCGGTCAACCGATCACTCGAAGCGTGCCCCGACCCTTGCGTTCCACAGCGGCAAGGTCGCGTCGGCTCGAATCTACGACGCGTTGATTTCTGCCGAGGTCTCCTGTGGCCACGGAAACTTTTACGCCCACCGACTCGTGACCGCTCTAGGGCTCGACCCCGACGACGGTGTGGTGCGTCTGTCGATGGTGCACTACAACACGCTCGAGGATGTCGAGCGTGCACTCGCTGTTCTCGACGAGATTCTCTGACGGCAGCTCCCGGAGGGTCGGCCTCTGATCAGGGCCTGTCGCCGAACTCCGGAGCTTCGGTTCGGGTGCGCTTGAGCTCCCAGAAACCGTCGACGTTCATCATGGCGGTCAGGGCGTCCCACATGGCGAGGGAATCCTCGGTCGGTGGAACCCGTGTGATGACCGGGCCGAAGTATCCCTGTTTCACGCCTTCGCGATTCTCGATTGCGATGATCGGAGTGCCCACGTCGTCGCCGGTGAGCTCCAGGCCTGAATCCATTCGAGTTCGGATCTCGTCGTCCCACTTCTCGTCGTCGAACGCCTCGGCATGCTTCGGGTCTGCACCGATTGTCTCCACGATCTCCAGAGCAGTGAAATCGCGCGATTGGTCGTGGTGGATTCGGCGGCCGCACTCCCAGTAGAAGTCGAAAGCGGCTTCGTTGCCGTCGGCGTCGCGTATCGATTCCATCACCCTCAGCAATCGATGCGTGAAATACACGACCTCGTAGTGCTCGGAGTCTTCGTCGGGTTCGTTCTTGAAGAACAAACTGATGGGTTGCCATGTGATGTGGAGCCCTCGGGCGGGCATTACCTCGTCGACGACCCAACGGGCCGTCACCCAACACCACGGTCAAATGGGATCAACCCAGAATTCAACTTCAGTAGCTGTTTTGGTCACGGCTCATTCAACCCCGGGACTTGGCGGGTATTCCAACTCGGGCGGCTCCTTGAGCCCATTCAGGCCATCGCTCTCGGCTTTTCTGAGCGAGACGATGGAGCAGCGCTATTGCAGCGGGGTCGTCGTCGCCGGGTCGGGTCTCGATCACACCGTCGGCGACCATCGCGTCGATCACCGCCCGGCCCAGTTCGGTGCGAATGATCGTGAGTGTCCAGTCGGTCTCGTTTCCGATACCGCCGGTGGAGATGTCGGCGTGTTCGGCCGCGAAATCTGGGCAGTGGAGACAGCCGGTGCGAGTCCAGGCGTGGCATTCCTTCAGATTGATCTCGTGGTATCCGCCGTCCTTCGTCCAGATCTGAAAGACACCTTTGATGTTCATCTTGGCGATGTTGTCTCTTTTCAACCCGTACTTGACCTCGAAAAGTTCATCGAACAAGGCGTCGTCGAAGGACTTCGAGCACAGCAACCCGATGTTGAGCTTGATCGGCTTGGAGACCTTTCCGATCTTGCGGTGCCACATCACCGGCGCGACGGATGTCTGACAGCTCATCCCCACGAGAGCGAGCCGATCGAGTCCCTTCTCGCGGGCTTCGCCGTAGGCCATGGTGTTGGCGGAGTAGGTGTATCGACTTCCTGCCCCGTTGAGCACCTCCTCGCGGTTGGAGGCCACCATCGGATGGGCCTTCCACCCCGGGGACCCATCGGGAAGACTCTCGACCCCGCTGGTGAGAGCACCGTCGATGACGTCGTTCTCGAGGCACCATATGAGGATCGCCGATACCAAGCCTCCGTCTTGACCGGTCTCGTAGACGAAGTCCTCGGAGGCTCGGGTGAGCAGTATGTCGGAGTAGATGCCGGCCATCTCGTCGGGTTCGCGCTCACGCGCATGAAGATGCCGGTCGGCTTCGGGCTCCCACATCCTGAACCGGGGACACGCCCGTGTGCACGACGTGCAGCCCTTCTGGCCGTGGACACAATCGTCGGGTCCGAGCTCCTCTTCGAGATGAAAGGGCTGGTAGGCGCCCGGTTCGTGTTCGTAACCGATGACGTCGTGGGGACACGAAATCACACAGCCGGCGCAGCCGGTGCAGAGACCGCTGGTGATGACCTCGGTGTGGAGTTCCTTCCATTGGTGGGTCCAGCGCTCCTTCTTCACTGCTGGAGTGGGCGTCTCGGTCGTCGTCATGGGGCGAAGCTAGCCGGACGGCGTCGCCTTGGCTTACAAGGAACGCCTACCCTGATTGTTCGATCACCAAGAAGGATGGACATGCTCTGGGTTGTCATTGCTGAAGACCGTGCCGGGTCCGGAAACCTACGTGGCGACAATCGCGGCGCTCATCTCGATTGGCTGGCGGCGTCCGGCGATCAAATCGTGAGGGCTGGGCCGTTCACCACCGACGATGGTTCGGCCATGATCGGATCGATGCTGGTGGTCGACTTCCCCGATCGCAACTCTGTCGAGGAGTGGGCCGGAGGCGATCCGTACGCGATCGCCGGCCTGTTCGAGTCCGTGAGCATCCAGGCCTGGAAGGAAGTGATCAGGCCCGACTGATGGTCAACACGATCCGATGTCGATCGGTGCGTCCCACGCGGGGATGGTTCCGGTCTCGGAGTCGTAGCTCTGGAGCCACATCGGCATCCATGAGGGATCGGCGAGGTCGCTCGGGTGGTGGCCGGGAAGGGCAGTCATGGCCATCGTCGGAAGTGCATCGAACGTGAACCGGATGCCCCATGACACGAGCCGTATCCACGTCAGCGGGTTGAAGATTCGGCGGGTCTTCCAAAGCTGAGTGATTGTGCCGAGCAGTATGAACCAGGTGAGCAGCACGAAGGCCGTCGCCATGGCACCGACGTATCGCAGGCGCTTGCCGTCGACGTGCTGCCAGACATCGAACGCCACGTTCTTGTGTTCGACCTCCTCGGCCAAATGCCAGAGGAAGAGAGTCGACGGGAGGGTTTCTGCCCCGGCGAAGAACTCCCGCCTGTTGGAATCGATCCAGCGGGCCGCGGCGAAGGCAACCGCTTCGAAGCCCGCAGCGAAGGCCACATTGAACTCACGTGAACGACGACGCCGGAGCCAGCGGTAGCTGATGGCCAGCCATCGCTCGATTCGTTTCAGCGCGGGATGCTCGGCGGTTACCAGGTCGTTGAACCGGCGGTGGTGGCGATAGTGGCCACGCTCCTGCGCGATGTAGGCCCTGGCTTGTTCGGCCAACTCGGGCGCTGTGTCGTTGTCGATGTCGTCGAGGACGGCCCGCACCGAAGCAATGACGTACGGCTCGCCGTAGGGCATACCGAGCGATAGGGCGTTGCATGCCGCCGCAAACTCGGGCTTTGAGGGATGCCACTCCGACCGTGTGTCGTCGGGCCACTCGAACTGGATGGACCGGAATGGAACAGCCGGGTCGGTCGTGGGGCGATCGATCGCCGTGGTTGGCTGCATCCTCTACGTATCGGCAGACTTGCTCGCCGGTTCAGTCGAGCCGTTTCTCGAGCCAGGTGTCGCACTCGGTTCCGTCGCTGGAAACTTTGGTGATAGTGAATCCACAACTCTTGTAGAGGGCGACGGCGTCGGTCCAACTGGAAGAGGTTTCGAGGATCACCCGCGTCATGCCCCATTGGGATGCTGTGTCGAGGAGTTCGGCAACCATGGCTCGCGCCAGGCCACGGCGTCGGCAATCACAACGGACCGACATACGAACGATCTGGGCGGTGGATTCATTGATGGGAATGCATGTCCCGGTGGCGGCGATCCCGGAGTTGTCGCGTAGGACGATTGTTCGGCCGTGACCGTAGGTGACAGCGATGTCGTCGAGATCGCGGTTGAGGGAATCGTCTGATTCGCCCCATCGATCAATGAGGCCGGCCAGTATGAGTGCACGCACGTCGGCCTGATCGGAGGGGATGAAGTCCTCGAACCGAACGGTAGGGGATGGCTCTTGTGGACCGCTTGGTGTCATCGCGAGCTCTCACTGTGGGCGAAGCGGTAGTGGTAGCGATGAGCTTCGCACATTCCGGCCTTTGTGTAGAGCTGCCGGGCCGGGTCGTTGTCGTCCATCACCTGGAGCCACATTCGATCGGCACCGTGGTGGCGACCGTGTTCGGCCAGGCTCCACAGCACTCGTTGGGCCACCCCGGTTCGGCGGGCTTCCGGAACTGTCTTCATGGCAGAAATGCCCATCCAGCGGCCGTCGAGCGTCGCTCGACCTCCGCCGAGTGTGTCTCCATCCGGTCCGCTGAGGGTCAGGAAGAGCTGCCGAAGCGGCGTTGATTTCATTTCGAGCACCCGGTTGGGCTGACCCACCAACTCCTCGAACTCATGGCTCGGGCTTGATTCGATGACCATGGTCGGGGCGTCACCGGCCGACGTTCTGGGGTCGGTCGTGAGGTCGTCGATCGCCATGGTCATGAGGATGGCGCCGGGGACCTCGAGATAGCCACGCCGATCGAGCTCAGCGGTGAGATCCGGGTGCGTCCCGGAGTACATCTGGAACCCGGGTCGAAGCTGGAGCGATTCGTACCACCGCTCGACCTCGTCGACGGCATCCGACGTCGACAGGGCCGGCTCACCGGTCGGCCACGCGGAATTGGCTCGTCCGGTTGAGCCGCGATCGCCACGCAGTCGCCAGTCGCCGAGTCGACGCCGGTTGGTGCCGGGCATGGAACGGTCGCTCAGACCCTCGAGTTGCTCACGCAGCGAGTCGCCCATCTCCCAATCTCCCTCCCCCCACCCCACCCCACCCCACCCC
>JAJCXX010000096.1 GCA_029263195.1 Acidimicrobiales bacterium
CGAGTACGCAAAATGGTGCTGGCCGGAGTGGGCAGAAACGTGATGGCCGGACCCTCAGATGATTCGCACCGGGCCGGGGGGATGGCGGCGCACATAGCGCAGCGCTTCGACGCTCTCATTGCCACGGCCGGCAACGACGGCCCCTCTCTGCGAGCGTGCATGTCGGTGGAGCGACCTCCATTCACTCCCGAGATGCTCAGCGAGCTGAGCGTTCCGTGTCTGGTGATCATGGGCGATGACGATTTCGCTGGTCCCCCCGAGCCTTTGGCCGACGCTCTACCGGACGCCACGGTCAAGACCCTGCCGGGGGTCGACCATTTCGGGCTACCGAAGCAGTTCTCGTTCATCGATGCCGCCCTCGAGTTCATCGACGCAGTGCCCGACTGGGCCTGACCGGACCTGGCTCAGAGATCGACGATCGCGGCACCGGCTTCTTGGGCGGCCTCGACGGTGCGGTCGTGGCAGGTGAAAACGATGACCTGCCTACGTTGTGCGGCGTCGGCCAGCAGATGAAGCGCCCCGGTTGCCCGATCGTCGTCGAGATGGACCAGAGGGTCGTCGCAAAGCAAAGGCATGTCGACCGGTCGTCTGTCGCCGTCGTGGTCGGCCATGGCCAGTCGTAGTGATAGGTAGAGCAGGGCGCGGGCCCCGGTCGACAACATTTGTACCGGTACCTCGGGGCTATTGCTGTGCCTCACCTGTAAGAGCGGGCCGGCCCCACCGGATGGCTTCACCGCAACATCGGACCAGTCGTCTGCAACCTTGGAGGCCAGATCGGCCGTGCGCTTGATCACATCGGGCTGATGCTTGCGTTCGAACTCCTCGGCGACCTGCCGCGCGATCACGGCGGCAAGAACGTTGGCCGCCGACTCGAGTGCCAACTCCTCCTGCAACTCGTTCAGGGATCCTTGATCGGTTCGGAGGTCGGCGATCACCGACTCGTCGGCCAGATCGCCGATCTCTTCCCTACAAAGCCTCAACTCACCGGCAACTTCGTTGCTCTTCGTCGTGGTCGACTCGATGTCCACCGTGAGCTGAGACAGGCGGGCGGCGACATCCTCAGGCCCGGAGAGGTCGGCCACGAGTGCCGCGAGTTCGGGGTCGCCATCGAGCCAAGTATCGAGGGTTCTTTTCGCTTGATCGATGTTGGTCTGTACGTCGGCCCTCACGCCTCTCAGTTGGGCCATCTCCCCGGCCCGCTCGCCCACCCAGTCGAGGCTTCTGTCCCTGACCTGATCGACAACCGGGGAAGTCAGCTCCGTCCAATCACCATGGGCGAGATCGACACGCGCCTCCAGATCGTCGACTCCTCGCATCGCTACCGCAGCGTCGAGGTAGGCCCCTGACACCTCGACCGCCGCTTCGGGGGCGACCCCTTCCGGGAGCCCTGCGCCCACGAATAGCTGATCGAGAACGGCGAGGCAGCCAGTGCTCTGGTCGACTGAGGAGCTGAGTTGCTCGACCGATCGGGCCACATCTGCCTCATTGGTGGTCAGGTTGAAGAGCAATGATCGGGCACCGATCAAGTTGGTGAGAGACCTATCGATCAGGTGCGGGTCCGACGGCAAACCGAGCCCGAGATCATCCACAAGATCAGACAGGGCAGCCCGATGACGTAACAAGGATTCTCGAGTTTCTAAGCAGCGCCGCTCGGCGGCGTCTACCCCCGCCGCAGCAACGCCGAGAGAGTCGGTGTGCTCCCGGTACTTCTGCGCCGCCTCCTCGATCACCGGGCTGTCGGCCCGTTCGCCAGCCCTGCCAACGCCGCGGCTCCACAATGCGATCACCCCCGCCACGACGAGGGCACCGATCGCCAGTGGCCACTCACCCAGGACGGCGGCGGCCACGGCAAGTACCGCCACCAGGATGGCCGGAACGAATCGACCGGCGGATGACCATCGCGCACGACCGACCGACGGTCGCATCATCCACTCGACAGGTTCGGCTCCCTGCCCCATTTTGAGCCACTCGTCTCGGGCCGAAGCCATTGCAGACTCGGTGCGGGCAAGAGCGACCCGGGCTTCTCCGGCCGAGGTTTCGGCCGCATCGATCGACCTCTCATCGTCGCGGCACTCCTGGGAAGACGTCTTGATCGCCAGCCGGGCATCATCGTCAAGCAGGGCTGCCTCGAGTGTGGCTCGATCGACCCCGATCGATGCCAACGAATCTGTCAGCTGCCTCTCGATATCGCGGCCGTCAGCCCGCAACTTCTCGACAGACGCTGATACTGCAGCGACCTGTTCGCGAGAATGTCCGATGTTGTTGACGGCCGTGTGAATTCCGGTGGTGTCGGCGTCGGTGAGAGACAGCGAGGCAACCCGGTGGCGGACTGCGGACGGATCGCGCGGGTCGAGTCGCGCCAACTGCTGGCCGAAGTCGCTGGTGAGTTGGGTCAATTCGCTCCGGGTCGATCGCAACGCCTCGAGCGCAGACTCGAAGCGAGGCATGTCGGCGACCACCTCGGCCCAACCATTGGGTAGGGGGTCGAGTCGACTCAACTCCCGCTCAGCGGTAGCCAACTCGTCGACCTGGGCCAATACCTTCAGCGAAGTCTCGAGTTGGGCCCGCTGTCTGGCTGATCGGTTCAGCTCCGCCTGAACGGCCTCGAGTTGCTCTTCGAGTTGCCCGCGCCGATCACCGAGGTTCGAGTAGGTCTCGATGTTGCGCAACGCCTCATCGAGGTTGACCCTCACCCGGTCGAGCTCACGTTCCAATGTGATCACCGACACGTGGCCGGCGGCCTGCCCGGTGGCCAGTTTCTTGGCGGCCGTCTCGAATCGGTCGGCGGCGCTCCAAGGATCGGAGGAGCCACCCAACGCTCCGAGACCCACCTTGAGGAGTTGATCCAACACGTCGTCGCCCTGATGGAGTTCCTGTCCCCAGAGGCGGTAGATGCCGGAGAACACTTGATCGTCGATACCGCCGAGACCTCGACGCCACTGCTCGAGATCGAGCTCAGAGCCGCGGGTGAAAGTCTGCGGACTCTTCGTTGATACGCCGATCTTGTTGAGCTTGAAGGAAGCATCGACGCTGAATGGGTCGGAGTCGACTGTGCCGGTGAGAGATCCTCGAAGCTCGTCGCCGGCAAGCCCGAATCGCTGTGCCGACTTCGAGCCCGCGGTGGGCCCGACCAGAAGCCATGCCATCAGCTCCGACAGGGTCGACTTACCGGCTTCGTTGGCGCCACGGATTACCACGAGTCCCGGGCTGGGGATGTCGAGACGGGTGCCGTGGAGACCGCCGAAGTTGGTGGCAGTGACCGAATCGATCGAGAGTCTCTTGCTCATGTCGGCCCCTCCTCGGCCATGAGCGAATCGACCAACAAACGTTCGGCCCTCGCCAGAAGATCTCGCGATGCTGAGGAATCATCAGCAGCGAATCCGCCCCACAGAAGTTTCCCCAACCGCTTGTCGAGGTGGGGATCGACGCGATCGGTCATCCATGCCGCGAGGTCGTCGTCGGTGCCGGAACCGATCGAATCGATCTTCTCCAGAGCTTCCGAGAGAAGATTGCCCCGGCCGACAAGCTGATCTCGATCGATCTCGGGAAGGGTGCCGACCCGCACACGAAGGATCTCGCCGCGTCCAAGCCGGCCTCCGAGCGCTTCCCGGCAGAGATCCAACAGGTTGTCGCTCTGCTTCGTGAGCTGGGAGTGGATGCTGGTCCGCCCGGCGAGCTCGACCGCCAGAAGCACCGGTCGTCCGGCTGCGACGCTGTCGGCTGCAATCGCCGCCTCACGCACGGCCTCAACGACTGAGTCGATATCGCTGGCGCCCGTGACATCGACTTCGGGTCGGCCGAATCGAATGGTGTCGCACGCCACGAACTCGGGAGCTCCGACGCCTCCGGCGGCTCCGGAATCGAGGGGGACTCTCAGCAGACCCTTCTCTCCACACTCGGCCGGCTTGGTGCTGCGGCCCTGAACGTTGCCCGGGTAGGCCCACCATCGACCGGGACCCATAGCCTCGATGGTTCTTGAATGCACGTGGCCCAGAGCCCAGTAGTCGACGGGCGAGGACGAGAGATCATCTACCGAACACGGCGCGTAGGGGTCGTGGCCGGGCACTCCTTCGACATTGGCGTGAACCACACCGACCAAAGGTCGGCCCTGCTCAGCGGGCAACCCGGCGAAACGCCGGACCAGATTGTCGGACTCGGTTGCCGTGGCAAAGCTCACCCCGGCTATCGCCACTTCGCCATATTCGGCCACCTCGACCGACCGGATCTGGGGATCGCCGGAATCGAAGACGACGACGTTGCCGGGGATCTCAGCGGCCTGACGGAACCGGTTGACCACCGGATCGTGATTTCCGTGAACCACAAAGACCGGCACCGGGACCGGGGCCTCATCTCGGAGACGGCGGAGGCCGCGCACAAACCTCAGCTGTGACGCCACCTCGCGTTCGGCCTGGTCGTAGATGTCGCCGGACAGGACAACGAAAGCCGCTTTGGATTCGAGAACTTCGTCAATCAGTTTGTCGAACGCTCCGGATGCGAGCGCTCGAAGCTCCCGCGACCTGTCGACCCGTTGCTCGGCCGTTCCTCCGAGACGTCCGCCCAGCGAGGCCAACGGCGCGCCCATGTGGAGGTCGGCGGCGTGGACGAAGCATGGTGATCGTTTGGTCATCGATTCGGCCTGTCGGTGTGCGGACGCGAGACATTGTCGCCCAAAGGTGTGACAAGGAACGTGACAGCGTCCACTTGGGATTCAGCCACCGGCGACCCCGAGTCGTCCCAGCAGCAATCGAAGGGCATCACGCTCGGCCCGCCATGGCGGATGGTTGCCGTCGCGTACGAACTGTCGGACCCTTGCGAGGTCTCCGGTTAGCTCGGCCCCGGCAACAAGTCGGCCATCGCGTCGAAGCCCCAGGACGATGGATTGATTGGCGGCCACGGAGTCGCAGTAGTCGGCCATGCAGTTGTCGAGCTGCCGTCCCCATCCCCGAAGCTCATGTCGCGTTCGCGGCAGGGCTATCGAATAGGCGCCGAAGCTGGCGCCATGGAGTCGGAGCGCCCGCTCTGGGTACTGAAACTCCTCACCGGCATCGGCCAC
>JAJCXX010000097.1 GCA_029263195.1 Acidimicrobiales bacterium
TCGCCGCAATCCAATAGCCGATGCCGAGCCTGTGGGGCCGAAGTGTGTGTCGTGGCTGGTCAGGTGGCGTTTCGGTACTCGTTCATGAGGCCGTCGCACCGGGCTGATCTGATGAGTTGGAGTCTTGGGCGGTCGGTCTCGAGGTGGGGTGGGGGCGGGAGTGGTGGCTGCTCGTTGAGCGAGTGGTGGGGTCGGTGGGTGTCGTAGTGCTCGATGTAGTCGACGACGAGGACTTCGAGCTCGCGCCTGTTCCAGATGATGGTTCGGTCGAGCAGTTCTCGCCGTGTGTCCCGCTCAGCGGTCGTCACCGAGCCGGATCTGTGTCGAGACAGGAGAGCGAGAGACCGCTCACTCGAGGTGCACGAAAAGTGCACAGGACTCGCGGATACGGGGCTGGTCTGCCCGGATGGAGCCGGACTCAACGGAATCGGCGGTGTACCTGACCAGCACAAACGGACGAGACGGAACTCGCTGGACGTTCTCGGGCACACTTAAACCCCCCGGCTCCTACGGGAGCGTGCGGGTTCAAATCCCGCCCCGGGCACGGTGTGATGTCGCGAGACATCGGAAACCTCTGATCCCGGTGAGCGTCGACAACTCATGGCGATGTCAGGCCAGAGCTAGCTGGGGCCGGATGAAGAGTCTGCACAGCCCAATAGCGAGAACGAGCGACAACGAGTGAGAGGATGCGGCCATGCGTATCGACTTTGACGAAGAGGTCACAGCACCACCCGAAGTAGCGTTCGACTTTCTGAGGTCGCCGACTGAGTGGCCGCGGCTGTATGGCCTTGCCGGCGTGGTGCGCGACCTGGGTCGAGGTTGGTATGCGATCCCGCTGGCTGGCGACCAGCCGGACCTCGAGGCGCGACTTACCCGGCTCGATATTGATCGGCTCGTGGCATGGGAGCTGCGGGGTACCTTCGCCGGAACGGGGGAAGTGAACCTCACACCGTCTGGCCAAGGCACCCGTATCACGGGTTTCGAGGAAATCGATGTGGCGGGACTGAACGATCCCGAGGTCCTGGCCGTCGTGATACAAGGATTCGAATCAATCTGGCAGATGGGCTGGGATCGCCTTCGCAGCACCGAACACGCCGGCGATTGATGAGATCAGACCTACAACAGCGGTGTCCGTGTGAACCCACCGTGCTCGTGAATGTGTGCCTGTGTTGATTTCAAGTGAGGATCGTGATTGGCACGGCGGGCACCCTGGCCCCCATACGCCAGGAGTCAGCCGGCCGGAACCGACGCCTCGCCGTAACCCCCGGAAAAGGCGCGGAGTTCGGTGGTGAGCTCGCGCCGGTGAGCCTCGTCGATCCAGGCCGCGTCGATCGCGTTTTGAGTGAAGCGGACGATGTCGGCCCGCGTGAACGGTGCGGCCTCCATGGCGCTCCAAATCGTGTTGCTGAGCCAGCCGCTGCCGAACTGGGCTGGGTCGTCGGTGTTCAGCGAGATGCAGGCGCCCGCTGCCAGGAGGCTGCGATGCATCTCGAGGCGGATCTCCGCACTGGATGCCTGGCCGGTGTAGTAGGTGGGGCATCCAGTGAGGGCGATGTCGCGCTCGAGTACGAGATCCAACAGCGCCGGGTCGTCGATGACATTGAGACCGTGATCAATGCGCTCGACGCGGAGAACCTCGATGCAGGCCCTGATGTGGTCGGCCGAGTCGGGTTGATTGACGTCGCAGTGCGAAGTCAATCGGTACTCGCGTTGGCGGGCTTGGTCGTACGCCGCGCGGAACATGGCCGGGAAGCCAGGCGTCTCGAAGTTGTCGAGGCCGATTCCCACGATGTCGTCTCGGTGCGTGTCTGCGGCTTCGATCAGCCGCGACGCCTGTTCAGGGTCATGATCGCGTTGGAAGCACATGATGGCCTGCGATCGCACACCGAAGTCGCGCCATCCCACACGCCGGCCATCGGCGATAGCGTCGACACAGTCACCGAACGAGACGCCCTGGCGGATGGCCTGCTGGGGATCGAACATCACTTCGACGTAGCGCACCCCTTCTCGTCCGCACCGAGACAGGAACTCCACGGTGATCGTGCGGTAGTCGTCGGGGGTGCGCAGGGCATCGCGGCTGATGTCGAGGCATTCCAAGAAGCTGACGAGGTTCTCCCGGCCCGCTCCCCTGCGGTCGGACTGATAGGCGAGCACACCCTCCGGCGAGTCGTACGGCAGTTCAATCTTGTTGCGATCGGCGATCTCGAACAGCGTGACAGGCTCGATCGCACCCTCGATATGCACGTGCAACTCGACCTTGGGTAGCGCGGCAACAAAATCCCGGTTACTCAAGTCAGAGCGGATGTCCAACATTGTCAGCTCAACATACTGGAGCCCGCGACCAGACTCAGTACTCCCGAAGCTACGGCTGGCTGTGACGCAAGGTAGCCGGTGGCTTGTGGGGGCCTGATTAAGACTTTGGGGTGCGTTGCGATGGTTTCGTAGCGTCTGGGAGGTCCGGTTGGTGGGCTCTGTGGGTGCCTGTCGCCTTTGGGTTGGCTTGTTTTCGAGTTGTCTGCCGGCCGGGTCTTTCTGCCGTGGTGTGG
>JAJCXX010000098.1 GCA_029263195.1 Acidimicrobiales bacterium
GGCTTGTAGTTGATCGCAACCAACGTCTGAACGATGTGAAGCTCAGCACCATCGAGATCGAGGTCACGCCACCTCAACCCGAGGGCCTCGCCGCGTCGCATGCCTGTCGTCGCCAGCAGTACGTAGAGGCCATAGAGGCGATCTGTCGCAATCGCCTCCAGGAACTCGCGCAGCTCGTCGGAACTCCACGTCTTCTGCTCCTTGGGCTGATCCGCCGGCGGGCGTGCGCTCGCCGCGGGGTTCCGCATCACCAGCCCGAGCCGTTCCGCGTCACCAAGGGCCTTTCGCAGGACGGTGTGGGTGTTGCGAACCGTTTTCACTGCCAGAGGGCCGCCCCTATGCCCGCCCGACTCGCCGAGCAGACCGTAGAACCGTTCGAGGTCGAGCGGCGTCAGTGCCTGCAACTTGACCCTGCCCATCCTGGCCTTCACCCTCTCGACGACGATCCGGTAGCTCTCCCACGTCGTCTCCTTCAGCCGCGCTCGCTGACCCTGCAACCACTCGTCGAGGAACTCGCCCAGCTCCGCGTTCGATGGCGAGAGCGACGCGCCGGCCCGAACGGACGAGAGGCGCTCGTCGAGAGCCGCGTCAGCTTCGCGCTTGGTTCTGAACCCTTGGCGCTGGGCCTGCCGACGGGCGCCGGTAGCTGGGTCCGGGCCGAGGTCGACACGAAAGGCGTAGGCACCCTGCCGTTTGAAGACTCGCCCCCGTGCCATGGCTCGACCATAGCGTCTGTGCACTTTTCGTGCACTTTTGCCAGATTCGCTCCGAGCCGGCACAATCTCAGGACCACCAGATCCGCACATAACACCTGGTCAAGCGGTGCCCGGGGCGGGATTTGAACCCGCACGCTCCCGTAGGAGCCGGGGGGTTTAAGCCCCCTGCGTCTGCCAATTCCGCCACCCGGGCGCACTGACACACTAGCGGTGCGTCGTGATCAGGCTGCCTTGTCCGCGGCCGGATCTTCGACCGCCAGCCAGAGCGCGGCCCTGACCCGATCGGCTCGAAGGCCCGACAACTCGTTGGCCACCACAACCCCCTCGATCATGTCGGCCAACACTGCGGCCCACGGCCGTCCGCGAAGCCTCACCGCGACCGACGGCACCGAACCTCTGCGGCGAATGGTTCGGTGAGCGTCGGCGATCTTGGGCGGCGATCGGAAGCTGGGGACCACCAGGCTCCGCAACCTCGCCGCGGTGGCCAGGTCTCGCGCCGCTGCGGCGAACTGAAGAGTGGTGGCATCCATGGGTCACATCATCGTCGCGGGGTGTGACATCCTCACTGCATGGAGTCGAAGCAGGAACTCAACCCGGCCCAACTCGAGGTGCTCGATCTTCTCGGGGCCGGTCGCGACGAGCGGCCACAGTTCGATGCAGTGCTCCGACACCAGCTCAGGCAGACCCTCGAAGAGGCCCTCGATCCCCTCGTCGAACGGGCCGGAGACGACCCGGTGTTCGTATCGAAGCATCTGCTCGGACAGGTTCTCGGATGTGAACGCAAATACGTCGCCGAGGAGTCCCAGCCCTTCGAATGGACCGTGCCGATCGCCCGGGGATCCGTCGCCCACAAGGCCATCGAGCTGTCGATCCATCGCAAGGGCAATCCGTCGCCGCTGGAACTGATCGACGACTCTCTCGCCAGCCTGTCCGACGGCATCGACGGGCTCGCCGAATTTCTCCAGACATGCGGAGAGGTGGCGATCGCCGAGCTGAGAGCAGAAGCCAACGATCGCGTCACCAAGTTCATGGAATCGTTTCCTCCGCTCAAGCCCGGCTGGTGGCCGGTCACCGAAAGCCGGCTCCGGCTCGAGATCATCGATCGATTCATCTTCAGCGGCAAGGTCGACCTCTCGCTCGGCAAAGCCGAAGGCACCACCGCCGGAAAGGTCCTGATCGACCTGAAGACCGGTGGCTTCTCACCGCTGCATCGAGAAGACCTCCGTTTCTACGCCCTCATCGAAGCGATCAGGGTTGGCGTTCCACCACGGCTGACCGCCACCTACTACCTCGATCAGGGCACCGCTCATCCCGAGATGGTCACGGAGGATGTGCTCGACGCCGCTCTCAGGCGTGTGATCGACGGGGTCGGCCGCATCATCGATCTGCGGAACTCCGATCGCCCACCCTCCATCGCGCCGGGCCCACTTTGCCGATGGTGCCCGGCCCTCGACGAATGCGACGAGGGACGTCGCCATCTCGACGACGACCCCTACTGACGATCGGCCGAGTCGCCGAGCGGATCGTCGACACCGAGATCGGTGTCGAGCCCACGGAGTCGTCCGCTGAACGCCAGTAGCAGCGCTGTCGACAACATCACCACCCCGGCCGCTCCGATTGCCGATCTCGGTCCGATCCGTTCGATGATCTGACCCAGACCGAGCTGGCCGAGTGGGTTCGCAGCCAGCAAGGCCATCAGATACACCGAGAGCACCTTCGCCCTGACCCTCTCGTCTACCTGCAACTGGATGGCGGTGTTGAGCGTGCTCGCCGATGAGATGTGGGCCGCACCCATGATCATCATCGCCAACAACGCCACTCCGAACCACGGCGAAACCGCCAGGACCGTGATCGAGAGTCCGTAGAGAATCAGCGACACGCCTTGGATGTGGGATCTGCGGAACCGGCCGCCCAGCGTCGCAACTACCGGTGAGCTGAGGACTGCGCCGAGGCCGACCATCGACAACATCAGGCCGAATCCGCTCTCGCCGCGGTCGAACACGTCCTCGGCCATCACAACCGACATGGTCTGCACGCTCAGCCCGAAGAACCCGATCAGGCTCACCGCGCCGATGGCGGTCATGATCCCGGGCTTCCCGCGGACGTAGCGAAGGGTGTCGGCAAACTGACGCATCGGACGCATCGAGCTGGGGTCGTGGACCACCCTGGAATCGAGCCTCATCATGGCCAGGGCCACGAGAACCGCCACGTAGCTCACCGCGTTGACACCGAAGGCCCAGCCCGGGCCGACCGAAGCGATCATGATTCCAGCGATCGCCGGACCGATCATCCTCGCCGCATTGAACTGGGCCGAGTTCAACGTGATGGCACTCATGAGTTGGTCGCGAGGCACCAGTTCGCTGACGAACGCCTGCCACGCCGGCAGATTGAGCCCGCCCGCTATACCGGCCACCACCGAGGCCCCCACATAGGCCCAGACGCTGCGGATGCCGGAGAACCACATCGCCATGAATCCGATGGCCACCAGTGCCTGTACCGACTGCGTGATCACCAACACAGACCGACGCGAATACCGATCGGCGATGGCCCCGGCTATCGGGGCCATCATCGCTGTTGGCAGGAGCTGAGCGAACCCGGCGATGCCCACCCACCCGGCGCTGTCGGTGATCTGCAGCACAATGATCGGGATCGCGACGGCCTGGAAGAATCGGCCGGTGTTGGAGATCACGCCGCTGATCCAGAAGAGTCTGAAGTTGCGTTGGCCGAGAGCCCCCAGCGACGTGCGCAACCCCGGTCGCTTCGTCTGCGTGCTCCCGGCTTGCTCTGACATCCGTTTGACGCTATCGACCGGTTGGATGACAGACTGCCGAAATGAACCTGATCCGAACCGAACAACGTGGTCGCGTCGGCATCCTGACCTTCGACGATCCCGAGAAGCGCAACGCCATCACCTTGGCGATGAACGACGAGATCTCGGCCGCCCTCGACACGTGGGAAGCCGATCCCGAAGTCGGGGCCGTGGTCTTCACCGGCGCTCCCCCGGCTTTTTGCGCCGGCGCCGATCTCGGCGACCTGCTGTCTGAGCAAGACCCAGTGGGCATGAAACGGATCTACGAGGGATTCCTTCGCATCGCGCACACCAGCTTGCCCACGGTTGCGGCGGTCAACGGCGCCGCGGTCGGGGCCGGATTCAACATGGTGCTGGCCGCCGACATCGTGGTGGCGGCACGCGAGAGGGCCCGATTCGATTCTCGCTTCCTGCAGATAGGCCTGCACCCCGGCGGCGGACACACCTGGCGGCTTCGCTCCATCACCGGCCGTCAGAGCACCATGGCCATGGTTCTGTTCGGCGAGATCGTCAGAGCAGAGGAGGCCCACCGGCTCGGTCTGGTCTGGAGGGTCGTCGACGACGAGACGCTGCTCGATGAGGCCGTCGCCCTAGCCGAGGTGGCGGCAGGTCAGGACAAGGAACTGGTGGCGCGCACCAAGTCGACCATCCTGTCGCTCGACGATGTCACCGACTCAGACCAGTCGGTCGACCACGAATTACACCCACAGATCTGGTCGATGCAACAGCCGCCATTTCGCGCTCTGGTTGAACGGTTGCAGAAGAAGATCAGCTCAAACGACTGATCCCGGCCGTCTCAGGAACCGATCCACTCCTCGACCAGCTCGTCGCGACGTTCGTCCCACTCTTCGTTGGTGATGGCGTAGCGGATGTGGTCCTCCCACACGCCGTTGATCTCCAGGTAGCGCTCGGCCATGCCTTCCTCACGAAGCTTCAGCTTCTCGACGACGCGGCGACTCGCGGTGTTGCGAGGCACGATCGCGGCCTGCATGCGATGCAGATGGAGCTGCTCGAAGGCGTACCTCACCACCACGACCAGGGCCTCGGGCACGTAGCTCTGACCGGCCTGCGCCTCATCGATCCAGTAGCCGACATAACACGACTGGAACGGTCCCCGTTGTACCGAATTCAAGTTGACCTCACCGACGAAGTTGCCTTCGACGAACAGGCCGAACCCGTATCCGGTGCCGAGTTGACGGTCGCGCTGGCGGGCCGAGCAACGAACCCGGAAGGCCTGCGGGTCTTCGATCACATCGGGCTGGCCATGCACTTTCTGGGGCTCCCACTTGGTGAGCCAGGCATCGTTTCGACGCCGGACTTCCTGCCACTTGGCGAAGTCACCGGTCTCGAGGGCGCGAAGGAGAACGCGCTTTCCGAACAGTGTGGTCACGATTGCGAATCGTAGAGCAACGACAGCGCTAGACCATCAAGGATGTCGCTTTCCGACACCAGGCACTCTTCGAGGCCGAAGAAGCGCATGATCTTGACCAGTATCGACATGCCTCCGATGATCACGTCGGCCCGATCCTCCTCCAGCCCCGGATTGTGGATCCGGGCCGAGCGGATCTCGGTTGCGAGAGTGCGGTAGACGTCCTCGGCCGCGATCTTCGTGAGTGCGAAGTGATGGATGAGATCGCGGTTGTAGGTGGCCAGACCCTGCTCGATGGCCGCCGCGGCCGAGATGGTGCCCGCGACCCCCACGAAGCAGCGCGACTCGAGTATCTCGGGCATCTCCCGCACCACATCCTCGAGGTGGGCCTCGGTGACCGACTGGCAGGCGAGGAGTTCCTCCGGCCGGGGCGGGTCGGTCTCGATGTACTTCTCGGTGAGTCGCACACACCCGATGTCGATCGACATGGAGTCCCGGCACTCGGTGGAACCGACCGCAAACTCGGTGGAACCGCCGCCGATGTCGACAACCAGGAAAGGACCGAGCGCAGGATCGAGCTCGGCGGTCGCCCCGCTGAACGTCAGCCGACCCTCGTCGATGCCCGACAGCAGTTCGGGCCGCACCCCGACGGCCTCCTCGGCTGCGTCGAAGAAGAATTCGCGGTTGGAGGCGTCGCGTGCGGCCGAGGTGGCGGTCATCCGGATCTTGGCGACCCGGTGCTCGTCGAGAACCGTGCGGTAGCCGCGCAGGCACGAAACGGTTCGTTCGATTGCCTCACCCGAGAGACGGCCCGTGGCGTCGACCCCGGCGCCGAGACGCGTGATCGTGGTCGATCTCACCAGCGCGTCGGATCCGTCGTGGACCAGCAGACGAGTCGAGTTGGTGCCACAGTCGATAGCAGCCACCGGGGCGCCCGTCGAGACAGAGTCGGTCACGTCTCGGATTCCACGGCGGCCAGAGCCAGTTGCTCATGAACCCACCGACCCACAGGATCATCGCCTCCGGCCAAGAACCATGCGTAGTGCGCATGCAGGCATTTCACCCCGCGACGGGTTCCGCCCACGCCAGCCGATGGCCTCGGGCCCGTATGGGTCGCGGGAATGGCCGCGTCGCGCTCGACGGCATAGCGGCGATGAGCATCGAGCAGTTCGTCGGAATCAACCGCGGCTTCGGCACTGGCGACCCCACCCGCCGACTCCAGTCGGCCGACATCACGCCGCTCCCGGCGGCCCACCAGCCAGTAGAGCGTCGGCATCGGCGTCCCGTCGTCGAGCAGTGGTGCGTTGCGCAACACCACTGGGTCGCCTGTGACATCGCGTACGACAACCTCGAATTGCCCCGCGGGGGCTCGACCGAGGAGTTCCTCCACCCGGTCGCGGTCGGAAGGCGCAGCTGATTTCACCGGCAGAACGTCTACTTCCGCAGTAGCCGGCGCAGGATCAACAAAAACACGACCACGCCGACTATCGGGGCCAGCCGCTTCAGCAGCGGGGTGCCGGCCGCGTCGAGCAGATCGACCGCGTCGGGTTCGGGCATGTCGACCTTGCGGGGCCCGGGCTCGGGATTCTGCTCCTCAGATACCTCAGGATCGGTGTCGAGCATGGCTTTGAGATTGTCGGCGAACTGACCCATGATCTTCGCGCTCACCTCGGCCATGACTCCCCGCCCGAACTGAGCCACCTTGCCGGTGACCTTCAGGTCGGTGTTGACCTCGACTCGTGTCGACGAGTCCGACAGCGCTTCGAGATCGGCGGTGATGACGGCCTCGGCATTGCCGGCCCCGCGAGTGTCGCGCCCTTTGGCATTGAGAACGGCCCGGTGATCTTCGTCGTTCTTCTCGGCGAACGTTGCCACGCCCTTGTATTGAGCGGTGATGGGCCCGACCTTGATCTTGACGATGCCGCGGTATTCGTCGCCGTCGATCTCCTGGAGCTGGGCGCCGGGGAGACACGGTGCGATGCGTTCGACATCGGTGAGAACGGCCCATGCCTCGTCGATCGGCCGGTGTATCTCGAACGAGTTGTTCAGCTCCATCGCCGCAGATCCTCCACAGTGTCGATATCGGCCGGATTGCCCTCACATGGTACCGAATGAACCAACTCTGGGCGTGCGCGCATCAGGGCCCTGGCCCCCTCGTCGCCGCCGACGGGAAGCGACGACCACATCGACGCAGCGAGCTTCACCGGGGGTCGCCGATCGTTCCCGAATTCGGCCACAACCAGGTCGTGTTCGGAATCGCCAACCGCGCGCCACGCCTCGGCCGACACGCCGGGCTGGTCGCCCAGGCCGACCACGATCGCAGAGTGGCCGCGGGAGTCTGCGTAACCGACCGCGGCTCGTAGCGATGTCGCCTGTCCGTCGTTCCATCGATCGTTTTGGATGACGGTGACATCGTCGGGCAGCACCTCGACCAGGTCGACCGCGCCTTGCACCACAACCACTTCGTCGAAGCCGGCACGCCTGACCGCGTCGACTACGACCCGCACCATCGGCGTGCCATCGATCGAGACCAGCAGTTTGTGAGTGTCGCCGACAAACCTGGTCCCTCCGCCTGCGGCGAGCACAACGCCTGCCATGGTGCGGATCGGCTGCTCGGGTTGAGGTTGCATCCCTCCATTGTGGCGCCGCGAACACCAGACGCTGCACGTATGGTGAAACCAATGGAACCAATGGACCCCGGTATGGCCGTGACCCCTCTGCTGGGTCGGGTCACGATGCTGTTCGCCGACGCCGCTCAGGTGGCCGACCGCAAGCTCTACGTCCTCGGCGGAGGGCTCACCGTCATCGGACCCAAGCCGCAACCGGTCGGTGTCGCCATCGGAATCGAAGTCCCATGGGATCGCGCCAACGTCTCGCACGATTGGCGACTCGAACTCCTCGACGAGGACGGTCACCCGGTGTTGGTCAGAGATCAGCCGGTGGCAGTGGCCGGACGTTTCGAGGCCGGCCGCCCATCCGGCCTGAAACCGGGTACACCGCTGCTGGTTCCGCTCGCCATCAACTTTCCTGGCCTGCCGGTCACCCCGGGATCGAGCTACAACTGGCAGTTCTCGATCGACGGCTCGAGCCGAACCGACTGGCGGCTCAGCTTCCATGTTCGGGCGCCTGTTGTGCCTCCTGGGGTGGTCGCCGCGCCTCCGGTGCCGCCGACCGATGCCTGACACCATCGGATTGATCCGAGTTGTCTACGCTTGATTCGATGACAGCCCCCGCCCCCTCCGACGCCCCCGCGATCGAGCGGACCCCTCCCCGGCTGGTCAAGCCATTGATGCGGGGACGGTCCCACGAATACGCGTTCATAGCGTCGCTCACCCTCGCTCCGATCATGATCGTGCTCGCTCCCGGCGTTGCGCCTCGATTCGTGGTGGCGGTCTACGTCGTCGGGATCACGGGCCTGTTCGGGATCAGCGCCCTGTATCACCGACCGGCCTGGGGCCCGACGGGCCACGCGTTGATGCGCCGACTCGATCATTCGATGATCTTCATCGCCATATCTGCCACCTACACCCCGATAGCGGTATTCGCCCTCGACGATGGCATCGGAACTCTCGTTCTGTGGGTGGTGTGGTTTGGAACCCTGAGTGGAATCATCCTTCACAATCTCTGGCCCCGGGCCCCCTACCACCTCACCGCGGTTCCCTATGTGGCCGTCGGATGGGTCGCTCTTCTCGCCATGAAAGACATTTGGAATTCCCTCGGCGTGGCCGGATTCGTTCTGGTGGTGGTCGGCGGCGGGCTCTACACGATCGGAGCCCTCGTCTATGCGCTCCGACGCCCCGACCCCTGGCCATCCACGTTCGGATATCACGAGATTTTTCATCTGCTGGTGATCTCGGCCGCGGCCCTGCACTACGTCAACTTCGTGTTTGTGGTGCTGCCCAAGGCCTGACCGCTAGCCGTGTATCGGTCCCTCGGTGTCGCTGAGGGACTTGGCCTGGCGTCCGGTTCGACGGCCGATCATCTCCGACACGATCGACACTGCCGTCTCTTCCGGCGTACGAGCCCCGATGTCGAGCCCGATGGGCGAACACAGTCGCGCCAGTCCGGCTTCGTCGACGCCGGCCTCACGCAGCTTCTCGGTCCGGGCAGCGTGGGTCCGCCTGCTCCCCATCACGCCGACGTAGCCGACATCGGTGGCCAACGCCGACACCACTGCCGGAACGTCGAACTTCACATCGTGGGTGAGTATGCAGATGGCGTCACGTGGCCCCAGCTCGTCGCTGATCTCGTCGATCACCCGATTGGGCCAGTCGACCACCACCTCATGGGCCATGGGGAATCGCGCGGCAGTGGCGAACACCGGTCGGGCGTCGCAGACGGTGACCCGGTATCCGAGGACTCTGGCGATCTTGGCCAGCGCACCAGTGAAGTCGACCGCTCCGAAGATCAACATTCGGGGCGGTGGCGCAAAACTCTCGACGAACACCGAGACCGTCTCCTCGCGCGCTTCCCCGTGGGATCCGTAGTGCCTCACCCCTGAACGGCCCGAGGCGAGTTCGCCGATGCTGTCGCGTTCGACCACACGGTCGAGATCTTCGTCACCGAGTGATCCTTCGACACACCCGCCGATGCCCACAAGCATCTTCGCTCCAACTCCCGGGCCCGACACGATGGTCGCCAAGGCCACCGGCGTCTCGGCCCGGATCGCCTCTCGGAAGGTGTCGTACAGGCCGGTCACGCGATCACCAGTCGAGCGGCTCGATGAACAGGTGGATGGTGCCCCCGCAGGTCAGGCCGACCGCAAACGCATCGTCGTCGCTGTAGCCAAACGTCACCATGCGGCGGTCGCCGGACTCGATCACGTCGAGAGCCTCGGTCACCACGGCGCCTTCGACACAGCCGCCCGACACCGAACCGATGACATCGCCGTGCTCCGAAACGGCCATCGCGGCACCGGGCAGGCGGGGACCGGAACCCTCGACTTCGACGACACGGGCGATCGCCACTCTCAGGCCATCTTCGATCCATGGATCTAGATCATCGAGCAGTTCCTTCATGTCTCCATCCTGATCAGACGACAGCGGGAGGACTGCAAGGATGCCTCACCGACGACCGATGTGGGCACGAGACCGATCCGGATCGAGAATCAGGCCCGCGAGCGTCTCGAGTGAGTCAAGCGAATGTCCTTCGAGAAACTCATCGACATGGGGTAGGGCCGCCGCCATGCCCCGAGCAAGCGGCTGGTAACCCGGCGAGGCCTTCAGCGGATTGACCCACACCACTCGATGCGCCACACGATGGAGCCGGCCCATTTGTTCGTCCATCTCGGATGGCTCACCCCGGTCCCACCCGTCGGAGAGGATCACGACCACGGCTCCTCGAGCCATGCCCCGACACCCCCATTCATCGTTGAAGACACGCAGCCCGTCGCCGAGTCGGGTTCCACCCGACCAGTCAGCCACTGCCTCCCCGACCGCCGCAAGAGCTCGGTCGGGATCACGGCTCGACAGCTCGCGGGTCAGCCGGGTGAGTCTGGTGCCGAGGGCGAACGCCTCGACCCTCGTTCGGCCGGCCACGGTTGCGTGAAGGAACCGCATGAGGGCGCTGGCGTAGCTCTCCATTGACCCCGACACATCGAGCAGCAGGACGATTCGACGAGGACGCTTTCCCGGGGTGGTGCGAGCCAGACGCATGGGTTCGCCGCCGGCTTTCAGCGCCAGGCGAACCGTTCGACGCATGTCGAGGACCGCGGAGCCTCTCGAGATTGGCCGGCGTCGGCGACTAGGCCTGGACGGCCCGCCGAATCGCATCTGCTCCATGAGACGCCGCGATTGCTCGAGTTCCTCGTTGCTGTAGGCCGCAAAGTCCTTGTGTCGAAGTGTCTCGGTCGAGCTGTAGGTGACGGTGATGGTGTCGTCGCCGTCCGGACCCTGCTCCATGTCGCCTTCGGTCGCGTCGGGGTCGTCGGTCTCCATCGAGATCGAGACCTCTTCCTGAGGTGGTCGCCAAACCAGTCCGGACGGGATTCCTCCCCAGTAGGCCACGAAGATGCCGTTGAAGATGGCGATGTCCTCGGGTCGGTGAACGAGGGCGGATCGCGCCGACCAGTACACGCCAGCCGGGTTGTCGACTCCGACCGCGGCCAACGCCTCTGCGAACATCATCGAGGAGGTCACCGACACCGGGTGGCCCGAACGACGCAAGGTCGAGACGAACCCGACCGCGGCGGTCTCAGGAATGGTTGACCGCACGAGCCGCCGTCAGAACGACCGAGAGATCATGGTCTCGAACCCGCTCATGGTCTTCGCGGTACTTCAGGAGCGTGCCGAGAGTGTCCTCCACGTGGGCCTCCACCAGCTCGTCGTCACCGAGCAGAGTGAGAGCCCGGGCCCAGTCGATCGTCTCAGCAACTCCCGGCGGCTTGTAGAGGCCCATTTCACGTATCGAAGCGGTGGCCGCCGCGACTTGCGCGGCCAGGCGATCGCTCACCTCGGGAGCCCTTATCCGGATGATGCTGATCTCTCGGGCGAGATCGGGATGCTCAACCCAGTGGTAGAGGCAGCGCCTTTTCAACGCGTCGTGCACGTCGCGCGTGCGGTTCGATGTCACCACCACGATCGGCGGTTCGATGGCGGAAAACGTTCCTATCTCGGGAACGGTGACCGAGTAGTCGGCCAGGATCTCCAATAGGAACGCCTCGAACTCGTCGTCGGCCCGATCGACCTCATCGATGAGCAGCACCGGTGGGGGCCCGGCGCCGTGGGCGATGGCTTGTAAGAGCGGCCGGCGTACGAGGAACCTCTCGTCGTAGAGCTCGTCCTCCAGATCGTCGGACGACACATCAGCGGCCCGGCCGGTGGCCTCGGCACTGCGAATGTGGAGCAACTGACGGGAGTAGTCCCATTCGTAGACCGCCTGGGATACGTCGATTCCCTCATAGCACTGGAGGCGGATGAGCGGCCCGCCGATCCAGTCGGCCAGCACGCGGGCGACCTCAGTCTTGCCCACCCCTGGTTCGCCTTCGAGCAACAGCGGACGGTGCAGACGCAGGGCCAGGAATATCGAGGTGGCCAATCCGTCGTCGGGGAGATACCGGTGGGCTCGGAGTGCTTCGGCCACGGTCTCCGCCGAATCAACGGAGTTGATGTCTGGATACGGCATTCACCCAGAGTATGGGGCCTGCCACCCTTGTCCAAAGATGCCAGATCAGTAGAAGAGGCGCCGAACCCCTTCGAGGGTCTTGCTCGAGTCGGACAGAACCGAGATGGGGGCGTGAGCCGAACGCAGGTCCTGATGGCGGTTCCATGCAGTGAGGAGGCTGGCGAAGTTGTCGTCGAAGTTGTGCATGGTTGGAGTTTACGAATTCGTATGCCGAGATTTCCATGTTTCCGAAGGGCGATCGGTCTCAAACCCAGTGTTTTCATAAGTAGACTGGGAGCACATAGTCGATTTCGAAAGTGACCTTACCGATGACCGACACCATTGCTCTGCAGATCCTCAACGAACTCCAGCACGACGGGCGGATCAGCTACCGCGAGCTCGGCGAACGGGTCGGCCTGTCGGCACCCGCTGTCACCGAACGAATCCGGAGACTCGAACGCGATGGCGTCATAACCGGATATCACGCCACGGTCGACCCGGCCGCCTTGGGCTTCCCGATGTTGGCGATCGTTCGTATCCACTCCGCCGGTCCCAAGTCCCACCGAATAGATGAGCTGGCCGAGCAGATGGACGAGGTCGTCGAGTGCCACCGCGTCACCGGCTCCGAGAGCCACGTTCTGCGAGTGCGGCTCCGCGACGTGGAGCATCTCGGCGAGTTGGTGGAACAGTTCTGGGAGTACGGCGACACGATCACCAACATTGTCACCTCGACTCCGGTGGCCCACCGCAACGTGCGGGCCGCCCGTTGAAATCGGCCGAACCGAGCAAACCGGCTCAGGCCACCCCGGAGGCCTCGAGTCCGCGCCTCACCAGCACCGCCGCCAGATGGGCACGGAATTCGGCGTTGGCGTTGAGATCCGACGGGGCGTCGCACCCCTCGGCCGCGAGGGCCGAAGCATCGGCGGAACTTGCACCCGTTCGAACGGCATCCTCGACCGATGCCGCTCTCACCGGACGGCTGTCCATGTTGACCAGGCCGACACCCACGTTGTCGCCATCGACCAGCACGGAGGCACCGACGATGGCCCAGTCCTGAGCCCGCCGGTTGAACTTCTGGAACGACCAGCTGGCCTCGGGAACCTTCGGTACGCGGATTTCAGTCAAGAGTTCGGTTTCACCAATTGCCGTCTCGAGAAAACCGAGGAAGAAGTCGGACGAGGAGACCTCTCGCTGGCCGCCTGGCCCGGAGATGACCATCACCGCGCGCAACGCAATGAGAGCCGAAGGAATGTCGGACGCGGGGTCGCCGTGGGAGACGGAACCACCGATGGTGCCTCGATGACGAACCTGGGGATCGCCGACCTTCGAAGTGGCCTCGGCCAGAAGCCCGCACTGCGAGCGAACCAGCGGATCGTTCTCGACGTCGAAATGTCGAGTGAGGGCACCAATCGCGAGGTGATCCCCTGAATCGTTCACATACGACAGCCCACTCAGCCGGCCGATGTCGACCAGGACCGACGGAGCGGCGAGCCGAAACTTCATCAACGGCACCAACGAATGCCCGCCGGCGATGAGCTTGGCCTCATCGCCATGCTCGGCGAGGAGGTCGAGGGCATGCTGGGCCGACTCGGCCCGCTGATAGTCGAAGGCCACCGGGATCATTGTTGGCCTCCTCTTGTGCAGGCCATCACCGATTTCACGATGTTGTGGTATCCGGTGCAGCGGCAGAGATTTCCCTCTAGGCCTTCACGCACCTGGGCTTCGGTCGCGTTGGGAATCTCCTGGAGCAACGAGGTCGCCGCCATCACCATGCCCGGGGTGCAGTATCCGCACTGGAGGCCGTGATTGGCATGAAAGGCCTCCTGCATCGGATGCAGAGTGCCGTCGGCGTCGGCCATCCCCTCGATGGTCGTGACCGACTGCCCATCGGCCTGCACAGCGAAGATGGTGCAGCTCTTCACGGCCTCTCCGTCGAGGTGAACCGTGCACGCTCCGCACGACGAAGAATCGCAACCGACGTTGGTTCCCGTGAGCCCGCAGTTCTCCCGCAGGTAGTGCACGAGCAGCGTTCGCGGTTCCACATCGTGGGACTGCCTGGTGCCATTGACTGTCACTTCGACCTGCAACTTCTTCACCTTTGGTCGGGTCTGGCTGAAACGTAACTGAGACCGCCGCACCGACGCACGCCGGCCCTACGAATCATGGATTTCGACGCTGGAGTTCGTAGCTCGACCATCCACCGAAGATCACCACACCGAGGACCAACGCCAGAAGGCCCGGCCAGGTGTCGGCCCACGTGACCGGCCCGAGAAAGCCCTGACGGGTCATGCGCAAGATGTTGGTGATCGGGTTGATTCGGGCCACCGAATGCAGCCAGCCCGAGAGCAGGACCAGAGGCATCTGGCCGATCGACGGGAACAACGCGAGGAACGACATCATCTGAATAAACGACATAGCTTTGATGTCGTTCATTCTCAACACGACAGCTAGGCCGAATGCGCCGATCACCACGCCAGTGCCCACTCCCCCGATGTACACCAGCGTCACGCCCAGGACTCCGCCGGGCATGTCGGCTCCCCGAATGGCCGCGGCCACCAGCACGATCGTTATCGGTACAAGAGCCCTGATGGCCGTATAGACCAGAGGGGCCACGAGAATCGCACTTCTTCTGATCGGGCTCACGAGGAGTCGATCGATGAAGCCACCGTCGAGATCGTTGGCCATGGCACCGGCCGCACCTACACCCGCAAACGACGAACCCTGGATCAGGGCGAACGCCGCGACCCAGTTGATCACGTCGTCGGTCGGGTAGCCCGGAACATTCGACACGCCATCGAAGCTGCCGGTGAAGGCGACCACGAAAAACAACGGCATGACCGCCATCGGAATGATGATCGAAGGAAGCCTCGTGACCCTCACCAGGTTCCGTCGTGTCAGCCACGCAACGCTTCTCAACATCGATGAGTAGACATCGCCGGCCATCATCACCTGATCGTCGGGGACTGCCGGACGTAGTCGAGTCACCGCGGTCATTTGACGTCCAGCCGACGCAGATACATCCGGTACGACCACGACATCGACACCGCGGCAACCGCGAGTGTGAGGCCGACGGCCTGACCGACATCGGTCCAAGACCACCCGGAGATCACCAGCCGACGGATCGGATCGACGATGAACGTGAACGGGTTGGCCTCGGCCACACTCTGATACCAGCCCTTCATCAGCTCGGTCGGGAAGAAAGCCGACGACACGAAGATGAAGACGAAGGTGAGCGGAAACATCGCCTGAGTCGCCTCGGAACTGCCGGTTCGCAACGCCACCGCCACCCCGAATCCGCCTATGGCGATCGACAGCAGCGCCGCGATGAACGCGATCGCCAGAGCGCCCGTTATGCCGCTGGCAACTGGTGCGCCGAAGATGAGGAACACGCCGATGAGCACCAGAGCCTCGAGACCCGAGAAAACCGCGCCGCCCATGATCCGGCCGATCAGAACCGACTGACGAGCCACCGGGGAAGCAATCAACCGTTCGAAGAACCCGTTTTCGATGTCGATCGCCAAATCAGTGCCGGCATTTCCCGCTCCGAACGCGATCCCTTGCAGCACCGATGCCGGAAGGATGAACTGCAGGAAGGAATCGACCGGAGGAAACTCGGGCAGGTGAACCGCTGAACCGAACTGGGCCGAATAGACCGCGGCAAGCATCAACGGGAGAATCATTCCGGGCACCCACGCCCCCGGGCTACGCCAGGTCGAGATGATCGACCTCTTCGCCAGGGCGGCGGCCTGCTCGATCACCACGATCCATCGATGGCGACCGTCCATGCCGAGCACAGGCTCCGGGAGGACCGCCGTCACGGTTCCTCCACGCTGCCTTCGTCGAGTTCATCATCATCTTCATCGCCTTCGAGGCGGCGGCCGGTGGCATCGGAAAAGACGTCGTCGAGGCTCGGTGTGTCGAGCTCGATATGGGCCACCGGGACACCTTGCGCATCGAGCGACCTCACAACATCGGCCAGACGGGTGGCGCCACCCGAGAGACCGATGGCCAGTCGTCCGTGTCGGGCCGGGCGCCATTCGCCGAACGTGGAGAGCACCGCCTTGGCGGTGTCGAGCATGATCTCGTCGCCGATCTCGATGCGAAGCGTGGGGTCACCGACCTCGTCCTTGAGATCCGCGGGGTCTCCCTGTCGAACGATCTTTCCGCCGTCGATGATCGCTATCCGGCCCGCCAGCTGATCGGCCTCCTCCAGGTACTGCGTGGTGAGGAACACGGTGGTTCCCTCCTTGTTGAGGGTGCGAACCTCCTCCCACATCGACTGGCGACTCGTCGGGTCGAGCCCGGTGGTGGGTTCGTCGAGAAACAACACACTCGGACGATGTATGAGAGCCAAAGCCAGATCGAGGCGTCGCTTCATGCCGCCCGAGTACTGGCCGATCCGACGGTCGCCTGCCCCGGTCAGCCCGACTCGCTCGAGGAGCTCACCTGATCGTCCGGTGGCATCCTTCGACCCGAGCCCGTGAAGAATGGCCTGCAACTTGAGAAGCTCGTTGCCGGTCATCAAGGGATCGATCGCGGCGTCCTGCAGAGCCACGCCGATGGACCGGCGCACCATGTTGGGATCCTTTATCACGTCGTAGCCGGCCACTCTCGCAGTGCCGCCGGTGGGCTTCAGCAACGTCACCAGCATCCGCACCGTTGTCGACTTTCCGGCGCCGTTGGGACCGAGAAATCCGAAGATCTCACCTTGCTCAACCACAAGATCGATCCCGTCGACCGCGCGCAGGTCACCGAATCGCCGCTCGAGGCCGTAGGCCTCCACCGGTTTGTAGGTCACGCGTTGGCCTCGGCGATCGCCGTCCAGATCTTCTGAGGTGTGATCGGGACATCGATGTGAGTGACTCCCAGCCCCGACAACGCATCGAGCACCGCGCTCTGCACCGCTGGTGTTCCACCGATCGCTCCGGATTCGCCCACTCCCTTGGCTCCCAGTGGATTGTTGGGGGTGGGGGTCTCCATTGCCACCAACTCGAACGATGGCAACTCCGCCATGGAGATGATGCTGTAGTCGGCGAAATTCGAGGTGACCGGATTTCCGTCGGGGTCGTAGGTGACCTCCTCGAGCAACGCCTGCGCCACCCCTTGGGCGATTCCACCGTGGCGCTGGCCCTCGACGATGATCGGGTTGATGATCGTTCCGGCGTCGTCGCAGGTGATCATGCGCCGCAGTGTGACGCCGCCGGTCTCGGTGTCGACATCCACCACCGCCACGTGAGCCCCGAACGGATAGGAACAGTTGGCGTTGAAGTCCTTGTCGGCGACCAACGATCCGGCCTCGGCCGCTGCCGCGACATCAGACCATCCCATCGACACCGACGGTGACCCGGCCACGTGAAACAGGCCCGAGTCGGTATCGAGAACGACATCCTCGGCCGCGGCTTCGAGCAGGTCGGCGGCGACCTCCCGGGCCTTGTCGACCACTCCGGCGGCCGCTTCGAACACTGCCGACCCGCCGAGTTGGGTCGAACGACTGCCGAACGTCCCGGTGCCCTGAGCGACCAGATCGGTGTCGCCCTGAATCAACTCGACGTCTTCCACCGGAAGCCCGAGTTGATCGCCGGCGATCATCGCGAAGGTCGTGGCATGGCTTTGTCCGTGGGAGAGCGCGCCGGAGTACACCTTGGCCTTGCCGTCCGGAGTGATCTCGACTTTGGCGAACTCGTTGCCGCCGGGAGCGGGCCCGGCGGTCACCTCGACATAGACGCTCACACCGATGCCCATAGCGATCGGATCCCCGGCATCGCGACGACGATCACGCTCGGCCCTCAGTTCGTCGATGTCGGCGGCTTCGAGGGCCAGGTCGAGCGCCCTCTCGTAGTCGCCAGTGTCGTATTCGGTGCCGACCGCGGTGGTGGCGGGGAAGGCGTCGGGCTGAATGAGGTTGCGTCGCCGCACTTCGATCGGATCGAGCCCGACCTCTGCCGCGAACAAGTCCATGCACCGTTCGATACTGAGCGTGGCCTCGGGACGACCGGCTCCCCGGAAAGCCTCCGATGGCACCGTGTTGGTGACGAACGATCGGGCTCTGGTCTCCACGTGGGGAATGTCGTAGGTGCCCGACACCATCGGCAGCGTGAACAACGGCAGGAACCCACCAATTCGGGCATAGGCGCCCGAGTCGCTCAGGACATCGATCCGATAGTGGGTGACGTTTCCCGACCGGTCTCCGCCGATCGTGGCGTAGTGCACATGGCCCCGCCCGTATCCCATGGCAATCATGTTCTCGGTGCGAGTCTCGAACCAGCGAATCGGTCGGCCCGTGATTCGGGATGCCAGGGGCAGAACGATCTCTTCGGGGTATGGACTGATCTTCGATCCGAAGCCGCCACCCACGTCGGGGGCCACCAGATGCACCGACCCGGCGTCTAGTTCGTAGGCCGTGGCGAATCCGTCCCGGGCACCGTGGGCGGCCTGGGTCGACATCCACATGACAAGACGGTCGTCTTCCCAGACGGTTGCAGCAGATCGGACCTCCAGCGGGGCTGACGACATCCTCTGATGCGACACCCGCTGCGAAACCACTACCTCGCAGCCCTCGAAGAAGGCTTCGTTGGAGAATCCCGTGGACATGCCGAGAGTCGAGAAATCGATCGCCAGGTTGGTTCCGAGCGACTCGTAGATGACCACTTCGTCGGTCGCGGCCTCTTCCAGATCGACGACGGCGGTCAGGGGTTCGATCTCGACGAGCACGGCCTCGGCCGCGTCTTCTCCCTGATATGCCTTCTCGGTGACGACCAGCGCTATCGGCTCGCCCACGAACCGGACGCGTTCGGTGGCCAGCACCGGGCGATTGAGCATCTCCGGAGGGAACAACGGAACCGGTCCGGGCAAAAGACGGAGAGACTCGGGCAGATCGGCACCGGTGACCACCGCCACCACTCCCGGCATCGCCATGGCTTCTTCGATCTCGATCGATTCGATCCGGCCGTTGGCCACGGTCGACCGGACGAACGTCGCGTGCAACGCCCCATCAAGGCGTGGATCAACAAGATCGGCGGTGTACCTGGCGCCTTCAGTGAGGAACTTGGGATCCTCTTTGCGGAGCACCTTCGTGCCGACGATCGTCATCGGATATTTCCCCCAGAATCGAGTAGGCGGAACTTAGCCTCCGAGTCGACCCGATTGAGAAACCGACGACAACTGTCACATCAGTGGCCGACTACGGCGCTGTGACACAACCTTCCACACCCGGCACCGAATAGACCTCGGACCCCGGCTCGACGTACGGACCAAAGCATTTGGCCGCCTTGGCCACACCTTCGGGCCCCAGCCGCAGATCGATCTCGGTATTGATCAGATCGATCTGGTCGACCAGTTCGTCGCGCTCGATCTGGGCCTCACGTAGTTCGGATCGTTGGTCGAACCAAGTGCCTACAGGAAATGAAGCCAGACCGACCCCGACCGCCAGCGTGATCACCAGCAAAACGGATCGGACCAAGACGGCCGTACGCGACCGCGAGGGCCGACGGCTCATCAGCCGCCCGCCAACGCTTCGCGACCGCGATACGCGGCGGATTCGCCCAGCTGTTCCTCTATTCGGAGCAATTGGTTGTACTTGGCAACACGGTCGGATCGAGCCGGCGCACCGGTCTTGATCTGCCCGCAGTTGGTGGCCACTGCCAGATCGGCGATCGTGGTGTCTTCGGTCTCGCCGGACCGATGTGACATGACCGACGTCATCGAGTTTCGGGTGGCCATCTCCACCGCTTCGAGAGTCTCGGTGAGTGAACCGATCTGGTTGACCTTGATCAGGATGGAGTTGGCGCTGCCCTCGGAGATTCCCCGGGCCAGGCGCTCGGTGTTGGTGACGAACACGTCGTCGCCCACCGTCTGGACCCGATCACCGATCGCGGCGGTGAGGCTTCTCCATCCGTCCCAGTCCTCTTCGGCCATTCCGTCCTCGATCGACACGATCGGATAGGAGTCGGCCAACCGAACCAGTTCGGCGACCATCTCGTCGGAGTTGAGGGTTCGGCCCTCCCCGGCAAGCACGTAGTTGCCGTCGCGGTAGAACTCCGACGACGCGGTGTCGAGAGCAATGGCGACCTCTTCACCGGGACGAAACCCGGCCCGTTCGATGGCTTCGACCAGCAGAGTGACTGCCGCCTCATTTGATTCGAGGTTGGGGGCGAAACCGCCTTCGTCGCCGATACCGCCCGCTAGTCCCTTGTCGTGGAGCACCGACTTGAGCGTGTGGTAGGTCTCGACGCCCCAGCGGAGAGCCTCGGAGAACGACGCGGCCCCCACTGGCATCACCATGAATTCTTGGAAGTCGACATTGTTGTCGGCGTGCTCGCCGCCGTTGAGAACGTTCATCATCGGAACCGGGAGAACGTGGGCGTTGGCGCCGCCGACGTGACGCCACAGCGGGATATCGAGCTCCGCGGCGGCGGCCTTGGCCGCGGCCAAGGAGATTCCCAGGATGGCGTTGGCGCCGACCCTGCCCTTGTTGTCGGTTCCGTCGGTGGAGATGAGCTCGGCGTCGAGGTTGCGCTGATCAAGGGCGTCGAGGCCGATGGCGGTGTCGGCGAGTTCGCCGTTGACGAAACCGACCGCGGTGAGGACTCCCTTGCCCATCATTCGGTCGCCACCGTCGCGGAGTTCCACCGCCTCGAACGCTCCGGTGGACGCACCGCTGGGCACGATGGCCCGGCCGATTGCTCCGCTGTCGAGTTCGACCTCGACCTCAACCGTGGGATTGCCCCGCGAATCGAGAACTTCGCGTCCATGTACGCCTTCGATGATGCTCACTGTCGAACCTCCGGATATGTCCTGGTCGGCGCCTGAGCGCGCCAACTCGGGCGCCGTACTCCGTCCCTGACCCACTCGGCGTCCATCAGTGTTGCGAACCGAATGGTAGCGCCACCCGCGCGGTACTTCAGCTACCCCCGGGCGATGTTCGATTCCGTCTCGCGACAGGTGTCCTCGAATCGGCCCGCGGCGGCTCGCAGCGCCGACTCGGGATCGACACCAACACGGCGAGCAATGTCGACCACGGCGAAGAGCAGGTCACCGATCGATTCATCGGTCTGATCATCTTCCAAAGCATCGACACGGCCGGCAATCTCGGCCCTCGCCTCGGCAAGCTCACTGCTCGGGCCGAGGCCGGCAGATGACGCTCGCTTCTGGAACTTGTGAGCCAGCATGAGCGCAGGAAGCGAAGGGGGAACACCGTCCATCGCTGACTCGCGGCCCTTCTCGTCGCGCTTGATCTTCTCCCAATTGGTGAGCACCGCTTCGGAATCATCGGCCACCACATCTTCGAAGACGTGAGGGTGACGCGACACCAACTTGTCGTGGATCCCCGAGACAACATCGGTGATCGTGAACGATCCGCGCTCCGCCCCTAGGCGGGCGTGAAAGAAGATCTGATACAACAAGTCGCCGAGTTCCTCACTGAGGTGGGCGTCGGCGGCATCGTCGACCACGTCGTCGGCGATTTCGGCTCGGGCATCGAGAGCCTCGATGGTCTCGTGGGTCTCCTCGAGCAAGTGGGGCCGCAGCGAGGCATGGGTCTGCTCGTTGTCCCAGGGACAGTCGGAGCGCAGCACCCGCACCAGCTCGTCGAACCGCACGAACTCCGATGCGACTGGACTGGCGAGCGACGGGATGTAGATCGAAGTCAGATGATCAGCATCGACCTCACGATCCAGATCGTTCCAGGCAACTTCAGTGATCAACTCGTCGGGCGAGCCCAATCGCTGCAGCACCACAACCCTCCCGGGACCGTCGTCGAGCGTCAGCTTGATGTCGCTCAGCACATGACGGGCATGGCAATGAGCAACAAGAAGGGGGCCGGTCTGTCCGGCTGCGGCGGTGGCAAACACGTGGCCATCGATCAGCCGCACCGATTCCTCCACCGGATCGATGGCGAGCCTCGCCCACGCGACATCGAGAAATGACATGGCCGGAAGCACCTCGACCTCGATGCCAGTCTTGTTGGCCTCATCACGCAGAATCGCCACCGACCGCTCGAGCACCAAGGGAGACCCCGGCACCGCGTAGACGACGTCTGATTGGCGGGCCTCGGCCACCAACGAGTCGGCAATCGATCGATAGACCTCCGCGAACGTGGCGGAGGACTCGTACAGATCGTCGAAACTCTCGACACCCGACAAACCGGTGGCCGCTGGATGAACCCGGGTACGCAGAAAGCAGCGTTGAGAGGTCTCGATCCTCGCCAGAGTGTCGGGCGTGATCAGCTCAGGGCCGGCCGGACCCAGCCCGACGATGGCGATCCGGCCCACGATGGCGGTATCGCTCTCAGCCGGCTGGTGTGACGCCCGACGGAGGCACGATGCCGAGACCTTCGTCCCACTCGCCATACCGCGGATCGACACTCACCGAGCTGGTGATACGAGCGTTGACATCGTTGATGATGTCCTGGACGACAACATCTCGCTGACCGGTCTGAGCGCCCGTGATCGACGCCTGAAGGGCGGAATCAACGTCGGTCTGGCTCATCTCCGGATGATTCGCGGCGGACAGTGGCCCCATCGACCGAACATCGATGACGTGGAAACCGAACTGCGACTCGACCGGTCCGGTGAGACCGGCCGGGGCCACCAGACGGGCTCCTTCGATGTACTCGACCACGAACGTGCTCGTGTCGACGCATCCGAGATCGCCGCCACCAGGCCCACTGGGTCCGGTGGACACCTCCGCTGCGAGCGTCGCAAAATCTTCGCCGTCGGAGAGTCGCTGGCCGACCACCTCGGCATCCTCGACCGAAGCAACCAGAATGTGGCTCGAACAGAGGTACTCGGGAATCGCCGAGTCGACCGGGAGTTTCGACAGCTCATCCTCGATGAGCGGCTCGGCCGCCAACTGAATGGCACGCTGGCTTACTTGGAGCTGCCCGAACGGCGTCGATAGGTCGATGTCGGAGGAGGCCTCGAGCTGGTCGACTGCCTGGTCGGTGTCGGCCTGCGTGACCGCATAGCCCTTCGTCTCCAGTTCCTGACCGAGTGCCGTGATGAACACCCAGTTGCTCAAGAAGTTGGCGGTGGCACCAGCATCCAAGGTCCCGGCTTCGGTCTCGGGTAGCTCCTCCAGAATCGAGTTGAGGTCGGAACGCGACAGGGACTCCCCGCCCACCGATACGGCGTCGGCGGAATCGCCGGCGACCGACCCGTCGCCACATGCCGTGGCGATGATCGCGACGACAGCCAGTATCGAAGCCAGCCTGACCAACGCCAAATGTCCTGATATGCCCTGTTTGGTGCTCACGAGTCAGGCAGCGTATCGGCCTGATGCCCCTCAGCGGGAACGGGGGCGATGGCGTCGGGGATCACGTCGGACATGATCGTGACCAACTGCTCGACCGCCGGTCCCTTCTTCTTCATCAGCGGTAGCTGCAGCTCGGAGATTGCCTCCTTGTAGGTGGGCGAATTTCCGGTCCCACGCGACGAATACAGTCGCTGGAGACGGACCTGCTTCGAGTCGGGGAGCCGCACCGGCGACATCCTCGCGATCTGATCGGGGCCACCGAAACCGGGGCCCTTGGTGACCGCTATCTCGCGCACCCCCGTGCGCACGCACTCCACGCGGAGGCGCCCCACCGAGAGCAGCGCCTCGGCCGGCGGCGGCACCGGCCCGAACCGGTCGATCCACTCAGCGCGCACATCGTCGAGCTCCTGCTGAGTTCGGATCGAAGCCAGCCTTCGGTAGGCCTCCAGCCGATTGGTTTCCTTGATCATGTAGTCGTCGGGGATGTGGGCGTCGGCCGGCACCTCGATGACGATCTCCTCGACCTCGGCGATCGGCTCGCCCTTGAGCTCGGCCACAGCGTCGGTCACCATCTGGCAGTAGAGGTCGTAACCCACCGCGGCAATGTGGCCGGTCTGGGAGTTTCCGAGCAGGTTGCCAGCCCCTCTGATTTCGAGATCGCGCATCGCTATCCGGAAGCCCGATCCGAGCTCCGTCGCCTCACCGATCGTCTTGAGCCTCTCGTAGGCCTCCTCGCTCAGCACCCGATCGGCGGGGTGGAACAGATAGGCGTAGGCCCGCTGGCCAGCCCGCCCGACCCGGCCCCGTAACTGATGGAGCTGTCCGAGACCGAGCATGTCGGCCCTGTCGACCACCAAGGTGTTGACCGTGGGCATGTCGATGCCGGACTCGATGATGGTCGTGCACACCAAGACGTCGTACTCGCCCCCCCAGAAATCGATCACGACTCGTTCGAGCGTTCCCTCGTCCATCTGTCCGTGGGCCACGGCCACCCGAGCCTCAGGAACCAACGACCGCAGGCGCGCGGCAACGTGGTCGATGTCGAGCACCCGGTTGTGGACGAAGAACATCTGCCCCTCACGCAGAAGCTCGCGGCGAATCGCCTCGGCCACCGCCCGTTCCTCGTACTCCCCCACATAGGTGAGGATCGGCTGCCGGTCGGCGGGTGGAGTGTTGAGGATCGACATGTCGCGGATGCCGGTGAGGCTCATCTCCATGGTGCGCGGTATCGGAGTCGCGGTGAGCGTCAGCACATCGACATCGTGACGGAGTTCCTTGATCTTCTCCTTGTGAGAAACCCCGAATCGCTGTTCCTCGTCAACCACCAGCAGACCGAGGTTCTTGAATCGAACGTCGGTCGACAACAGGCGATGGGTGCCGATTACGAGATCGACCTCACCGTCGACCAGGCCCTTCACCACCACTTTGGCCTGGGCCGTGGTCAGGAATCTGCTCAGCACCTCGACCCGGATCGGATATGGAGCGAAGCGATCGCGGAAGGTGGAGTGGTGCTGCTGAGCCAAGAGAGTGGTCGGCACCAGAACAGCGACCTGTTTCCCCGACTGAATCGCCTTGAACGCGGCCCTCAACGCCACTTCGGTCTTGCCGAATCCGACATCGCCGACCACGAGGCGGTCCATCGGGACCGGCTGCTCCATGTCGTCTTTGACTTCGGCGATCGCCACCACCTGGTCGACGGTCTCGCGAAACGGGAAGCCGTCCTCGAGTTCGTGCTGCCACGGCGAGTCGGCCTCGAAGGCGAACCCGGGAGAGCTCACCCGACGCTGGTAGAGAACCACGAGCTCCTGGGCGACCTCTTGTACGGCGGAACGGACCTTGGCCTTGGTCGTGTGCCAGTCGCTGCCGCCCATCTTCGACAGCGTCGGGGTATCTCCACCCGTGAAATGCCGAATCGATTCGATCTGATCCGATGGCACGTAAAGCCGGTCGGTTCCGCGGTAGGCGAGCAGCAGATAGTCGCGCTCGTTGCCCCCGATCGAACGCCGGACCATCCCGTCGAACCGTGCCACACCGTGCTGCTGGTGCACCACATAGGACCCCTCCGCCAAGTCCTCGAAGAACTTCACGTTTTCTCGCCGACGCGACCTCGTTCGGCGATGCGTGCGCCTCCGCCCGGTCAGATCCGCCTCGGAGAACACCGCCAGTCGGATCGACGGCATGATCGCGCCGTTCTCGAGTGACGCCGTCACCAAGTGGCCGCCGGGCTGGGTGAGGTCGGCGTCGGTCGACTCGTGCTTCAACGCCACGCCAGCGTCCGCCAAGAGTGCGGACAGTCGATCGGCGCTCGCTGGAGTATCGGCCGCGACAATCACGCTGTACTGGTCGGACAGCAACGAACGAATCTTCTCCGCGGTCGGATCCATGTCGCCGACGACTGGCGCCCAGCCAGATGCTTCGACCTGAGGAGTGGAGGGCCCGTCCGGGGTCCCCAGCACCGACCACACCGGCGCATCGGTCTTGGCGAGGAGACGATCGAAGGGAAGATGAAGTTGATGGACGTCATCGGCATCAACGTCCCAGGTGAGCGCGAGTGAAGCGGCAAGGTCGGCTTCTTCGGCCAGCAGATCGACGGCCCGGTCCCGAATCCGGCGGGGCTCGACCATGACGATCAGCGAATCAGCGCTCATCAGGTCGGGAAGTGCCACCTCATCGTCGACCAGCCAAGGCAGCCAGGACTCCATACCGTCGAAGAGTTGGCCGTCGCTGATGCGATCCCACTGTTCGCGGCCCCACGGTTCTTCGGCCACCAACTCGACGGCTCGTTCGCGGGCTCGCTCGTCGGGACGGAACTCGCGACACGGATAGATCTCCACCTCGGAAGCCACGATCGTTGATCGTTGATCGGCCACCGAAAACTCGGTGAGGCGCTCCACGTCGTCGCCCCAGAGGTCGATTCGCACCGGCGTATCGGCAGTGCTGGGGAAGACATCGACGATCGAACCTCGCACGGCCACCTCCCCCCGATGCTCGACCTGCAACTCACGTCGGTACCCGAGCCCAACCAGTTCGCTCACCAACTCGACCGGATCGACTATGTCGCCCATGCCGATCAGGATTGGATCGACTATCGCATCCGGGTCGATCCGCTGCGCCAACGCACGCGCCGATGCCACGATCATGGCCGGTGAGGTCGCCGGATCGCGGAGCCGATTGAGAACTCGCAGCCTGCGGCCCATCGTTTCGACTCCGGGGCTCACCCTCTCGAACGGCAACGTCTCCCACGGGGGAAACACCTCGACTTCATTGACCCCGAGAACCGACGCAGCATCGGAGGCCAGGCGTTCGGCATCATGGTGAGTGGAGGTCGCGACCAACACGGGGCGCCGCTCCGATACTCCGGCAAGTCCGGCAAGCATCAGAGCGCGGGCCGTGTCCGGAACGGCGATGGTGGATACACGATGCCCGACCAACGCCAAGAAGGCAGGATCGTCCGAAAGAAGCGGAAGTAGACCGGACAGGGGGCCCGGGACCGAACGGGAACTCACTGCGACCTCAATCGGAGTTGTATTGGTTCATGGCCGACTCGATACCCCGCATCAGCACATGCTCGGCCGCCTCAGCCGCGCGAACCACCATCTCGTCGAGAGTCGACCGCTCCGAGCGGCTCGGGCGCCTGAGCAAATAGTCGGCACCGGTCATGCGAGGCGAGGAGGGCTTGCCCACCCCGATTCTCAACCTGGCGAACTCGGTGGTGTGGAGATGGGCCTTCACCGACTTGAGACCGTTGTTGCCGGCAAGACCACCGCCGAACTTGAGCTTCATCCGGCCAACCGGCAGATCGAGTTCGTCGTGGACGATCAGAAGTCTCGACAGATCCTCGATTCCGCGGCGGCGCACGAGCTGTGCGACCGACCGCCCCGACTCGTTCATGAATGTCGCTGGAAAGGCAACAGTTAGACGCGCCTCCCCAAGACGGAACTCATCGACGAGAGCGTGTTCGCGCTTCGACGGCTTCAACCGGCCCGAGTTTCGCGCCACCAACTCATCGACCACCCAAGCGCCGGCGTTGTGGCGAGTGTTGGCGTACTGCTCGCCGGGATTACCGAGCCCGACAACGAGCAGGCCAATAGCTGGCTCGGCTGCCCGGGACTCGCCTTGATCACCCATGGCCGGGATCGAGGATGGCTATCAGGATTCCTCTGGTTCCTCGGGTGTCTCTTCTTCGAACTCTTCGGCAGCAGCAGCCTCGGATGCCGCCTTTTCGGCCCGAATGAATTCCTTGGTGGAGCGAGTGATGAGGCCAACCGCGAACGCGGTGTCGGGGTCGCCGGCCGGACGAACGCCGGGAGGGAACTCGATCTCGGATACACGCAACGAGTTGCCGACCTCGAGGTCGGAGATATCGGCGTGCAGCTCCTCGGGAATGGAGTCGGGCTTCGCCAACACCGCAAGATTGTGAATGATCTGGTCGACCATGCCACTCGCCTGCTCGACGGCCTTGGCCTCGCCGGTGAGCACCAACCGAACCTCGACCTCGACCTCAGCGTCGGCATCGACGCGGATGAAGTCGACATGGAGAACATCGCGGCGAACAGGGTGGCGCTGAATCTCCTTGACCAGCGAAAGCTGCTTGGATCCCTCGATCTCCAAGGTGATCAGGGCGTTGAGACCCTGATCGGTGGTGAGGGCCTGACGAAGATCGGCCCAAGCGATCGAGACGGTCTGGGACTCTCCGCCCAAGCCATAGACGACAGCCGGGATGGCGCCATCGCGACGTAGTCGTCGGGAGGAGCGGGTGCCCTCGGCCCGGCCAACTTCGGCCTTCAGCAGCAGTTCTGACATGATTATTCGGCTCCTGAACAGGGCGCTCTTCGGACAGTTGGCTCGACTTCGAACCGGCGGATCAGGCTACCGGCTGGCGATTCGAGAAACACCGAAATCGGCGCCCGCAATCTGATCAGGCGAGGTTGTTACCGCCGAAGATATCGCTCACCGAGGTGTCCTCGAACACCGCCGAGATCGCCCGAGCGATTATCGGAGCGACCGACAGGACCTTGATCTTGTCGATTTGCTTTTCGGATGGAAGCGGAAGGGTGTCGGTGCAGATCACGCTCTCGATCGCGGCGTTCTTGAGACGATCGATGGCCGGCCCCGAGAACACCCCATGAGTTGTGGCGACTATCACCCGCTTCGCCCCCTGTTGGACCAACAGCTCGGCCGCGGCAACGATCGTTCCGCCGGTGTCGATCATGTCGTCGATCAAGACGCAGGTTCGGCCGTCGACCTCGCCGACGATTTCCTTCGCCGCCACCATGTTCTTCTGATCCTTGGCGCGACGCTTGTGAACGATCGCCAAGTCGGCGTTGAGCACGCTCGTGTAGCGCTCGGCCACCTTCACCCGTCCGGCGTCGGGAGAAACGATCACCAGATCCTCGACGTCGATCTCCGATAGATGATCAATGAGAACGGGCATGGCGGTGAGATGGTCGACCGGGCCGTCGAAGAAGCCCTGAATCTGGCCCGAATGGAGGTCGACCGACACGAGGCGGTTGGCGCCGGCGCGACGGAAGAGGTCGGCCAGCAGACGGGCCGTGATCGGCTCCCGGCCCGAGGCTTTGCGGTCCTGTCGGGCGTATCCGTAGAACGGGGCAACAACCGTGATGCGTTTGGCTGATGCCCGCTTGGCCGCATCCACCAGGATCAGGTGCTCCATCACCGCGTCGTTGATCGAGTTTCCGTCCCATCTGGTGTGACTCTGGATTATGAAGACGTCGGCTCCTCGGATCGACTCTCCGTACCGAACGTGAATCTCACCGTTGGCGAACTCGTCGACGTTGGTTTGCCCCAGCGAGACCCCCAGCTCGTGACAGATGTCGGCGGCAAGAGCGGTGGTGGCCCGCCCCGCAACGACGTAGAGCTTCTTGTGAGTGAGCAGCTGCATGCATGTCCCGTTGGTCGGATTCGGATTCTTGCCCTCACACACGATCATAGATATGTGCTTCGGGCGACTCGTTGGCCGGGCAGGGCTCGAACCTGCAACATCCGGAGTCAAAGTCCGACGTTCTAACCAATTGAACTACCGGCCATCATCGCTCTGCGATGCCAAGAACCGTACCGCGATACCGCCGCCGCGCACCGACAGAAGACAATGCAGATCAAATCCGTTGTGGCCAGAACGTGGCGGACGGCGATTCCACGGATAGCGTCACCCGCCGTGGGATCACTGATCAAGAAGCGCCGCAAGCGCATGCGTAAGAAGAAGCACAAGAAGATGCTGCGAAGGACGCGCCACCAGCGCAACAAGTAGCCGTCGTCGTCTCAGCGCGACCGGATCGTGCGGGTCACCACCCGTCCCGGCCCGGGATACTCGCCTGAAACGAACCAGGTACTTCCGCTGCCGGCCAGTCGAGGCGTCTGCCCCGTCGCACCCGCGAGCTCATCCCTGAATTCTGCCAGACCCGGAACCAGCGCCAGAGCGGCTGGCTCGAGGTCGTTTCCGTTGTCGCCGACAGGTCCACCCAGTCGGTCCCATTCGGCGTAGACGTCCGGAGTCGAGCAACCAAACGGCGGGGTAACCAATGTGTAGACGGCGTCCCCGAACGGCAATGGCTCCACGATGTCGCCGATGCCAGTCACCCGGGCTCGTCCACCCACCAGGCAAAACGCCACGTCGGCCCCGATCCGGGCTGATGCCTCCACGTCACCGAACGACGCCCACCTAAGAATCGCCGCAGCGTCCGACGATCCACCGCCCAGTCCGGCGCCGGCCGGGATTCTCTTGGTGATCACGACTCGAGCGTCTCGGCGACACAACGCCAGCGCGCTGCTCACGAGGTTGACTCCTTCGATCTCGAGACGACGACCTGATCTGGCATCGATCACCTCCACGCCGGTGCCGTCGGATACATCGAGAGAGTCATGAAGATCGAGACTGACCATCTCCGCGTCGATGAGGTGATACCCATCGGGCCGTCGGCCGGTGATCCGTAAACCAACGGTGAGCTTGGCCGGAGCGGTGAGAGTCGTCACGGGAGTCGAGGCTACGGTGTAGCGACCACACGCGGGAAGCCGCCAGAGGAGTCGCCCGATGTCGCCAGGTTCGCGCCCTTTCGAATACGGACTCACCGATCTCGGCCAAGGCAACTGGGCATGGCTCCAGCCCAACGGCGGATGGGGCTGGTCCAACGCCGGACTGATAGCCGACGGCGAAGAAGCACTGCTGGTCGACACTCTTTACGACCTCAACCTCACCGCCACCATGCTCCGGGGATTCGCCGATGCCTCACCGGGTTCGACCATCTCCACCCTCGTCAACACCCACAGCAACGGCGATCACTGCAACGGCAATGAACTGGTGGCCGGCGCGGAAATCGTCGCGTCGGTCGCGGCGGCGGCAGAAATGGCCGACGAATCGCCGGAGTTCATGGCCGCCCTGTTGAAGGCCGCCCCCGAGCTCGGGGTGATGGGCGAGTTCTTCATGAATTGCTTCTCGTCGTTCACCTTCGATGGCATCACCGGCGCCGAACCGACCAGCACGTTCAGCGGCCAAACCACCCGCACGGTTGGCGACACCCTGATCGAACTCGTCGAGGTCGGACCCGCCCACACCGCCGGCGATGTGCTGGTGCACGTCCCCTCGCGCCGCACCGTCTACACGGGCGACATCATGTTCGTGCAGGGGCATCCGATCCTGTGGGCCGGCAGCATTCCCGATGTCGTGGCGGCTCTCGACACCATCGCGGATTGGAATCCCGAGACGATCGTGCCCGGTCACGGTCCGGTCACCGATCTCAACGGACTCCGAGAGATCCGTGAGTACCTCATCTACTGCCGGGCCGAATGCCGCGAGAGATTCGACCGCCAGATGACCGCGGACCAGGCGGCACGCGACATTTCGCTCGATCGTTGGATCTCGTGGGGTGACCCTGAACGCATCGTCACTCTCGTCGATTCGTGTTATCGCGAGTTCAGTGCCCAGCCCGAACCGACGCCCATCACCGAATTGTTCGCCTCTATGGCCGAGATCTGGAACGAGCGGTACCGGCCGTAGCGAGCCGCGCCCACGCCGCCAGATCGAGGGTTTCGGCCCGCGCCGTGGGATCGACCCCCGCGGCCTCGAACGCTGCGGCGTCGACCAAGCCGGCGAGAGAACGGCGCAGCATCTTGCGGCGCTGCGAGTAGCCGGCACGGATCAGCGGTTCGACGGTCCTGAACGGCAAATCGACCGGGTCGACGGCATGACGATCGAGCCTCACCAGTACCGACTCGACACGCGGCTTCGGATGGAACACCGCGGCGGGAACACGGCCGACGACCTTGGCTGTCGCGTGGTAGGCGACCACCATCGAAGGTATGCCCACCGCAGAGTCTCCGGCGCCCGCTGCCAAGCGTTCTCCTGCCTCTCGCTGCACCATCACCAGCATCGACTTGATCGATGGGACCTCCCGCAGCAAATCCAGCACCAGCGGCGTGGCGACGTTGTAGGGCAGGTTGGCGACAAGAGTCCACTCATCGCTACCGGCGAGCACCTCCGGCCAGTCAAGTTCGGCAGCATCAGCCTCGATTACTCGAACCGCCTTGTCGGCGACCACCTCCCGCAGGACCGGCACGATGTTGCGATCGATCTCGATGGCTGTCACCGAGGCGCCGGTCTCGGCGAGGGCCAGAGTGAGCGAACCGAGCCCCGGGCCGATTTCGACCACGGAATCGCCCGGGCCGACCTGGCTGAGGCGGGCGATCCGACGAACGGTGTTGGGGTCGACGACGAAGTTCTGTCCGAACGCTCGACGGGGCTCGAGGCCGTGACGATCGAGCAGGTCGCGGATATCGGCCGGACTATGAGTCATGTCCCCGGCGATTCGAGACCGTAGAACCGGGTCGCATTGGCCCAGGTGGCCGCCTCAACCTCATCGACGGAGAGCGACTTGACCTCGGCGACAGCCGCTCCGACCACCGGCACCAGCGCCGGCCTATTCTTCTTCCCGCGGTGCGGAACGGGAGCGAGGTAGGGGCTGTCGGTCTCGACCAGCAACCGGTCGATCGGACACACCGCCGCCGCCGCCCGATTCTCCGGAGCATTCGGAAACGTGACGATTCCGGAGAACGACAGCGATGCTCCCCGATCGAGGCACTCGCGCCCCTCGTCGGGCCCACCGGTGAAGCAGTGGAACACGGTTCGGTCGGGAATCCCCTCGCGATCGAGAATCTCAAACGTCTGATCCCACGCCTCGCGGGTGTGAATCACCAGAGGCATGTCGTGATCGTTGGCCATGGCGATCTGGGATGCGAATACGTTCCTCTGAGCTGGTCGAGCGGAATGGTCGTAGTGATAGTCGAGGCCACACTCCCCCACGGCCACGACTCCGGGGGATCCGAGCAATTCAACGAGACCATCGAGGCCGTCGCTGGCATCGTGAGGGTGCACGCCTGCGGTGGCCCAGACTCCTTCGAACCTGGCCGCCGTCGCGATTGCTTCGAGCGACCGATCGAGAGATGTCCCTACGGTGACCAATCTCTCGACGCCTGCTGCTTGTGCCTCGGAATGCCACTCGACTCCGGCCTCACCGGGGGGTATGTGGCAGTGGTGGTCGAACCAGGCCATTGATCAGTCGGCCGGTTGGAGAGACTCGAGATCGACCTTTGGGAACAGCGGAGTGGGTTTCGGAATCGCGGTTCCGGGGGCGATGTCCACACGTTGCCAGCCGGCCGGTTGACCGAGGATCGCATCGAGTTTCGCCGACGAGAACGGCAGGTAGGGAGACATGCCGACCCTGACTCCGTTGATCGCATCGAGAGCCGTGCCCAGAACCGTGGCCGACCGATCCGGATCGACCTTGGCCAGGCGCCACGGCTCGGTGGCGTTGAGATAGACGTTGATCGACTGCGCGGCATCCATCGCCGTCCGGAGGGCCGCCTTCAGTTCGACGCGTTCGATCTGCTCCGCCTCCTTGGCGAGAAGCGACTCGACGGTGGCCAGCAGAGCCAGGTCTTCCGCCGTGCGCTCCCCCCCAGCCGGCTTGGCCCCATCGTGGTTCTTGTGGATCATCGACAGAACACGGTTGACGAGGTTGCCCCACGTGGCCGCGAGTTCTTCGTTGACTCGTCGAGCGATTTCTTCGATCGAGATCTCCGAGTCGCTTTGCTCGGGGAACGACGCCGCCAGTGCGTAGCGAAGCGAGTCGGGTTCGAACATGTCGAGGCCTTCACCGATGGTGAGTCCGACTCCGCGGCTGGCCGAAGCCTTGCCGCCCTTGAAGGTAACGAATTGGTTGGCGGGCACATTCGTGGGCAGATTCAGACCCCCGTACCCCATGAGCATTGCCGGCCAAATGATGGCGTGGAACGGAACGTTGTCCTTGCCGACGAAGTAGTAGCTCTCGGCTTCTGGGCTCTGCCAGTATCGACGCCACAAGTCGGGCTCGCCCCGGAGCTGCGAGAGTTCCTTGGCGGCGGAGAGGTAGCCGATCACCGCATCGAACCAGACGTAGATTCGCTTGCCGGGCCCCAGGTCGTCGACCGGAATCTCGACACCCCAGTCGAGATCGCGGGTGATGGCCCGGTCATGGAGACCCTCCTCGATCCACGACCGGCAGAAATTGACGACATGAGGGCGCCAGCCGACCCGCGTGTCGAGCCATTCTCCGAGCTGATCGGAGAAGTCGGACAACCTGAGATAGAAGTGCTCCGTCTCACGCACGACCGGAGTGGAGCCCGACATCTTCGAACGAGGTTCGATCAGATCGATGGGGTCGAGGGTCCGGCCGCAGTTGTCGCACTGGTCGCCACGCGCTTCGCCGTAGCCGCAATGGGGGCAGGTGCCTTCGACGTATCGATCGGGCAGGAACCGACTCACCTCTTCGTCGTAGAACTGCTCACTGCTTCGCTTGTCGATGAAACCCTTGCTGAGTAGTTCGAGGAAGAGGTCCTGGGTCACCGCGGCGTGGTTGTCGGTGCCCGTCGAGGTGTAACACTCCCACTGGATTCCGCAGCGCTCCCAGTTGTCGACAAATTCGGCGTGATAGCGATCGGCGATATCGGAGGGGCTCACACCTTCGGCGTCGGCCCGAACGGTGATGGGGGTTCCGTGGACATCGGAGCCGCTGACCATCGCAACGTCGTTGCCGATGAGCCGGTGGTAGCGAGCGAACACGTCGGCCGGAAGGTACGCGCCGGCGAGATGCCCGAGGTGACGGGATCCGGAGGCGTAGGGCCAGGCGACTGCAACGAGAATCGATTTCGGCATCACCGGCGAGACTACCTGGCACCCTTCAGTAGTCGACGCCTTTGCGGACCTGGTGCTCCTCACCTTCATGGGTCAGCTCCGCGGCCTTCTCGTCCTGCTCCGACTGGTATTGGGGGCTGTCGAGCCGCGACGTTCGGTCGTCGCCGGCGGCGTCGCCGATTGTGGGCGGGCGCATCACCGCGTCCTTCCATCCGTCGCTGACATCCCATCGATGAGGTAGGTCGTGGATCCATCCGGGGTGATCAGCTTCGGCGAAAGCATCGAGCGCCGCGCCGACGATCTGCCTGTTGAGCGCGGGCTGGTCGGGTCGGCCACCCGTGTGCCCCAGGGGGTAATCGAGAAACACCGCGCGGGGTGGGTTGACGGCCAAAGTGATGTCGCGGGCGCTGGTCAGGACCACTGTCGGGATCCCGGCCTTCTCGAGTTGGCGTGCGATCAGACCCACGGTCTGATGACATACCGGTCAAACAGGCACCAGTAGAACGACATCGATCGAATCGGCGTGGCATCGGTCGACCAGAGCCGGTGCCAGATCATCGTTGACACGACGCTGGGAGTAGATGCCTCCCATGCAGGTGAAGAAGTCAGGTGCTAGCTCACCGACGACCTCCTCGGATGCCAGCGACCGCAGAGCTTCGATCGGAAACACCACGTTGATGTCGTGGCGAGCGTCGGTCAAGTCGTAGGCGAAGTGGGTGGCACGTAGTTCCGAGACGTCAGTGTCGGATGGAATCGCACGAAACGTCGTGTCGTCTCGGTGGGTGAACGCCATCTGACCCGATCGATAAACCCCTCCGGAAGCAATCATGCCGACCCTACATTGCGACAGAGGTTTGGCCATCGGAGCCCAAGGCGGAGCCCCAGGGTTGGTCGCCCACGAATAGGGGGCGTACCCGAGCGAGTCGTATTGATCGCGGGTGCGATCGATGTATCTCACGGGTGGCTGGCTGTGATCTCTCAAGGAACCTCCCGTCGGGCGTCGGTACCATGATGGCCTGATCCGCTCGACCCGACCGTAGTCAAGGCGGCACGGTCCGACCCGCAACGAGGCCCGATGGCATCCTCCACAATCTACGAGATCATCGGCTACCTGGCCTCTGCGCTGGTGATCCTTTCTCTGACACAGAAATCGATCCTCCGGTTGCGGCTCATCGGCCTCGTTGGTTCGATCGTGTTCCTCTCCTACAGTCTGCTGATCGGGGCATTCCCGATCGCGGTGGTCAACGTCGCGGCAGCCGCGATTCACCTTCATTTCCTGCGGCGACTCGTATGGAGAAAGTCCGAGGTGTTCTCGGTTCTTCATGTGAGGCCCGAGTCGAAGTACCTCGAGTACTTCCTCGACTTCTACAACGACGACATCACCAATCGCTTTCATCCGGGCTTCGAGTACGAGCCACAAAGTGGCCAATTCGCGGTGTTCGTTCTGCGCGACATGGTTCCGGCCGGGTTGTTCATCGGACGATCCCACCCCGACGGCTCGGTCGAGGTGATCGTCGACTACGCCATCCCGCAGTACCGCGACTTCAAGATGGGCCCGTATCTGTACTCGCCGGCGTCGGAGTTGTTCTCGGATCGCCGATGCACCCACCTCTGGTCTGTCTCGACCAGCGACACCCATTCCGAATACCTCAACCGAACCGGCTTCTCTTTGTCGCCGACCGACGACCACCCCAGGCGCTATTCGCTCGAAGTCGAGTCGCCGGAGCTGAGCACAAGGTCGTAGACCCGGCTCCTTCCCACTCCGAGCGCAGCCGCGACCTCACTGGCGGCGTCTCGCCGGCTTCCCCCGGCAGCCAACGCTGCCGCGATGGCCTCGGTGATCTCTTCATCGGTCGGCTCGCCGGGAGGCGGCGCCCCTTCGACAAGGATCACCACCTCCCCCTTGATCGAACGGTCGGCCCACTCGATCAGTTGCCCGAGGCTGCCCCGAATGAACTCCTCGTGGAGCTTGGTGAGCTCACGGGCAACAACGGCCCGACGATCGGACCCGCACACTTCGGCCAGGTCGCGAAGAGTCGCTGCGGTGCGATTCGGTGACTCGTACAGGACCACGGTTCGATGCTGGGCGGCGATGGCGAGAAGAGTCTTCTGCCGAGCCGACCCCCGACGCTCGAGAAAACCCTCGAAGACGAACCGGGCGGTGGGCAGCCCGCTGGCCACCAGGGCGGCAAGCGCCGCGGATGGGCCGGGGATGGATGACACTTCGAGGCCGGCGGCAAGCACCAACTCGACCATGTGTTGCCCCGGATCGGACACGCCCGGGGTACCGGCATCCGACACAAGCACCACTCTTTGGCCTGCCTGGAGATGTTGGATGACTTCGCCGGCCGCACGATGCTCAGTGTGCTCGTCGGCTCGCATCAATCGAGTGCTGATGCCCAGATGGGAGAGAAGCCGGCCGGTCCGGCGAGTGTCCTCACAGCAGACCAGATCGGCGGCGATGAGCTCGTCTATGGCGCGTTGCGAGATATCGCCGAGATTGCCGATGGGGGTGGATACGAGAACCAGTGCGGATGTCACCCGCGAATCTCCAGCTGGACTCCCGGTTCGATTCCCCATCTGCCCATTGAACCCTCCTCAGCTTCGAGAACGGCTCTGGCGCCGTGGCAATACCGCCCCAACCGCCCCGGTTTCATGGTGACGACCGATAGCACGGTCATGTCGAGGTCGAGGTGGGCCACGTCGATCGTGAACTGCATGCCGATCGTGTGGACCGAACGGGCGGGATCCAAAAGGAGGGCTCCTTCAATGGTGTCGCGGCCCAACAGTCCGCGTCGCCGTGTTCTCTTGGTGTCGGCCACCTCCAAGGAGGCAACCACCTGGTCTCCGGCCACGAGCCACGGCATGCACTGAATCTATTGGCTGGGCGCCCGCTTGTGAACACGAGCGACGAGTCGAAACGAATCAGGCCGGGACCGTCGCCCGATCTCTCGCCCGCTCGATGGCCTCGTCACGACGTTCGGCCATTCGGCGGCCGACCTTTCCGATTCGCTCGATCTGCTTGATGAGTCTGCGACGGGATTCCTCGGCCTCAGGGGTGAGGCCCTCCAGCCTCTCGACGCCCCAGTGTCGTATGACGACAGGCTGGAGAATCTGGTCGTGATGAATCGCGAGGTCGTAGATGCCGGCGTCGGCGATCGCCTTGGCGTGCCGTGTGAAGTCAGGAATTCCAGTGCCGGGCATAGCGAAGGCCCTCACCTGGCTCTCGATCGCCACGACGGCCATCGACGGGTCGAACTCGATCACCGCGGACATGGCGTCGCGATAGAAGAGATAGTGAAGGTTCTCGTCGGCAGCCACCCGACGCATGATGGCCCTTCCAGTCGAATCCTCGAGTTGAGAACCGGTGTTGAAATGTGAGATCCGGGTCGCCAGTTCCTGCAGCGAAACGTAGGCGAGCCCCTCGGCGATGGACTCGGGCTCCGGTACTTCGCCGGTTGACATCTGAACCATCCGGGCCCGTTCGAGAGCCACCGGGTCTATCGATCGGCTGGCCACCAGGTATTGATTGAGCACCATGCCATGACGAGCCTCTTCGGCGGTCCACCGACGAACCCACTCGCCCCATGCCCCGTCGCGTCCGAACATGCGCTCGATGTCGCGGAAATAGTAGGGCAGGTTGTCCTCGGTGAGGGTGTTGACGAACAAGGCGCTGCGCACCCCGGTTGCCACTCCGGCTTCTTCGGGACTCCACTCGTAGTCGTCGTCGTAGTCGTGGGCTTGCGACCACGAAACCAGCATGTGGGGGAACCACTCCTTGGTGGTGGCGAGGTGACGTTCGAGCAACTCCTCACCCTTCTCGGCGAGTGCTTCGAGGAGGGCCAGATCGGTTGTTGTCGGCATATGCCAACCAGTCTACCTACCAGCAGGCAGGCTGCCTACCTACCGGCAGGTAGGCAATTAGACGTTGAAACGGAACTCCATCACATCGCCGTCTCGGGCCACGTAGTCCTTGCCCTCGGAACGCACCTTCCCAGCATCGCGGGCCGCCACCCATGACCCTGCGGCGAGCAACTCATCCCACTGGATCGTCTCGGCGCGAATGAATCCCCGCTGGAAATCCGTGTGGATGACCCCCGCACACTGCGGTGCACTCGAGCCGGAGCGGAAGGTCCAAGCCCGGCTCTCCTTCTCGCCAGTGGTCAGGAATGTCCGAAGCCCGAGCTTGTGGTACGCACTCTTCAAGAATCGGGGAACAGCGCCCTCGCCCAGGCCAAGGGCCTCCAGCATCTCGGAACGCTCGTCCACATCGAGTTGAGCAGCCTCGGCCTCGAGCTGCACGCACAACGGAACAACTTCGGCCCCTTGCAGCTCAGCTCGAACCGGTGCGGCGACCTCATCCTCGGAGCCGACCTGATCCTCGCCGATATTGAGCACGGCCAACACCGGCTTGTTGGTGAGCAAGAAGAACTCTCGGAGCGACTCGCTTTCCTCCTCGTTCAATCCGGCCCGGTAGAGAGGAGTACCCGCCCCCAAGGTGTCGACGACCCTGGAGAGCAAATCGACGGTTCGTCTCAACGACGAGTCGCCCTTCATGGACCTCTGATGCTTGTCGAGCTGTTTCTCGGCGGTGGCCAGATCGGCGAGGGCCAATTCGATCTCGACCACTCTCAGGTGCTCCAACGGATCGGTGGAACCGGGCACGCCCTCGTCGAACGCCCGCAACACGAACACAATGGCGTCGACCTCGCGAATATGGGACAAGAAGGCGTTGCCGAGTCCCTCGCCCTGGCTGGCCCCCTCGACCAGGCCGCCGATGTCGGTGAACTGAACCGAGGCATGAACAACGTTTTGGCTCTTGCTCATCACGGCCAACCGATCGAGCCGATCGTCTGGCACCTTTGCCACGCCGACATTGGGGTCGGTGGTCGCGAAGGCGTAGGGCGCCGCGTGGGCGCCGCCTCCGGCCAATGCGTTGTAGAGCGAGCTCTTGCCGGCATTTGGCAGACCGACGAATCCGAAACGCTCCATACCTCTCCCAGGCGATCGTGGACGACAGAAGGCTACCGTTGGGGATATCGTGGCCAACGTGTCCGATACGACCACAGACGTCGAGGAATATGTCTCCGACCCCGCCACGGTCCCAGCCGACGGCGAGACCGGAGCTGAGCGAACCTTCTCGATCTCGATCGCCATCTCGGCCGTGCGGTGCACCTTCACCTACGTGCTCATCCCATGGGTCTTTCCCTTTCTCGGCGAGACCACGGGCATCGGACCCGCCCTGGGTGCTGTGGTCGGCGTCGCCGCGATCATCGCCAACATCTTCAGTATCCGACGGTTCCACCGGGCCGATCACCGTTGGAAGTGGCACATGACCTTCATCAACCTCTCAGTGATCGCATTGCTGGTGTTCCTGGTCGGCACCGACATCACCGACCTCATCAACTGATCCACCACGGTCCACCGAGGGGTGTCGGAGGTGCCATCGCCCCGATATCCTCGTTCACCATGTCGAAGCGAACCCAAAAGGCGAGGGCCAAGGCCCGCCGCAAGAAGGCCAACCACGGGCGCAAGCCCAACCTCGGCCGCAATAGCTGAGGTCGGCACAACCCAACGATTCTCCGCCGGCTCCTCCCAGGGCCGGCGGTTCCATGTGGCCGGTATTGGGATTCTCCTCGACTGGGCCGATAATGGACCCGTGCTACTCGTATTCGATGGCGACTGCGGATTCTGCACCACCTCAGCGCGGTGGATCCAGCGCCGGTTGCCCGATTCCGTGCTGGTCGAACCATGGCAATCACTTGATCTCGAGGAACTCGGCCTGACACGCGACGACGTCATCGCGGCCGCGTGGTGGGTCGACGATTCTGGCGATCTCCACCGAGGACACATGGCCATCGGTCAGGCTCTGCGAGCGGCAACCGGATTCTGGAGGCTGGTCGGCCGGGTGATTCTCACGCCGCCATTCTCGTGGATGGGTGGTCCGATCTATCGACTCGTGGCCCGATACCGATATCGGCTACCCGGCGCCACCGACGCGTGTCGGCTTCCCGACAACGACTGACTGCTGGTAGACCACCGCACGTGACGATCACCCTCTCCGAAGCCGAATCGAGACGCATTGTTGCTCGCCATGGAGTGAACGTCTCGCCATTCGTCACCGGATCCAGCACCGATGATGTGGTGGCGGCCATCAACGCAGATCCCGAGGTCACCTACCCGCTGGTCGCCAAGCTCTGTGGTCGCAAGATCGCCCACAAGACCGAACGTGGATTGGTTCGACTCCGAATCAACGATGAGGAAGCACTCCGCTCGGCCGGCGACGATCTACTGGCCGCCACCCGGCCCGAAGACGGCGAGGTCGAGCTGCTTGTTTCTTCCATGGTGCCGGGAAACCGCGAGCTCATCGCCGGCCTCACCACCGATCCCCAGTTCGGTCTGGTGGCAATGCTCGGAGTGGGCGGAATCCTCGCCGAGGCCGTTCGCGATGTGTCGTTCCGGCTGGCACCCCTCCAACCGGTCGACGCGGCCGAGATGATCGACGACCTGGAGACCAAACGGCTATTCGGTGAATTCCGTGGTGAGCCGGCGGTCGATCGCGACGCCCTCATCTCGACTCTGATCGGGCTGTGCCGTGCCGGCGCCGACCTGGAGGGGTTCGTGTCGGCGGATCTCAACCCGTTGATCGTCGTCGACGGAAGACCTGTGGCTGTCGATGCGCTCATCGAAATCGAATCCGGAGACGAACCCGACGGGAGGTCGAGCCGGTGAACCACGACCTGTCATCACTGTTCGATCCAAAGGGCATCATCATCACCGGCGTTTCGAGCCACCCCGGCAAGTTCGGCTTCGTGGTTCTTCACAACCTCCTCGTCGCCGGATACCAAGGCCGCGTATTCCCTGTCGGACGCGAGCCCGGCGAGGTCCTCGGGCGCCAAGTGTTCGGGTCGATCGACGACATTCCCGACGGAGCCGCCGACCTCGTATTCATCTGCACACCTCAGTCGGTCAACGAAGACCTGTTGCGAGCCGCCGCTGCCAAAGGCGTCACTGCGGCATTCTTCGCGGCCGCCGGATACCGGGAAGCCGGACCCGACGGGGTGGAAGCAGAGCAACGGCTCAAGGCGCTGGCCGACGAACTCGGTATCAGTCTCGCCGGACCCAACGGCCAGGGGGTCGTTTCGACTCCATCGTCGATGTGCGCTCAGATCGTCGCGCCGTATGCGCCCGCCGGCGAGATCGCGGTGGCGTCCCAGTCGGGCAATTTCGTGTCGTCGTTCCTCAATCTCGCCCACCACACCGGCGTCGGAGTCAGCCGTGCGGTAGCTGCCGGCAACGCCGCTGTTCTCGGCATCGTCGACTATCTCGAATGGTTCGCCGACGACCCGGCCACCAGCGTGAGCCTGATCTACATGGAGTCGATTGACGATGGTCGGGAGTTTTTCGATCGAGTGCGCCCGTTGGCGGAACGCCAACCGATCATCGTCGTCAAGGGTGGAGCATCGGCCGCCGGGGCGCGGGCTGCCGCCAGCCACACAGGCGCAATGGCGAGCGACGACAGCATCTTCGACGGCATGTGCCGTCAGGCCGGTCTGGTCAGAGCCTGCGATGTAGAAGAAGGATTCGAGGTCGCGGCCACTTTCGCCACCCAACCCTTGCCGCAGGGCAACCGCACCGTGATCGTCACCTCGGTCGGCGGTTGGGGCGTGGCTGCAGTCGACGCCATGGCCGACACATCACTTGTGCCCATGACTCTTCCTGGCGACCTGATGGAGGCGATCGATCGGAAGCTGCCGCCGCGATGGAGCAAGAACAACCCGATCGACATGGCCGGAGGCGAGACGCGAGACACCGTGCCGGAGATCCTTGAAATGGTGGCGACCCATCCCGAGGTCGACAGCGTCGTGTTCCTGGGACTCGGAATTCAATCCAACACCGCCGCGATGATGCGCAGCGGTCCTTTCCATCCTGACCACGGTCTCGAACGCATCGTCGAATTCCACGAACGACAGGACGCTCGATACGCCACCGCCGTGTCCGACATCTCGCAACGAACCGGCACCCCGATAGTGGTGGCTACCGAGCTCGCCAATGCCCGTCCCGGCAACCCGGGACCCGCGACCCTGCGATCCCTCGGCAAGATGTGCCACGCGTCGGCGGGACGGGCGGTGAGGTCGCTCGACCTGCTCTCCCGCCACGCCGCTTGGAGACGAGCGCGGGGGCTTTCCACATGATCGGATCCAACTCGTGACCATGCCCGAGCCGCCATACCTCGCGGTGATCTTCACCTCGATGCGGACACCTGGCGACAACGCCGAGTACGACCGCACGGCGGCGCGGATGGAAGAGCTCGCGGCAGAGGTCCCGGGTTTTCTGGGAATCGAGTCGTCCCGTGGCTCCGACGGAACCGGCGTCACCGTGTCGTACTGGACCGATCACGATGCCATCGCGACGTGGCGCGCTCACCCCGACCATCTCGATGCCATGAGTCGGGGCCGAAGCGTTTGGTACGAGTGGTACGAACTGCGTGTCGCCCGGGTCGAGCAGGCCCGATCATCTCGCTCGTAGCCTTCCGCACATGACCGATATTCTCGATCGCATCAGGTCGTCGTGCGCCGCAGTCGCTGCCGACTCATCTCATGTCACGATCGACGACGATGGACTCGACCGGTTCGCAGATCGCCTCGACACCACCCAACCCGACCCCGACCCCGGCCAGATCGAGATCGGTGACGATGAATCGACGGTGGCGTTCGTTTTGAGCCTCGACTCGATCAACTTCGGCAGCGGGTACTTCCCCTACATCGAGAAGCGACCCGGCATGTCGGGGTATCACACCGTGGCGACATGCCTGCGAGACCATGTCGAGAGTACCGGGGCCCTCACCACCGAACGGTTGTCGAAGTTGACCGGACCCGACTGCGCTCGGATCTTCGGCCAAAGCATGGACATTGAACTACAGGCCGAGCTGATGAATCTGTTCGCTCAGGCACTCAACGACCTCGGAGGGTTCGTCGAGAATGTCGGCCAAGGATCATTCTCGGCAGCTGTCGCACAAGCTGACCAGTCGGCGGCCGGGCTCGTCGATCTGCTCGACACCATGCCCTTGTACCACGACGTCCACTCTCACCATGGCAACGAGGTTCTGATCTACAAGCGGGCCCAGATCGTGGCCCAGGATCTTCACATCGCGTTCGCCGGCAATGGCCCCGGCCGATTTCGGGATATCGACCGACTCACGATGTTCGCCGACAACCTCGTGCCCCACGTGCTCCGGCTGGAAGGGGCCCTCGCGTTCTCCGCCGACCTGATTGCCCGAATCGGGGCTGTCGACGACATCCCGGTGGGCTCCGAGGCAGAGGTGGAGATCCGAGCGTGTTCACTGCATGCCGTTGAACTGCTCCGAGCGAGACTTCTCGCGGCTGGCACCGACATCACTTCGGGCGATCTCGACAACGTGCTCTGGAACCTCGGATCGGATCCTGCGTACAAGGCGACACTCAGGCACCGCACGCGCTGCGTCTACTACTGACCAGCCGTTCATCTCGGGTCACAGAATCCCGCCGCTCACTGTCCGTGGGAGACTCGCCACACCTCTTGCGATTGTCGGCACTCGACCGAGCAGAAGCCAGCACATCGGGATACCGTTCCGGAACTGTGACTCGGGCCGCCCGGCACCGAGTCATCCGCAACAGACCGCCGAGTTGGCGGCACGGAGGATCCATGCGTAAGCGTCTAATACTCTTGATCGGCATTCTGTCGTCATTCACTCTCGTGGCCGCGGCCTGCGGCGACGACGGCGACACCGCCGTTGCCCCAACGACAACTGCTGCTGCCGCTGTCACCACCACGACCGAAGCTGCGGTTGACTTCAACATCGGTCTCACGTTCGACATCGCCGGTCGCGGCGATCAGTCGTTCAACGACTCGGCTGCTGCTGGGGTCGACAAGGCTGTTGCCGACTTCAACGTGGGCTTCACCGAGGTCGTACCCAACCAGGACGGTTCCGACCGGGCCGAGCTTCTGCAGCTCCAGGCCGAGCAGAGCGACATCGTTGTTGCTGTCGGATTCCTCTTCGCCGACGACGTCGGCGCTGTTGCGGCCGACAACCCCGACGTGAAATTCGCTGTGGTCGATGATGCCATGCTCAACTTCGACACCGATCCGCCTTCACCCCGCGGCGACAACATCGCCGGTCTGGTCTTCGCCGAGGAACAGGGCTCGTTCCTGGTCGGCGTGGCCGCTGCACTCACCACCACCACCAACAAGGTCGGATTCATCGGTGGCGTGTCGGGCTTCGGTCTGATCGAGAAGTTCCAGGCTGGCTTCGAAGCCGGCGTTGCCGCAGTTGACCCCACCATTGAGGTTCAGCAGCAGTACATCACCGAGTTCCCCGACTTCGACGGCTTCTTCGCCCCCGACCGGGGCAAGGAAATCGGAGCCGCCATGTATGAGGCCGGTGCCGATGTGGTCTACCACGCA
>JAJCXX010000099.1 GCA_029263195.1 Acidimicrobiales bacterium
GAACTGGCTCGCGACGCCGCCGCCGAAGGGATGGCACGGGCCTTTCAGCGGTGGACCGATGTCAGCACCTATGGCAATCCGTCCGGGTGGGTCTACCGCGTTGGTCTCAACTGGGCGACGTCGCGTCTCCGGAAGTTTCGTCGGGAGGTGTCCCGCGAGGTCTCTCCAGAACAAACGGCTCGGCCGACTCCGGAGATATATCCCGGTCTCGAAGCGGCAATTGCCGAACTTCCGGTTGAGCAGCGTGCGGTGGTCGTGCTTCGCTATCACCTCGACTGGTCCGAGGCGTCCACGGCCGAGGCTCTCCGGATCGCCCCGGGCACCGTAAAGAGCCGTCTGAGCCGTGCCCTTGGCCGGTTGGCCGTCGCCTTGGACGAACACTGATTCTTCGGATTTCTCGGAACCGACCGGACCTCTCGTGCGTCTATGGGCATGAGCTCCTTCGAAGATGAGTTGAAATCCCATCTGGCGGGTCGTGCGGCATCGATGGGTGTCGAACCGGCGAGCGTGGCCAATGTCGAGCGTCGCGGTCGACGCCGCACCCGACGTGGCCGAGTCGGCGGCGTCGTTGCGGTGGTGGCAGTGGTTCTCGTTGCTGCGGTGGGGATTCGCCCTTTGATCACCGACGACCAGTCGACGCTCGATGTTGCCGCGGGTGTCACAACCACGGTGGCACCGACCACGACGGTGGGCGCGGCCGGCGGCTCCGCCGACTTGGCGATCCCGCCGGCGCCCCGGCCGCTGTCCCAAGGGGAGGCGCTGGAGGCTTCGAGTTCGTACTTGGGTGGCTCGGACTATTCCTACGGCGGTGGAGATTGGGTCGTGCCGTGGGGAGATGGCTTCTTGTCGTTCACGACGGTGTGGGACACGCCGCTGTTGCCCGATCCCGACTCCGAGTTGGCGGCGCTGTTCCCGCCCGAGATAGTCGAAGTGGTGCAGGAATCTGGTGCAACCACGCTGAGCGAAGCCATGGATGCTCTGCAGGCGGCGGATCTGCTGGACATGGCCACCAACCTGGTCTCGGATGACCCCGAGTTGTTGAGCGTCTTTGAGTCGCTGAGCGCACGTGGCCCGGCGAGGCTTCTGGCCCAGACCTCGCCCGACGGTTCGGTCTGGTCCGATGTGGAAGGCTTCGTCTCGCCTCTGGCCAGCGATTCCTTCAGCCAGATCGTCTCTGACGGCACCCATTTGGTGATCGCCGAGCAGGTGTGGAACAACGAGTTGTCGCTCGACGGCACGGGTCTGGCTTCGGGCTCCGGGAGTTCGATGATCACTGTCTCGGTGTCGACCAACCTCTCCGACTGGAAGGCAGTTGAGATCGTTCCTGCGCCCGTCGATCGGCCGGCCTACGTTCACACCGATCACTCGTTGTCGGCTCTGACCATCGGTCCTGATGGCTGGCTGGTGGTCGTCGCCACGAGCTCCTTCGCTGATACGTGGTCGCTGCTACCGGCGGAGGTTCGCGAGTGGCCGAATGGAGTCAGCATCAGGGAGACCACCGACGGATTGGAGGTTGAGCTCTATGCAGAGTTCGAGGTTGATCTGGAGGCGGATTTCGGCCCGTCACCAGTCACCACGGTGGCGGCAGCGGATGGTCTCTCGACCACCGACGTCGCCGGCGTTGAGCCGGCGCCGTTTCTCGGCGAGTCCTGTTGCGAACCAGAGGAGATGAGGTTCTACTCCTGGTCTGATCTGGGCGTGGATCCCGACGAGTTCGAGACGTTCCGAATGACGCCTGAATCCGATTCGTCGAGCGACTCAATTTGGATTGGTGACTGGAACGGATCGCCGGCCTTTGGTTTGGACTTCAGTGGGCCGGGCGACCGGATCAATCAGGTTGTGGGCACGGATGCCGGATTCTTGGCCACCAACTACTTGACGGAGTCGGGTTCGCGTGAGTTGATTTTCTCGGCGGATGGCTTCGTCTGGCTGCCGGCGGAGGCACCGGTCGGTGACTCGATCGAGACCATCATGGCGGTCGATCGAGGCGTATTGGTCCAGACACGTAGCCAGAGCGAGCTCAATGTCTGGCGTGGGGCGGCCGACGGCACCGGATGGACCAAGGTCGAAGTTCCTGCCGAATTGACCGATGTCGGTTATCTCAACGGGTTCTTCGGTGCCAGCCGGGGGTTCGTCGACGTGATCGACACTCACGAGTACACCGACCTGAGCCAGCCCCCGGTTGAGTTCGATGTGGCCATCGAACAGGACGGGCAGTCGATCCACCTGTTTGCGCACGACGACGGGACCGCCGACCTGGTGATCACCGATGTGGCAACCGGTGATGTGGTGGCCGAACTCAGTGGCGACTACGGCGGTTTGTCGGCCGACTTTGTGCGCATTGGCGATACCGGTGAATTCATTGAGATCGTCGACGACGCTGGAAATGTCGTGGTGTTGATCCCAATGGATGTCGTAGTCGACGTGGTGCTGTCGGCTCAGCAGGACGCCATAGATGCGTCCGGCTGGGTCCCCCCTCCACCCCTTCTGGAGTCCCCGGAGTTCACACTCATCGCCACATTCGATGGAGTCCAATGGCTCGCTGTTCCACTCGATGGCGCCGCCGGTAGCGATGGCTATCTTGACTATCCGTCCTCGATGGGCATCAACGGAGACACCGTTGTGCTGCAGCGGAGCGGAACATGGGAGAGCTACACCATCGGCTGACCTCGGCCGGGTTCGCATCCATGGGGTCCGTGTAGCGTCCGGACATGGCCGGCCCCGAAACGTTGACCGTCACGATCACCGGATCGGGTTGCCCGGTGCCAGATGCCCACCGGGCCGGTCCCGGTGTCCTCGTTCAATACCGAGATTTGGCACTCCAGTTCGACGTCGGCCGCTCGACGGTTCAACGGTTGGCGGCGTTGGGTCTGTGGCCAGGGGATCTGTCGGCGGTCTTTCTCACCCATCACCACTCGGACCACACGATCGGGCTGCCCGACCTGGTGCTCACCAGATGGGTGATGGACCGAACCGATTCACTCCGACCTCTACCGATCGTGGTCCCCGACGGTCCGCTGGTCAGTTTCTCCGAAGGCTTGGTCGACTCGTGGACCGACGATGTCTCGGTGCGTCTGGCACACAACGGCCGAGCTGGCCGGCCCGAGCCTCATGTCGTTGGATTCGAAGCCACGTCCCAGGTCACTGAGGTCTGGAGTTCTGGGAATGTGACGGTGAGTGCTGTGGCGGTGCATCACGAACCGGTACTGCCTGCCGTCGGATTCAGAGTCGACACTCCGTCGGGCTCGGTCGCCATCTCGGGAGACACGGTCGTGTGCGACGAGATACTCCAGCTCGCCCGAGGAGTCGATGTGCTGGTCTACGAGGCGATGCGGTTCGAACCGATCGAGGCCCTACCCGCACCTCGCCGATTCATACTCGACTACCACGCCGACTCCCGCCTGATCGGGGCCCAAGCCGCCGCACTCGAGGTCGGAACCTTGGTCCTCACGCACCTGATCCCGGCGCCCGACACTCACGCGGAACGAGCCGCGTTCGTGGCGGACATCAGGGCCGGCGGCTACCAGGGCGAGATCGTCGTGGCCGACGACCTCGACGTGGTCACGCCAACCAACCAACCCTGAACCGCCGCCCCGATCCCAGGTCGTCTCACAACGAGAGGCTGGTCGTCGGCGGCACGGTTGTCGTGGTGGTTGTGGTTGTCGTGGTGGTCGTGGTTGTCGTCGTGGTCGTGGTGGTCGTGGTGGTTGTGGGGGACGTGGTCGTGGTGCTTGTGGTGGCCGGCACGGTGGTTGTGATGGACGTGGGTGGTTCAGAACCGTCGTCGCACTCGTCGTCGTCGTGGTCCGAGTCGTCATGCTCTGAGTCGTCGTGGTCCGAGTCGTCTGAGTGGTGGTCTAGGTCGTCATGGTCCGAATCGGAGTCGGAGTTGTGATCGGAATCGTCGTGGTCGGAGTCGTCTGAGTGGTCGTGGTCCGAGTCGTCATGGTCGGAATCGTGGTCGGAGTCGTCGTGGTCCGAGTCATCATGCTCTGAGTCGTCATGCTCTGAGTCGTCGTGCTCGGAGTCGTCTGAGTGGTGGTCGAGATCGTCATGATCCGAGTCATCGGAGTCGTGGTCGGAGTCGGAGTCATCGGACTCGTGCTCGTAGTCCGAATGGCACTCGTCGGACTCCGAGAAGCTGAGTGCCGAAAACCCGCCGGACCCCGAGAGGTCCTCGGCCGACTCTGCTACCCAGCCGGTCGGAGCAGGTGCCGCCTCATTGTCGTCCACCGATGAAGGTGTGAGCGATACCGGAGCCTGAGATGCGAGCCAGTTTCCGGCGTCCACGGGCGTATACGACGCTCCACCGAGCGACATCGAGGCCCACGTGAAGAGGCTGATAGCGCTCCCGATGAGCACCAACCGCTTGAGAAGTGACGGTCGGTTGGTGTTCTGGCGCTGACGGGAGTTCGAATGACTGGGTCGCATGGCACATCCTTTTCGTGTATGCGAGGTTTCGGGTCCTGGGGCTTTCGACTTGATCGGTGGGTAGGCCCGATGGCCCACAATGAGCCGAACGACCCAACTCGACTGCCACATTGCTCCGCCAACCCGGTCAGTCTCCCGCTTAGTATCCGGCGATGGTCGTGTTGCAGGTGCTGGTCGGTGTCGTCGGAGTAGTGCTGGTGCTGGCGACTCTCGGCTCGGCGATTCGCACAGTCGTGGTGCCTCGAGCCGAGCAGGTGTTCATCACTCGTGTCGTCTTCCTGGCCCTGCGCGGGGCTACTCGCTTCATTGCCGATCGCATGAAGTCATGGGAGGCCCACGACCGGGTCAAGGCCCGTTTCGCGCCATTTGGCCTCATGATGTTGCCAGTGGTCTGGGCGGTGGTGCTGATCGGGTCGTTTGGGCTGGTCTTCTGGTCGTTGGGCGATCTGTCGGTCGGCGAGTCGCTGGCATTGTCGGGCTCGTCTTTGACCACGCTTGGTATCCGCTCGGCCGATGGCGGGGCCCATCTGACAGCGGCGATCGCCGAAGGCCTCATCGGCTTGGGACTGGTCGGGCTCATGATCAGTTTCCTGCCGACCATCTACGCCGCGTTCTCACGCCGTGAGCTGGCAGTGGCGAAGCTTCACCTGAGGGCCAGCGGACCGGCGGGGCATTCCGATCCCAGCACCCTTCTCACGAGAGTCCACAACATCGATGGCCTTGATCAGATGCCACAACTCTGGAGCGAATGGGAGGACTGGTTCGTCGACGTCGAGGAGACTCACACCTCCTTCCCGATGCTGGTGTTCTTCAGGTCGCCGGTCGCCGAGCGATCTTGGGTGAGCGGGGCTGGGCTGGCCCTCGACACGGCCGCGTTGTATGCGTCCACTCTCGATCTGCCGCGCGCACCGAGGGCGGAGCTGATGATCCGAACCGGAACTCTGGCCCTACGCCGAATCGCTGACTTCTTTGGTTTCGAGTTCGATGACGACCCATCGTCCGATGATCCGATCGCGATCGAACGGGGAGAATGGGACGAGGTCTACGCGGAGCTACGCGAGGCCGGATTGCCGGTTCGCGAAAACCCCGATGAGGCATGGCGCGACTTCTCCGGCTGGCGCGTCAACTACGACCAGCCGCTTCTGCAGATTGCGTCGTACGTGGATGCCCCCCCGGCGCTTTGGTCATCGGACAGATCTGTGGCATACCGTCGGCCCACGCTCATGCGTCGCCGTCGCTGAAGGCACCCCCAAGCGACTCCGGCGGTCCGCACCAATCAGAGAGACATTCCATGAAGACGCGTGTCACCGAAATGCTGGGTATCGAGATCCCGATCGTGCAGGCCCCGATGGGATGGATTGCCCGGTCTGCGTTGGCGTCGGCTGTATCCAACGCGGGGGGACTCGGAATCATCGAGACCGCGTCGGGCGACCTCGATGCGGTCAAGGGCGAAATTCGTTCGATGCGCGACCTGACGTCGAAGCCGTGGGGGGTCAACATTGCCCAGCACTTCGTACGTGACCCCCAGGCTTTGGTCGATTTCGTGGCCGAGAACGAAGTGGCATTCGTGACTACATCGGCCGGTGACCCGGCTGTGTTGGTTCCGCGGCTCAAGGAGCGCGGCGTCACGGTGTTTCATGTCGTGCCGTCGCTTCGAGGGGCGGAGAAGGCGGTAGCGGCCGGAGTCGATGGGATCGTGGTCGAAGGGATCGAGGGGGGTGGTTTCAAGAACGCTGATGGCGCGTCGTCGCTCGTGCTCGTTCCTGAGATTGTCTCGCGATTCGATGTTCCGGTGATCGCAGCCGGCGGGTTCGTGGACGGCCGCTCGATGGCGGCAGCTCTGGCGATGGGAGCCGACGGTGTCCAGATGGGAACCCGGATGGTGGCCTCGGTCGAGTCACCGATTCACGAGAACTGGAAGCAGGCGATCGTTGCCGCCAAGGAAACCGACACGGTGGTCGTCAATCGACGCCACCGTCCGGCGATGCGGACCTTGCGCACCAATCTCACCAGCAGGCTCGAGTCCGAGGACGCGCCGGCGATTCTCCGTTTGGAAGAAATGATGAAGCTCTACTTCGAGGGAGACATGGAATCCGCCGTGGCCATGGCCGGACAGGTCGTCGGCCGGATCCAGTCGGTCGAGCCGGTTGAGTCAATCCTCAACTCGGCGTGGGACGACTGCCTCAGCATCCTTCGCGAGTTGGGTGCACGGGCCGACTGACCAATCTGGTCCGGGTTATCACCTACTCGCGGTCCCGGAGGCTGCACACTGGCGGAGATGAAAAGGCCGATGCGTTCGACGGGCTTTCTATCGTCCCTCGCTGGCGGCGACCCTGTCGCGTATCGGGACAGCCTCGCAGCCATGCTGCTGGCGTCGGTTGCCAGCATCGTTTCGGGTATCACCTTGGCTTCCACCACCGGGACACTGGAAGAACTGCCGGGGTTGCTGATGCTCATACCGGCCGCTCTGGCCGTGAAGGGCAACGTGTTCGGAGCGCTCGGGAGTCGTCTCGGTACGTCGATCCACACCGGCACTTTCCGTCTTACCCCGCGCCTCGATTCTGTCGTCATGCAGAACACGGTCGCCGCGATGATCCTCAGCCTGGCGACATCGGTGCTCCTGGCGGTTCTTGCCAAGTTGGTGGCGATCGTCTTCTCCGTCTCGCCGACGATGTCACTCGCCGATTTCGTGGTCGTCTCGGCGGTGGGTGGTCTGCTGGCCTCGGTGGTTGTTCTTGCCATCACCTTGCTGCTGGCCGGGGGCTCCGTGCGCTACGGGTGGGACCTCGACAACGTCGTCGCCCCGCTGGTCAATGCGGTCGGCGATCTCGTGAGCCTGCCTGCTCTGATGATCGCGGCTCAGTTGGCCGGGGTTGATCTGGTCACGCCGCTGGTGGCCTTTGCAATGATCGCAGCAACCGCGGCCGTCTCCGGATGGGCCATGTGGTCGCGCCTCGACTTGGTCAGGGTGATCATGAGGGAGTCACTGCCGATCCTCGCCTTGGCCGGCATCATCGATTTGCTGGCTGGCATAGCGATTGAGAAGCGCCTCGATGACCTGCTTCGATATCCCGTGCTGCTCATTCTCCTGCCCGGCTTCTTGAACAAGGCCGGTTCGTTGGGAGGAGTGCTTTCGAGCCGGCTCGCCACCAAGTTCCATCTCGGCCTGCTCGACCCTGACGGGGTTCCGGGTCGGGGAGTGGGAAGTGATGTTGCCATGATCTTCTCTCTGGCTGTTCCGGTGTTCCTCGTTGCTGCTCTCACCGCGGAACTCGGAGGCGTCATCACGGGCGACGTCGGTCCGGGTGTGATCAGCGTGATTGCTGCGGCCATGCTCGGCGGCATGATCGCCACAGCGTGCCTTGTCATCGTGTCCTACTACTCCACAGTTGTGGCAGTCAGGTTCGGGCTCGATCCCGACACCTACGGCATTCCGGTGGTGGCATCCACTCTCGATTTCGTCGGCGCCTTCGCGCTGATACTTGCACTCGTCTCGGTTGGCGCCATATGACAATTCTTGGATTTGGCCGGCCGAGTGGACCTACGATTACCGAACCCAGCAGGGGGAGTTGATGGACGACAGACCGCGGAATCTCCGAGAGATGTTGGCTGAGGCCAAGGACACGTCGGAGTTGATGGTCGACCTTGCCTATGCGTCGCTGTTTTTCGGCGATCCCGATATGGCAGAAGAAGTCGACTCCCTCGAGGAGGCGATGAACGAGCTGGTTCAGGACATGCGCGGTGTGTGCGTGATGGCGGTTCGTAGCCCGAAGGACTCCGAGGGCATGTCGTCGGTGTTGCAGGTCATCAGTGCCATCGAGCGCATCGCCAACGACGCGGTCGACATCGCGAGGATCGTCACCCATCAGGTCGGCATACCTGCCGAGTTGGTAGCCGACCTTTCCGACGCTGAAGAGGTCAGTCATCGAGTTCTGGTGTCCGATGGTTCGCACATGGCCAACCGTCCGTTATCGGCCCACGAACTTCCGGTGCAGACCGGAATGCGGGTGATGGCGATCAAACGAGATCGCCGATGGATCACCGATATCGGAGGCGACATCATCGTTGTGCCCGGCGATGTGATGTTTCTTCGTGGATCGCCCGATGGCATCACTCGGCTTCGGGAGTTGGCGGCGGCGCCGCCGTGGACGCCACCACAGATGCCGGAGGACAGCTATACAACCGATCTCGATCGTGCCGTCGATGTGCTGGTCGACATGAAGAACCTGTCGGAGGTGGCGGTCGGACTGGCCTACTCCTCCCTGGTCCTGGGCGACATCGGGCTGGCAGCCGAGGTCTACCAACTCGAGGATCGACTCGACGAAATGAAGGACAAGCTCGAGCTGTGGGTGCTCAAGGCAGCTTCCGAGAGGGCCGACCCGTCGCCGTTGCGAGGCCTACTCCACCTCTCCCAAGCCGCCGAAGACATCGGGGATCAGGCCCAGCAGATGGTTTGGATCATCGAACAGCAAGAAGACGTGCATCCGGTGCTCGGGTTGGCCCTGGGCGACAGCGACGACGTCGTGGCGAAGGTCCCGGTGGCGGCCGCCAGCCACGCCGATGGCGCCACCCTCGCCGAGCTTCGGCTCAACATCGAACCCGGCTTCACCGTGCTGGCGATTCGTCGCGGCGGACAGTACATCTATCGCCCGCGAGGTGCGGTGCTTCTGCTCCCACGCGACGAGATCATCGCCAGCGGACCGGACGAAGGTCGCGAGCATCTGGCCTCGATATTCGGGTGGCGACTCGTCGATCCTGATGGCGACGGTGACCTGCGTCTCGAGCCTCTCGAGACGGCAGTCTCGCCGCGCTGAGAGCCGGTTTGGCTGCCGTTTCTCTTCCCAACGGGTATCTTCCACGCCGATGGACGATCGACTCTGCCTCCTAACTGTTCATGCGCATCCCGATGACGAGGCCTCGAAAGGGGCGTCGGCGGTTGCGAAGTACCACGCCGAGGGCGTGCACACCGTGTTGGTCTGCTGTACCGGAGGTGAGGAGGGCGACATCCTTAACCCGGCCATGGACATTGATTCGGTTCGTAGCGACATTCGGTCGGTTCGCATGCGGGAACTTGCACTGTCGGCGAGGGTGATCGGCTACGACGAAGTGGTCATGCTCGGATACCGCGATTCGGGAATGTTCGACTCCGATGCCAACGATCATCCGGAGTGCTTCGCTACAGCGCCGGTCGAAGAGGCGATCGATCGGCTGGTGGCGATCATCCGGAGTGAACGGCCGCAGGTCGTCGTGACCTATCCCAACGATCCCGGTGGCTATCAGCATCCAGATCACATTCGGGTCCATGAGATCACGCGACCGGCGGTTGATCGCGCCGCCGACGAGATCTGGCGCCCCGAACTCGGATCGCCGTGGGCGGTATCGAAGATCTATTTCTCAGCCTGGTCGCGTCAACGAATAGTGGCCCGCCACGAGGCGTTCGAAGAACTGGGCCTGGAGTCTCCCTACGATGAACGTTGGTTCGAACGGGAGGGCTTCGATCATCTGATCACCACGAGAGTCCCGGTCGACGGATTCGCAGGGGTCAGACGGGAAGCGTTGCTGGCTCACGCCACTCAAATCGATCCTGGCTCCAACTTCTGGTTCGGTCTGCCAGCCGATGTCGACGATCGCATCCACAGCCACGACGAATTCCGTCTGGCAATGGGGGAGTCTGGGTCCGACGAACCCGAGACCGACCTATTCTCCGGACTCCGAGACGACCGGACGGTGACCTGATGACCGAAGTGGCCAACGAGGAATGGGTGCGGACCGCGGGAGAGGCAGTGAAGTCGCTGCCCGCGGCTGGAGATATCGACGCGAGAGTGCAGTACATCGTGACGGGCGGCTCCGACGGAAAGCAGCTGTTCGGGGTGGTCGTCAGTGAAGGAACCGTCACTGATTTCGAGGTGGGAAAGCTCAGCGATCCTGATTGCAAGGTGTCGCTCAGTCAAGAGACATTCGCCGAGATCCTCGGGGGATCGGTGTCGCCGGAAGTCGCGTTCATGAGCGGATCGTTGAAGGTCGAAGGCGACCATGCGATCTGGCTGGTCGGTCTTCGTCGGGTGCGTACTCAGGCCCTCAGGGCCCTGTCCTCCGACTGATTCCGGGACGAGTTCCTGGTTCAGATACCGGAACGCTGCAGGTCGCGGATCTCTCGATAACCGATCAGCACCGCGTTGGTGTCGGCAACCAACTTGGCCAACCGGCGGTCGGTCACGAGAGTGAGGTCGTCGACTCGGTGGGTCGCTGAGGGATCGATGGCGCGGAGTTCCTCGGCGGCGATGGCGGGCTCGAAGACGACCTCGGTGACACCGGGCTCCAGATCGTGCAACGCGGCCATGAAGTGATGTCGGGCGCCGCCCCGAACCAACTTGAAGTGATCGGGATACAACACTCCCTCTTCCGAAGCCAACGATCGAAATGGGAATCCGGCGACTTTCTCGGCATCGCGTCCCTCGAGACGTAGAGGAAGCCTCGCCTCCACTGCGATCTCCAACATCACGTCGAAGAACTCGGGCCTTTGCTGGAGAGCCCCCATGTGGGTGGAAATGTGGGTCAGATCGAAACCCCACAGGCCGGCGCGGTCGAGTTGAGCGCGGCACTCCCTTCGGACCTCATCGAGATCGGCGTGATCCCACAGATCGGGGAGTGTGCGTGGGAATCCACCGTCGCCGTCGAGAAGGCTGGGAGCGTAGGTCAGAGGCCCCCAGCGATAGCAGTCGAGCTCGGAGTTGAGAGTGAGGTGGATTCCGATGTCGTCGTCGGCCGCGGCCCGATCGGCGGCGTGACGGGCCCAGGGTCCTGGCATCATCAGGGTTGCAGTGGTTGCGAGGCCGTCTCTCATGGCCTCGAAACAGCCGGCGGTGGCGGCGTGGGTCGAGCCGAGAAGATCACTGCTGATGATCAGCAGTCGATCCTTGGCGTCGTAGCCGAGCGCCTTCGAGAGTGACGTCACATCACAAACGCTAGCTGGGGGCGTCGAGGAAACCTGCCGCCTCAGGGGAGCGGGACATCGGGTCCGCCACAAACTCCCCACAGTCCGACCCCGTCGGCCGCGGCGGAGTCGGCGGCTGATTCGAAAAGGTCGGCGTAGTGATCATTGGGTGGGAAGGAGAGCGGGCCGGCGAAGCCTCCCTCGACGAGGGCGAGGTTGACGAAGAGTTGGTCGTCGGTGCGGACCACGTAGGCGAGAAGCCGGTCGTACTGATCTCGGGCCTCGACGTCGCGAATTAGGCTGATAGCGGTTCCCGGAGGAAGAAGAGATTCGAGAAACGTGCTTGCTTCGCTTCCGTAGCACTGCACCGGACGGTTCTGATCGACCGACTCAGGAGTGTCGATTCCTATCAATCGGACCCGTTCTCGTTGCCCGTTGATGTCGGCGATGATGGTGTCGCCATCAACCACTCGCTCGATCGTGGCGTTGGGCTCGAGCTCCTGAGAGTCGGGAAGAGAGGTGTGGACGGCCGGGGTCACCTGAACAGCGGTATCTGTCGACCCACATGATGCGGCCAGCACCGCGACCGCCAATGCGGCGGTGAAGATCGCGGACATGTGTCTGACCATGGTCACAGTGTGGCGCGAGCCGAGCCGGGAAATTCACGCAGCGTCGGAGATGTGGTGATGGGCCGACAGCAAGGTGGGGTCGGTCTCGGGCCAAACGGTGGACTTGGAGCGGGACCGGCGAAGCACCTCGCGCGCCTCGGCCACGCCCTCACGCCCTCGTCGACGGGTATTGGGGTCGATACGCCACACCCGGGCTTCTCTGGGGATGGTGAGCTGTTCGTTCATGGTTCGATAGTGACGGTGGGGTGTGACATTTTCGGGTGGTTCGCCCGGATTCGGACCGAGATGACATGCTTTGGTCTTCCGATTGACGACCCCGAGGAGACCGGTGAACAGGTATGGCATGACAATCCCGTTCGATGGCCCGCTTCATGCCCAGCGGCCGCGGTTCGAGGAGCTCGCCGAGCTCGGCTACACCGATCTCTGGTCGGCTGAAGCCATGGGCGCCGATGGCCTGACCCCGCTCGCCCTGGCATCGGTCTGGACGCCGCAGCTACGTCTGGGCACGGCCATTCTTCCCGCATACACACGCGGTCCGGCTCTATTGGCGCAGTCGGTGGCGGCACTGGCCTCGGCCGCTCCGGGCCGGTTCGTGTGTGGAATTGGGTCGTCGTCGAACATCATCGTCGAACGGTGGAACGCCATCGCGTTCGAGAAGCCATATCAGCGAACGAGAGATACGGTCCGTTTCCTTCGTAGCGCCCTGGCCGGCGACAAGATCACGGAGGACTACGAGACGTTCTCCATCAAGGGATTCAGGCTCGGCATCGAACTCGAGGATCGGGTTCCGATTCTGATCGCGGCGTTGCGCGAAGGCATGTTGCGGCTGGCCGGTCGAGAGGCCGATGGGGCCATCGTCAACTGGCTGTCGGCTCGAGACGCCGCCACGGTGACATCGTTGGTCAGAGAGGAGAACCCCGACGCCGAGGTGGTGGCTCGGTTGTTCGTCGTGCCCACCTCTGATCCTGAAACCGCCCGGGCCGTGGGTCGCTACGCGATGGCTGCATATCTGAATGTCCCCGTCTACAAGGCCTTCCACGAATGGATGGGTCGAACCGAATCCCTCTCCGAACACTGGAAATTGTGGGCCGCCGGCGACCGTCAGGGGGCCCTCGCCAAGATTCCGGACCATGTGGTCGACGAGCTGATCATCCACGGGTCCCCCGAGGAGTGCCGAGATCACGTAGCGCGCTACGTCGACAGCGGGATCGACTGCCCGGCGCTGATGCTCATCCCGGCCCCCGGCATCGATATGGGCCAAGCCGTACGCGATCTGGCTCCGATCAGCCGATCGTAGAGGCTGCCAGATCCGCGGCCCGCCTCAGATGGTCGGTGAGATCCGACAGCGAGCTGTGGGCGTTGAGACCGCTGGTCGACGGCATGACATAGACAGCCGATCCTCCCAGTGTCTCGGCCTGAAGGCCGGCGCCGGCATGACGGTCGACTGCGGCGCGCCAGCCCGCCAGGCCGACCATGCACACCAAGCCGGGCTGAAGCCATTGGCAGATCTCGCTGAGCCGGTCGACCCCCGACCGATACTCGCCGCTGGTGAGTGACGCGGCTCGCGTGGTAGCTCTCTTGACCATGTCGGTCATGCCAACACCGTGGCGATCGAGGGCATCGCTCGGGTCGCGGTCGATCGAGACGAGACCGGCGGCCAGCGCCGCCGGCCAGAAACGGTTTCCTCGGCGACCAAACCCGACGCCCATGTCGGCGGAGTGCAGGCTGGGGTTGAGTCCGCAGATCAGGACAGACATTCTGGGCGCCACATAATCTGGGAGGGTCCGCAGGCGAACTGCCTCCACCGCCATGGGCTCTCCGTGCTTCAACGCTCCGTGGCCGCCCGACAAGAGTTCGAATCCCGCTCCGATCATCAACGTGTCGACATTGGGTGGCGGCCGGTCATCAACGGTTTGGACACCACGAGAACGGGTGAGATTGAACTCGGCGGAGAGAATGTCGCCGGGCGAGCATTCCGCGTGGGCCGCCGCGAGAGCGCCCGGGACGTCCTCGTAGGCCATGTCGTCGAGCTGCCGACGGTAGGTATTACGCGACTCGTTGCCGTCGTCGGACTCGACCACGAGGTTCCCCACAACTCCCATGAGCGAGGGTACGTCCGAGCTCGAGCGGAATCGAACCTCACGGTGCCAATTGGCCGGGGAGCCTCGACTAGGGTTTCGCGTACGGGACACCCCGAATCCACCAACCGAAAGCCAGGTGAATGACCGAGACGCTCGAAACTCCTCGAATCGAAGAAGCACTCGAAGCGATTGATCGAGTCCTCGGAGGTCTGAACCGGCGCGAGTTGTTGTCGAGCACCGAGGTAACGGACTTGTTACTCGACGTGAGATCGATTCTCACCAGCACGGCCGCCGAGTCGGTCGGGGCTCACTGAGACAGCAGCCGGCGAGCCACGGCGGCTAGCAGCGCTCCGGCGGCCAACCCCCCGGCCACATCAGAGGCATGGTGGATCCTCACGTGGATCCGGCTTGTGGCAACGATCCCGGCCAGCGCACGCAAGGCCGCAGAGTTTCCGTGCCGAGACAACATGGCGGCTGCGACCACAGCCGCGGAAGCGTGGCCACTCGGGAAGCTGCTGGTCTTGGGCTGACGAAGATTGTGGGGCCGGGCGGTCTCCTGGATCGGCCGGCGTCGCCGAAACAGCGACTTGACCGGTCCGTTGACCAGAGCCGACTCGACACCCAAGGCCGCACTCACCTTCACAGCGATCATCGGGTCGTCCTCGATGATCGCCTCGATGACCCCGAGGGTGTGCCAGATGAGAGAGAAGTCAGCGGCCTCGGAGGCCGTGTAGAAGATCCGGTCGAGGATCGGTCGGCCCCGCAGCGAATCCCACCAGCCGTCGATCTGATCGTCGAGTCGGTCGACCGCACCGATGAGCCCGGACGCGCCACTGGGCGATCGTTCGGCAGTGTTGTCGGCGCTGGTCACGGGGTCAGAGCGTAGAGGCTGCCAACGCGGGTGCGCCTTCGTGGGTCGGTGAACTAGTGATCGGCGAAGGCCCCGGCGCCGGCGAACATACCGCGGTGCCATCGGCGAGGCGTGGCGATCATGCCCCGGGGATAGTCCTCGAACATCCAACGGGCGAAGTTTCGACGGGTCCAGCCGCTCGTCGAAGTGAGCCGGAGAACGGCGCCGGCAATCGCCGGCCGAGCGAGAAGAGGAACCAGCGCTCGGGCCATTCGGTCGTCGGCAACGAACTTCCGGTTCACCGCTCGTTCGTAGTGAGTAGGGGCTTCGTCGCTCGACAAGATGGCCTCAGCGGCGAGCCGGCCGGTGAGCAACGCCTGCCCGATTCCTTCCCCGGTCAGGGGGTCGGTGACTGCCGCCGCATCGCCCACGAACATGGTGTGGGGGCCAACAAGAGGGGAACGCCCGACCCGAGCGGGAATGGGCCATGCCTTGTGGGTGTCGGACCCGGTGGCCGACTCTCCGATGAACTCACGTATGTGAGGCCGGGCGAGAATATCGGGCCAAAGCCTCGACATGGACTGAATCGATTTCGCCCCGCCTCGCTGAATACCGAAGCCGACGTTGGCGACGTTGCCGGGCAGGGGGAACGACCACACATAGCCGGGGAGGATGTCTGGTTCGAACCAGACGGAGAGCTCGGTTGCGGCACGAGGTCCCACATCATGGAAGTACTGGCGGAAGGCGTGCCACTCCCCTCGATAGCCGTCGATCGAGAGGCCCAGGGCCCGGCGCAACGGCGACCACATGCCGTCGGCCCCGATCACATGGGAGGCCCTCACCGAGCCCGATAGTCGGAAGGACAGCTCCACTTCGGCCGGTTCGGCAACCGCATCGAGAAGGGCATCGTCTTCGTGGATCGTCGCCCCGGCTGATCGGGCCAGATCGACCAACGCAGAGTCGAGGTCGGATCTTTTGGCGATCACAGCATGGTGACCGTGGTCGCTGGGCAGTGGATAGCGGGTCTGTCGGCCCCGCGGCGACGTGAGCACGAACTCGTCGACCGGATTCCAGGAGGGCACGGTCGATGGCTCGAACCCCAATTTCTCGAGCTCGCGCAGCGCCAGGGAGGTGAGGCCGTCGCCACAACACTTTTCCCGCGGAAACGACGCCTTGTCGAACACCGATACTGAGCAACCGGCGCGTGCCAGAACGATGGCCGCGGCTGAACCGGCCGGTCCGGCGCCGACTATGACAACCTCGGACTGGTTGGTCATCGCGGCCCGAGGACCTGACCGAACGCCGCCTTGAGATCGTCGACGAAATCGTCGACCTGGGTGACTGCGGCCGGGTCGCAATTGACTCCGACCTGCACTTCGCCGTCGAACGACACCATGGTGACATTGGCGGCACAACCCACGAGCGGTCCGAACGGGATCAGAGCAGAGAGTCGGCGGCCGCAGAGATAGAGCGGCACCTGGCTACCCGGAACGTTGGAGGCTGCAACATCGATTCCCACGAACAGAGCCGAAGCGATGGATGTGGAGACGGCCGCCGGGAGAAATCGCAGGACACCGGCGATCGGGGATATGAGGTCATTCGCCGGCTCGTGGCGAAGAAGGATCACTTCCCGATGAGCGCGGCGCATCAACTCGTCGGTGTCGACCGTGTCGGTGTCGAGACGGATCTTCCCGGGCGTGAAGTGGTTGCCGACCGAGTCGCCCGCGACTCGACGGTTGACGGGAATCGACACGCGAAGCGAGTCGATCGAGGATCCAAAACGTCGGTGATACGAGGAGATGCCGAGCGCAATGGCAGCCACGAACGCGTCGTTGACGGTGCCGTCGATGCGTTTGCCTGCGGCCTTCATGTCGGCCAGTGCCACCGAAAACGAGCGGAGCTCAAGGTCGAGCGACCGGCCTTCGATGACGCTGCTGAGAGGGGCTGGAACTGGACTGAGAATTCGTTGAGCCGACCCGATGGCCGCTCCGAGTCTCCGAGCTGCGTCGAACGGATCGGAAAGGGCCTGGGCTCCAATGCCACAGGTCGCGGCGATCGTCCGCAGAATCTGTTGTGCCTCGTATCGGAGTTCGCTGTCGATCGAGCCCGCGGCCGGATCGGGTGCCGGTGGACACGGCGGGATTTCCTTGTGGCGCGCCGGCGGGCCCGGTTCCAGATCAAACAATTCGAGCATGAGCTCCATGCTGCCGACCCCGTCAGTCAGAGCATGGTGCGTCTTGACGACGAGAGCGCAGCCGCTGTCGGCCATGCCCCTGACGAGGGTGAGCTCCCAGAGAGGACGAGACCGGTTGAGGGGCTGAGCGGCTATGGCAGCAGCCAGGTCGTGTAGTTGTCCGAGGGTGCCCTGTCCGCCGAGCGTGGTGATGCGAAGGTGGAATGCGAGTGCCAGATCCGGATCGACCTCCCAACGAGGCGGGGCCATCGGCAGCGAATCGTTGACCACCCGTTGGTGCAGCCGGGGGACGATTCGCGACGACCGCTGAAGCTGCCGATGTAGATCGGCCGGCTCGATCGGATCGTCGAACATGAGGATCCCGGTGACCGTCGAGGTGAGCCTGGGGTCGCGTTCGATGTTCCAGACCAGGGTGTCGAGGTCGGACATCCGCTCTTGTGTCGCAGAGACCATGGGTTCATCGTCGCATTCCGATGCCGTCGATTGCGAGGCGGAGGAACGCATCAGGTTGTTGTTGTTGTTGTTGCGGTGGTGGTGGTCGTCGTTGTAGAAGCGGTCGTCGTCGGAGGCATTGAAGTGGTCGTTGTGGCCGGTGGCACGGTCGTGGCTGGTGGCACGGTGGTTGTCGCAGGGACGACGGTCGTGGCTGGTGGCACGGTCGTCGTCGTAGGTGCCACCGTGGTGGGAGGTGCCGCGGTGCTGGTGGTGGGAACGCTCGATCCGCCGTTGCAGCCGACCCCCTCGGGACGGTATCGAGCGGTGACGGTGTCGATCTCGGTGCGGCCATCCTCGACCCAGGTCCGGGTCCGTTCGGTGGTGACGCGCGTGCACGACACCCCCTCACGACGCTTGGTCTGTCCGGTCTGTTCACCGACCGCCCACTCGGTCGAGTAGAGCGAGACAGTTATCGACGTGGCGGTGGTGGTGGGCCACAACAACACCCCGAACGGAGTGTTGTTGATGATCTGGAGATCGGGGTGAGGAAACGACATCGTTGCTTCGCGTCCGTAGGGGTAGCGCGAGATGTAGATCGAGTGGCTCTGGTATTCACCGAAGTCGAGTCCGGCGAAGAACGCCGCGTTGAACAAGGTGGTGGCGTACTGCGAGATTCCGCCGCCGACCGAGCTGGAGAATACGCCGTTGGAGATCACCCCGGCGGAAACGAAGCCCTTCTCTCGGGTCCGTCTTCCCACGAACTCATTGATCGAGAAGGTCTCTCCCGGTTCGATGATCGCACCGCGGGTGAGTTCGGAGATGCGGTCGATGTTGGCAACTCGGGTCTGGCCCGGTTTGAAGTTGGTGGTGAATTCTCCGACGAGTTCATGGATCTCGAGCGATTCGGCCCATGCCGTTCCTTTGGCGTCGGGATCCTCCTGCGGGCGTAGCTCCACCAGCGGGTCTCCAGCTTCCATCGCGCTCAAAATCTTCTCGATGGTGTCGGTTTCGCAGCAGATGCTGCCGGGAGCACCACCGACTATCCGAACTCCGCCGACGGAGTCGACCACGAACCGGGGCTCTTCCCCGGACTCCCCGAATCCGACAAAGAGAGAGGAGAGCACGTCCATCACGACCGTTTGGTCGAGATTGATCTCGGGCTGCTGCCTCGTGCCGGCGAACTCGATCCACGATCGAAGCGTGGGCTGGGGAATGTGAAAGCTGTTGGCCGAGCCCACCAGCGAGACGCTGATGCCCCCCCTCGAGAGGCCGTTTGCCAGCTCGGCGAGCTGTGAATCTGCGTCGTCCACCAGTTGGTCGCCAAGAGTCGGGACCTCGATCGGCGGATTGTCGGAGTTGGGGCTGACGGCAGCCTCGATGAGTAGGCGGTCGAGTGCCTCGATGTCGACCTGAGGAACGGTCGCCCTCGATACGGCCACGAATTCGCCAGCCGTGAGCTGGACGTCGGGAAGACCGAATTCGACTCCGAACGCAGAACCGGCTCCTGTGGTGAACAGGTCGTCGAGAGCGGAGTTGTCGACGACCATCACCGGGTCGATCGTTCGGTCAGTGAAGAAGCTCCTCATCCAACGGATCGGCCTCGAGAGAGTGTCTCCCCGATCGTCGGCCAGATCGAGAGTCGCTTCGGTGTCGATTCCCACCCCGAGCTCGGATGAGGTGCTCATCAGGGAGTGGCCGGCCCACGTGAGCTCGATCGCTCGGTTGCCGAGAGGCGATTCGGTGAGCCGGACCTCGGCCGCGTCTCGATCGGTGCCGCCGATATCGGTGCCGACAACTACTACTCCGCGTGGGATGTCGTGACCGAACGCGACGTCGTCGATGAGCCAACCGAGAGCAAGGGCCAGAGGGACGGCCAACGCCAGGCTCAGCAGAACCGAGCCGAGGCGTCTGGCTTTCTTTGAGAGCTTGGGCAGGCGTGGCATTTCGTTGATTTCGGTCCGTCGTTCAGAACAGCTTCAGGTTCGGTGATTCGATCCCGCGCAGAGTGTCGTAGTCGATCTCCACCCAATCGATTTCGCGGTCGGTGGCGAGCACTTTGGCCTGCGGCTTGATCTCCTGGGCGACGAACACGCCGCGAACCGGTCGAAGCATGGGATCGCGGTTTAGAAAGTCGAGATACCTGGTGAGTTGCTCCACACCGTCGATCTCCCCGCGTCGTTTGACCTCTATGGCCACGGCCACCCCGTCCTTGTCGCGACACATCAGATCCACTGGGCCGATGTCGGTGGGGTACTCCCTGCGAACCAGCCGGAAGCCGTCCGATATCGAGGTCGGGTCGGCTGCGAGCAGTTCCTGGAGGTGGGCCTCGACGCCGTCCTTCTGAAGTCCGGGATCGGTTCCGAGGTCGTGGTCGGTGTCGGAGATCACCTCGTGGAGGGTGATCGTGAGGACATCCCCTTTGGGGCTACGCACCGTCCACACGCCCTTTTTGTCGTCGATGACCAAGCGATTGGGTGAGTTCATCCAGTTGAGGGGCTTGTACGCGCCTCCGTCGGCATGGATGGCTACGCAACCGTCGGCCTTCACCATCACCAGCCGTGTTGCCTCGGGCAGGTGCGCTCTGAGTCGACCTTCGTAGTCGACGGTGCACCGAGCGATGACGAGACGCATCCACTGACGATAGGGGCCGATTCACGAACCGGTGCGCAGTCGTCGACGGATGACTTCCCGTCGCTCCTGGAGCTGCCGGTAGGTCATCGTCTCGGTCGACTCGTCGACCCCGAACGCTGCCCGCACCCCGCTTTCGTCGAATTCGTAATCGGCCGGATCCATTCCCACCTGGGCAGCCAATTCAGCTCCGTGATGGGTGGCGAAGTAGCCGGCGACGTGGGCGATTTCGCCGAGGAGATCGAGGTCTGGGGCGAGCTTGGAGATGGCGCCGTCGAGAAACACCATGTTCTTGACGAAGAGCATGAGTTCCTTGGGCATTCGTGCCCCGTAACCCAACAGGGCCTTCACCACGCGCTGCAGTTCGCCGACGAGTTGCTCGGGCGACATGGTGACGGGGTCGACAACGTCGTCGAACATTCCCAGATCGCGTGCGACCGCCTCGATATCGGTGTCCTCGGGGAGAGCACCCAAGTCGCGGATGGCGGTGAGTTGGCCGATCGGGTCGTTCGTCATGCCGCCGATGAGAAGCTTCACGAAGGCGAGCCGTCGTCGTTCGCTCATGCGGCCGGTGATGCCGAAGTCGAGCAGAGCGGTGCGACCGTCGGGTCGGGCGAAGAGGTTGCCACCGTGGAGGTCGCCGTGGAAGATGCCGTGGATCAGCGCCCCCTCCATGAAGCCGATCATCGACGCTCTCACGATTTCGTGGGTGTCGATGCCGTGGAGTTGGTAGGAGTCGAGGTCGTCGAACTTGAATCCGTCGAGGCATTCCATGACCAGTAGACGGCGGGTCACCAGTGTCGGATGGGGTCTGGGGACCACGAACTGGTCCTGCTCGAGTTTGGAGAACACCCGGGCCACGTCGAGCATGTTGTCGGCTTCGATTCGAAAGTCGAGTTCCTCGCTGATGGTGTGGGCGAACACCTCCACCAGAGCTGGTGGGTTCGCCAAGGCGGCGATGGGTATTCGCCCAACGAAGATGGGGGCGAGCCAAGCCATCGATCGAAGGTCCTGGTGGACGAGTTGATCGACCGTGGGGCGCTGAACTTTCACCACCACGCGTGTGCCGTCGAGAAGCGTCGCCTTGTGAACCTGAGCGATCGATGCCGCGGCGATCGGCACCCGCGAAAATGTCTGGAACACCGATTCGAGCGGAGCCTCGAGGTCGGCCTCCACAACTTCGCGAACCGTGGAGAAGCGCTCGGCCGGAACTTGGTCTCGGCACTTGGCAAATTCGGCCACGAGTTCGGCAGGAAAGATTCCTTCTCCACTCGAGATGATCTGACCGAGTTTGATGTAGGTGGGGCCGAGCTTCTCGGCGGCTCGGCGGAGCCGGCGTGACAGGTCCGAGCGGGATTCGGTGCCGCCCTTGCGTCGCGTGGTGAGCCCCCAAGGAGCGATGGCTCGTCCGAGATGCCAACCGATGGTGAACACCCGCAGTCCGGGGAACTTTCGGGACGGGTTGATCATGGCCGGGAGGCGGCGTTCGGCCTCGGCCCGTAACTCGGGAACCCCGGGACGCCACTCGAGTTCGTCCACGACGACGTTCCAAGGGCCGTCGTCGCTGAATGCTCCCCATGAGGTGTCGGTCACCCCGACAGTCTGCCCAGTATCAGTCCTCGAACGAGGCCAGGGCGGCGAGTACCTGTTCTGCCAGCTCGGGGCGACAAACCAGAAGGTCGGGAAGGTAGGGATCGGACTGGTTGTAGATGAGTTCGCTGCCGTCGATCCTGCTCACGTGGCAACCAGCCGCGGCTGCGACCGCCACGGGAGCACAGGAATCCCACTCGTACTGACCACCGCTGTGGGCGTATATCTCGCACTCGCCGCGCACCACGGCCATGGCCTTGGCGCCGGCGGACCCCATCTCCACGAGGTCGGCCCCCAATGCCCGAGCCGCGTGGGTGGCAACCGCAGGCGGTCGGGTCCGTGAAACGATCATCCGCAGCGGATCCGCGGCATCGGCGGCCAACTCGGGAGGGCTGGCTGTGCTCAGCAGCAACGACAGACCCGGAAGCGCCACGGCCCCTGCGGCCGGTCGATTGCCGATCGTCAGAGCCACATGCACCGCCCAATCGGTCCTCGGAACTTCAGAGAACTCCCGGGTGCCGTCGAGCGGGTCGATGATCCAAGTGCGATCGGATTCGAGACGAACGGGATCGTCGATTCCCTCTTCGGAGAGCACGGCATCGCCGGGACGTGACTGGGCCAGTCGCTCCATCAGATGGACGTGGGCCTGGCGGTCGCCTTCGGCCTTGATCACCGATCCGGGAGCGCCCTCGGAATGAAGCCGGGCCCTCAACGCGACGAGCAACCGTCCGGCGTCGTCTGCCAATTCTGCGGCCAATCGATGATCGTCAACTGAAGCCGGCAATTCTCTGCCTCCGGTGTGAGCTGCGCGAAGTTCTCGGCGATCGCGCCAAATGGTCGAAACGAACGAGCGCCGACCGTAACATGCGGTCGACGAACTCGACGTTTGGTGTCTTCCTTGGCGTACGACCTCCCATATCTCCGGCAACTCGAGGCTGAATCGATCCATATCTTCCGCGAGGTCGCGGCCGAATTCGAGAGGCCGTGCCTGCTGTTCTCGGGAGGCAAGGACAGCATCGTCATGTTGCGTCTCGCCGAGAAGGCGTTCTGGCCGGCCCGGCTGCCATTCCCGGTGATGCATGTCGACACCGGGCACAACTTCCCTGAGGTTCTCGAGTTTCGCGACCGTCGGCTGGCCGAGGCCGGAGCCCGGTTGGTCGTTGCTTCGGTGCAGCAGGCGATCGACGACGGAACGGTGGTCGAGGAGACCGGTCCTCGGGCCAGTCGCAATCGTCTGCAGACACGAACTCTTCTCGACGGCATCTCCGAGCACCGGTTCGACGCACTGTTCGGCGGAGCCCGACGCGACGAGGAGAAGGCACGCGCCAAGGAGAGAGTGTTCTCCTTCCGTGACGAGTTCGGGCAGTGGGACCCCAAGAACCAGCGCCCCGAACTGTGGAACCTCTACAACGGGAGGCTCAACCAGGACGAACACATCCGCGTGTTCCCGATCTCCAACTGGACCGAGCTCGACATCTGGCAGTACATCAAGTCTGAGCAGATCGAGATCCCATCGGTGTACTACGCCCATGAGCGGGAGGTCTTCGAGCGTGACGGCATGTTGTTGTCGACCAGTCCCTTCATTTCCCTGATCGAGGGGGAGACCCCATTTGTCGAGTCCGTGCGCTACCGGACGGTTGGCGATATGAGCTGCACCGGAGCGGTCGAGTCGTCGGCCGAGACCATCGACGCCGTGATTGCCGAAGTGTCGGCCACCCGGATCACCGAGCGAGGCGCGACGCGGGCCGATGATCGGGTCTCCGAAGCGGCTATGGAAGATCGAAAGAAGGAGGGGTACTTCTGATGGAAATGCTCCGATTCGCAACCGCCGGAAGCGTCGACGACGGCAAGTCGACCCTCATCGGCCGGCTGCTCTACGACACCAAGACGATCTTTCAGGACCAACTCGAAGCGGTGGAACGGGCATCGGTCCAAATGGGCACCGAATACACCAACCTGGCGCTGTTGACCGATGGGCTCAGGGCCGAGCGTGAGCAGGGCATCACCATCGATGTCGCCTATCGATACTTCTCCACTCCGAAGCGCAAGTTCATCATCGCCGACACCCCGGGCCACACCCAATACACCCGCAACATGGTCACCGGGGCCTCCACCGCCGATCTGGCGATCGTCCTGATCGACGCCCGAAAGGGAGTCCTCGAACAGTCGCGCCGCCACGCCTTTCTGGCCTCGTTGCTGCGAATCCCGCACTTGGTGCTGGCCGTCAACAAAATGGATCTCGTCGACTACGACGAGGGGCGCTTCGAAGAGGTGAAGGAGGAGTTCAGGGCCTTTGCCATGAAGCTCGACATCGCCGACCTCACGTTCATTCCGGTGTCGGCGCTGCACGGCGACAATGTCGTCACCCGCTCGGACAACACCCCCTGGTACGACGGCTCCCCGCTGCTTCACCATCTCGAAGAGGTCCACATAGCGTCCGATCGCAACCTGATAGATCCGAGATTTCCGGTTCAGTACGTGATCAGGCCGCAGTCCGATGAGCACCACGACTATCGCGGCTACGCCGGATCGATCGCCGGTGGGGTGATGAGGCCCGGAGACAACGTGGTGGTTCTCCCGTCCGGGTTCGGCTCGACGATCAAGAGCATCGATACATTCGATGGTCCGGTGGAAGAGGCGTTCGCCCCGATGGCGGTCACCGTGAGGCTCTCCGACGAGATCGACATCTCCCGTGGCGACATGCTGTGCCGTCCCAACAACCAGTCGACTTCGTCGCAGGACATCGACGCGATGGTCTGCTGGATGTCGGAGAGGTCGGATCTCGTCGCAGGGAGTCGACTGATGATCAAGCACACCACACGATCGGCCAAGGTGATCGTGAAGCACCTCGCCTACCAGCTCGACATCAACTCTCTGAGTCGGGTCGAGGACGCCACCGAGCTGAAGCTCAACGAGATCGGTCGAGTCACGTTGCGCAGCCAGATCCCGCTCTTTTTCGACGAGTATCGACGCAATCGCGTCACGGGAAGCTTCGTTCTGATCGACGAGGCAAGCGGCCACACTGTCGGTGCCGGAATGATCCTCGGCGAGTCGGACTGAGATGGACCGAAGCCCCGACGTGGTCTGGCATCCGGGCCATCTGAGCCAAGCCCGCCGTTGGGCCGAGATCGGATTCTCCGGAGCGATCATCTGGCTCACCGGCTTATCGGGATCGGGAAAGTCGACCGTGGCGGTTGAGGTTGAGTCCGCGCTCTTGAGTTCCGGTCGACCTGCCTATGTCCTCGACGGTGACAATATCCGGCACGGCCTCAACGGCGATCTCGGATTCACCGCCGCCGACCGTGATGAGAACGTGCGGCGAGTCGCCGAGGTTGCCCGGCTGATGGCCGATGCCGGCGTGGTGGCACTGGTGCCGCTGGTGAGTCCCTACCGGGCGGCCCGCGCCAACGCCCGAGCTCTCGGCGTCTCGGCAGGAGTCCGATTCTTGGAGGTGTTCGTCGACACTCCGATCGAGGTCTGCGAGAAGCGCGACCCCAAAGGGCTCTACGCCAAGGCACGAGCCGGCGAGATCAGCGGATTTACCGGCGTCGACGATCCTTACGAAGCGCCGGCCCAACCCGATCTGCGCCTCACGCCCGAAGACGGAGACCCGGCCGCCATGGCCGAGCTGGTGCTGGCGTTGCTCAGGTGACTGCGCCGTAATAGATGGCGCCGATGACGATTCCGTAGACGACGTGGGCCATGACCATCCCCATGGGGGTCATCCTGCCGAAGCCGGTCATGGCGACTCCCGGATCATCGATGGTTCCGTCTTTTACCAACGGGTGAACCATCTTGAGCATCATCGGCATCCCGCCGGTGACCATCATTCCGTGCACTGCTCCAAGGAGGATTCCCAACCCGAAGGCGGCACCTCCCGACGTTGGGTCGAACGCATGCAGCAGACCGGCATGAACCAGCCCGAATGCCGCACCCATCATGAGGTGCATCATGAGCCCGGTTCCGTAGACGACGTTGGTATTGCCCTTGGGTTGCACCATGGTGCCGAGGGTGCGGAGCAGGTCCATCTTGGTCATGCCCATGGCACGTCCGCCGTAGATCACAACCAACATGGCGAGGGCGCCAGCGGCGCCTCCGAAGATGGCCCAACCGGCGCTGTAGTTTCCGGCCAGTGTCGTCGCAAGTATGGAAGTCATTGCTGTCTACCTTCCGTGTGGCCGCTCATCGGAGCGAACGTCGGGGAAGAAACACAGCAGGTCGCGATTTCGTTCCGCGTCAACCCAAGAACATCACTTGACCACCCATCGGCGGCAAGGAGGGTCAGTCGGAAGGTTCACCGAAGGGGAGCGACGCCTCTTCGTAGCAGGGGGCGTGGAAGTGTTCCACGTGGTCCCAGCTGCCGGCGATGTAGACGTTGCAGATGACCTGGTAGTTGCGCTCTCGTGCTCGGAACTTCACTCGTTCCTCGCAGTGAGTGCACTCAGACATCTCTCCGGCTTCGATCAGACGGGTTACCGCCCGACTCTTCCATTTTGTCTTGGTCTTTGTTGCCGACTTGGCCATGCCGATCCATCGGACAATGCGGCGTCATCGTGAGGAATTGGTGACGCGCTTCGATCGGGAGTGCTGCTCAGGCTCTCGACACCGGCTTGTACTTGATGCGCTGGGGACGCATGGCATCGACACCGTGCTCGCGCTTTCTGTAGTCGGCGTACTCGGTGAAGTTCCCCTCGAACCAACGCACCACCGAATCACCTTCGAAGGCGAGGATGTGGGTCGCCACCCGGTCGAGGAACCAGCGATCGTGGCTCACGATCACGGCGCAACCGGCGTAGGCATCGACAGCGTCTTCGAGTGCTCTGAGGGTGTCGACATCGAGATCATTGGTGGGCTCGTCGAGAAGCAGGACGTTGGCCCCCTCTTTCAGAACCTTCGCCAAGTGGACCCGATTGCGTTCACCTCCCGAGAGAGTCCCGACCAGTTTCTGCTGGTCGGCTCCCTTGAAATTGAACGATGCCACGTAGGCGCGTCCGTGGATCTCGCGTCCTCCGACCTCGAGATTGTCGACACCTCCGGTGATCTCCTCGTAGACGGTCTTGTCGGCGTCGAGCGTTCGGTCCTGGTCGACGTAGCCGAGCTGAACCGTGGGCCCGATTCTCAGTGAGCCGGAGTCGGGTGTGCTGTCGGGTTCGCCCGTTCCTTCAGCGGCGTCGATGATCATCTTGAACAGAGTCGACTTGCCGGCGCCGTTGGCGCCGATCACACCGACGATCCCGGCGGGCGGAAGTGAGAAGGAAAGATCGTCGATGAGCAGTTTGTCGTCGAAACCCTTGGAGACGCCGTCGGACTCGATCACTACGTCGCCGAGTCTGGAGTCGACCGGAATCATGATCTCGAGATCGGCCGATCGTCCGTCGGCGTCGCGTGCCTCTTCGAGCAACTTGTCGTAGGCCGCCAGCCGAGCCTTGCCCTTGGCCTGCCGGGCCTTGGGTGCCATACGGACCCATTCGAGTTCGTGCCTGAGGGTTCGCCGGCGGGCGTCGTCGGCCTTCTGCTCGGAGGCCAAGCGAAGTTCCTTCTGTTCGAGGAAGCCGCTGTAGTTGCCTTCGAACGGGAGACCCTTACCGCGGTCGAGTTCGAGTATCCACTCAGCCACATTGTCGAGGAAATAGCGATCGTGCGTGATCGCCACGACGGTGCCGGCGTAGTCCTGCAGCGTGCGTTCGAGCCAGGCCACTGATTCGGCGTCGAGGTGGTTGGTGGGTTCGTCAAGGAGCAGCAGGTCGGGCTTCGACAGCAGGAGCCGAGCCAAGGCGACCCTGCGTCGCTCGCCGCCCGACAGATTCGTGACCGGAGAGTGAGACGGCGGAGTGCGAAGGGCATCCATGGCTATCTCGACGTTGCGTTGCAGATCCCATGCCCCGATCGCTTCGATCTTGGATTCGATGCCGGCTTGGCGTGCGCCCAACTTCTCGTAGTCGGCATCGGGATCGGACCAACCGGCCATAACGGCGTCGTATTCAGCGAGGAGGGTCGCGGCGTCACCAGCGCCGTCCATCACGTTGCCCAGCACGTCCTTCTCTTCGTCGAGGTGTGGTTCCTGTTCGAGCATCCCGACCGTGAACCCGCCGGTGAGCTTGGCGGTGCCGCTGTAGCCGTCGTCGAGTCCGGCCATGATCTTCAGCAGCGTTGACTTACCGGCACCGTTGGGGCCGAGTACCCCGATCTTGGCGCCGGGGTAGAACGCCAGGGTGATGTCCTTGAGCACATCGCGGTTGGGCGGGATGAACCTGCCGACCTTGTGCATGGTGAAGATGAACTGTGCGGCCATAGGCGCTGCAATCTATCGCCGCTGGAACCAGCAACTCAGTTAGCGGAGACGGCAGGATCCGCTTGGCGGCGCAGATGCTTCAGTTGCCCTTGGGTCCAACGCTTGATGTCGGACTTGTACCAGCGAGAGAACCGCCGGTCCGACGGCCCGCCGACCAGCACCGATTTGAGTCCGGGTTCGCCCATGTCGGCCACGACTCGAAGCGAGGGGGCGAAACTGGTCGGACGTCCGGCTGAGGAGTACACCTGTCCTTGGTGTGGAGTTGCTCGGCCGCCGGGAAGGGCGACCGGGCCGACGTCGAAACCCAGGAAGCCGGGCAGGCGCCCGCCGATGAGCATGTTGGTGAGCGTGACCCGATTGTGATCCCCCCACACCCCATCGGGCGGGCTGGTCTTGTGGAGGGCTGCAGCCCAGACGCCGTCTCGCGTTCGTGATCCGAGCCATGGAGAAGTCTCGGCCCTGAGCACGTCATCGAAAACCGCATAGAAATCGACGAAGGTTCCGCTCGACTCGATCAGGTGTTGGACGACCTCAGCGCCGACCTCCTCTGTGGCGAACAACTCCATGATCAGCTGCTCATAGAAGGCTTCGAACACGACCGCCCCTCGTGAGTCGGTCGAGTAGCCGTGGTTCCAGGCCGCCAATTCGCGATGGGTCGGCGAATCTCCAAGCAGCGGCGAGAGGATCTTCATCATTTCTTCGGCCTGCATCGAGTGGACGCTGGCAAAGATCGAATTGAATCGATCTTCATCGCAGGGGCCGGCTTCGATCATCGAGGCGATCTGACGAGCACGGAAGTCGCCCATCGACATGTTGATCGGGTTGGATTCGCCGAGATGGTTGAGGTCGTTGTTGGCGGTGACGATGTAGCCCTCGGGTGGGTCGTAGGAATTCGGCAGCTGAGCCGATGGCATCCACCCCTGCCAGTCGTAGGAGGGATCCCATCCCGGCATCGGAGTGAATCCGGTAGCTCCGGCGTTTCGTACCGGCACCAGCCCCGACATCTGGAATCCGATGTGGCCATCGGTGTCGGCCATCACCCAACTGAACGCGATCTCGAAGTCACGCACCGTCTCCATTACTTCGGCGACCGATCGGGCCGACCAGAGACCGATGGTCGCGTTCAGAGAGCTGGCTCCACCCTCGGCCGGGGCCCATCGGGTGGTCAGGTACTTACCGGCCTTGTTGGGGTCGCCATCGAGCACACCGTGGTCGTTCTCGTAGAACACGACATCGACCGGATCGCCACCCTTGACCTTGATCGTCTCGGTGCGTTCACGAAACTCGACCCAGCCGTCCTCTCGTCGGAAGCAACCGTCGCGGCAGTCTTCGATCCAGGAATCGACGGCATCAACGAACGCGTAGGTTGCTCCTATCGAGACGTTGTCATTTCGTCCGACCACGATCCCGGGAAGGCCCGGCATGTTGGCCGTGACGACCGTGTCGTCCGGCAATTCGATCACCTGTTCCACCCAGATGCACGGAAGCCGATTGATCTCGAGATGAGGATCGTTGGCCATCAGGGCGTTTCCGCTCACGCTGCGCGAGGGCGACACCGCCCAGTTGTTGGAGGAGATGAAACGTCGGTCCGAAATGCCCCACTTGACCGTGTCGGGGACCTGTCGGGCGCCTCCGAGTTCGATCGTCTCGATGGTGGGTCTGTCGAACGGGCTCAGCCGACCCGGGAACAACGACTCGAGTTGGTCATCGGTGACTCCGCCCTTCACCATCTCGACGAACAGATGCTCGATCTCGCCCTGGGATTGTGCAAGAGACACGTAGCCGGTGGTTCGCATCAGGAGGAGAGTGTCCGCGATGGTCCACGGATCGGGTTTGTATCGAAGCAGTCGGAACTCCCACGGACGGGCGATCTCGAAGCGGGCGTTGACGCCTCGGCAGTAGGCGGCGTAGAGCGACTGGGCTTGTGTGGTCAGCTTCGAGATCTCGTTCTCGGTGTTGCCCGACCAGTTCATTCGCCGAAAAAAGGTATCGATTTCGAGTGATTCGGCGCTGGCATCGAGGCATTCGGAGACCCGGCCTTGTCCGAGGAGTCGGGTCAGACACATCTGAATCGGTCGGTCGAGTGCATGGCAATAGCCCATGCCCCAGTACGCGCCTTCGAGATCGTCGGCTTCTATGTGGGGAACGCCGAACTCGTCGCGTGACAATCTCACACCAGTTGGTGTCGGCGCCTTCTTCATGGCCTCGCTCAGCTTCTTGTCTTGGCCGGCTTCTTTGCCGCCGTTTTCTTGGTGGGCGGCCGCTTGGCCGAGGTCTTCTTCGCCGGCGCCCTCTTGGCTGCTGGCTTCTTGGGAACTGCCTTCTTGGGAACTGCCTTCGTGTTGGCTCCGGTCTGTTTGGCCCGGGTCTTCTTCTTGGCCTTTGCCTTCTTGGGAGTTGCCTTCTTGGCGACCGACCGCTTGGCCGCCGCTTTCTTGGTGACCGGCTTCTTGGCCGCCGGCTTCTTGGCGACCGACCGCTTGGCCGCCGCCTTCTTGGTGACCGGCTTCTTGACAACCGGCTTCTTGGCCGCCGACCTCTTGACGGCAACGGTTTTGGACGGAGTCTTCTTGGATGCGGTCTTCTTGACGGCATCGCTTCGGGCGGGTTTGCGGGTCTTCGCTGGGGTCGGCCCCGTAGCCTTGGTTCGACCTGAGCCGCTGGCCGCAACGAACTTGGTCAGTCCCACATCGATACCGAGGCGAGACTCGTCGAAACCGTGGACGACGAAGTCTCCGGTATCGCCGAGTGTGACTGCATCGCGGGCTCGCCGTGGTGCAGGATTGCCGAGCAATCGGAGCGGCATGTAGACCGTGACATTGTCGACCGAGCCGTAGGCGCCGTGGGACGAGAATCGCTCGATGATTGCCGCGACGGTGCTCCCCTCGGGATAGTCGTCGCGGAATCTTTTCCATGCCGCTCGCGTGTTGGAGTCGGTCTTGGCCTTCCGGCTCGATGCCGTCTTCTTCTTGGGTGGGGCCGACTGGGTCTCGGGCCCAACGGACTTCTTGGGCGGGCGTGTCGGCTTGGCGGCCGCCTTCTTGGCCGAAGTGGAACGCTTGGTCGGAGGCCTCTTGGAAGCGGTCTTCTTCACCCGGCGGGCGTCGCCCACCTTCGGATTGGCGGGCGCCCGCTCGACGACGGTCGATTCCCGAACGGCTCGTCGACTGACCGGGCCCCGAACCGGCGAACGAGGCACATAGATCCATCCGACCCCCGGGATCGGCTTGCCGCCGATGAGCCGCCCATCGTCGAACAGCCAGTCGTAAGTCCCGTGAAACTCCTGAAATGAGTCGTTGGAGAGCACCACGGCGTTGGCTCGGTCGGCGATCTGGAGAATGAAAGCGTCGCCGCGGCCGATCACCCCGGCCGGTGGCGTGATCACCTCTCCGTCGTCGATGGCGGCACGCGCGGCATCGCGTTCGTGCTTCTCGACACGATGTTCGAATGTGGCGTCGACGATCACGGTCACGTGTTCGAAATCGTTCTCCTCGATGAAGGTCGTAACCGCCTCGTCGAGCTGAGCGAGACTGGGGGTGGTACGTCCTTCAGTGGCGATATTCGACCCGTCCACGACGGCATAACCCTTTTGCATTCCGTTAGTCAACCACGCTGGAGCTGTCGGCGGCCGGATCCGACAGGCCTACGCTGCCATCGTGATAAAGGCAGCACTGTTCGATTTTGGTGGCGTGATCCTCTCCAGTCCGTTCGACGCCTTCAACGCCTACGAGCGCGAAACGGGACTGCCCACCGACACCATCAGGCGACTCAACTCGACCAATCCCGACGACAACGCTTGGGCCCGACTCGAACGAAATGAGCTCGACGCTGGTGGATTCATCTCCGAATTCGAGCGTGAGGCCAGGGAGTTCGGTGTGATCCTCGACGCCCAACGAATACTCGCCGGCCTGCGCGGAGAGATTCGTCCGGCGATGGTCACAGCGGTCGAGAGATGTGGTGACCGACTCGCCACGGCGATGCTCACCAACAATTTTCGCGATCCGTCCACCATTGGCACTGACCCCGCGATCGATCGGATCTACGGCATGTTCGACGTGGTTGTCGAGTCGAGTGTCGTCGGTGTCCGCAAACCCGAGGTGAAGTTCTACAAGATCGCCTGCAAGGCGATTGGAGTCCAACCCGAGGAATGCGTATTCCTCGACGATCTCGGGGTGAACCTCAAGCCGGCGAGAGCAATGGGCATGACAACGATCAAGGTTCAGGACCCCGCGGTTGCGGTCGCCGAACTCGAATCGGTGGTGGGTTTCCCGCTCGGCTAGTCCGTCTATCCGGCGGGGGTGAACACGCGATCGAGCAGCTCGGTGAGCTCTTGGGCGTGGACCTTGGCGCTGCCCGTGGCCGGGCTTCCCGACTCGAATCGGCTCACCCTGCGGATGTCGTGGGTCTCGCCGTGGGCTTCGTAGAGCCGACCCTTGATCGAGTTCCATGGTCCCATGTTCTCGGGCTCCTCTTGGAGCCACACGATCTCGGAAGCTCCGGGATATCGGCCCACTTCGGCGGCCACGGCCTCGTAGGGCCAAGGGAAGAGCTGCTCGACTCGGGCGATCGCGGTGGGGGCCTGGCGTTTCTCGCGTTCGTCCATGGCGTCGTAGGCCACCTTGCCGCTGCAGAAGACGATCTGGCGAACCGACGCAGGGTCGGAGACGCTGGTGTCGACCAACAACTCCTCGAAGGTCCCTGTCAGCAGCTCGTCGATCGACGATCGGGAATTCTGATGCCGGAGCAGCGACTTCGGTGTGAACACGACCAGAGGCGTCGGAGGCTTCTGCATGGCTTGGCGGCGCAGTAGATGGAAGAGCTGAGCGGCAGTGGTGGCGTTGCAGATCTGCATGTTGTCCTCGGCCGACAACAGAAGGAACCGCTCGATGCGTGCTGACGAATGCTCAGGCCCCTGGCCCTCGTAGCCGTGGGGCAACAACATCACCAGACCGGAGTCCTGATTCCATTTGTCTTTCGAAGCCACGATGAACTGGTCGATGATGATCTGGGCGCCGTTGGCGAAGTCGCCGAATTGCGCCTCCCAGACGACCAGTGCGTCCTGGTTGGCGACCGAGTAACCGAACTCGAAACCCAGAGCGGCGTACTCCGACAGAATCGAGTCGTATATCCAAAGGCGCGCTTCTGAGCCGGTGAGGGTCGCCAAGGGAACGTGTTCGGCGCTCGTCTCGTAGTCGACCAGAGTGGAGTGACGGTGAGAGAAGGTGCCACGGCGCGAGTCCTGGCCGGCGATGCGGATCGATGTCCCGTCGAGCAGCAGCGATCCGAGAGCCATGGCCTCGCCGAGGGCCCAGTCGACCTCGCCCGAGTCGAACATCTTGTCGCGGGTCACGAACTGGCGAGCCAATTTGGGATGAGTTGTGAAGCCGTCGGGGGTCGATCCGAGAGCGTCGTAGATCCGGTCGACCGTGGAGCGATCGATGGCGGTTTGCAAGTGGGGGAGCACGCCCGTGGCCGGAGATTGGGGTAGGGCTCTGGTCGACGGGTCGGGCGCTTGCTCACGTGTCTCGTCGAGAGCGAACTGCAGTCGGGCTTTGAAATCAGCCAGAGCGTCCTCTTCCTCCGCGGGAGTGAGATCGCCTCGCTTCACCAGCGACGCGGTGTACTGCGCTCGAACCGTGGGCCTGGCGTTGATTCGCCGGTACATCTCCGGCAGCGTGTAGCTCGGGTCGTCGCCCTCGTTGTGGCCGTGTCGGCGATAGCACACCATGTCGATTACGACGTCTTTGTGGAATTGTTCCCGGTAGGCGAACGCCCACCTGGCAACCTGGACGCAAGCTTCGGGGTCGTCGCCGTTGACGTGGAATATCGGCGCCTGGATCATCTTGGCGACATCGGTCGGGTAGACGCCGGTGCGGGCCATGTCGGGGGTGGTGGTGAACCCGAGCTGGTTGTTGATGATGAGGTGAACGGTGCCTCCGACTCGGTAGCCGTGGACCTGTGAGAGGTTGAGGGTCTCGGCCACCACGCCCTGGCCGGCGAACGCCGAATCGCCGTGGATCTGCAGCGGTAGCACCGGGAATGGGGGATGACCGGCGTCGGGGTCGATGGCGTCGAGTCGGGCACGTGTCATACCGACCACGACCGGATCGACGGCCTCGAGGTGCGACGGGTTGGCTGCCAACTCGACAGGAATCGTTGCTCCGCCGCGACTGGTGAATTCGCCGGTCTGGCCGAGGTGATACTTGACGTCGCCGGATCCTTGGATCATGCCGTCGCTGATGCTGCCCTCGAACTCGTTGAAGAGCTGGCCGTAGCGCTTCCCGACGACGTTGACGAGCACGTTGAGTCGCCCCCGGTGCGCCATTCCCATCACGCACTCGACGATTCCTGCATCGGCCGCTACGTCGAGCAGCGCGTCGAGAAGCGGGATGGTGCTCTCGGCGCCTTCGAGTCCGAATCGTTTCTGGCCCACGTACTTGGTGCCGAGGAAGGTCTCCAACGCCTCGGCTGCGTTGAGACGGTGGAGAATGTGTTGTTGCTCGTCGGGAGAGGTGGATCGGGTGGCTCCTTCGACCATCTCCTGTATCCAGCGCTTCTCCACCGGGTCCTGGATGTGCATGAACTCGATGCCCACGGTGCGGCAGTAGGCATCTCTCAGAACTCCGAGAAGGTCTCCGAGCGACATCTTGTGGTGACCGCCGACCGGGGCGTAGCCGCCGGCGTGCCCGCCGGTGAGGAACTCGCGGTCGAGATCCCAGATGGTGAGTCCGTAGGTGGCCGGGTCGAGTTCGGCGTGCATCTTCGGCTCGTTGACCCGCAATGGGTCGAGGTCGGCGATGAGATGGCCGCGCACTCGGTGCATGTTGATGAGGGAGTTGACCTGGGCCTGCTTTTCGAGCATGCCGGTCTCGCGGTCTACCGGGTTGACATCACGGTGCCACTTGACCGCTTCGTAGGGCACACCCAAGGATTGAAAGATCTCGTCGTAGAAGTGGTCTTCGCCCAGTAGTAGTTCGTGAATCTTCTTGAGGAACATGCCCGACTCAGCACCCTGGATGATGCGGTGGTCGTAGGTCGAGCTGATGGTCATGACCTTCGATACGCCCAGTTCGGCGAGCTTGGCGGGATCGGCGGCCTGGTACTCGGCGGGAAAGGCGATCGATCCAGCCCCGACGATCAGCCCCTGGCCGGGCATGAGGCGTGGGACCGACTGGCGGGTCCCTATTGTGCCGGGGTTGGTGAGCGAGACCGTGGTGCCGACGAAGTCGTCGGGGCTGAGCTTGTTGGACCTGACCTTGGTGATGAGTTCCTCGTAGGCGGCGTGGAAACCGGCGAAGTCGAGGGTGTCGGCGTCTCGAATGCACGGGACCATCAAGGTTCGCGATCCGTCGGACTTCTCAACGTCGACCGCGATCCCGAGCCCTACATGCTCGTGTCTGATGAGCCGTGGCTCGCCGTCGGGGCCGTGGACGAACGAGTTGTTCATCGCCGGTATCTCCTCGGCAATGGCGCGCACGATCGCGTAGCCGATGATGTGGGTGAACGAGACCTTGCCGCCCTGCTTGCGGGTGAGATAGCCGTTGATGACCTTGCGGTTGATTTCGAGCAGCTTCGCGGGGACCTCACGGAAGCTGGTGGCGGTGGGAACGTCGAGGCTGGCTTCCATGTTGGTGACGATCCGTGCTCCGACCCCGCGGATCTGGTCGCCCGGGGCCTCGCCGACCCGCGAGGCCTGAGCGGCTACTGCGGGCTGAGGCTCGGTTGACGGGGGCGATACAACCGTGGCGCTTGTATCGATGGTTGTGCGTCGGTATTCGGTAGCCGGCTGCTGGACTGCGTTCTCGAACTCGGCGCGCCACAGGGGATCGACGGACTCTGGATCGGCAGTCCACAGGGCCCGCATTTCATCGACGAGCCAGGCGTTTGGTCCGAGGTCGGCTGCGGGGTCAACTGCTTCTGGCATTGGCGAATTGTATGGTGACCGGCTGGACGCGCGGAGAGACGGCCGGATACGCGACCGGGCTGTAGTGTCAGGCGATGCTGCTGGCGACTTGGAATGTGAACTCGCTCAACGCCCGATTGTCGCGTGTCGAGCGTTGGCTCGAACGGTTTCGTCCCGACGTGTTGTGTCTTCAGGAGACCAAGATGGCCGACGACGCCTTCCCGGCTCTCACGTTCGAAGCGCTCGGATACGAAGCCTTTCACCATGGTGAGGGCCGCTGGAACGGTGTGGCAATTCTGAGTCGAGTCGGTCTCGATGATCCGGTGGCCGGGTTCGGTGACAACATTGATCCCGACCCCGATGCTCGTCTGGCGTGGGCAACCTGCGGTGGAGTGCGGGTCGCCTGTTGTTATGTGCCCAACGGACGGTCGCTCGACAATGATCACTACCAATACAAGTTGAGCTGGCTCGACCGGCTCCGCACCAGCCTCGACCAGTCGTGCGATCCGGCCGACGATGTCGTCGTATGCGGCGATTTCAATGTCGCTCCAACTGATATCGACGTGTACGACACGAGTTGCTTCGTCGGTGCGACTCATGTGAGCGCGCCCGAGCGTGAACGGCTCGCGAGAATTGCTCAGTGGGGCCTGGTCGATGTGTTCCGTGAGCACCACCAGGAGGCAGGTTTGTACTCCTGGTGGGACTACCGCGGCGGGGCGTTCCACAAACGGCAGGGGATGCGAATCGATCTGTTGATGGTGTCGAATTCAATGGCTGCGGCAACCGAAACGGTTGTCGTCGACCGCAACGAACGCAAGGGCCCCAAGGACGATCCGCCCAGCGATCACGCCCCCGTTCTGATGGTCACCGGCGGCTGAAATGCTGACACCACTCGACGAACACGAACTCCTCGTCTTCTGGACGCAGCTACTGGTGTTGGTGGCCACGGCCAGATCGTGTGGTTACCTGATGCGCCGCATCAACCTCCCATCGGTGATCGGTGAACTGGCGGCCGGCGTGATCTTGGGGCCTTCGATCTTCGGACGGGTCTGGCCCAGCGGATTTCACTGGTTCCTGCCCGATCTCGAGATCTCGTCCGGGGCGCTGTTCGCGGTGAGTTGGCTCGGCGTGGCGTTGCTGCTGGTCACGGCAGGTTTCGAGACCGATCTTGAGCTGATTTCGAAACTCGGCCGGGCGGCGGCGCTCGTCACCGGGTTCAGCCTCGTGGTGCCCCTCATTGGCGGACTGGTCGTCGGGTTTTCACTGCCGGAATCATTCGTCGGCGCTGAGGCCGACCGAACCGTTTTCGCCCTGTTCGTGGCGGCAGCTCTGTCGGTTTCGGCGCTGGCGGTGATCGCCAAGATCCTCTCCGAACTGGGGCTGATGCGGCGGGACTTCGGTCAGATCACCGTGGCTGCCGGTATGGCCAACGACGTGGTCGGGTGGCTGATGCTTGCGGTGTTCTCCGGCTTCGCCGTCGAAGGTGAGGTGTCGATCAGCGGGATCGCTCAGACCGTGGGAGGTCTCGCTGTATTCGTCTTCCTGGCGATGACCTTTGGCCAGAGAGTGGTTGATAGGTCGTTGCGGTTCGTCCGTCGCGACGGCGCCAACATTGGTGGTGCCATGACCGTCGTGGTTTTCACCATGCTCGTGTTCGGGGTGGCGACACAGGCTCTCGGGATCGAAGCCGTATTGGGCGCCTTCGTCGCTGGTGTAGTGCTGCATCGTTCGCGATTCCAACAATCCGACGTGCTCCACTACATCGAGGCACTCACGACGAGCTTCCTCGCGCCGGTGTTCTTTGCCACGGCCGGCCTTCGCGTCGACCTCGGCCTGCTCGGAAGCAACGGAGCGGTGGGCTGGGCGGTTCTGGTGGTGGCCGTGGCCATCGGAGCCAAGTTCGCTGGTGCTTTCCTGGGTGGTCGCCTCGCCGGACAATCGGTTCGCGCGTCGATCGCTCTCGGAGCGGGTCTCAACGCCCGAGGGGCGCTGGAGATCGTGATCGCGTCGGTGGGGCTGACCCTCGGCGTGTTCTCCGAAACGGCCTACACGGTGATCGTGATAGTGCCGTTGGCCACGTCGCTGTTCGCCGCTGGAAGTCTCATGCTCGTGGTGCGCGGCTGGCGCGGATCTGCTGATGAACGAAGCCGTCTCGATCGTGAAGAGGCCCTGAGCCGGAATCTTGTGGTGAAGTCCAGTCGCATCCTGCTGGCGTCGCAGGGGTCTCCGGCTTCGATTGCCGCGGCTCAGATCGCCCATTTCGCCTGGCCGAGCGAGGCTGCGGCCACGATCATGACAGTACGGCCCGACGGCGAGTTCCCGGATGTGAGCGTCATCGAAAGCGTTCTCGATGAGCGAAGCGTCGAGCACCGCCGTGTCAAGGGTGGGCCGTCGGAGGTGGCCGGGCAGATTCTTTCCGAGTCAGTCCTCGGATACGGCGTTCTGGTTGTGGGCGTGGCGGCCCGTCACGAGGGGCAGTTGTACTCCCCGATGGTCGACCAGTTGCTGCTCAACACGTCGGTTCCGTTGCTGATTGTGCGCCGGGCCCGGGGCCTCGACCGGCCGTTGCCTGCCGCCTTCAGCCGGGTGTTGGTTCCCGTGGCCGGCACCGCATCGTCGCGATCGGCCCAGGAAGTTGCGTTCAGCATTTCGGCGGAGCTCGGCACAGAAGCGATCCTCACTCACATCGCCCGGGCCGAAGCGCCTCATCTCCCGAGGCTTCTCACCCGGCAGCGTGCGAGGGTCGAAGCGGCTGCCGATCTCAGTCCGTTGATCACACCGGCCAAGACGCTGGCCGCTGAGATGGGGATCGAGCCGCGTGTGGTCGTCAGAAGGTCCGACTCGGTCGGGGAGACGCTGGTCGAGGTGGCGAACGCCGAGAAGGCCGATCTCGTGGTTCTCGGATCACGCGTACGTAACGTCGATGGTCGTCCCTTCATCGGGCGCGCCGCGGAAACTGTCCTCGAGAACTGCGACGCCACGGTGGTGTTGGTGGCCCGACCGCGCTGACCAGCGAGTCGTCTACCTTTCGGTGGTGCCCGGCTCGATCAGTTCGAGAACGGTTTTTCCCCAGCGGCGGGTGCGCCCTGATCCGAGAAGTGTTGGATCTTCGAGTTGGGTGAGGGTGGTGGGTCGCTCTCTCACGCATCGCTCCATGACTTCGTCGGCGAGGATCGCCGCCGGGTCGACCTTGGCGGCTTTCGCCATCGAACGCCGCCAGGCGACCAGTCGTTCGCGTGTGAGCTCGTCACGATCCGCCGCCGGGTCGGGGGATTCGGTGATCGTCTCGTCGTCGAGTCGGGAACGTATCTCGTCGAGGTGTGGCGGCGCTTCCACGGTCGCCGGTTCATCGAACTGGAACGCGTCGAGCCACGGAGACGGAACACGGGGGTCCAACTTGTCGCCGCGGGCTCGGCGTCGGCACCAGTAGATGTGCAGTTCGCTCTCGGCTCTGGTGGTCGCCACGTGCAGCAGGCGGCGTTCCTCTTCGATGGCGGCCCGGGACTTGGCGAAGGAGATCGGCACGAATCCTTCTTCCAGCCCGATCAGATGCACGACCGGCCACTCGAGTCCCTTGGACGAGTGAAATGTGACCAGCTCCACAGCATCGCCGGTGGTGCTGGTCTGATCGTCGTTGCGGAGAATCGTGACAAGATCATCGACGGTGGAAGCCGGTTCGAGAGCCAGATGATCGCGGACCATGTCGAGGAAGATCTCGATCATCACACCGCGTTCGGTGTCTGGGTCGAACTTCAGCTCCGTCAGCTCGTCGGCCAGGACCTTCGACAGGAGTGCTCGATCGTCCCAACCGCCGATGAGGTCGACTATCTCGGGTCTCCGCAGAATGGCCGAATCGCCGCGGGTGCGGGTCGGTATTCCCGCTCGCTCCAGGGCCCTGCCGATCGGGATGAGCTGAGCGTTGGTGCGGGCGAGTACCGCTTGGCGGTTCCACGGAGATCCCGGACGGTGGCTGCCGCGCACCGCGCTTGCCAGTGATCGGGCTTCGTCCGGACCGTCGAGAACGGTGATGTCGGGGAGAGATCCCGATGGCCGGGCCGCCGGTTGCGGTTCTCGGCCGAGCACCCGGCCGGCTGCTTCGAGGATCTCGGGTGTCGACCGGAAGTTCGTTCGTAGGTGGATCACCGCAGTGCCGTTGAGATGGCGACCGATCTCGCGAATCAGGTCGGGCTCGGCTCCGTTCCATCCGTAGATCGCCTGATCCGGATCGCCCACGACCGTGAGGGTAGAGGTCGGGTCGAGCCAGGACTTGAGAAGCGCGAACTGGAGCGGGTTGACATCCTGGAACTCATCCACGAACAGGTGCCGGTGTCGCCATTTCTGGGCGTCGGCGAACGTCTTGTCTCGTTGCAATGTGGCGTGGCACAAGGCCAGCAGATCGTCGAAGTCGACCAGTCGCCGGCGGCGCTTGGTCACCTCGAAGTCGGCGTAGGCCTTGGCCACGAACTCTCTTCCGCGCGTGGGGCGGCGTTGGGACTTCACGGCGGCATCCGGATAACGCTCCGGAGTGATCAGGCGGGCCCTCGCCCAGCCGATTTCGATGTCGAGGTCGGCAACAGTCGACCGGTCGAGGCGGGGGTTGTGCTTGGCCAGGAAGGCCCGACGGTTGGTGAGCAGTTCGGGGGCGCTTCGGTCATTGGCCTCCCAGTGGCGGCGGAGCATGGCCAGCGCGGCCGAGTGAAACGTGCCAGCGGCGATTTCGTCGCGGATTCCCAGTCGGCGAGTGCGCCGACGCAACTCCGCCGCGGCCTTTCGGGTGAAGGTGACAGCCAGCACGCGCCGCGGGTCGATGTGCCCGGACGAAGCCTGCCACGCGATGCGATGGGTGAGGACCCTCGTCTTCCCGGATCCGGCGCCGGCGATGATGCAGAGCGGTGATGCGGATGTCGTGACCGCGTCGCGTTGTTCGGGCGTGAGGCCGACGAGCAGCGTGTCGGGATCGTCGATCCTGTCGTTCACGTTTCGACCCTACCGACTCGGTGACTGACGCGGAGGAGAACGGAACGCCTTCGGCGGTCTACGATCCGGGCATGCCGTTTCCCCCGCAACTCCTCACCGACGACGAACAACTGGTACTCGATCTCAGGCCTCATTGGTGGTACCTCACACCGGCGGGCCTCATCCTCGCGGTGGCCCTGGTGATCGGGCTCGCTGCTCTGTTGAACGACTGGTTCAGTGTCGTCAACGCTGCCGTAGGTGTGATGGTGCTTGCCGCTATCGGCTGGTTCGGTATCACCTACATGAAGTGGACGACCACCAACTTCGTGGTCACGAATGAGAGGGTCATCTCCCGCAACGGGATTGTGGCCAAGCACGGCATCGAGATCCCGCTCGACCGGATCAACACCGTATTCTTCAGCCAGTCGTTGTTCGAACGAGTGATCGGAGCGGGCGACCTCGGTATCGAGTCGGCAGGTGAAGGCGGGAGGCAGACGTTCACCGATATTCGCAGACCGAATCTCGTGCAGAACGAGATCTACCGACAGGTTGAAGGTCTCGAGAATCGAAAGCTGGAACGGATGGGGCAGGCCGTGAGCGGAGCCGCTGTGGTCGATTCGATCCCCGAGCAGATCGACAAGCTCGACCAGCTACGTCGACAGGGCGTGCTCACCGATGATGAGTTCGAAGCGAAAAAGCGGGAGCTTCTCGATCGGATGTAGTTGCCGTCCCGGCTGGCGGATCGAGAGACCTTGCTCTCCAGTCGTGATAGGTGACCCACATCACGAGCATCGGTGGCACCACCACCACGGAGGCAATCAGCGCGAAGAGAATTGTGATGCCGGTGATCAGGCCGAACTGCTGAAATGGGGCCAGTGGGCTCAACATGAGCACCCCGAAGCCGAGGGCGGTGGTGAGGGCCGAACCGATCAGGGCTGATCCCGTCGTGGCCAGGGTCGATTGGGTGGCGATCGCCAGGTCCTGGTGCTCTTCGTACTCCGTGCCGAAACGGTGGATGACATGGATGGTGTAGTCGACCCCGATCCCTATCGACAGCGCCGTTATCAAGGCGGTGACCACGTTGTAGGGGATGTCGAGGATCGTCATCGTTCCCAGGACCCAGGCCAGCACGAGAACGATTGGTGTCACCGCGATCACCGCGAGCATCGGCTTGAATTCGGTGGCCCAGAAAAACAGCGTCAGCACTGTCAGGGCGGCCGCGATGGTCACGACTATCGATGTTGTCTGGCTTTCGGTCATCGAGTTGGTCACCACGAGACCAATCACGTCGTCGGAGACGAGGGTGATCTCCTCTCGGTCGCCGAACCACTGCCCTTCGATGTCGTCTATCAACTGCTGGGTGCGTTTCTGGTCGCCGGTGAGGGCGTTGAACTGGATGAGGGTCTTGTCGGCGCCGTTTGGGTTGTTGACCGCCACTTGCTCGAACCCGATGGGGTCGTCTGCCTCGAGTCGGTCCAGCACTGCCTGCACCCCGGCGGAGTTGAGAGTGAGTCCCTGGTCGAGGCCTTGGGTGACCACCACCAGCTCGGGGTCGAAGTTGTCGCCCGGTTCGCCGCTGTCGGTGATCCAGTCGGTGAACAGATACCCGAGCGACACGGTGACGTTGCTCGCCGCACCGGCCGGCCTGGTCAGCTCACTGTCGAAGGAATCCATCACTTGGAAGATGTTGCGCAGCGTGCGGTCGTCGGTGAGTTCGGACTCCACCAAAAGCGTCGCAACTTCGGTCAGACCTCCGAGCGCCTCATCGAGATCGTCGATGTCTTCCAGGGACTCCCCATCCGGTGGAAGGAAGTCGTTGGCGTCGAACTTCGTGGAGATCTGTGTCGCTGCCGCTCCGAGGGCGACGGTGACGATGACGGTCGCCCCGAGGACGACCAGAGGATGGCGTGCGACGAACGCACCCGCCCTTTGCACAACCAGGCCGGCGCCGGGAATCGCGTTGGTCATCATCGTTGGTTCGCTGAGCTTGGCTCTCGACTCGCGTCGGCCGTCGAGAATCGCCCGGGACGCGGACATCAACACGAGCATCACGGTCAGGCCGAAGAAGACCCCGAACCCGGCGAGAACTCCGAAGTCCTTGTTGGCCGGGATGGGCGAGGTGAGGTTGGTGAGAAAGCTGATGATGGTGGTTCCAGCGGCCAGTCCGAGCGGCAGGAGCACTCCTCTGAGCCCTCGACGGGAGGCTTCGGCAACGTTGCATCCCTGAATCCGGAACTCCCGGTAGTGAGAGACCGACTGAAGCGCGTAGTCGACGACGAGACCGATCAACATGATCGGGACCATCGTGGTGATCTGGTTCGGAAGTCCGATCACCCCGAGACCGTTTGGCCCGAGATAGCCCTGAAATCCGATGGTTCCCGCGATCGTCATGGTCAGCCCGACCAGCGCCGTGATGAGATCGAACCCATTCCTGAAAAACACGAGAAGCAGCGCGGCAATGACGACGAGGGCCAGGACCATCAGCCTGTTCATCGACGATTCCGACGATGTGGTCGCTTCCTCGTTCATCGTGCCCGCGGAGAGCGCTCTCACCCACAATGGACCCTCGACCGAGGCCACGGTTTCGGCCAGCGACAACTCGACCTCGCGAAGTCCGTCGAGGTCACCCATCTCCCGCAGGTGAATCGACGAGATCGCCAGACCGGTACCATCGGCGGTTCCCATTAGCTCTTCGAGGAGCGGCCCGAGCATGGGGTCCGTTCGCAGGGTCGCCTCTGCGGCGTCGATCTGCTCTTGGGAGACACGTGAGAGGTCCTCGACGGCGAGAGCCTCCCCGAAGATTCCCACCACCGACACGATGGGTCGGTCGAGGGCCAGTCGGCCCGCCACGGCTGGGTCGGAGACGGCGACTTCGATTACGTCCTGCATATGGCCGAGTCCAGCAGGCGTGAGGACGGGACCCCGGTGTACGACATTGACATTGGTTAGTCCAGCCGAGTCCGGGAACGAGTCCGACAGAACGGTGCTGGCCCGAGCAACCTCGCTGCCGTTGGGCAGGAATACCGATGAATTCGCCTGCGGCCCGAGCAGCAACATGCCGGAGGACAGCCCGGCCGTGACGATCAGCAGCGCGAGCAGCGACACCCTCGGGTGATCGGCGACAATTCGAGAAACAGAGTCGATCACTTTCCCTATTCCCCCATCCCATCGGTGCACGAGGAATTCGCGTCCAAAGTAGGCCAAGCATGGTGAAGGCCAAGAGTTGGGGAGGTCCTGCCGTCGCGGAAATCAGACGGCAACGAGCACGAGAGCGGCGGCCGCGAGCACCACGCCGCCTACCTGGCTTCGTCCGAATCGCTCCCTCAGTATCAGCCAGGCAAGGACGACGGTGCTCACCGGATACAGCGAACCGAAGATCGATGCAACGGCGAGAGGCCCTCGGCGCAGAGCGATGAGCAATAACACGTTGGCCACCATCTCGGTGATCCCGGTCACGGCAGCCAGGTTTCTGGATCGGCGACCTGACGGTCGCACGGATCCCACGGCTAGTCGAGCGACCACCGCAACGGTCGGAATCGACACCGCTCGTGCCACCACCAGAGGCCAAATACCCGCGGAGTCGTTGGTGTCGGACAGCGCTATGAAGAAGATCGAGAATCCCAGACCGGCTACGACCGCCAGAGCCAGGGCCCGACGATCGGTTCTCCCGTCATGGTCGGCGTTGTGGGTCACCAGGACAATCGCGACCGCCGCCAGCAGCAGACCTATTGCCGTTGTGTTGGTCAGGTCCTCGCCTCTGGTGAAGCCCACCACGGCCGGCACTGCCGCACCAACGATGGCGGTCGTCGGTGCCACCACTCCCATCGAACCACGAGCAAGGGCGGCGTAGAAACAGACGAACGAGAATGTACCCGAGAGGCCGGCGAGGGCTCCTCCGACCACATCGACGGTTGTTATCGAGGGTGCCGACACGAACCAAACCAATGCCAGGGCGGTGAGCCCACTCCAGAGCTGCGCCCACACGGTCACGCGAAATGTGGAGTCATCCCTGGTGGCAACTCCGCCGCTGAAGTCACTGCCGCCGATGATCAGGGCCGAGGCAAGGGCGAGAATCGCGGTCACGGCGTGAGGCTACGTTGAGCGAGTCGAACTACACTGAATACACAACTGAATCCGGGGAGCTCGGGCAGCCGGGCTGAGAGGGCGACCATCGCGTCGTCGACCCGTGTGAACCTGATCTGGGTAATTCCAGCGGAGGAAGCATGAGACGACCAACAGTTCTCGGGATGGCGACGGTGATCGGCCTGTCTCTTCTGGCAACGGCTTGCGGGAGCGAGGAGGCTGCCGGACCGGATGGGATCGAGGGCACCACCTTGACACTCCTCACCCACGCCTCGTTCGCCCTGTCTGATTCGACCCTGCAGGACTTCACTGATCAGACCGGCGTGAGGGTCGAGATTCTCGAGTCAGGCGATGCCGGCACCATGGTCAGCCAGTCGATCCTGTCGGCCGGTAACCCGCTGGGCGACGTGATGTTCGGTATCGACAACACGTTTCTGCAAAGGGGGCTCGACGCCGGGCTCTTCGAGACCTACGCCTCGGCGGGTCTGTCCGATGTCCCGGACAGCTTCCAACTCGATCCATTGAACCGAGTAACGCCGGTCGACTTCGGCGACGTTTGCGTCAACTACTGGACCGAGTCTCTCGAGTCGGGCCCTCCTGCCGACCTGGCCGACCTGACTGAGGCTGAATTCGCTGATCAGCTCGTGGTGGAGAACCCGGAGACGTCGTCGCCGGGATTCGCGTTCTTGCTGGCGACGATCGCGACCTTCGACGACTGGGAGGGATACTGGGCCGACCTCCGCGCCAATGGCGTCAGTGTCGCCAGCGGCTGGGAGGAGGCCTACAACGGCCAGTTTGTTTCCGGTGGCGGAGACCGATCACTTGTGGTGTCGTACGCGTCGAGCCCGCCGGCCGAGGTGTTCTACTCCGACCCTCCCGTTGATGTCGCTCCAACGGGTGTCATCGACGAGTCGTGCTTCCGTCAGATCGAGTTCGCGGGGATTCTCGCGGGCACGTCCCACCGTCTGGCGGCAGAAGCTCTGATCGACTTCATGCTCACGCCGAGCTTTCAGAACGACATCCCGCTGAGCATGTTCGTGTTCCCGGTGATTGATTCGGCCACGCTGCCTACGTTGTTCACCGACAACGTGACAGTGGTCGACGATCCCCTCACGCTCGATCCGGCTGCCATCGAGGCTGGCCGCGATGAATGGACTGCCCGATGGGCCGAAATCATGTTCGGCTGATGGGCTGGGTTCCGTGATCGGTTCGTCTCAGCGATGAAGACGGCTACGAAGTCGATCGCCGCTGTGGTCCCGGCCACGTTCGTGGTCGTCTTCTTCGTGTATCCGGTGGTCAACGTTCTCTCCACCGGGCTGGCCGGTGACGGACTCGGGTCTCTGGCCGGCCTTTTCGAGTCGCCTCGAGAACGTCGGGTGATGTGGTTCACCGTCTGGCAGGCAATCGCGTCAACGGCACTGACCCTGCTGGTTGCTCTTCCGGCCGCGGCGTTGGTGGCTGGCCTGAGTGAGCGTCGTCGGCGAATCGTCCGGGCTCTGGTGACGGTGCCGTTCGTACTCCCGACCGTGGTGGTGGCCGGCGCCTTCGAGGGGGTGTTTCAACGATTCGGTCTCATGTCGGGCACCGTTCGGCTTCATCACACGGTGTGGGCAATTCTTCTTGCTCACGTGTTCTTCAACTACGCAGTGGTGGTCCGAACAGTCGGTACTCATTGGGCGGGTCTCGACGGGCGCCTCGAGGAGCAAGCTCGCCTGCTCGGTGCGGGTCGTTGGCGGACCTTCACAGAGGTGACTCTGCCGCGGTTGAAGCCCGCGATCGCGTCAGCGGCGTCGATCGTGTTTCTGTTCTCGTTCACGTCGTTCGGTGTGATTCTCATTCTCGGTGGCGCTGGTCGGTCGACCATCGAGACCGACATCTACCGCTTCGCAGTCACACGCGGCGATCTGACCACGGCGGCCTCGTTGGCGGTCGTCCAGATCGTGGCGGTACTGGCCCTCATCTCCCTCACAACTCGGTTGGAACGCCAGCGACCGGTCGCCACCCGTCAGCCCCGACGAGCCTCACTCGTGGTCGGCCGCGCGTGGCGCTGGGCCAACGTGTCGCTGATGCTGATCCTCCTCGGAACGCCGGTGGCGGTGTTGGTGGAGCGATCGCTGGCGGTCGGAGAGGGGTACTCGTTGCGTCACTACGGAGCGCTGGTTCATCGCACCCGTCAACTCCCGGTGCCGGCACTCGTAGCGGTTCGAAACTCGCTCGTATTCGCGGTGGTGGCCACGGCGCTGGCGGTGGTGGTGGGAGGCCTGGCATCACTGGTCGTTGTTCACGGCCGAAGGGCGTTGAGCCGAGTGTTCGATCTGGGGCTCACACTGCCGCTGGGAACATCTGCGGTGACCATAGGATTCGGGATACTGGTGACGCTCGACGAACCGCCGCTCGATCTCCGCACGTCGTGGATGATCATACCGATCGCCCATGCGCTCATAGGCGTGCCGTTCGTGGTTCGCACCATGGTCCCGGTCCTGCGTAGCATCGACAACTCGCTTCGAGAAGCTGCGGCTGTGCTCGGTGCCGCGCCGGCACGGGTCCGTCGTGAGATCGATCTACCGATCGGGAGCCGTGGACTGGTGGTGGGTGCCGGATTCGCTTTCGCGGTGTCCATCGGAGAGTTCGGTGCAACGTCGTTTCTGCCTCGCCGCTCCGATTCGATCACAGCCCCGATAGCGCTCTTCCGATTGCTGGCAACGCCGGGCGACCTGCTGCGGGGGCAGGCCATGGCACTGGCCGTGGTGCTGATGGTGGTTGTGGCGGCGGCGGTCGTCGCCATCGAATCGGTGCGCGGTACTGCCGACGGGGGACTCTGATGCTGTCGGTCGAGGGTGTGTCGGTCAGCTTCGGTGATCATCTGGCGCTTGACGACGTGTCCTTCGATGTTGGCGACAACGAGATCGTGGTGCTGCTCGGGCCGAGTGGGTGCGGAAAGTCGACCCTGTTGAGAGCCATCGCCGGGCTGCAACCCCTCGACTCCGGTCGAGTGTTGCGACACGGAGAGGATTTGGCTTCGTCGGCTCCCCACGAGCGTGGCATTGGGATGATGTTCCAGGACCATGCCCTGTTTCCCCATAGAGATGTCGGCCAGAACGTCGAGTTCGGATTGAGAATGGCGGGAGTGGCTTCGGCCCTGAGGTCGACTCGGGTCGCCGAGATCCTGGAACTGGTGGGGCTCTCCGGATTCGAGCGCCGCGCCGTCGGGAATCTGTCGGGAGGAGAGGCACAAAGAGTGGCTCTGGCTCGAGCTCTGGCCCCAGAACCGCGCGTGTTGCTTCTCGATGAGCCACTCGGATCGCTCGATCGTGAACTCCGCGACCGCCTGGTCGAAGAGCTGCCGGGGCTACTCCGGGAGGTCGGGATCTCGGCCATCCACGTCACCCACGATCACGATGAGGCCTTTGCTGTCGCCGAGAAACTGCTGGTGATGGGAGAGGGTCGTATCGTCCGAAGCGGATCACCAACAGACGTCTGGTCCGACCCCCGACACGAGGCGGCGGCGAGGTTTCTGGGTCATCGAAACATCGTCGAGATCGGCCCGAGGGGTGAGGTTCCATGGGGAATCCTGTTGTCCGATCCGGGCCGCGTCGTGATTCTCCCCGACGCCGCAACGGTGCTCTCCGACACGAATGACCCGGCGGTCCGGTCGGGGCGTGCGGTCGAGGTACGGGTGATTGGTTCGAGGTTCCGTGGTGCCTCGTGGGAGGTGGACGTCGAGACCGAGCCGGGCGGCGCACGTCTGCACTTCGTGGTTCCCGCTGAGCTCTCGACCGGTCAGAGGGTCTACCTCGTGATCGACCCGTCGCGAGTGCGTGCCGTCTCCTAGCCCACTGGGCCGACGGGTGGGTTGGCGCGACGCATGGGTATGTGGGGGATTCCATCCTCGAGGAATTCGGGCCCGGTCTGTGCGAACCCCCGCTCTTCGTACCAGCCGGCGAGATATGTCTGGGCGTCGAGCACCAGATCGCCGTGGTAGTGCGCGAGCACATGATCGAGGAGTCGAGCGGCCAGTCCGGATCGACGATGATGGGGCGAGGTCACGACTCGACCGACTCGTGTGGCCTCGGCGTCGTTCAGGAGTCGCAGGTAGGCGGCGATTCCGTCGCTGCCGTCGCTGATCCAGATGTGCCGAGCGTCGGCTTCGATATCGCGACCATCGAGTTCGGGATAGGCGCACTTCTGTTCCACCACGAACACGTCGACGCGGAGCCTCAGGATGTCGTGAAGCTGGCCAGCGGTCAGCTCCGAGAAAGCAAGGTCCTGTAGTGCCGTCATGTCTGGAGAGTAGTCAACTCATTCGACGTGTCGACGGTGCGGGTGGCCCGGTTCCAGTTGGGCCATCATGTGATCATGCCCCACGCCTTCAACGGACAGATCAGCGTCGAGTACGAGGTATTCGGTGATCTCGCTGATCCCACGATCATTGTCTCGCCGGGGCTCGGAAATCAGATGCTGCTCTACCCGGCAGAACTCTGTGAGGCGTTCGTCGACCGAGGGTTCGCCGTGATTCGCATCGACAACCGCGACGCCGGCTTGTCGTCGGTGACCTCCGACGAACTCGAATACACGCTTCACGACATGGGTGATGATCTGATTGCGGTACTCGACGACACCGGGGTCGACCGAGCGGTGGTGATGGGCATGTCATTGGGAGGAATGATCGCCCAGACAGTGGCGATTGATCATCCCGCTCGGACACTCGCGCTGGTGTCGGTCGGGTCCACGACGGGAGAAGCGTCAGTCGGTGGATCCACCGCCGAAGCGCTGGATGCCTTGATGAAGCCGTCGGCAACGACCATCGAAGAACAGATCAGGAACGACGTCGAGGTGCGTCGGATCTGGTCCAACACCGACTGGTTCGACGAGGATCAGATCACCGCATACTTCCGATCGCTCTACGACAGGTCGTTCACGCCGGGTGGCGTCGAACGTCAACTCGCCGCGGTGTTGCGCAGCGGCGATCGGGCCGAGGGACTGGCGGAACTGAAGGTTCCCACCCTCGTGGTCCACGGGCAAAATGACACGCTCATCGACATCTCGGGGGGTCGACGCACCGCCGAGTTGATCGACGGAGCGGAGTTTCTGGAGATCGAGGGAATGTCCCATGACTTCGTTTCGCAGATGTGGCCACCGCTGATTTCCGCGGTCACTGCCCTGGTCGCCAGAAGCCTGACGTGAACGGAGGGCTTTCGTGGCTGTCGTGGGACGACGCTAACCTCCGGTCCACCTGATTCAGGAGGACACGAATGGGCCCACTTGCCGGGGTGAAGATCATCGAGATCGCGGGGATCGGGCCTGGTCCGTTCTGCGCGATGATGCTGGCCGACATGGGAGCCGACGTCATTCGTGTCGACCGGGCCGGCCATGTGCGCGGCGGAGACATTTCGGTCCCGCCGGCCGACGTGATGAACCGGGGGCGACGTTCGATCGGAGTCGACCTGAAGTCACCCGAGGGCGTCGAGGCTGTGATGAGGATGGTCGATTCGGCCGATGGTCTGATCGAGGGATTTCGTCCCGGAGTGGCTGAGCGTCTCGGGATCGGACCCGACGAGTGTCTTGCTCGTAACCCGACTCTGGCCTACGGCCGCATGACCGGTTGGGGACAAGACGGCCCCTATGCCCATACCGCCGGCCACGACATCAACTACATCGCGCTCGCCGGGGCGCTCGAACCAATGGGCCGCCAAGGTGAGGCGCCGGTGCCTCCGCTGAATCTCGTCGGCGATTTCGGAGGCGGAGGAATGATGCTCGCCTACGGGATGGTGTGCGCCATTCTCGAGGCGCGTTCGTCGGGCCATGGCCAGGTCGTCGACGCGGCAATGGTCGATGGAGCAGCCGCGCTCATGACCTTCTTTCACGGCTTCCGTGCCATGGGAATCTGGAGCGACGAGCGCGGCACCAACCTGCTCGACACCGGCGCCTATTTCTACGATGTATACGAGACCAGCGACGGCAAGTACGTGTCGATCGGTTCCATCGAGCCGCAGTTCTATGCAGAGTTGAGAGCCAAACTCCAGCTCGACGATCCCGAATGGGATGCCCAGATGAGCCGCAGCGAGTGGCCGGCATTGAAGGAGAAGCTCGGTGCGATCTTCCTCACGAGAAGCCGCGATGAGTGGTGCGAACTGATCGAAGGCAGCGATGTGTGTTTCGCTCCGGTGCTCACCATGGCCGAGGCCCCGGAGCATCCGCACAACAAGGCGCGAGGTACCTTCACCGAGGTAGCCGGTGTGGTCCAGCCCCGGCCGGCACCCCGCTTCAGTCGAACCGACAGCAGCATTCAGCGGCCCCCACCTCATGCTGGCCAGCACACCGACGAGGTTCTCGCCGATTGCGGATTCGATGAACATGAGGTGGCAGAGATGCGTGAGTCGGGCGCGGTGGCCTGAGGTGGCCACAGCAGTCTTCTTCCACGCTCATCCCGACGACGAATCGATCTCGACGGCGGGCACGATGATGTTGGCTTCGCGTGCTGGGCATCGGGTCGTGCTCGTCACCGCCACCGATGGCGCCCTCGGCGAGGCCAGTCCGGACTCAGTGCCGGCCGGCTCCAACCTCGCTGCGGTGCGGGCAGTCGAACTGAGCCGGGCCGCCGAGGTGATTGGCGTCGATCGAGTGGTGATGCTGGGCTACCCCGACTCCGGGATGGAGGGGGCGTCGAGCAATGAGGTCGCCGGATGTTTCTGGCAGACGCCGGTCGATGAAGCAGCCCAACGTCTCGCCGACGTTCTCATCGAGGAGCGCGCCGATGTTCTCACCATCTACGACTCCCACGGCAACTACGGGCATCCCGATCACATCCAAGTCCATCGGGTGGGTGCGAAAGCGGCCGAGATGGTGGATGTGGGTCGCGTTTACGAATCAACCATGAATCGCGACCATCTGCGGGCACTGGTCGATGAGGCTTCATTCGCCGAGATCGATGTCGGCGAAGACCTCGAGGCTCGCCGCGAGGAGATCCGAGAGTCGAAGATGGGGACGCCGGCAGCGATGATCACCCATGGGGTCGATGTGTCGTCGGTCATCGATCTGAAGCGCTCTGCATTGGCTGAGCACCGCTCGCAGATCACCGAGGAGTCGTTCTTCATGGCCCTCCCGCCCGAGGCCTTCGTTGCGGCATTCGGCACCGAATGGTTCGTCCGACACGGCTCAGCCGGCGGCGGACCTCCCTATTCCGACGACCTGTTCGGGTCCGACGACTCGATCACCGGCCCGGAGAACCCATGATCGGAGTTCTCGCCTCGATCCGATCGTTCCATGACTCCACCGCTTGGATACTCGTCGCGTCCAACGGCCTAGCGGGGTTGTGGGCGTTGGGCGCACACTTCCTTCCTCGGCTTCGCCATCGAACGATCTGGGGTGCCGTTGTGGTCGCCGAGGCGGTGGTTATCACCCAGGTCATTCTCGGTGTGTTGCTCCAGACGTCCGAAAACATCGACCCCGATCGTCACCAGCTCTACGGCTTCTCGGCCTTCATCAGCATCGGGCTCATCTACGCCTACCGAAACGAGATGAAGGACCGTCCGTATCTCCTCTACGGACTCGGAAGCCTGTGGATCATGGGGTTGGGCCTAAGGGCGATACTCCTCAGCGTGTGATCAGTCCGACGGGCCCATGCTCTTGCCCGGGATTAATTCTCGATACTCTTGATATCGGAACCTCGTAGGCAGACAATCAAGTCAGGGGGGTTCACCCGATCAGACAGGTAGGTCAATGCTATGACTGACTCAACCGTAATTGTCGGAGTTGACGGCTCACCCGAATCGATGGTGGCACTGCACTGGGCCGCGAAATTCGCTCCAGCCGATACCCCAATGGTGGCTGTGAGAGCTTGGGATTTCCCCGTATGGTCGGCGTTCCCATCGCCACTCGGGGGTTATCCGGTTCCCCCGGCCGAGGAAATGCAGGAGGTCGCCGTCGAGCAGCTGGCAACTGCCGTCGAGCTGGTGGATCGGCCCGTTGCGGCCGAGGTGATTCGCGGTGAGCCTGCGACCTCGCTGATCAGCCGGGCTGGCGTCGATGATCTGATCGTCGTGGGCACGCGGGGCTTCGGAGCGGTCCGGGACTGGTTGATGGCATCGGTGAGCACGAGTTGCGCGGCGCATGCCGAGGGCCCGGTGGTGGTGGTTCCGGCCTCGGCCGAGGCCGGCAAACTCGACCATGTCGTGGTGGGCGTTGATGGATCTGAGAATTCACACCGTGCCGTGCGTTGGGCGCTCGAACATGTCCCGGCACCCACACCCATAAGGGTGATCGCGGCATGGGACACGCCCGTCCTCTACGGATACGACCCGATGGTGCCCGATTCGGCTGCCTACGAGGAGGCGGCGCGAAAGCGACTCGAAGAAGTCTGCGACGCGCTCGGGAAGGCCGAGATCGATTGCAGCCGGCTGGAGACGCTTACGGTGAGAGGAGATCCACGCGCCGCCTTGAGTCACGAATCCGAGCAGGCCGATCTGCTCGTCATCGGCAGCCAGGGTCACGGCGGGATACTCCACCTAGTGATGGGATCGGTGGCGGCTTCTCTGGTGCACTCACCGAAGTGCCCGCTTGCAGTCGTGAGGTAAATAGAAACATCGGTTGAGCACAATTCTGATCGGTTGAACACGATTCCGCCCGATCGTGGTTTCGCGTCGAGGTTTACTATGGTTTCGTGTCTCCGGGCGAGATTCGTCTGGACCGGTCGAACTCGACCGAACCGACCCCGGAGGTCGACGTGGCCAGCGCTTCTGATGCAGCCGACCAACTTCTTGATGCCTTTGGCATTTCAACACCGAATCTGGCATTCGGATTGAGCCAGGACCAACTGTTTGAAGCGGCGGTGGTCAATGATCGTGGTCGGGTCGAGATCGGTGGGTCGGCCGACCAGCAGAAGGCCTTCGCCACCTCGCTGGGTGTCGATGGTCCGCTCGTCTACTACACCGATCCTGAATGTACGGGCCGGCCCGTGAAGGACACGTTCTGCGTCGATCGCGCCAGCATCACCGACGATGTCTGGTGGAAGGACGGGTTCGCCAAGTTCGACCCCGTAGCGTTCGACCAACTCCTCCCGAGAGTCGTCGAGCATCTCAACTCCACCCAGCCCACGCTCTACGTCACCGACCTGTTCTGTGGCTGGGAGGCCGAGTTCGCCGAACCGTTCCGGTTCGTGGGCGAATACGCGACCCACGCCTATTTCTGCAACGTGATGTTCCCCAGCGACGTGCGCGATGATTCCGATCGAGCCGACACCGGATGGACTCTGATCAACGTTCCGTCGTTCATCTGCGACCCAGAGCGTGACTCCACTCGTTCGAATCGCGCAGTGATCATCGATATCGAGGGCAAGGTCGCCCTCGTGCTCGGCCCGGCCGACTATTGCGGCGTCAACAAAAAGACGATGTTCACCGTGATGAACTTCGTTCTGCCCGGCAAGGGCCAGCTCTCCATGCATTGCTCCGCCAACGTCGGAGACGATTTCGACAGCGCCATCTTGTTCGGCCTCAGCGGCACCGGGAAGACCACGCTCTCAGCCGACCCCGACCGCCAGCTGATTGGCGACGACGAGCACGTCTGGACCGACGCGGGCATTTCCAACTTCGAGAACGGGTGCTACGCGAAGCTGATCGATCTCGACAAGGACGACGAACCGGTGATAGCCGCGGCGCTGTCCATGAAGGGAACGTTGATCGAGAATGTGCCTCGATTGCCGGGCAGCGAGCTGTCCGATACCCGGCCCGACGAACTCGACCTCTTCGATTCATCGGTCACCGAGAACACGAGATTCGCCTACCCGCTCACGTGCAACCCCAACGTGGCACTCGGAGCCAAGGGCCCTCACCCGCAGACGATCGTGTTGCTCACCGCCGATGCGTTCGGTGTGCTTCCTCCAGTGTCGATTCTCGATCGTGCCGAGGTCATGTACCACTTCGTCATGGGATTCACGTCCAAGCTCGCTGGCACCGAGGTAGGAGTCGTTCACCCAGAGCCGAGCTTCTCGTCGTGCTTCGGAGCACCGTTCATGTCGCGGGGCCCCTACGACTACGCCGAGCTGTTGGCCGATCGAATGGACCATCACGACACGCGATGTGTTCTGCTCAACACGGGATGGACCGGTGGAGCCCATGGCACCGGCAAGAGAATGTCGCTCGAGCACACTCGCGCGATCCTTCGAGCCGCGCTGTCCGGCCAACTCGACGATGTCGAGGTTGTGCAACATCCGATACTCGGTCTGAAGATGCCGGTCTCGTGTCCGGGAGTTCCGGCAGAGATTCTTTCGCCCAGAAACACCTGGTCCGACTCCGACTCCTACGACGAGGCCGCTACGAAACTACGCGAAATGTTTCGCGGCCACTACGAGAAGCAGGGGTACGAATCACACGGCATCACGGCCGCGATCTGATCGGGTTCGTGAGGTTCGACTGCTCAGGTCTCGGGGGTCGACATGTCGACCTCGGAGCCCAAGCGGAGATTGGTAGCGAGACCCTGCGGGTCGAGGTCGAATTGCACCCGCTGACCCTGTCGGAGCAGCCGAAGAATCGAACCCTCGAGCGCGTTCTCGGCCAGATCGACGTCGGCGAGGTCGGCTTCATTGATGATCACGCCATCGTGGCTGACCGGGTCGTAGCTCTTGATTACACCCTGCATCGGGCAAAGCGTAGCGGTCCGAGATCCACGTGGTCGACGCGCGGCCGGTACGATCCGTCGCCGTGACCATCGAGCAACTGGATGCCTCATCGCTCAGGTCGATCATTGTCGTATTCAGCGATGCACTGATCGAACATCGCGAGGCGATCAACAATCTCAACGTCTACCCGGTGCCCGACGGCGACACCGGCACGAACATGTCTCTGACGTTGCGTTCGGTGGTCGAGGAGATCGACTCGAGAGACAACGATCTCGAGTCGGTGTGCGATGCGATCGCCCACGGCTCGCTCATGGGCGCCAGAGGTAACTCCGGCGTGATCATGTCCCAGGTTCTTCGTGGGTTCGTCGGTGTGGTCTTGTCTGCACCCGACATCGGAGCAACAGCATTCGCCGACGCGTTGTCGGCGGCTGCCGCTGGAGCGTATGGAGCGGTGGGAAACCCGGTGGAAGGAACGATCCTCACCGTCGCACGCGAGGCCGGTGAGGCCGCGTCGACGGCCTCCGCGGCCGGAGCCGACCTGCTCGGCGTCGTCACCGCCGCACACGACGAGGCCACGGCATCTCTCGAGCGCACGCCACTGTTGTTGCAGGTCCTAGCCGATGCTGGTGTCGTCGATGCCGGTGGAGCTGGCTTCTTGTTGTTGCTCGACGCCACGCTCAACGTCATCGACGATCGGCCCATGCCCGAGCCGTCGATCTCCAGTCCGCCGGCCGATCCGTCTCGCCCCGAAGGCGACGACCATGGCGATTCGATTGCCGATCTCAAATACGAGGTGATGTTCTTCCTCGACGCCCCGGACGATTCGATCGGCAACTTCAAGTCGGCCTGGGCCGACGTCGGCGATTCGATAGTGGTAGTGGGCGGCGATGGAATCTGGAACTGCCATATCCACACCGACGACATCGGTGCGTCGATCGAAGCCGGTATTGCGGTCGGTCGTCCTCACGAGATCCGTGTCACCGACCTGCTCGACGAGTTGGAAGAACGAGCCCGTCTGTCCGCGGAGACCGGTGCTCCCGCCGACGCCGCTGCCGGAGATCCGGTCCCGACCGCGGTCGTCGCGGTCGGCGTGGGTGCCGGAGTGGTCGCGATCCTGCGATCAATGGGAGTGCGTGTGGTCGTCACCGGTGGCCAGTCGATGAACCCGTCGACCGCCGACCTGGTCGCGGCCGTCGAATCAGTTCCCGCGCCGGAGGTGGTGATCCTCCCCAACAACAAGAACATCATTCCGGTGGCCGAACAGGTCGACGCCCAGTCGAGCCGCACGGTGAGGGTTGTCCCCACTCGAGGAGTCGCTGAGGGAATGGCGTCGTTGATGGCCTACGACCCGCAGATTTCCGCCGATCAGAACGCGGCAGCAATGGGATCGGTAGCGAGCGACGTGGTCGCGGGCGAGGTCACCCAGGCCGTGCGCGACTCAGTGTCCGACGCCGGTCCGATCACCGCCGGCGACTGGTTGGGCATTTGCCGCGAAGGGATTCGCAGCGTCGCCCCGACGCTTCTGGATGCGGCCACCGGGCTGCTCGACGTGATCATCGACGATGAGCACGAACTGCTCACCGTGATCGGCGGGGTCGACGCCGATGAGGATGTCACCCGCCAGATCGTGGAATGGCTCGAGGAGCGTCATCCTGAGATCGAGGCCGAGGTCCACGACGGAGGCCAGCCGCTCTACCCCTACTACTTCGGGCTCGAATAGGTTCGGCGTGGCAGCCGACGATCCACCGCTGACCCTCGGCGAGCTGGCTGAGATCCCGGTTCAGCGCCTCCGCGGTGTCGGCGAGAAGAAGTCCAAGGCACTCGCCGCGCAGGAAATCTTCAGCGTTCTCGACTTGTTGCAGCACTACCCGCGCCGCTATCTCGATCGCACCCGGCAGGCCCGCATAGAGGAGTTGGATCCGGGATCCGAGGCGACGGTTCTCGGTGAGGTGCGAAGCATCTCGACTCGCCGCACCCGGAATGGACGGACCCTCACGACAGTGGAGTTCGGGGACGGCACCGGACGGCTGTCGCTCACATTCTTCAATCAGCCCTGGAGGGAACGTCAGCTCAGCGAGGGAACCGAGGCGATCGTCTACGGCAAGGTCGACCTCTATCGAGGGCAGCGTCAGATGACGAATCCGGTGGTCGATCTCGTGGGTGATCGCACCGGTCGGATCATTTCGGTCTATCCCCAGTCGGAGAAGGCCGGCCTCCACACGTGGGACCTGGCTGCGTTCGTAACCGAGGCCCTGGCTCGTTGTCAACCAAGGGGAATCACCGATCCGGTTCCGTCGTCGGTGCTCGACCGGTTCGACTTCATCGACCGCGAGGCAGCGTTCAGAGGCATTCATCATCCCGAGTCGATGACGGAGAAGGCTGAGGCTCGTCGGCGTCTGGTTTTCGATGAATTGCTGCGGGTACAGCTCGAATTGGTGCGGCGCAAGCGGCGAATCGAACGTGATACGGCCGGACTCGCTCACCAGGTCGACGGCGAACTGGTGTCGGCATTCCACGCTCGACTTCCGTTCGGTCTCACCGGAGCGCAGCAACGCACCATCGAGGAGATCAACACCGACCTCGTCGAGGCTCGGCCGATGCATCGGCTTCTTCAGGGAGATGTCGGATCGGGCAAGACCATTGTGGCGGTGTCGGCTCTGCTGGTCGCGGTCCAGGGTGGAATGCAGGGCGCGCTGATGGCCCCCACCGAGGTCCTGGCCGAACAGCACTTCCTGGGCGTGAGTCGGCTTCTCGAGGGAATGAACGTGGAGGATCCATCGACGCTCATGGGTGATCGGCCGCTGGCCGTCGAATTGTTGGTCAATCGGATCGGGGCCGCAGAGCGACGGCGTGTCCTGGCCGATTTGGCGACTGGAAAGGTCGACATCGTGATCGGAACCCATGCCCTGATTCAGGAGAAGGTCGAATACCGGTCCCTGGGCGTGGTCGTCATCGACGAACAACACCGTTTCGGAGTGGAGCAGCGGGCGGCGCTGCGCGACAAGGGAGACGCAACCGCGGCCCCCGACGTTCTGGTGATGACCGCCACCCCCATACCGCGCACCGCCGCGATGACGGTCTACGGCGATCTCGATGTGTCGGTGCTCGACGAGATGCCGCCCGGCCGCACTCCGATCGCCACGTTCTGGGCCCGAACCGATCTGGAGGAGGTCGGGGTGTGGGCCGACGTCCGCGACACCGTCGCCGACGGCCGACAGGCCTACGTGGTGTGTCCGCTCATCGACGAGTCGGAGGCACTCGATGTGAGCTCCGCGGAAGAGACCTACGAACGGCTCGTCAACGATGAGCTGTCCGGCGTGCGGGTGGGCCTGCTTCATGGCCGAGTTCGTCCGGCCGACAAGGAGGCCACGATGGAATCGTTCCGCTCCGGTGACATCGATGTGCTGGTTGCAACGACGGTCATCGAGGTGGGTGTCGATGTTCCCAACGCCACGGTCATGGTCGTGCTCGACGCCGGACGATTCGGAATCGCCCAACTCCATCAGCTGAGAGGACGAGTCGGTCGTGGTGCCCACGAGTCACGCTGCTACCTGGTTGGGGATCCGGTCACCTCCGACGGCCAAGCTCGTTTGGAGGCCCTCGTTGCGAGTACCGACGGCTTTCATTTGGCGGAGGTCGACCTCGAACTGCGGGGCGAGGGCACGATTATGGGAGAACGTCAGAAAGGCCGGAGCGATCTGAAGCTGGCCTCGCTGCGGCGCGACCGGGAATGGGTCGAATCAGCCCGTCAGGTCGCGTTCGAGATCATCGACTCCGACCCCGAGTTGGACGACCATCCGAGCCTTCGCGACGAGATCGATCTGCTTCTCGCCGACGACGAGGCTGAGTTCCTGATGAAGAGTTGAGTCGGCCGAGTCGCTGGTCAGACGATGGACTCAGTCGTCGAGATCCTCGGCTACGACCTCGAGGTCCCATCGGTCGAGGCAGTCGCTGCAGCGGTAGGCGACAAAGTCGCCCGGGGCGAATCCGTCGTCGGGTATGTATGAGATCAGGTGGCAGTCGCCCCCACAATCGACACAAATGATCATCTTCGCCAGTGCCACGAAGTGGACCGTACCCCGGCCCGGGCCACACTGGTGCAATGGCTATGTACAGGAGCTGCGAATGAGGGTGGTGTCCGGCACTGCCGGAGGACGACGTCTCAAGGTGCCCGAGGGCACCAACACCCGTCCGTCCACCGACCGAGTGCGCGAAGCGATGTTCAACTCTCTCTACTCGCTTGGTGCGGTCGAGGGGGCGAACGTTCTCGACCTGTTCGCCGGCTCCGGCGCACTGGGCATCGAGGCTTTGTCGCGTGGGGCATCGAGAGCGACCTTCGTGGAGAACGACCGATACGCCCGAGCGGTCATCGAAGACAATCTCGACACTCTCGGGATGGACGACATCGCCGATGTGGTCTCGGCCGACGGCCCCAACTATCTGGCCCGATCGGCCCCATACGACCTTCTGCTACTCGACCCGCCCTACGACTTCGAGGGCTGGGATGATCTGCTCAGTCAGGTCACCGACGCGATGGTGGTCATCGAGTCGCGTAGAGAGATCGATGTGCCGTCAAATTGGGTTGTCCACCGCGTGCGCCGCTACGGCGGTACCGTTGTGACTCTCGCAACCGCAACGGGTCAACCTGGGGAGTGACAAGAGTGGCTCGCGTTCTGTATCCCGGATCCTTCGATCCCGTCCACAACGGCCATGTCGAGATCATCGAGACCGCGGCGTCCCTGTTCGACGAGGTGGTTGTCGCGGCCATGAGGAACACGCAGAAGGGCGACGGCATTTTCGACCTCGACGACCGGGAAGAGATGTTGGTCGAGTCGACCAGTCATCTCCCCAACGTGTCGGTCACCATGTTTTCGACGCTGGTTGTCGATCTTGCCCGCGAGGTTGAAGCCGATTTCATCATCAAGGGACTCCGGGCCGTGTCCGATTTCGAGAACGAGCTTCAGATGGCCCAGATGAACAACTCGGTGTCGGGAATCCACACGGTGTTCATCCCGTCTGCTTCGCGCAGCTCGTTCCTGGCCTCCAAGTTCATTCGTGATTTCGCCCGTTTCGGAGGCGACATCTCGAGCATGGTTCCAGCGTCGGTCGACCGACGCATGAAGGAGCGATTCGGATGACCGAAGCCCCTCAAGGCGACACCGGCGCTTCGGCCCCGCCGCAGTACCGCCCCCCCGAGACCGAGTCGTTGCTGCGCCGATCGATCGACATCGTGAGCGACGCCCGGCCCGTTCCGTTGTCGGCATCCTCGATGATCAACAAGGAAGAGCTCCTCGAGTTGCTTCAAGCAGCGGCCGACGGGCTTCCCGACGAGCTACGAGCAGCCCGATGGCTGCTCAAGGAGCGCGACGACTTCCTGGCGAGAGTCCAGCGCGAGGGCGACCAGATCGTCACCACATCGAGGGCTCGTGCCGAACAGATGGTCCAACGCACCGAGGTGGTCAAATCGGCCAACGAGCACGCCCGAAAGGTCGTATCCGAAGCTGATTCGGCCGCCCAGCGTCTTCGTCTCGAAACCGAGGACTGGTGCGATCAGAAGCTCGGCGGGCTCGAAGTCGTGCTTCAGCGGACCCTTCGCACCGTCGACTCGGGCCGTTCTCGGCTGCAGGGCGCCCGCACCGAAACTGCCGACGTGATCAGCGAGGCCGATGAGCAGGCCGCAGTTGACGAGTTCTTCGACCAGGACGATGGGTGAACGATTCCTCTGGTCTGATCCTCGATGTCGTGGCGATTCGCCGTCGGGCCGGGTCTCGTATCGACTTCACGACCCGCGCCGGGGTGGGTGAGACCTGCGTCGGTGACGTCGATGTCGACGGCGGATTGGTCGATGTCGATCTGCTGGTCGAGACCGTCGTCGGCGGTCTGACCGTGTCAGGCACGGTGCGGGCCCACTGGTCGGGTCCTTGTCGGCGCTGCCTGATCCCGGTCGAAGGGGATGTCGAGTCCGAGCTTCATGAGGTCTTCGAGGTCGAACCGACCGAGGGTGAGACGTGGCCGATCGTCGACGAGAGGATCGACCTGACGCCGTCGGTTCGTGAGGCGGTCATGTTGTCGTTGCCGCTCGCTCCGTTGTGCCGAGAGTCCTGTCGCGGGCCCGAACCCGATCGGTTTCCCACCGGCGTTGCCGATGAGGGCGAATCGTCGGGCGACCCGAGATGGGCGGCCCTCGATGAAATTCACTTCGATCAGTAGTTGTCGAGGGGTGCTGTCGGTGCGCCGGGTCGGTAGTATTTCTTGTTCGTACGATCTGATACCAGGAACGCGAAATGGCAGTCCCAAAGAAGAAGATGTCGAAGTCGAAGAGCCGAAGCCGCAAGGCTTCTGCTTGGACCGTTGGGGCCTCCGCTCGTAGCGCCTGCCCACGATGTGGGGCTACCAAGCGCCCTCATCGTGCCTGCGGCAACTGCGGCTGGTACGCCGGCCGTCAGGCCATTGAGGTCGACTGAGTCGATGCTTCCAATAGCGGTCGACGCGATGGGCGGCGATCGTGCACCAGGCGAGATAGTTGCGGGGGCGCGGCGCGCTGTCGAGGAATTCGGTATTCCCGTCGTGTTGGTGGGACGGCCCGAGGATCTCCCCGACACGGGCGATCTCGAGGTGATCGCGGCCAGCGAGGTCATAGCGATGGACGCTGAGCCCGGTGCCAGTGTTCGCCGCATGAAGGATTCGTCACTGGTGCGGGCTGCCGAGGCCGTACGCGACGGGCGGGCATCGGCCATGGTGTCGGCCGGAAACACCGGTGCCACGATGGCATCTGCGCTGCTGCGAATGGGCCGCATCAAAGGCATCAGCCGACCGGCCATCGCAACCCCGATACCCGTTCCGGGCAGCACGCCCACCACTCTTCTCGACGCCGGTGCCAATTCGGAGTGTCGTCCGGAATGGCTGGTGGAGTTCGCCCGCATGGGCTCGATCTATGCCCGTGATCGTTTCGGCATCGAATCTCCCCGAGTTGGCCTGCTCTCGATCGGAGAGGAAGCCGGCAAGGGAAGTCCCTTCGTGAAGGAATGCTTCGAACTTCTCTCCAGCCCGGAATGGGCGGCTGCCACCGGCTCCGAATGGATCGGAAACGTGGAGGGCCGCGACGTGATGACCACCGACGTCGACGTGATCGTGACCGACGGGTTCACCGGCAACGTGACGCTGAAGACTCTCGAAGGCGCCATGAATTCGCTCCTCGGTCAGCTGTTGATCGCCATCGACACCGACGACGACACCAGGGCCGCGGGGGCCACTCTCGGTCCTGCGCTCGATTCGATGGTCGCCGAGTTTCATCCCGACTCCACCGGCGGCGCCATGCTGCTCGGTGTGAAGGGGGTGTGTGTGATCTCCCATGGCTCGAGTTCCGCCACTGCGATGCTCAATGCCATCAAGGTCGCTTCGGAGATGGTGCAGGTCTCGATGGTGGATCATCTCGCTTCAGCGGCAATCCGCTGACGCCAGCGGCCGCCCCCGACCGATTCACAAGCGCACAAGTTGACGACGGCGGTAGTGTCGGCGTTCAAGGCAACGAATAGGAATACCTGATGCCAGCGGAAACCCATGTCGAGAACAGCCCGATGGGACGTGACGAGATCCTGTCGATGGTCAAGGAACGACTCGCCGACATTCTCGAGGTGGAGCCCAGCTCCATCAACGAGGGTGACGCGTTCCAGGACGACCTCGACGCCGACTCATTGGCGTTGATCGAACTGGTCGAGGCCATCGAGGAAGATGTCGGCGAGCGTACGGTCGGCTTCCGAATCGACGACGAGGATCTCGAGGATCTTCGCACGGTTCGTGATGCCGTCGATTACGTAGTCGCAAAGCTGGGCTGAGACCCTGACCACAGTGGCTTCGGCCGGTTCTCTGGAAAGTCGTCTTGGTCACCGGTTCGACGATCCTGATCGACTCGTTCTCGCGCTCACCCACAGGTCATGGTGCGCCGAACATCCCGGTGAGCAGTCCAACGAGCGGCTCGAGTTCCTGGGCGATGCCGTTCTCGGCATCGTCGTCACCGACCACATCTTCAATCGCTTCCCCGATCTTCCGGAGGGGATGCTCGCGAAGACCAGAGCCGCGGTGGTGAGTTCGGCAAGTTTGGCGTTGGTCGGTGACGAACTCGACCTGGGCCAATCGCTTCGGCTTGGTCGAGGGGAAGACGTGTCCGGAGGTCGATCGAAACCCTCGATCCTGGCCGACGCTGTGGAGGCGGTGATCGGAGCCATCTACACCGACGGCGGAATGGAGCCGGCACGCGAGTTCGTGCTCGGCCAACTCGGTCCATCGATCGATGTGGCGGCTCTTCGGCCGGGCGAGAGCGACTACAAGACCCGATTGCAGGAGATGGCCGCGAGAGAGGGACTGGTCGCGCCCCGCTACGAAGTCTCGTTTACGGGCCCGGAGCACGACAAGCGGTTTCATGCCAAGGTGACCATCGGCAGCGAAGTCACAGGCCACGGCGACGGAAGTTCCAAGAAGGAAGCCGAACAACGCGCCGCGAGAGACGCATGGGATGCGGGAACGACACACAATGGAGACTGAGATGTTCGAACTGCCAGAGATCGAAACGGTGCGGCGCGACCTCGACAAGGACCTGGCGACCAAGCGCGTCAAGTCTGTCGAGGCTGCGAGCATGAAGGTCCTGGGTCGCTACAAGACCCGAAAGTCGTTCACCGATCAACTGGCGGGCTGGAAGATCACCGGGGTCTCTCGAGCTGGCCTGTATCTGGTCATCGCATTCGATTCGGAATCGTCGATGGTCATCAATCTCGGGTCGTCGGGTTCGCTGCGCCGACACGCCAACAAGGACAAGTCCGATCCCGATACGGAGATCGTGATCACGTTCACGCAGCACGGCCAACTTCGCCTGGTCGACGCCGAGGGCACATCCGATGTGTTCATCGTCGACTCCGATGCGCTGGTCGAGGAACTCCCCGAAATCGAGACGTTTGGTCTCGACCCTGTCGACGAACCGGTCTCGTGGACGGTGTTCGGACGAGAGCTGTTGGAGCGTTCCGCCAAGCTCAAGACCCTTCTCATGGACCCGACCTTCGTGGTGGGAATCGGCAACATTTACGCCGACGAGATCCTCTACCACGCCGGTCTCCGCTACGACCGCAGCAGCGAATTGCTGTCGAGCCAGGAGATACGACGCCTCCACCGTGCCGTGGTCGGCACCCTCCACGATGCCATCAAGTATCGCGGCACTTCCACCGAGGCTCGCCCGTTCATCGACCCGTTCGGAAAACCGGGCGACTACGGCGAACACCTCGAGGTATGGGGTCGACACGGCGACCTGAGCGGTCGGAGTCGTCGACCGATCAAGCGGGCGAAGTTCAGCGGATCTTGGACCTACTTCTGCGACACGCAGGTCTGAGCGCGGACGAAAGGGCCGGTTTCGGGCCGGTTGGGAGCCGATTCACCCAATTTCCCCAGGCTTTCCCCAAGCCATGTACTACACAGATGTAATTTCGGTTGCTAGCGTCAGGGGCGAACTGTTCGCGGGTCAGATGGATGCGCGGATGGTCAGGGAGATTCGGTGCACCTGAAGAACCTCACTCTCAAGGGATTCAAGTCGTTCGCCGAACAGGCCTCGATCGATCTCGAGCCTGGTGTCACCGTCGTCGTCGGACCCAACGGCAGCGGCAAGTCCAACGTCGTCGACGCGATCGCGTGGGTTCTGGGTGCTCAGGCCCCGTCGGCAGTTCGTTCCCAGAAGATGGACGATGTGATTTTTGCCGGCACCACCTCCAAGCCGGCGTTGGGCCGGGCCGAGGTTTCGCTCACGATCGACAACTCATCGGGGTCGCTGCCCGTCGAGTTCAACGAGGTGAAGCTCACCCGCACGTTGTTCCGCACCGGTGAGTCCGAATACGCCATCAACGGAGTGCCCTGCCGACTGCTCGACGTCACCGAGTTGCTCTCCGACGGTGGAGTGGGACGCCAGCAACACGTGATCGTCTCGCAGGGCCAGATCGACGCCGTGCTCAACGCTCGCCCCGAAGATCGCCGCGCAATCATCGAAGAGGCCGCCGGAGTTCTCAAGTACCGTAAGCGCAAGGACCGCGCGGAGCGGCGCCTGTCGTCCACCGACACCGATCTCACCCGGGTCAAGGATCTGATGCGTGAGGTCCGTCGTCAGCTGCGCCCGTTGGAGAAGCAAGCGGAAGCCGCCCGCCGCCACGGCGATCTGATCGAGGAGCTCAACCTGCTCCGGGTTCACGTCGCCGGCGTCGAGATCAGCGACTTGCGATCTCGTCTCAAGGAGGTCTCGGCCGCCAAGGCCGCCGCCCACGACGATGTGAAATCCACACGCGAGCAACTCGATCGGATATCAGCAGAGATCGTCGAGAGCGAACATCGGCTCTCCAATCAGGGAGGGCACGATCTCGGCGACACCCTGGTGAGGCTCGAATCCCTGCGTGAGCGATGTCGGGGCCTCTCGGCGCTGCTGGTCGAACGGGGTCGTGGTGTCGAACGCGAACGCTCGGCGTTCACCGACCGGGCCGTGATCGCCAATTTTGAGAGCCAGGCCGCCCGTTGTCGCGAGGAGTCCAACGAGGTCGAACAGCAGCTCGCGCTGCTCGAGCCCGAAATGCAGGGGCTCGCCGATTCCGAGTCGCAGCTCCAACGCGATCGTCAACAGTTCACTATCGAGTGGGGCGACGGAGTTCCCGTCCCCAGTGGAAGAGCTTCGGAGTCGAGAGGCGAATTGGGCGCCCTCACGGAGTCGTCGGAGCGCGGGCAGGCCGAACTCCAGTCCCTCGACGCCAGAATGTCGGCGCTGGCCGATCGCCGTCGGGTGCTCGAGGCCGACGCGGCCGAGCGTCGGGCCGAGGCCCAAGCCATGCGCGACGAGGAAGAACCTCTGGTGTCGGCCCACGAGGCCGCCGAGATCCGCCATGCCGATGCAGATGCCGTCCACACCTTGGCGGTCGATCAACTATCTGACCTTCGATCCGAACTTGATCGCTGGTCGGCCCGCAAGGACGCCCTCGGATTGGCGCTCGACGAGGCTCGGGCCCGATCCGGAGCCGAACACCTCGACGGAATCGACGGAGTCCTCGGGACGCTGCTCGACCTCGTCTCCGTGGACCAAGGATGGGAAGCCGCGTTCGAATCGGCGGCAGGCGACGCTCTCGGAGTGGTTGTCGTGAGCGACCGTGAAGCGGCGTTGTCGGCTCTGGCCCTGCTCAGCCGGGGCGACGGAGCGGGAGCCGTTCTGGCACTCGGCTCGGTGGGATCGGCCCATACGTCGGAATCTGGCGATCGCATACGCGACCACGTCCGCGGGACCCACCCAGGTGTCGACGAATTGCTCGACACCCTGCTGGCCAATGTCGTTGTCGTCTCCGGAGACTGGCGGTCTGCGGCCGATCTATCGATCACTCAACCTCAGGCGACAGTGGTCACTCTCGACGGCGACCGTTTCTCTCCATCGGGATGGCGGATCGGTGGCGGAGCGACCGGCGCCACTGGTGCAGCCCTCGCCGAGGCCGAGGCCAACGTCGACAGCACCACCATCAGGTGTGCTGAGGCCGAGGCGAAGCTGAGTGAATGCGCCGTTGCGCTGGCTTCAGCCGAGACCCGTGTGACCGATCTGGCAGCCAAGCTCAATCAGATTGCGTCCGGTTTGGCAGCCACCGCCGATGCCTTGGTCAAGTCGGAATCCGATCGTCGCGAGATCACCGCCGAGACCGAGGCGCTTCGCCCCGGTCTCGAAGAACTCACACAGCGAGTCGCCCGAGAAGTCCGGCGGATTTCGGAGCTCGAAGCAGAACTGCCGAGCCTCGAGTCAGCCGAGAGCGACATTCTCGAAAGCGGTCGCCGTCTCGCTGTTGCGCGAACCGAAATCGAGCGGAGGGCGATGTCGACCGGATCGCTGCGCACTGATCTCGAGGTGCGCGCCGCCGGACTTCGTGAGCGGGCATCGTCTCTCACCAGACGGCTCAACGAAATCGAAAGTCGCTTGGAGCGCGACGCAGTCGAGAGGGAGGCCGCCACCGACCAGCGGATCTCCCTCGATCGGCGTGCCGCCGTGGTGGAGGCACTCTCGAATTCGGTGCGGGTCCGTGCCGCCCGAATCGACGCTCGCCTGGCCGTGGTGCGGGAGGAGCGGCGTCTCCAGTCCGAGGCTGTGCAAAGCATCTCCAATCGACTCGACTCGTTGCGTTCCAACCGCACCGAGGCCGATCGCCGACTCGAGGGTCTCCGATCGTTGGAGGCACATTCCGAAGTCGAGGAGGCCCAGCTCCGCACCACGCTGCAGGCAGTTGTCGACCGACTCCGGTCCGAGCACGGCATCGCCCCCGATGTGGCCGTTTCGGCAGCGTGCCCGCCACTCGACGCAGAGCTTCTGCCAGGTCGCCGAATCGAGATGCTGGAATCGGAGCTCGACATCATGGGGCCGGTCAACCCCCTGGCTCTCGAGGAATTCAGCGCGTTGCATGAGCGCCACACCTTCTTGCAGGGCCAGCTCGACGATATTCGCTCCACTAGGCGCGAGCTTTCGAGGGTGATCAAGTCGATCGATGAGGAGATCGTCACGGTCTTCGCGTCGGCGTTCGCCGATGTGGCGGTCAACTTCACTCAGCTGTTCGAGACGCTCTTCCCCGGTGGTGTCGGATCCCTCCAACTGACGACTCCCGACGATCTTCTCAACACCGGAATCGAGATCTCGGCGAAGCCATCGGGCAAGAACGTCAAGAAGTTGTCGCTTCTGTCGGGTGGTGAGCGCAGCCTCACGGCGCTGGCCTTCCTGTTCGCGGTGTTCCGCAGCCGACCCTCGCCGTTCTACGTGATGGACGAAGTCGAAGCGGCCCTCGACGATGTCAACCTTCATCGGTTCTTGTCGCTGGTCGAGGAGTTCCGAGCCGACGCCCAGTTGCTTCTCGTGAGCCATCAGAAGCGCACCATGGAAGCCGCCGATTGCCTCTACGGGGTAACCATGAAGTCGGCGGGTTCGAGTCGGGTCGTGAGCGAGAGGGTTGCGGCCGCATAGTCGACCGACTACGACAGTTGGACAACGACGCCGAAGGGACCGACCATGCACTACGGGGTTGCCATCTTTCCGACCGGCGATGCGATCAGCCCTGGGGAGCTGGCCGTTGCCTCCGAGCAGCGAGGTTTCGAGTCTTTGTGGGTGGCCGAGCACACCCACATCCCTGCCAACCGATCGAGCCCGTGGCCCGGTGGCGACGAGCTACCCCAGATGTACTACGAGGCGATGGATCCGTTCGTCGTTCTCACCGCTGCTGCTGCCGCGACGACCTCGCTCAAGATCGCCACCGGGATCTGTCTGGTGATCGAGCGCGATCCGATCATCACCGCCAAACAGGTCGCCAGTCTCGATCTCGTGTCCGACGGTCGGTTTCTGTTCGGCATCGGTGCCGGTTGGAACGCCGAAGAGATGGCCAACCACGGCACCCTCGACTTCCCGGGACGATTCAAGCTGATGAGGGAACGAGTCGAGGCCATGAAGGCGATCTGGGCCGACGACCCGGCTGAATACCACGGAGACCTTGTCGACTTCGATCCGATCTGGTCCAGGCCCAAGCCGGTGCAAAGGCCTCACCCCCCGATCCATGTTGGCGGCTCCGCCCCCCAGGGAGCGCGCCGAGCGGCCCGATACGGCGACGGGTGGATCCCGATCGGTGGCCGCGGTGGCGACCTCCTCGATCAGGTCGGATGCCTGGCCGAAGAGGCGGCTAAGTTCGGACGTGACCCCTCTGAGATCGAAGTGACGTCCTACGGTGCGCCCCGCGACGCCAGCGAACTCGCCCGATATCGAGACCACGGAATCTCACGGGTCGTGTTCTCGCTGCCGCCGGCCGGACCCGACGTGGTGCTGCCTCTCCTCGATGAGCTGGCAGGACTCATCGATCAGGTCGGGTGATCACACCGAGATCGCGTTCTCGGACGGTTCGTACGGCTCCGGTCAATGGGGCATGATGTCGGGACCCGGTGATCGTGGAGCCGGGAGCGAAAGGTGAGACATGAAGATTGTTGTCGACTACGACCTCTGTGAGAGCAACGCAGTCTGTATGCAGATCATGCCCGAGGTGTTCGAGGTGCGCGACGACGACTTCCTCTACGTCCTCGACGAGAACCCCGGTGATGAGCATCGCTCCAAGGTCGACGAGTGCGTGAACCGTTGCCCCAAACAGGCGATCTCCGTCCAGGACTGATGAGTCGATCCGGCTCGGATCCCTGTCAGAGGTGACCGCGCGCTCGGTCACGATCGTGGGGGCCGCCCTCGCTGGCCTCCGGGGCGCTGAGGCGTTGCGCCGCGACGGCTTCGATGGCCCGATCACGATGGTCGGGGAAGAGGCCCATCTTCCCTACGACCGTCCTCCGCTTTCCAAACAGTTCCTGAGCGGCGAATGGCCCGCCGACCGAACGTCGCTTATCGGGTCCGCACAACTCAGCGAACTTGATGTCGCAGCCAGGTTGTCGACTCGGGCGGAGTCCTTCGAACTGAGTTCCCGCGTCCTGGAGTTGTCCGACGGCGAGCGTCTGGTCGTCGATGGGCTGATGATCACCACCGGCTCACGCGCTCGCGTTCTGCCCGGCGGCGAACGGATGACGGGCCTGCACGTGCTTCGTAGCCTCGACGACGCGGTCGGCCTGCGAGCCGACCTCGACCGTTCGCCGTCACGGGTGGTGGTGGTCGGTGCCGGGTTCATCGGGGCCGAGGTTGCGTCCACCATCAAGACACTCGGGATCGACGTCACGGTCGTGGAGGCGGGGCGCAACCCGCTGGGTCGGGTTCTCGGCGACGAGATAGGCGCCATCTGTGGCGAGATCCATCGCGAGCAGGGAGTGGACCTGCGAACTGGTGTGGGAGTGGACGCGATCGAGGGGGCGGAACGGGTGGAGGCGGTGAGGCTCTCCGATGGTTCGCGGGTGAATGCCGACGTCGTAGTGGTGGGTATCGGTGCGATACCGAACTCCGAATGGCTTCGGGGATCGGGCCTCACGGTCGACGATGGGATCTTGTGCGACGAGACGTGCCTGGCCGCGCCCGGTGTCGTGGCGGCAGGCGACGTAGCCCGATGGCCCAACCGTCGATTCGGCGAGGTGATGAGAGTCGAGCACTGGGACAACGCCATCGAGCAGGCCACTCACGCCGCGCTCCGCCTGATGCACGAAGGCCCGGGCGATGAAGCGACGGAATTCACGCCGGTTCCCTGGTTCTGGTCCGACCAATACGACCGCAAGATCCAAATGGCCGGTCGAGTGCGGCCCGGTGACCGATCCCAATTGGTCACGGGGAGCTTCGATGAGCGAAGGTTCGCTGTGCTCTTCGGCCGGTCTGATCGGCTCATGGGCGTGGTGGGTTTCAATCGTCCGCGCCATGTGATGCGCTACAAATCGATGATCACCGATGGAGTGTCGTTTGCCGATGCGGTTTCTGCCGATGTGTGAGACTTGGTCATGACCCAGACTGCTGTTCTTCTCCTGCTCGCAGCCACGGCCGTCGCCATGGTCGATTGGTGGGCCGTGGCGACCCATCGGCTCGGCATCGAGTTCATTGCCAAGCCCATGGTGATGATCTTCCTCATCGGGGTGGCGTTGGCGATCGACGCCCCGGACAACGTGAGTCGGGGCGTCGTCATCGCGGCGCTGGGGGCGTCGTTGGTCGGCGACGTGGTACTGATGACTCCCGACGCCCGATTCGAACTCGGCCTCTTCGCGTTCTTGGTGGGCCACATCCTGTATGTGGTCGCGTTCGCCGACCACATGCAATTGGTCCCGGCTCTAGTGGCGGTCGCCGGCGTGGCCGTGGCTGGGTCGATGGTGATGCCTCCCGTGCTGCGGGCGGTGAGCACCCACGGCAGGTTTCTGACGGCTGCGGTGGTCGCGTACATGTTCGCTCTGTCGGCCACCTCGGTGGCGGCGGCCTCCACGGGCATCGTGGTCGCGGCGGTTGGAGGGGCTGCGTTCTTCGTGTCGGACGCGCTGCTCGGGTGGGGCCGATTTGTCGGGCCGACACCAGGCGGACGTCCTGCTGTGATGATCACCTATCACGTCGGGCAGGCGGGACTGGTCACGTGGCTGGCTTTCGTCTGACGTTGACAACGGCACTCGCTGCGGCTTTGGTGGCAAGTTCTTGTAGCCAGCCCGATTCCGGTTTCGACATGGGCTCCCTCGTCGACGCCATTCCGGCCGCTCTCGTGCCTGATGACCCGTCTTCGGTCACCGATGTGTCGTGTCCCGAACCTCTCACTTCGGAGGCCACTTCGATCCGGTGTGCCGTCACTATCACCGATCGAGAGGTCGAGGTCGTCGCTGATATCGCCGGTGACGGCACCGTGAACGTGTCGACAGATGCGATTCTGCTCGATTTGCTCGAGGTCGCGGTGGTCGCTGGCGAGCGGTTGTCGGCCGATTTGGGCGTCGAGTCGACTGTCACGTGCGACGACACGGTGGCAGTGGTGGTGCCCAACGACACCGTTGGATGCACCGCCACGGAAAACTCGGGAATCGAGCATCGCCTGGTGGTCACGATCGTGGACGACGCCGGAAACTGGTCGCTCGACCTCGAGCGATGACCCGCGCCGGGTGATCCACAACCGCTGGTAACCTTGATCTGCTCGCCTCGTGTGGGCTGATCGGGTTGTTCATCACAAGATGGCCCCGAAAAAGTCGCTAGATGCGGCGCCGCTGTTGCTCACGCATTGCGGAGCGAACAGCCGGGTCCCAAACCCTCGATAAGGAATCAAATGGCAGTCAATCTGCGCCCCAAGTCCGAAACCATGGCCGAGATGGCCAAGGCATTCAACCTCGCCGAGGACGACACTGGATCTCCCGAGATCCAGGTGGCTCTTCTCTCGGAGCGCATCACTCACCTCACCGAGCATCTGAAGTTCCACAAAAAGGATCATCACAGCCGGCGAGGCCTGCTGATGCTGGTGGGTCGTCGACGTCGTCTACTCGACTACATCAAGGACAACGACATCGAACAGTACAGAGCAGTCATCGCACACCTCGGTCTGCGACGCTGAAACAATGTGAGG
>JAJCXX010000100.1 GCA_029263195.1 Acidimicrobiales bacterium
TGGTGGCGTTCGTCCGCTTCACCGTCTCGACGATCTTCTTCGTCGACTGATCGATGATCTCGTGGTCGTAGGCCTTCAGCCGGATCCGAATCTTCTGCCCTGTAGCCATTGTCAGCCTTACTTGGTGATCTTGGTGACAGAACCGGCGCCCACGGTACGCCCACCCTCACGGATGGCGAACCGAAGGCCATCGTCCATGGCAATCGGGTGAATGAGTTCGACTTCCATCGTGGTGTTGTCGCCGGGCATGCACATCTCGGTGCCCTCGGGCAGGGTGATGGTGCCGGTGATGTCGGTGGTACGGAAGTAGAACTGCGGGCGATAGTTGGAGAAGAACGGCTTGTGACGGCCACCCTCGTCCTTGCTCAGCACGTAGACCTGCGCCTCGAAGTTGGTGTGCGGGGTGATGCTGCCGGGCTTGGACAGCACCTGGCCACGCTGGACCTCGTCCTTGTCGATGCCACGGAGAAGAGCGCCGATGTTGTCGCCGGCGCGGCCTTCGTCGAGCAACTTGCGGAACATCTCGACGCCGGTGCAGACAGTCTTGGTGGTGTCCTTGATCCCGACGATCTCGAGCTCATCGCCAGTGTTGACGATGCCCTGCTCGACACGACCGGTGACCACGGTTCCACGACCGGTGATCGAGAAGACATCCTCGATCGGCATGAGGAACGGCTTGTCGATGTCGCGCTCGGGGGTCGGGATGTATTCGTCGACCTGCGCCATGAGGTCAACGACGGCAGCAGCCGCATCGGCGTCGCCTTCGAGGGCCTTCAGCGCGGAGAGGTGCACGATGGGGGTGTCGTCGCCCGGGAAGTCGTACTCGTCGAGCAGCTCACGAACCTCCATCTCCACCAGTTCGAGGAGTTCCTCGTCGTCGACCATGTCGACCTTGTTGAGGGCAACCACGATCTTCGGCACGCCAACCTGGCGCGCCAACAACACATGCTCACGGGTCTGGGGCATCGGGCCATCAGCGGCCGACACGACAAGAATCGCACCGTCGACCTGAGCGGCACCGGTGATCATGTTCTTGATGTAATCGGCGTGACCCGGCATATCGACGTGGGCGTAGTGACGATTGGGTGTCTCGTACTCGACGTGCGAGACATTGATCGTGATACCGCGCTCGCGCTCTTCGGGCGCGTTGTCGATATTGGCGAATTCAGTGAACACCGACCCCTCGACCTTTTCTGCCATCACCTTGGTGATGGCAGCAGTCAAAGTGGTCTTGCCGTGGTCGATGTGGCCCATCGTGCCCACATTTACGTGGGGCTTGGACCGGTCGAACTTCTCCTTGGCCATGACTATTCCTCGTTAGCTTCTCGATTGGAACCGCAGGACGATCATTCGCCGCGAACGCGGGCGACGATCTCTTCTTGCACGCTTGCCGGGGTGGGCTTGTACGACTCAAATTGCATCGTGTACGTAGCCCGTCCCTGCGTGCGTGAACGCAGATCGGTACTGTATCCGAACATCTCGGATAGCGGCACCAATGCTTCCACGACTTGGTTGTTTCCGCGCTGCTCGGTGCCTTGCACCTGACCGCGTCGGGAGTTCAAATCTCCCACGACATCGCCGAGGAAGTTGTCGGGGGTCACTACTTCGACGCCCATCACCGGCTCGAGCAGCACCGGCTTGGCCTTGGGGGCGACATCGCGGAACCAGGCGTTGCCGGCGATCTTGAACGCCATTTCCGACGAGTCGACGTCGTGGGTCTTGCCGTCGACGAGGGTGACCTTGATGTCGACCGTTGGGAAGCCGGCGAGCACACCATTGCTCATGGCGGCCTTGACGCCTTCGTCGACCGGCTTGATGTATTCCTTGGGAATCGAGCCGCCGGAGATCTTGCTCTCGAATTCGTAGCCCCCACCCGCGTTGGGCTCGAGGGTCGCGGTGAGAACAGCAAACTGGCCGGTGCCGCCGGTCTGCTTCTTGTGGGTGTAGGTGTACTCGTCGACCGTACGGGTGATGGTCTCGCGGTAGGCGACCTGCGGCTTGCCGACGGTGGCCTCGACCTTGAATTCACGCATCATTCGATCGACCAGCACCTCGAGGTGAAGTTCACCCATGCCGGCGATGATCGTCTGGGCGGTTTCTTCGTCGGTGCGAACCTGGAAGGTGGGATCCTCTTCGGCGAGGCGCATGAGAGCGACTCCCATCTTCTCCTGATCGGACTTGGTCTTCGGTTCGACCGCCACGTGGATAACGGGGTCGGGGAAGTCCAAGTTTTCGAGCGTGATGGCGTTCGACGGATCACACAGCGTGTCGCCGGTGCGGGTGTTCTTGATGCCGATGCCGGCGGCGATGTCGCCGGTGAAGACCGCGTCCTTGTCGACACGGTTGTTGGCGTGCATCTCGAGGATGCGACCCATCCGCTCCTTGTTGAACGTGCGGGTATTGAGAACCTGGCTGCCCTTGTCGAGATGGCCGCTGTAGACACGGAAGAAGGTGAGGCGACCGACATGGGGGTCGGTGGCGATCTTGAATGCCAAGGCCGCGAACGGTTCGCTGTCGTCGGCCTTGCGACTCAGCTCGGCGCCGGTCTTGGGGTCCTCGCCGGTGACCGGCGGAACATCGAGCGGCGACGGAAGGTAGTCAACAACGGCGTCGAGCAGCGGCTGCACACCCTTGTTCTTGAAGGCGGTGCCATTGAGGATCGGCACGATCTCACCGGCAAGGGTTCCCTTGCGGATGGCGGCCTTGACCTGATCTTCGGAGATCTCTTCGTCCTCGAGAATCTTCATCATGAGATCTTCGTCGTAGTCGGCGGCGACTTCGAGAAGTTCCTGGTGGTAGAGCTCGGCGTCGTCGGCCAGATCGGCGGGAATGTCGATCTCGTCCCAGCTGGCACCGAGATCTTCGCCTCGCCAGACCAGAGCCTTCATCTTCACCAGATCGACCACGCCTTGGTAGTCGGACTCTGCACCGATCGGAAGCTGCATGACTGCAACCTTGTCGGTGAGGCGCTCCTTGATGGTGTCGAGCACGAAGTAGAAATCGGCGCCGGTGCGATCCATCTTGTTGACGAAGCACATACGCGGCACTTTGTAACGATCGGCCTGACGCCACACCGTCTCGGTCTGGGGCTCCACGCCGGCAACGCCGTCGAACACAGCTACGGCGCCGTCGAGCACTCGAAGCGAACGCTCGACCTCGACCGTGAAGTCGACGTGGCCGGGAGTATCGATGATGTTGATGCGGTGGTCGTCCCAGATGCAGTGGGTTGCCGCCGAGGTGATGGTGATGCCGCGCTCTTGTTCCTGCTCCATCCAGTCCATGGTGGCCGCGCCATCGTGGACCTCACCGATCTTGTAGGACCGGCCGGTGTAGTAGAGGATCCGCTCGGTTGTCGTGGTTTTGCCCGCGTCGATATGGGCCATGATCCCGATGTTGCGGGTTCGGTCGAGCGAGTAGCGCTTCTCATTCTCAGCCATGTTCATTTCCTTGGGTCGCGCCCGGAGGCGCCTCGCGTTTGTGCTGTGGTGGCGGACACATCACGACCGGGCGAATGGCCCGGTCGTGGGGATTCTGTAGAGGTCAGGTGGAAAGGTTTGCCCGGTGACTACCAGCGGTAGTGGGCGAACGCCTTGTTTGCTTCGGCCATCTTCTGGAGGTCTTCGCGGCGCTTCACCGCGCCACCGATGCCGTTGCTGGCATCGAGAATCTCGTTGGCGAGCCGTTCGGACATCGAGCGCTCACGACGATCTCGGGAGAACCCGACCAGCCAACGCACAGCGAGAGTCGAGGCACGACGAGGACGAACCTCGACCGGCACCTGGTAGGTGGCACCACCGACGCGGCGACTGCGGACCTCGAGCTGTGGTTTGACGTTGTCGACAGCGCGCTTGAGGGTGCTCACCGGCTCGGCGCCGGTCTTGGTCTCCACGATCGCGAGCGCGTCGTAGACGATGCGCTCGGCGAGGCTGCGCTTACCGCGCTGGAGCACCTTGTTGATGAATTGGGTCACCAACACCGAGTTGTGGATCGGATCGGGACTGAGTTCGCGGCGCTGGGCCGGCCCTTTACGAGGCACGTCAGCCCTCCTTCTTGACGCCGTAGCGACTACGGGCCTGCTTGCGATCGCGCACACCGGACGTGTCGAGGGTGCCGCGGACGATCTTGTAGCGCACACCCGGAAGATCCTTCACACGACCACCGCGCACCAGCACGATGGAGTGTTCCTGAAGGTTGTGACCCTCGCCCGGGATGTATGCCGTTATCTCGACACCACTGGTGAGGCGCACACGGGCGACCTTACGAAGAGCAGAGTTCGGCTTCTTCGGCGTGGCGGTATAGACACGAGTGCACACTCCGCGACGCTGTGGAGCACCCTTCAGCGCGGGAGTCGCCTCCTTGCGTCGTTTCGACTGGCGGCCCTTGCGGACCAACTGCTGGATCGTGGGCACGAAAATTCCTCAGATTCCTTGGATTCGATCTTGATGAAATGCACGGTGTGGCGAACACAGTGGCGCGAAATCACCGGCGCAGAAGCATACGAGACACATGTACGAACCTCAACCCTCAGCGACGATGATCACAGGACGACGACAATCAGAACCGAGCTCGTGGTCAGGCGCCGGCCGAGTCGCCACTCGGATAGGCCAGCACGTCGGCACCACCGGCTGATTCGGTACGTCCGGCCAGCCAATCGGCGAGATCCTGATCTTCGTCGGCAGTCGAGTAGTACTCGACTGGTTCGTATTCCGGAGCATGGGTCTTGAAGCTCCGGTATTCACCGATTCCGGTGCCGGCCGGGATCAGTTTGCCGAGAATGATGTTCTCCTTGAGTCCCTGAAGCGAATCGCTCTTGGACTCGATGGCCGCTTCGGTGAGCACACGAGTGGTCTCCTGGAACGAAGCCGCTGACAACCACGACTCGGTGGCGAGAGACGCCTTGGTGATGCCCATCAATTGTGGCCGGCCTTCGGCGGGACGACCGCCGTCTTCGACCACACGACGGTTGGTGTCGGCGAATGTCTTCTGATCGACTTGGAAGCCCGGGAGAAACTCGGTGTCGCCCGGGTCGTTGATCACGATTCGCTTGGTCATCTGGCGCACAATGAGCTCGATGTGCTTGTCGTGAATCGACACACCCTGATCGCGGTAGACCTTCTGGACTTCAGTCACCAGATACTGCTGGGTCTCGCGCACTCCCCTGATCTCGAGGAGTTCCTTGGGATCGCGGGCCCCTTCGACCAGTGCATCGCCGGCGTGGATCTCGGCTCCGTCGACCACCTCGAGGCGGGCGCCGGACGGGATGGTGTAGGCGTCTTCTTCGCCATCGTCGCCGACAATCACAACGTCTCGGCCGCGGCCGTCGTCTTCGCCGACACGAACGACTCCGGTGGTGCGGGCCAGCGTGGCCTTCCCCTTCGGAGTACGGGCCTCGAACAACTCGACAACGCGAGGGAGACCACCGGCGATGTCCTGCGCTCCGGCAACACCGCCCGTGTGGAAGGTACGCATGGTTAGCTGGGTGCCGGGCTCGCCGATCGACTGAGCAGCGATGACCCCAACGGCCTCGCCGACTTCGATGTCGCCGCCGGTGGCCAGCGACATGCCGTAGGACTTGGCGGAGATGCCAGCCTGGCTGTCGTCGGTGAGGGGCGAAAGAACTCGCACACGATTGATCGTCTTGTCGTCGCGGAGGCGATACATGTCGGCCTCGCTGACCATCAGGCCGGCTTCAAAGACCGTGCCGTCGGAGAGTTCGACCGAGTCGGCCAGAACCCGTCCCAGAAGCCTCGACTCGAGGTGGGTTCGCTTGTTGGCCGTTTCGGGCATCACGTCATCGATCCAGATGCCACGAACGGCTCCCGGTCGCTCGAAAGGATCCTCATCGTTGATGATGAGCTCCTGGGCGACGTCGACCAGTCGACGCGTGAGGTAACCCGAGTCGGCGGTACGCAACGCCGTATCGACCAGGCCCTTACGGGCACCAGGCGTGGCGATGTAGTACTCGAGCATCTTCAGTCCTTCACGGAAGTTGCTCTTGATCGGGCGGGGAATCATGTCGCCACGTGGGTTGGCCACCAGGCCACGCATACCAGCGATTTGGCGTACCTGCATCATGTTTCCGCGGGCACCCGAGCTCACCATCATGTTGACCGGGTTGAAGTCGTCGGCCTCGAGGCCTTCCTTCATACGAGCGGTGACTTCCTCGGTGGCTTCGGACCAGACCTCCACCTCCATCTGGCGGCGCTCACCATCGGTGATGATGCCGCGACGGAACTGCTGCTCGATTTTCTCGGCCTTCTTCTCGTGGCGGTTGAGGATCTCGGCCTTCTCGCTCGGGGTACGAACGTCGTCGATCGAAATCGTGACACCGGATTGCATGGCGAACTCGAAGCACATGTTCTTGATCGCGTCGAGGCATACCGCTACGACACTCTTGGCGTAAGTGCGGGCCAGATCATCGACGATCTGGGACATTTCCTTCTTGCGGACAGCCGTGTTGACGAAGGGGTAGTCCTCGGGAAGAGCCTCGTTGAAAAGAACGCGGCCAACCGAAGTCATTTCGTACTCGGCCGCCTTGCCATTGGCCGGGGTGGTCAGCAAGAACTTGCTTCCACGCCATTGGATCGCACTGTGGAGACCCACCAGACCGGCCTCGTAGGCACGGTTGAGTTCATCGAAATCTCGGAACACTCGACCGGCACCGACACCATCTTCCACGACTTCGGTGAGGTAGTACGCACCGATGATCATGTCCTGGGTCGGGGTCACCAGAGGACGCCCGTTGGACGGGTTGAGGATGTTGTTCGAGGAGAGCATCAATACTCGTGCCTCGGCCTGGGCCTCGGTAGAAATCGGCAGGTGGACCGCCATCTGGTCGCCGTCGAAGTCGGCGTTGAATGCGGTGCACACCAACGGGTGGAGGCGAATCGCCTTGCCGTCGACGAGGACCGGCTCGAAGGCTTGGATTCCCAGACGATGAAGGGTCGGGGCACGGTTGAGCATCACCGGGTGTTCCTTGATGACGTCTTCGAGCACCTCCCAGACCTGGGGGCGGCGGCGTTCGACCATGCGTTTGGCCGACTTGATGTTCTGGGCCAGCTCGACATCGACCAGCTTCTTCATCACGAAGGGCTTGAACAGTTCGAGCGCCATGATCTTGGGAAGACCACACTGGTGGAACTTGAGCGTCGGGCCGACGACGATGACCGAACGGCCGGAGTAGTCGACGCGCTTGCCGAGCAGGTTCTGACGAAAACGTCCCTGCTTGCCCTTGAGCATGTCGGATAGCGACTTGAGCGGACGGTTGCCGGGCCCGGTGACGGGGCGGCCACGACGGCCGTTGTCGAACAACGCGTCGACGGCTTCCTGCAGCATTCGCTTTTCGTTGTTGACGATGATCTCGGGGGCTCCGAGATCGAGAAGGCGCTTCAACCGGTTGTTGCGGTTGATGACCCGACGGTAGAGATCGTTGAGGTCGGAGGTGGCGAAACGACCACCGTCGAGCTGAACCATCGGACGCAGGTCCGGGGGAATCACCGGCACCACGTCGAGGATCATGGCCCGGGGGTCGTTGATCCGACGTTCGTGCTCGTCGCGCCGATTGAACGCGGCCACGATCTTGAGGCGCTTGATGGCCTTCTGACGGCGCTGGGCTGAAAGCCCCTTCTCGCCTTCGGGCGGGTCGATCTGGGAACGCAGGACGCGCTCCTCTTCGTCGAAGTCGAGGCTCTCGACGAGCTGGGCAATTGCGGCGGCACCCATGCCGCCCTCGAAGTAGTCGCCCCAGCGATCCTCAAGTTCACGCCACAGCATTTCGTCTTCGATGATCTGACGCGGGAACAGACTCTTGAACTCTTCCCATGCCCGGTCGAGGATTTCCTTCTCGTACTCGAACTGTTCGCGAATCTCGGCGAGGTCCTTGTCGGCGGTGCGACGGCAGGCCCGCAGCTCGGTGTCCTTGGCCTTCTCCTTTTCGAGTTGCGCCAACTCCGACTCGAGCTCTTCGTGACGACGAGCCAGGTCGATCTCCATGTCGTGATCGATGGCATCGCGCTCAGCGGCCACCTCAACTTCGAGATTGGCGAGATCTTCGTCGCGACGTTCCTGGTCGACATCGACGACCAGATTGGCTGCGAAATAGATGACCTTCTCGAGCATCTTGGCCTTGAGTTCCTGCTTCGGGGTGCTCCCCATCAGCAGGTAAGCCAGCCAGGACCGGGTACCCCTCAGGTACCAGATGTGGACGGCAGGAGCGGCGAGCTCGATGTGGCCCATGCGTTCGCGGCGAACCTTCGAACGAGTGACTTCCACGCCACAGCGCTCACAGATGATGCCCTTGAAACGGACCCTCTTGTACTTGCCACACGAGCACTCCCAGTCCTTGGTCGGACCGAAGATCTTCTCGCAGAAGAGTCCGTCCTTCTCGGGCTTGAGGGTGCGGTAGTTGATGGTCTCCGGCTTCTTGACCTCGCCGTTGGACCACATGCGGATGCTGTCAGCGGTGGCAAGTCCAATTTTCAGGGTACTGAAGTCATTGACGTCGAGCATTTTGTTCCTTAGTCCTTCGTCGTCGCCGGTATCAGACGCGAGCCGCGCGAGCGGCGGCGCGGGCTGCATCTTCTTCGTCACTTCCGCGTTCGGGTCGCTGCAGGTCGATGCCCAGCTCGGCCACGGTACGGAATGTCTCCTCGTCGAGTTCACGCATCTCGATCTCTTGACCGTCGTGCGAGAGAACCTCGACGTTGATGCACAGAGCCTGCATTTCCTTGATGAGAACCTTGAAGCTCTCCGGGATTCCCGGCTCTGGGATGTTTTCGCCCTTGACGATCGATTCGTAGACCTTCACACGGCCGAGAACGTCGTCGGACTTGATGGTGAGCAGCTCCTGCAGGCAGTAGGCGGCTCCGTAGGCCTCGAGGGCCCACACCTCCATCTCGCCGAAGCGCTGGCCACCGAACTGAGCCTTACCACCCAGGGGCTGCTGGGTGATCATCGAGTACGGCCCGGTGGAACGGGCATGGATCTTGTCGTCGACCAGATGGTGCAGCTTCAGGATGTATACGTAGCCCGTCATGATGGGGTTGTCGTAAGGCTGGCCGGTGGCACCGTCGAACAGAACCTGCTTGCCGTCGGCCTGGATCAGGCGGGTCTCGCCGTCGGCGCTCTCGGGATTGAGGTTCTTGAGAATGTCGACGATGACCGGCTTGTCGCCGGCCAACTCGCGTTCGTCCCACTTGGCTCCGTCGAACACCGGTGTCGCTACGAACGTGGCCGGCTGGGTGGCCGGACGGGTCTTGTTTTCGGTGCCGCTGATTGGAGTGACGCCGACCTTCTTGCCGTCGAGATCCCAACCCCAGCGGGCGCAGTAGCCCAAGTGGGCTTCCAGCACCTGGCCGATGTTCATACGAGACGGAACACCGAGCGGGTTGAGAATGATGTCGACCTGCTGGCCGTCGGCGTTGTAAGGCATGTCCTCGATGGGAACGATTCGGGAGATCACGCCCTTGTTGCCGTGGCGGCCGGCGAGCTTGTCGCCAACGCTGATCTTCCGCTTTTGAGCGACGTAGACACGCACGAGTTGGTTGACCCCGGGGGTCAGTTCGTGGGCATCGTCGCGGCTGAAGACCTTGACGTCGATGACCTTGCCGGTCTCGCCGTGGGGGACCTTCATCGAGGTGTCGCGCACCTCGCGAGCCTTCTCACCGAAGATCGCCCGAAGGAGTCGTTCCTCGGGGGTCAGCTCGGTTTCGCCCTTGGGGGTGACCTTTCCGACCAACACATCGCCGGGACCGACCTCGGCACCGACGCGCACGATTCCGCGCTCGTCGAGATCGGCGAGGATGTCCTCGCTCAGGTTGGGGATGTCGCGGGTGATTTCTTCGGGGCCGAGCTTGGTGTCTCGGGCGTCGACTTCGTGTTCCTTGATGTGGATCGAGGTGAGGACGTCGTCCTTGACCAAACGTTCCGACAAGATGATGGCATCCTCGAAGTTGTAGCCATGCCAAGGCATGAAGGCGACCATGAGGTTCTTGCCGAGTGCCAGTTCGCCGCCGTCGGTGGACGGGCCATCAGCCAGCACATCGCCCTTCTTGACCTTGTCGCCTTGGCGAACACGGGGCTTCTGGGTGATGCAGGTGTCCTGGTTGGACCGCTCGAACTTCTTGAACCTGATGTTCTGAGTGCCGAGCTTCTTGTAGTCGATCACCATGTGATCGGCATCGAGCTCGAGAATTGTTCCGTCGTCCTCGGCGGAAAGCATGTCGGCGGCATCGGAAGCACATCGCTGCTCGATGCCGGTACCGACGTAGGACGACTCGGCTCGCAGCAGAGGCACGGCTTGTCGCTGCATGTTGGCGCCCATGAGCGCCCGGTTGGCGTCGTCGTGCTCGAGAAACGGGATCAGTGCCGTCGCGACCGAGATGATCTGCTTGGGCGAGATGTCCATCATTTGGACTTCGGCGGGGGGTACCGAGGAGATCTCGGTGGTGGCACCGAAGAACACTTCCTGCTCGAGCTGCAGCCGCAGATCCTTCAGCGACGCGGCCTGGGGCGACCTGCGCACCAAAACACGGTCGTCGAGGAACCGACCCTTGTCGTCGATTCGGGCGTTGGCCTGCGCAACAACGAACTCCTCTTCCTCATCGGCAGTGAGGTAGACGATCTGGTCGGTGGCGACACCGTCGATCACCTTGCGGTAGGGCGACTCGATGAAACCGAAGAGGTTGACTCGCGCGTAACTCGCCAGGCCACCGATCAAACCGATGTTGGGACCCTCGGGGGTCTCGATCGGACACATGCGGCCGTAGTGGGAGAAGTGAACGTCTCGGACCTCGAAGCCAGCGCGCTCGCGGCTCAGGCCACCCGGCCCGAGAGCCGAGAGCCGACGGCGATGAGTGAGTCCCGAAAGGGGATTCACCTGATCCATGAACTGCGAGAGCTGCGAGGTTCCGAAGAACTCCTTGATCGCCGCGACCACAGGTCGGATATTGATGAGGGTCTGGGGAGTGATGGCCTCGACGTCCTGGGTTGTCATGCGCTCACGCACGACTCGTTCCAT
>JAJCXX010000101.1 GCA_029263195.1 Acidimicrobiales bacterium
TCGGGGAATCCGGTGTCGGCGACCAGGTAACCGAGGTTGGCGTCGGCCGAGGAGTAATTCAAGGCGAAGTCCGACACTTCCCAAGTGCCGTTGGAGTCGGAAATCCATTCTTGGCCGGTCACGGCCTCGCCGGGATCGCCATCGATCGCGAAGTCGTGGCTGAAGATCACGGCGCCACTCGGGCCACAGCCGCTACCGGTCACTGAGATCGTGCCCGGCTCGTTGGCCGATTCGGGGAGGGGCGTCGCTGTCCACAGAGGCGGCTTGATATCGGCGGCGGCCGGCGCGGCGACGGCCAGAACGACCGCAAGTGCTGTGGCTATGGCGCCTATCTTCACGATGGCACCAGTCTGCCGAGTCTGGATGGAGATCACTTGCTTCCTCTCGAACCTGGATGGTGACGCGGTACGAAAAAACCGCAACACCCGTCGTACGATCTGACATTCGGCAGAAGCGGGCGTCGAATGAGAGATGGTTGCCGATTCGGGTTGCGCGATGCGGCCGTTCTCCATAGATTGTGCACCGATTCACGAGCGTAATGCTGCTCGTCTCGGGCCGAGGACCCACAACGATGACCGACCGCGAGCAACGAGAGCTACGCAACGGTGCTGGTGATACATTTTCTGCATCATTCGAGCTCATCGCCAATCCGGTCATCTTCGGACTCCTGGGTTGGTACCTCGATAAGAAGCTCGATCTCTTCCCGGTATTCACCCTCGTGTTGGCGTTGATCGCCCTCGCCTACGGCGTGTGGAAGCTCTACACCAACTACGTCTCGTCCATGGACGAACTGCTCGAAGAGCGTCGTTCCCGCTACCGCAACGATCTCGCCAATGGTTGATCGAATGGCTGCCTTCACCGAGGCCGAGGCGGCTACGCCCGAGCGCGACGTGGCTCGTGATCTGGCGGTACGGGTGGCGATCGTCTCGCCCTTGATGATCGCGGTCAGCGCCGCCTTCTGGGGTTGGGCCGGGCTTTGGTCAGCGTCGCTTGCGTTGGTGTTCGTGGCCGCCAACTTCGTGGTTGGTGCCGCCATAATCACCTGGGCCGCCAAGATCTCACCCGCCGCTCTCATGGGAGCGGTCATGGGCGGATACATCGCCCGTTTGGCGACCATCACGGCGGTCGTGCTACCCATTCGTCACAGCGGATGGTTCGATGTCGTACCGTTCGCCATAAGTCTTCTGGTTACCCACCTCGGGTTGCTCATGTGGGAGACCCAGCACGTAGCAGCGTCGTTGGCTCACCCCGGCTTGAAGCCCGGCCACTCAGTCCTTGCCCCCAACGATTCCAACGCGGAGCGCTCAGAATGAACGTACTCGCTCTCGACTTTCCACCGGTCAGCCATCTGTTTCAGTGGCCGGCCATCTGGTTCGAAGGCACCCCCTACGCCGTCAACAAGACAGCGCTCATCTACCTCGGGGCCACAATCGTCACGATGTTGATCTTCGCCTTGGCGGGTCGCAAGCACGAGACGCTCGTTCCGGCCGGCGTACAGCACGTCGCTGAATCGGGAATCCAATTCATCGAAGAGTCTGTCGTCATGCAGACCATTGGATCCGAAGGAAAGAAGTATGTCCCGTTCCTGACGACGATGTTCTTCTTCATTCTCTTTTCGAACATCACCGAAGTCATTCCGTTCCTGCAGTTCCCGGCCAACAGCCGCATGGCGATGCCGATCACGCTCGCTCTACTGGTGTGGGTGATCTACAACGTTCTCGGCGTGAAGGCGCAGGGCCTGGGCGGCTACCTCAAGAACTCGTTGTTCCCACCTGGTGTGCCGAAGGCTCTCTACCTCATCGTCACACCGATCGAGTTGGTGTCGACCTTCGTGGTTCGTCCGTTCTCGCTGGCGATCCGGCTCTGGGCCAACATGGTCGCCGGTCACCTTCTGCTCGTGACCTTCGCCATCTTGTCGGCCACCATGTTCGAGGCTGGTGGACTCGGCTGGGTCGGCGCCATCGGCCTTTCTTGGCCGATGCTCATCCTGATGACCGGATTCGAGATTCTCGTTTCGTTCCTTCAGGCCTTCATTTTCACCATTCTCACCGCCGTGTACATCGGCGGATCCATTCATCCCGAACACTAGAAACCGAAAACTAGGAGAAGAAAGTGCTCAACGTTCTGGCACAGACGGGTCCCGAAGAGGTCCGCGAAGGCCTCAAAGCAATTGGCGCCGGCCTCGGTTACGGCCTGGCGGCGATCGGTCCCGGCATCGGTATCGGCATGGTTGTTGGCAACGCCATCACCGCCATGGCCCGTCAGCCCGAGTCGGCTGGCATGGTGCGAACCACCATGTTCCTCGGCATCGCATTCACCGAAGCCCTGGCCCTCATCGGCTTCGTGGTCTTCATCCTGCTCCTTCCCTGAGCATCAAGAAATCCGTATCTACCAAAAGGCAGAACCCATGACACGAAGGATTCGGCAGTTCGCCGCCGTAGCCGTGATAGCCGGGGCTGTGGTGGTGGTGCAGGCCGCACCCGCCCTTGCGTCGGAGACGATCGGCTCCTGCGCGTTCGAAAAGCTCACCGAGGCCGGGCACGAGTTCGGGTCCGTGGACGCTCTCATTGAGGTCCTCGAGCAGGAAGACCATCACGAGGAACTCGTGAAGTTCGAGGACGACCTCGAGAGTTGTATCGAGGCCCCGAGCCCGATCATCCCCGAAGTCAATGAGATCATCTGGGGTGGCAGCGCATTCCTCGTGCTGCTGTTCTTCATGGTCACCAAGGGATTCCCGGCCGTTCGCGGTGCGATGGATGAACGAGCCGACAAGATTCGCGACGACCTCGACGCAGCCGACCAGGCCAAGTCGGAGGCCGTGCAGATCAAGTCCGACCATGCCGCCGAGCTAGCCGGTGCCAAGGCGGAAGGCGCGGCCCTGATCGACGAGGCTCGCTCGCAGGCTGATCGGCTCAAGGCCGATCTGTCCACGCGTGCCGAGTCCGACATCGCAGAGATGCGTGAGCGGGCCGCCGCCGACATCGAAGCCGGACGCGTCCAGGCTCTTGCCGATCTTCGGGCCGAGGTTTCGCAGATCGCGGTCGGTGCGGCCGAACGTGTCGTGCGAGCCAACCTCGATGCCGAGGCTCAGCGTTCACTGGTCGATGCCTACATCGACGAGGTGGCGAGCACCAATGGCTGACAACCGCATCGACGGCTACGCCGACGCCGTCTTGGCGGTTGCCGCTGCCGAGGGTGAAAGCGACACGGTCGAAGACGAACTCTTCCGTTTCGCGGCCGCTCTACGCAGCAACGATGACCTGATCAACACGCTTTCCGATCCGCAGGTTCCGATTCAACGCCGACAGCAAATCGTGGAAGACCTGCTGTCGCAGAAGGCGTCGGCGGTCACCAACGCTGCGGTGTCGATGATCGTGGCCGCCGGCCGCGGCGGCGACCTGCCGGTGATCATCGATTCTGTGATCGAACGTCGTGCCGCTTCGCGCAACCGTGCTGTCGCCCGGGTGCGATCGGCCGTCGAATTGTCCGACGATCAGAAGTCCCGCCTGGCCGCGGCCATCAAGTCCTCTACCGGTACCGATGTCGACGTTCGAGTCATCATCGACCCGTCCGTTCTCGGCGGTCTCGTCACCGAGATCGGCGACGACGTGATGGACGGAAGCGTCAGGCACCGTCTCAACCAGCTCCGCGAGAGCTTCCGCTAAAGCCCCACGTGTGGGATACCCACACGAACCCTTCGCAGTCCGAGGAAGAAACGACCAAAGATGGCTGAACTCACGATCAATACAGCGGATATCGCCGCTGCAATCCAGAGCAACCTCAAAGGGTTCGCTCCGAGCCTCGAGCAGACGACCGTTGGTCGCGTGCTCGAGGTGGGTGATGGAATTGCACGCGTGTCGGGACTCCCCGACGCCGCCGTCAACGAGATGCTCCGTTTCGAAAACGGTGTCATCGGACTGGCCCTCAACCTCGACGAATCATCGATCGGCGCCGTGGTACTCGGCGACGTCGAGGGAATTGAGGAAGGACAAGCAGTGGTCGCCACCGGCGACATCTTGTCGGTGCCGGTCGGCGACGGGCTGCTCGGTCGCGTCGTCAACCCGCTGGGCGAACCGATCGATGGCAAGGGCCCCCTCACCAACGTGCAGCCACGCCGCATGGAGATCCAGGCGCCTGGCATCCTCGGCCGCAAGCCGGTGCACGAACCAATGCAGACCGGCATCAAGGCCATCGATTCGCTGATTCCCATTGGTCGTGGCCAGCGCGAGCTGATCATCGGCGACCGCAAGACCGGCAAGACCACCATTGCCCTCGACACGATCCTGAATCAGAAGGGTCTGGGGGTCAATTGCATCTACGTGGCGATCGGTCAGAAGGCCTCGACCGTAGCCCAGGCCGTTGCGACCCTCGCCGAACTCGGTGCCATGGACTACACCACTGTGGTGGTGGCGCCGGCATCTGACCCTGCGCCCTACAAGTTCCTTGCCCCCTACGGCGGCTGCGCCATGGGACAGCACTGGATGGAGAACGGTGAGCACGCTCTCATCGTCTACGACGACCTTTCCAAGCAGGCCGAGGCCTACCGTCAGGTATCGCTGCTGCTGCGTCGCCCGCCGGGCCGCGAGGCCTATCCCGGCGACGTCTTCTACCTCCACAGCCGCCTGCTCGAACGTGCGGCCAAGCTCTCCGACGATCTCGGGGCCGGCTCGTTGACGGCACTGCCGATCATCGAGACCAAGGCCGGCGACGTGTCGGCGTTCATCCCGACCAACGTGATCTCGATCACCGACGGCCAGATCTTCCTGCAGGACGACCTGTTCAAGTCGGGTATCCGCCCGGCCATCGATGTCGGCATCTCGGTATCGAGGGTCGGCTCGGCCGCCCAGGTCAAGGCCATGAAGGCCGCTGTGGGCACGCTCAAGGGCGATCTGCAGCAGTTCCGTGAGCTCGAGGCGTTCGCCGCTTTCGGCTCTGATCTCGACGCAGTCTCGGCTGCACAGCTCGAACGTGGTTACCGACTCACCGAACTCCTGAAGCAGGGCGTCAACAGCCCGCTTCCGGTGGAGAAGCAGACCCTGTCGATCTTTGCCGGCACTCGAGGCTTCCTTGATGCCATCCCGGTCGAGGACGTGTCGCGGTTCGAGGCCGAACTCCACGACTGGTTCGGCTCTCGCGAGTCCGACATCATGGCGACGATTCGCGACACCGGCGGCATTGCCGATGATGATGCGTTCGAGACCAAGATCGCTGAGTTCGCCGAGCAGTTCACTCCTTCGGAGTTCGCCGACGTCGACGAGCCGGACGCCGAGCCCCAGGGAGAGGCAACCGAGTTGGTCGTCGATGCCGACACCACGCTTCCCGAGATTCACACCTCGCGGGACGAGGACTGATCGATGCCGGGTGGCAAGGAGCGCGAACTTCGTCGCAGGATCAGCAGTATCCAGTCGACCAAGAAGATCACGCGCGCCATGGAACTGATCGCCGCCACCCGCGTGGTCAAGGCCATGCAGCGTGCCGATGCCTCGCGGCCCTATTCACGACGCATCACCAGCGTGATCGAGAACTTGGCGGCCGGCGGCGCCGAGGTCGACCATCCTCTCCTGCGTGAGGCCGAAGACGTCAAGAAGGTCGGCTACATCGTGATCACGGCCGATCGCGGCCTCGCAGGCGGCTACAACTCGCACGTGATCAAGGCAGCCGAGCGGGAGCTCATGGCCGACCAGACCGAGGGCAAGACCTACTCGCTGTTCTGCATTGGCAAGAAGTCAGCCGGCTACTTCCGATTCCGCAAATACCGGATTGATCACTCATTCCAGGGTTTCAGCGACAATCCCACCTACGAAGATGCCCGCCAGGTGGCTCAAGAGGTGTCCGACGCCTTCATCAGTGGCGACGTCGACGAGATCAAGATGATCTACACCGAATTCGTCTCAATGGGCACGCAGACTGTGATCGTCTGTGGATTCCTGCCTCTGGCGAGCGCCGAGACGATCGCCACCGAAGGTGGCGGATCGGCCGAAGCCGCGGCCTCCTTCGAATTCGAGCCATCGCCCGAGGCCGTACTCGAATCGTTGCTTCCCCGCTATGTGGAGTCCCGACTGTTCGGGGCTCTGCTCGACGCGGCCGCTTCCGAGCACGCCAACCGCCAGCGGGCCATGAAGTCCGCGACCGACAATGCCGAAGACCTGATCACGAAACTCTCTCGTGACATGAACGCCGCCAGACAGGCGTCGATCACCACCGAGATCATGGAAATCGTCAGTGGCGCCGAAGCCTTGGGCTCCGGCGGCGACTCCGACGACCTTCCCGCCATCCTGACCGAACTCTCATCCGACGCCGCTCCGGCGTGACCTGAGGAAACACCAACATGACCATTACCGACAACGATCTCAGTAACGGCCGCATCGTCGGCATCGCCGGCCCAGTGGTCGACGTCGAGTTCGCCCCCGGCCACCTCCCCGAGATCAACACCCAGATCGAGTTCAACGTTGAAGTCGACGGAGCCATCACCCGGGTTGCCGCCGAGGTGGCCCAGCAGATCGGCGACAGCCGGGTGCGAGCCATCGCCATGAAGCCGACCGATGGTCTGCGCCGTGGGGTGGAAGTCGTCAACACCGGTCACGGCGTGCAGGCGCCCGTCGGCCCCGAGACGCTCGGTCACATCTGGAACGTGATGGGCGACTGCCTCGACACCGACGGTCTCACCACTCCCGAGCGTTGGAACATCCATCGGCCGGCCCCCTCGTTCGATTCTCTCGAGCCGTCGTCGAAGATGTTCGAGACCGGCGTGAAGGTGATCGACCTGCTCACCCCCTACAAAGAGGGTGGCAAGATCGGATTGTTCGGTGGTGCCGGTGTGGGCAAGACGGTGCTCATCACCGAGATGATCACCCGTGTGGCCACCAACCACGGCGGTGTATCGGTATTCGCCGGTGTGGGTGAACGTACCCGCGAAGGAACCGACCTCTTCATCGAAATGGGCGAGACCGTCATGGGCGACGGCGTCACGACCGTGCTCGACAAAGCCGCTCTGGTGTTTGGTCAGATGGACGAACCGCCCGGCGTTCGCCTTCGTGTGGCGCTGTCGGGGGTCACCATGGCCGAGTACTTCCGCGACGTCGAGAACCAGGACGTGTTGTTGTTCATCGACAATATCTTCCGGTTCGTGCAGGCCGGCTCGGAAGTTTCGACCCTTCTCGGTCGTATGCCTTCAGCGGTGGGCTACCAGCCGACGCTCGCCGACGAGATGGGCGAACTCCAGGAACGCATCACCTCCACTCGTGGCAAGTCGATCACCTCGCTGCAGGCGGTCTACGTGCCGGCCGACGACTACACCGACCCGGCGCCGTTCACCTCCTTCACCCACTTCGATGGAACCACCGAGCTGAGCCGCGACATCGCCGCTCTCGGTATCTACCCGGCGGTCGATCCGCTGGCCTCGACGTCGACCATTCTCGATCCGTTGGTCGTGGGTGAGCGCCACTACAACACGGCCCGTCGTGTGCAGGAAGTTCTGCAGCGTTACAAGGAACTCCAGGACATCATCGCCATTCTCGGTCTCGACGAATTGTCGGAAGAGGATCGCATTACTGTCGACCGCGCTCGCAAGGTACAGAAGTTCTTGTCGCAGCCGATGTTCGTGGCCAAGGCCTTCACCGGCCAGGACGGCATCTTCACACCTGTCAGCGAGACCATCGATTCGTTCGAGTCTCTGCTCGACGGCGGGCTCGATCACCTGCCCGAACAGGCCTTCTACATGGTGGGCGGCGCGGAAGAGGCCGAGCGCAAGGCAGCCGAACTCGAGGCCCAGGCCTGATTCCGGTCTCATCGGACCAGATGGAGTAGTCGATGTTCACAGTTGAACTCGTATCGCCAGAAGCAGTCACCTACACCGGCGAAGCCGAGATGGTGATAGCGCGCACGCTCGACGAGGGCGATATCGC
>JAJCXX010000102.1 GCA_029263195.1 Acidimicrobiales bacterium
CTCGATGCCGAGACCGATGCGCTGTGGCGAAGCGACGGGGGCCGCGACGGTTGCCCAGACGACATCCGGACGCCTGCACAACGCCGGTGCGACGCGGTGGCGAGGCTCCTCGGTGCGGCCAGTTCACATTCGCCCGACAACACCGGATCTTCCCCGCAGCCCGGACGGGTGGCCACCACGGTCGTTGTTGTCGCCGACATTGGAGTTCTCGACGGCACCAATCCAGAAGGGCGATGCGAGATCCTCGACACCGGGCCCGTGCCGGCCACGGTGCTCGACCGTCTACCCGCCGACACCACCTGGCAGGGCGCACTGTTCAACGGGCCGGGGCGGCCGCTGTGGGTCGGACGAAGCCGCCGGCTTGCCAACGGCTCGCAACGGCTGATGGCCTCAGTCAGAGACGGCGGCTGCGTCAACTGCAACGCCCCGACCAGCCGCTGCCACACCCACCACGTTCGTGAATGGCAAGAGGGTGGCAACACCGACCTCGACATGTTGGTGCTGTTGTGCCCCAGGTGTCACACGTTGCTCCACGAGGGCCACATCCGTCTGCACCGACAACCCGACAACACATGGGTCTGTCAACCAGCCGTCCGACGGCGGGCGAAGCCGGGCTAGCGTCCCGACATGGCCGCATACGACGAGTTCGGAATGTTCCACGAGAACGCCGAGGAGTACGGCATCGCGTTCGACGGCCCGCCCACGGTTCGGCGAGAGACGATCACGCTGGCGTCGGGAATCGGTCTCTCCGCGCTCGTCTGGGGAACAGAGCCGCCCGAGATCGTTCTCATCCACGGCGGCGCACAGAACGCCCACACCTGGGACACCGTCGCCCTGGCGCTCGGTCGGCCGCTGGTGGCGATCGATCTTCCCGGCCACGGGCACTCCGACCACCGGCCCAGCCACACCTATTCGCCGATCGACATGGCCGACGACATCGCGGTGATGGTCCGGCAATTGGCTCCGGAGGCCGAAGCAGTGGTCGGCATGTCGCTGGGCGGAATGACCTCCATCTGTCTGGCGGCCGAGCATCCCGAGTTGGTTCGTCGACTCGGTGTCGTCGACGTCACCCCGGGCACCGACGAAGCCAAGGCCGAACCGATCATCGCCTTTGTAGATGGCCCCGAATACTTCGCCGACTTCGATGAGATCCTCGGCCGAACCATCGAGTTCAACAAGGGACGCAGCGAGCAGTCGCTCAGGCGAGGAGTGCTCCACAACGCCTACGAGATGGCCGACGGCCGCTGGACCTGGCGCTGGGACCGCATTCGGGCCGGTTCTGCTGATTCCGCCGGATCTGCCGACTCTGCTGCGGGTAAGAACAATCCAGCCAAACCAGCCAAACCAGCCAAACCAGAAGAGCCAGACAATCCAGAAGAACCAACGGCGTTCAGCGAGCTGTGGGCCAAGGTCGACATGGTCCAGGTGCCGATCACTCTCTGGCAGGGCGGGAAGTGGAGCGTGGTCGGCGATGAAGACGTCGAGGAATGGATGAGGCGACGCCCCGACACGGTCCACATCGTGGTCGACGGTGCCGGACACTCAATCCAGGGCGACAAGCCGATCGAGATGGCCGGCCTGATCGATGATCTGCTGGCTCGCTGACCTGACCTGACCTGGTGGCGCCGGCTCAGATAATGCCGCAGCGCTCGAGGGCGTGCCGTGCCGTCGACTCGAAATCAGGCTGGCTGAATTCGAATCCTGCCTCCTGCTCGAGTCTCGAGGAAACACACCGGCGGCCGGTGAGTGCCAGGCTGGCGCTGCTTCCCAGCAACGGCGCTCCCAAGCGCGCCAGCCAGGCGGGAGTAGGCACACCGAAACGGCGGCCGAGAAGCTTGCGGTAGGTGGCCATCATCTCAGTGTTCGTCACCGGGTTAGGAGAGGTCACGTGATAGGTGCCCTGCATATCGGGATCATCGATGGCTCGAATCATGGCGGAAGTCAGATCGTCGAGACCCACCCACGACACCCATTGGCGGCCGGAACCCACCTTGCCGCCGAGACCGAGTCTCACGATCTGCGCCAGTTTCGCCGTGGCGGGATCGCCCTCGCCGCCGAGTCCGATCCCCATGCGCAACAACACCGTCCGTTCGAGGTTCGCGGATGCCTGGCGAAACGAGCCCTCCCACGCCAGGCACACCGTCACCATCTCTCGTGGGCCGACACCGCTTGGTGTGGTGTGCTCGTCGATCAGGGCGTCGCCGCCCTCGCCGAATATCGCCAGAGACGAAGACTGAACCCATACGGGTGGCGGAGAGGCGCAGGCCGATATAGCGGTGCCGATCAGGCTGACCGGGCCGACTCGAGACGATATGAGCTCGTCGACGTTTGAGCGGGTCGATCGGGTGTCGACGCGCCGACCACTGAGGTGCACGATCGCATCGGCTCCGTCGAGCTCGTTGGCCCAATCGCCGACGGTGGCGGCATCCCAATGTACGGCGCGCCAAGTCTCGATCGGTCCGGTGGAGCCGCGGGTGAGAACTACCACGTCGTCGCCTCTGTCGGCGAGCGGCCGAGCCAGTTCACGTCCGAGGTATCCGGTGCCGCCGGGGATCACTATCTTCGCCATGCGCCGCTCCTGTTGTTTGTGGGATTCAGATGTCGTCGATGAGATGGAATGCTTCGGCGAGAGGCACTCCGGCCAGGCGGCCGGCCTCACGACACTCGTCGATCATCCGTTTCCTGAACTCGGCCGCCTGAGAGGTCTGCCTGTCGGCGTCGTTCTCAGCCAGGTCGATGTACATCGTGGTCTCGAACTGGCTTTCGTGGGCCAGCAGGGCCTCGATTTTGGCATCGACATGACGCTCTGCGACCGTCTCGACGTGGTCGGCGCCGTCGGTGTCGAACAGGAGAAGCGAGTCGGGCCGATGATGAGCGATCTCATGCTCGGGAAAGAAGTGGGGGTCTCGTGCCGCCACGACTCCTTCGACGGCGAGCCAGCCGGCGGCCCGGTGATCGGGATGAATTCTCCAACGACGCCAGGGATCGTGCCCCAGCACGACCTGCGGCTTCAGTTCGCGTATGACCCGGGCAACCTCGCCGCGCAGATCCAGTCCATGCCCAAGTTCCCCGTCGACTTGCTTCAGAAACCGGACCTCGCCGGTCGACCCCAGACGGCGGGCCGCCTCGGATTGCTCGACGCGACGCAGTGCCACCAGAGCATCGGTATCGGTTGACGAATCCCACGACCCCTTCGACCCGTCGGTGCAGATGAGGTGGTGAACGACCGTTCCGGCCTCCGACCACTTGGCGAACGTGGCGCCGCAATCGAACTCGACGTCGTCGGGATGGGCGGCGATCGCCAGGGCGACCTCTGGAACTGGCAGATCAACTCGCACCGTGGTCGGCCTCTCCTGGCTGGCTGGACTGGCTGGCTCTTGTTTTCCCGGCTCTTGTCCGGTTCCTGGCGATCAGCTCGGCCCAATCGGCGGGCAGGTCGTCGGGATCGTCGACATCCCACGCCAGACCGGGGATGTCGATGACATCGACCGCGAGTCCGAGACGGTCGGCCTCGGCCAGGTGGGCGTGGAAGGAACCGGGACCGTAGGCGAAGCGGAATCCTGCGCCGGTCGGGACCGACAGCACGTTGGAACCGTCGCGCCGACGGTCGGGGGCGATGGCCAGGCCGGGCCCATCGACGATGGTGAGATCAACGGCATACGGAAGGTCGCTGTGAGCGATGATTGCGCGGGCGAACCCGTGATCCGAAGCCACCTGGGTGGCCGTGGAGACCGAACTCGTGAGCCCGGTGCGGTCGACCGCCACCGCCAGGGCGTCAACCGTTGGCGCCCATTCGGTCACCTCGGCGTTTTCGGTCACTATCCATACGGGCAGACCGAGGGCCGCCCGCACCACGACTTCGGCCATTGCCCGTGCGAGTTGGCGTCGATCCTCGACCGACAGTGCGCCGGCCAGACGTGACTTGGCGTCGTCGAACGATCTGATCGGAATCAGAACCACTGTGTCTGCTGCGTCGGCCGAGTCGGAGGGGCCAGAGAGGTCAGAGAGGCCAGAGAGACCGGGGAGATTGGAAGCGTTGGGAGCCACGCCGAAAGTCTAAGGGCCACGGCCGGCTGGGTCGGGCCCGTCTATGGTGACTGGATGCACATACGAGTAGCCGTGATCGGGGCCGGGTCCTGGGGCACGACCGTCGCCCACCTGTGTGCCCACAACACCGAAACGATTCTTCACAGCCGCCGCGACGATGTTGCCGCCGCCATCAATTCCAATCACGAGAACCCCCGCTACCTCGAGGGTTACAAGCTCCACCCCGACCTCACTGCCTCGACCGACATGGCGGCAGTGGTGGGAGCCGCCGATCTGCTGGTGATGGGAGTGCCCTCGAAGGGGTTTCGGGACACACTTCGAGACATCGGGCCCTACCTCCGCCCCTGGGTGCCGGTCGTGTCCCTGGCCAAGGGCCTCGAAATCGGAACCGGAAAGCGCATGACCGAACTGGCCGAAGAGGAGTTGCCCGGTCACCCGGTCGGTGTTCTCACCGGACCGAACCTGGCCAAGGAGATTCTTGCCGGCAGCGCCGCGGCGGCAGTCGTGGCCATGACCGACCCCACGATCGCGGAGCGGCTGCAGGACGTGTTCTCGTCGCAACTGTTCCGGGTCTACACCAACCAGGACGTGATCGGCAGCGAACTCGGAGGGGCTCTCAAGAACGTGATCGCTCTCGCCGCCGGCATGGCCGACGGACTCGACACCGGCGACAACACCCGCGCTGCGGTGATCACCCGAGGACTGGCGGAACTGACCCGTCTGGGCGTGGCGATGGGTGGTGAGGCCGCCACCTTCGCCGGGCTTGCTGGTCTCGGCGACCTGATCGCTACCTGTATCAGTCCGCAAAGTCGCAACCGCTACGTGGGCGAGCAGCTCGGCCGCGGGCGGCCCCTCGACGAGATCATCGAAGAGATGAATCAGGTCGCCGAGGGCGTGAAGTCGGCTCCGATTGTTTGTGAACTGGGCCGGATCCATGGCGTGAGCATGCCGATCGCCGAGGAGATGAGGGCCGTGGTCGAGGAGGGCCGTAGCGCCACTGATGCCTACCGTGGACTGGTCCGTCGGCCCGCTACCAGTGAGCACGCACCCGACTGATGTCGATGAGGTCGATGAGGCCAATTAGGTCAATCAGGGCGCGCCGTGCGGTCGACGGCGGAGCTGAACCGATCGCGGGAACGGTCATCGGTGATGTCGATGGCCCGACGGCGATCATCGGGCCGGACGGCACGATTGGTGCGCTTGATGGTTCTTGGCGATTCGAATGGGGCGCCGGAGCTGATGATCGCTGGCACCTCGCCCACGACGAAGTCGCGGTTCGTCAGACCCGAATCGACGACACTCCGGTATTTGAGACCGCCATGCGTATCCCGGGCGGGGATCTGATTTGTCGGGTCGGGGCGGCGGTCGACGGTTCGGGGCGATCCCTGGTTGTCGAGTTCGTCAATTCTTCTCCGAACGGTGTCGCCCTGGGATGTGTGACGCATGTGTCGGGGATAGCTCGACGACGTCGGAACCGCCGCCTCACTGTCGACAGGTCCGAGATGCGCCTCGACAACGCTGTGATCCTTGCGCCGCTTCGTCGGGCGGGGGCGGTGACCGCCGGAGCATGGCGAGAGCTCGTCGACGAACCGACGGCCCTGTCGGCAGGTGTCGATGTCGACGAGTCGGGGGGCCAGGCCGGGATGGTCTTCGCTCTGCCGCACCAGGCGTCGTTGGTGATGGCGATTCCCGGTCTGGCTGGCCCTGTTGGTCTGGCTAGCCCTGCTGACCCGACGACGGTTGCTGCAACAGTTCGGCCCGCCGATCTGGCTTCTGGCTGGCGGGCGGTGACCCGAAATGCCGCCACGATCGAGGTCCCCGACAAGCAGTTGAGCGAGGCATGGCGGCGAGTGGTTCCCGACTTGGTGGTGGCGGCAGGCTCAGCCGATCTGCTGGTTGCGGCCGAAGCAGCCGCCCACCTCGACGTGGCGGGTCTACACGGCGAGGCCGATCGAGCCAGAGAGGCTCTGGTCATCGCAGCCGAGGACGGCTTGCTGGAAGGCTCGGCCGCCAACGCGGCAATCTTGGCGCTGGCATCGAGAGAGTTGCGGGCCGGTGAGGAGTCGGGTCTCGACCTCCTGATCGGTCGTCTTATCGACGCTGCCGGCGACGCTCTCGACTCGGCGTCGCTGTCGGCAGCGGC
>JAJCXX010000103.1 GCA_029263195.1 Acidimicrobiales bacterium
GACCTCGACCTGACCGTCATCGCCGAAGGAGTCGAAACAACCCAACAACTAGCCGCCCTCAAAACCCTCAACTGCGACCTCGCACAGGGCTACCACCTCGGACACCCCCAACCCCCACACAAACTCAACCACCACACCCAAGAGGCGCCGTTGCGTTGAGCCGAAGGGTCTCTCGTCGTGGTTGCCGACTGGCACGTCGTGCTGTCTGGAAAGCCATGGGCCCGTGCGGAGCGATGTGAAGCAGCATGCCTCAGGCCAGCGTGGCATCCCAGATCCCTGGCTGCGCCGTCAATGCAACAGCGCCCCTCGGTGTCCTACGATGTCGGGTCGGAGCCTTTGGCTCTGCCCCCTAGCGGACCCTCAGATGAGCCTGACAGGCAATGTCTGAGAACGGACGATCGCATGCAGAACTCAGCGGGGGCGTCAACGGCAATCGAGGTAGTGGGTGCCGTAGTGCCCCGCCTAGGGGGACCCGAAGTGCTCACGGTTCAGCCGTGGCAGATTCCGGTCCCAGCGGCCGATGAGGTGCGCATCAGAGTCGAGGCTGCCGGCATCAGCTTCGCTGATCTGTTGGTGATGCAAGGAGTACATCCCGAGCGTCGCAAGCCACCGTTCGTGCCCGGCTGGGACGTTGTCGGCGAGGTCGAGTCGACAAGCGCCGTGTGTGTGGTGATGGACTACATCGTCGCCTACCAAATGCTGACTCGTTCCGCGCAAGTTCAGACAGGCGACACCGTCCTGTTTCAAGGTGTCGGCGGCGGTGTGGGCACCGCATTCATGCAGGTCGCTCACACTCTCGGCGTCAAGGTTCTCGGCACCGATCGCGAAAAGAAGCGAGCCCACATCGAAGCCCACGGAGCCACATTGATCGACTTCGAAACCGAAGACGTGGTCCAACGCTGCCGAGAACTCACCGCTGGTCGCGGCGTCGAAGCCGCATTCGACGGCGTCGGCGACACCGCAACCGCATCGCTGCGTGCGGTACGCCGCGGCGGCAGGCTGGTGTGGTTCGGCATGGTCACCATGTTGTCGAGCGGGCGGCGTGATTTGGCCAAGATCGCCAAGACGGCGTCGCTGGTCGGCGCCGTCTTCGCACCCAATCTTGTGCCTGGCGGCAAGAGGACGTCGCTCTACAGCATCCAACTCCTGGCCCGCATACACCCGGACTGGTATCGCCAGGATGTCGCCGCCCTACTGCGGATGCTCGTCGAGGGCGATATCGAACCCCGCATCGCCAAGGTGTGGAGCCTTAGCGAAGCCCCAGCGGCCGCTGATGGTCTTGCCCACGGTGCGCTCCCGGGCAAACAGGTCATTTCCTTCGCCTAGCCGATTCTCTGGGTGGTGTTGGCGATCAGCGATGCACCGCATCATCCCCTCGGAGCCGCTCCTCGACGCCGAGATCGTCTCCAGAAACTGCCTCTGACCAGGCCATCCCATCCCTGACAGGCGTTTGCCGGCCAAAACGGTGGTAGGTCACAACCCGCAAAAGGCTGGGACCTGCATGTTTATGGAGCGGACGACCGGGTTCGAACCGGCGACCTCAACCTTGGCAAGACAGCGAAAACCGTCCAACCCGTACGAACACGTGTGATTCCGACCGTCTACGACCGGCCAGTGCCGCCCGTTCCGTGCAGTAGATGGGATGCGGGATGGGATGGCAGCAAGCCGAACCCCGCCGTAGACCAGACATAGGAGCACCTCTCAGCAGATGTCACCTGTCCGCGCATCGGACCCGATCGGCTGGCGACATGGGTATGCGCCTCCCGGCCTGAGCGCTAGATCACCGCGCGAGGAGCCGGAAAGCGGCACGACTGCGATCGGCCGCGTCGACCGGCAGGTTGGCCCATGCTCGCTGGTCGGCATCGGCCATTTCGGTCCGTGAGCGGAGCCGCTGCCGGTCCTTGTTCGTGAGTTGATCGGCGAGCGCGATCGGGTCGTTGACGAGGCTGAGCAGTAGTGCAAGATCGAGTCGCTGTGCGTCGGGCACGTCGTCCACGTCGACCGCGGCTGCCTTGGCGACGATGGCGCCTATCAGCGACGGTCGAGGCACCATCCCTTGGTGTTGTCCGACCGTCACGGGTACCAGCTCGGTCCGATCGAGCGCCTGGGTCCCACCGGGGACTTGCAGGGTTCGACCCGGTGGTGTTGTTGTGAGGTCGGTGCGGGGTCCGAGCCCCTCGGGAGCGAGTACGTCGACGCTCACGCCAGCTCGTCGGTAGCGGTGAGCGATGCCCTCGGGTGATGCCCCCGTGAGTTCGAAGCCAACCGCCTCGATTGCCACGACGAACTCCCGCACCCCTCCGGTCACTACTCGCGCGTTCACTAGCACGTCGAGATCGGTCGATACCCGTGGCGGCGGCGCCCCATGCTCCATCGCATGGAGAAACACCATCTGCCCGCCGACGAGGGTCCACTCCCCCGGCCTCAGTTCGGACAGTTCGATGAGCGTGAGCCACAGCTCATCGTCATGGCCCGGCAGCGTCGGCAGACGAACCGGTTCTCGATCAATGACCGGCCAACTACTCACAGGCCCTCCATCAGTTCGGCGCCGGCCCGCCTGGCGCGAGGATCGTCGGACTCGAGGAGATCGACAGCGACAACGGCTCGGCCCGCTGAACACTGGCCGGGCCGAAACGGCCACGCCACATCACTTGCAACCCGCAACAACACGTTCGGGCGAGCCCCTTGATCGTCGAGCCCAAACCGCGACACCAACTCGCCGAGGTCGCCGGCGCGTACGTAACCCTCGAAGCCGTCTCCGACCACAAGATCGGCACCATGCTCGACAACGGCACTGATACCCGACCGCACAACCTGCGGAGCCTCGCCCAGCCGATCGATGACGCCAGGGTGCGCGTAGAACCACCGTACTTCTGCCCGGACGCGGAGGCGACCAGCAGCACAATCAAAACCTTGAGCCAGGCGTTTGCGGGCCCGAGACCACTCAACCGGTGAAAGGTCGATCTCATCCCCATCAACCAACGCAAGCACGGCCCAGGCCGACCGTGGACTCCATGGTCGACCGACGTCAGCACGACGACGTTCGACCTTGTGCAGCTGGCCGGAGTCGATCACCCAGGCCCGACCAACATGCTCGCCGGCAAGGACACCGCTGGCGAGCATCTGGCGCACCCGACGCGGGCTCACTCCTAGCTCTACGCCGGCCTCAGCGACTCCCAACATGGACATATCGTAATACTACCGGTACCGGTAGTATTACGCAACCGCTCACCGTGTGGGGGCCGAATACTCGGCCGCAGTGGTTGACCAGGGCAGACGCGGCCGATGCTGATCGGCTGTGACTCGCATTCTCTACCGTTTCATCGCCGCCCTGGCCCGCCTCGCCGTACGCTCCGGTCGCTCCAAGGACCTCGACATAACGGCAACTCCTCGTCAAAGAAGCATGACCGATTCAAACAAGCCGACCGCACCAAACCAGGGACACATCACAGTCCTCATTCCCGGGGCGCATCACACCGAAACAATCGTGACAGGCGTGCCGATAATCACTGAGCTACCCTGCGCGAATTGGGAGGAGGCCCATGCCATCCGATCTCACAACTCAGACGTGCTCAGGACGAGCAGCCAGCGGCGACCTGTGCGGCCAGAATGGATGACTGGAGGCGGCGGATGCGAAAGATGGTAATTGTCGGTATGGGCCTTGCGCTCACAGGCGTGGCACTTCTGTACATCTCCATAGGAGATACGGGAGACACTCCATGCGGCTCGCCTTTGCGCGCCAACTTCAGTTGGAATGGAATCTGTGGAAAGTACTATCGCTGGCAGCTCGCAGGCGCGTGGTTCCTTATCGGGTCCGGAATTGGCTATTTCGTGGGAGGAATTGCCGGAGCACGGTTCGGTGAGAGTAGAAGGGAAGCCATCCACCAGCCCTAGTGGTCTAGATGTAGGGACCACTGAGGTCGTTGTCATGAATGGGTGAGTCTCCGAGGCAGCGTGGGAATTGCGACAGTCGGCTCCCGCGGCTTCTGGCGTAGAAGGATAAGGCTGTGGGTGCCCGATATTCGGCCGTGGGTGCTGAACAGGCACAATCTGGAGCGATCCTCATGTCTCGTGTATCGCATTCTGTACCGCTTCCTCGCTGCGCTGGCATCTCTATCGGTGCGATCGGGCCCTTCCAAGGATCTTGAGATCATCGTGTTGCGCCAACAACTGATGGTGCTTCGCCGACAAGACAGCCGGCCCCCGCTCAACGACAACGATCGGACCCTGCTCGGCGCGCTCGCCGATGAGGTCCGCCGGCTCATCATCGCCATGGCCACCGACAACCCGACCTGGGGTTACCGCCGCATCCATGGCGAACTCACCGGTCTAGGTCACCGCGTTGGAGCGTCCACGGTGTGGACAATCCTCAAACGCCACGGCCTCGATCCCGCCCCACAACGCTCCTCGGTGACATGGACCGACTTCCTTCGCTCCCAGGCCGCTGTCGCATGTGACTTCGCCACCATCGACACCGCGTTCCTGCGCCGCTACTACCTGTTGTTCTTCATCGATGTCAGCACCCGCGAGGTGTTCTTCGTCGGCATCACTGCCAACCCGACCGGTGCCTGGACAACCCAAGCCGTCCGAAGCCTGTCCCTGCGCCACCACGACCGACTCGCTGACGCCCGAGGCTGGTTCGAGACCGGGGCAGCCGGTTCATCGATGCCTTCGACGAGATCTTCCGAACCGAAGGCCTCAAGATCCTCAAGACCCCTGTCCGCACACCGGTCGCCAACACGTTCGCGGAACGCTGGATCGGAACCCTGCGGCGCGAGCTCCTCGACCGCACCATCATCTGGAACCAGCGACAGCTCGAACGCCTCGTCGTCGACTACATCAACCACTACAACACCCACCGACCCCATCGCTCACTCGACCAGCGAGCACCACTCGAGACCGAGGCACAACCCCAGGCCGATCAGAGACACCTCCGCGTCGTGAAATCGACCCGCTGCAACGGCCTCATCAACGAGTACCAACATGCCGCCTGACCAGCCACGATCAAATATCGGGCACCCACGGGCGTCCACAGAATCAGTCTGATCCACCAGAATCGGTCGGACCCGGTTGAAGGGTCCGTCGCAGCGACTGCTCCATGCCCTGTCGAACGGCACCAAGGTCGATCGACTCGGGTGCCAACAGGAACTGCAGAGCGACGCCGCGCAGCTGCCCGAGGAACGCGACTGCGAAGCCCGACGCACCGATCGTCGAGTCGATCTCGCCGTTCGATTGACCGCGCTCGACGATCTCCACGACAGTGTTGCGAAACGCCTCGTCCGACCCCGCCATGCGCGGTCGCAGCTCCTCATCGGCGACAGCCGTCGCCCACAGCACGAGGAAGGCACGATGAACCGAAGG
>JAJCXX010000104.1 GCA_029263195.1 Acidimicrobiales bacterium
AGCCCAGCACACCGACCGCCACCCGGTGTCCGAACCGCCCGCCGCCTCGCGCGCCCACCCGACGCGCGCGCCCCCCCCCCCCCGCCGGCGCCCCCCCCCCGCGCCCCGACCGCCCCCCCGCCCCGCGCCCCCCCCCCCCCCCCCCCCCCCCCCCCCCCCACGACTCGCGTCTGGGGCGCGTCTCGGGTGGGTCCAAGTCTGCTGCACGGTCCGGTGGGTATCGTGCCGGGGTGCCAGAGATCCCAGACCCCGACCCGTCCTCCGAACTCTCCGAAGTCTCCGAAGTCGCCCCAGCGGTCGGCACACCGATCACGCATGTGAATGTGATTCCGTTCGACGACCAGTTGATGGTCACATGGCGAGGTGGCAGTGATGCCGTCTCGGTTTTCGTGTCCGACACGGTCGACGATGCCGGCGTTCGGGTCTGGGCTCCCGATCGACCCGGAGTGGCGATGGTTCCGAGACATGAGTCCGGCCGGTCGTTCATTCACCTCTTCGACCCGACCAGTGGCTTTCGACTGGCGGCCGAGCGCCGGCTCCCGATGGACGGCCCGGTCAACTTTCGTGATCTCGGCGGATACAGCGGGCTCGACGGACGCCAGGTGAGGTGGGGTCGGGTATTTCGTAGCGACCGTCTCGACTCGACTTCGTCCGTCGATCGTCAGCGAATCTCAGACATGGGTATCACGACCGTCTTTGATCTTCGAGCCGCCGCCGAGGTGGCCGAGGCGGCCGACCATCTCCCCGACGGCGTGACCCATGTGCATCTGGCGATGTCGAGTGACGGCGTCCGGGCCCGCACGATGATGGAGCGAATAGCCGCGGGCGACCTCGTGTCGTTCACCTCCGAGCAGATGGTCGACGGCTACCTGCTGATGTTGGAGGTCTTTCCGGGCCACATCGCGAGGGTCATCGAGAGCGTCGCCGCGGGGGAGACTTCAGTGGTTCACTGCACCGCCGGCAAGGACCGCACCGGAATCACCGCGATGATCCTGCTTTTGATCTGTGGAGTGTCCGATGCCGACATCCTTGACGACTATGAGCTCACCAACTCGTTCAGTGTGTCGCGAGGCGAAGGATTCGCCGACACTCTGAGGGGTCATGGGCTCGAACCCGACGATTTCGCGACCATTTGGCTGGCGCCTAGGTCGGTCATGAAAGGCACACTTCTCGGTTTTCGCGATCGGTGGTCTGACGTGGCCGGATACCTCCGATTCGCTGGAGTCGACGACTCCACCGTAAGCGCTTTCAGGCGCGAAATGCTGTGTGACGAAACCGTGTCGTAACCGTTCAAGTCCTTGACCTCGACCCTCTGACTCTTTACCCTTCGCGATTGTCAGGCCGGGTCAACGGCCTCGTCGAGTGCACCGTCGATTATCGAGGGTGCAGGTTCAGGTTGCCCCGCCATGTTCGGCGGGCTAGCCTGCTTGGTACCGTGGTCGTCGTCGCGCCTGTGTCTGATCTTTTTGGTTGTTCACGCGTGCGCCGGAATACCACGGCCGTCCTCCTTCGTGCGCTCAACGGGAGTCCATGTGTCCACACGCGCCGCTAATCGCGATCGCTATTCATTCGGCAATCTTCCAGAGGTTCTTCCCCTCCCGGATTTGATTGAAGTTCAACGGGAGTCGTTCAAACGGCTGCTCGAAGAGGGTCTGGCCCAGACCTTCCGAGACATGTCCCCCATCAAGGACTTCACCGAGACGCTTCAGCTCGAGCTGGAGTTCGACCCCACCGATGAAGACCTGCAGCCGGTGCCCAAGTTCACCGTCGAGGAGTGTCGCGAAAAGGACATCACCTACTCGGCACCGATATTTGTCCGGGCCCGGTTCATGAACTCCAACACGGGCGAGATCAAAGAACAGACCGTGTTCATGGGCGACTTCCCGATGATGACCGACAAGGGAACGTTCATCATCAACGGCACCGAACGAGTGGTTGTTTCCCAGCTCGTGCGCTCGCCCGGTGTGATCTTCCAGCCCGGCGAGCGGTTCCGACTGCGCAACCTTTCCAAGCATCAGCTCGTCACCGGCACCGTTCATCCCTACCGCGGTGAATGGATCGAGTTCGACGTCGAGCAGAAGCCCGGCAAGGACGTCACCGCCGGAGCGCGTGTCGCCCGCAAGCGTCGCATCAGCCTCTTCGTTCTGCTGCGTGCCCTCGGCTACGACGAGGAGAGCGAACCCGGTTTCCTCGAGCGTTTCGTCCAGTACTTCGACTTCCTCGAAGGGCAGTGGGAAAAGGACAAGGATCTCGCCCCCACCCAGGAAGAGGCTCTGCTCGAGATCTACAAGCGGGCCCGTCCTGGCGAGCCGCCCACCGTGGAATCGGCCCGTTCCTACTTCCGCAACGCCTTCTTCGAGCCCCGCCGCTACGACCTCAGCCGGGTCGGGCGCCACAAGCTCAATCGCAAACTGGGCCCGGAACTCGATTTCCTCGAGAATCAGTTCGGTCTCACCATCGACCGTCCCGATCTCGACTCGCCGGTTCTGGCGCAGTGCGAAATGCTCGCGGCCACCACCTACCTTCTCAATCTCGCCAAGGCCGAGCCGGGCTACCGACTCGACGATCAGGACCACTTCGCCAACCGCCGCATTCGCAGCGTGGGCGAGCTCATCCAGAACCAGGTGCGAATCGGTCTCAGCCGTATGGAACGAGTCGTGCGTGAGCGCATGACAACCCAGGACGTCGAGGCCATCACTCCCCAGACCCTCATCAATATCCGACCTGTGGTCGCGGCGATCAAGGAGTTCTTCGGAACCTCGCAGCTCTCGCAGTTCATGGATCAG
>JAJCXX010000105.1 GCA_029263195.1 Acidimicrobiales bacterium
CTCGTGACGAATCGGTCGAAGGCCGTTGCGAGTGCCGTCGCCACCGCCGCTTGAGCCGCCGGTGTCGACATCAATTCAGCTTCGGGGCGATTCGACACATAGACAATCTCGGCGAGGGCGCTGGTCACCGGGCCGGGTCGCCTGAGCACGCCGTAGTAGTCCTCGCCGTCCTTGTTGGGCCGAGGCATGGCACCAGCGTCGTTGAGGGCCACCCACGAAATGTCGTAGTCGGCCAGGACCGCGACCGTTTCCTCGTAGAGCAACCCGGACAAACGGCGCGACTCGGGATGATCGATCTGGTGGTACATCTCGGTTCCCGGGGTGGAGCTGCCGGCTCGGGTGCCGGCATTGAGGTGGATCGAGATGAAGGCCTTGGGCGCCAGAGCCTGTGCTATCTCCCCTCGTGTGACGATGGGAAGTCTCACGTCGGAGCCACGGGTGAGCAGCACCGAGTATCCGGCGAACTCGAGAGCATCGGCGGTGCGCTGAGCGATCTGAAGATTGAGTTCGGCCTCGATGATCCCGTTGGGACTCGTGGCGCCGGGTTCGGTCGGTCCACCGTGTCCGGGGTCGAGAACCACGTCCACCGACTCGATGTAGCGACCCTCGGAGATGTCGGCCTCACGGGCGCAAGGCGTCCAGACCCGCCATCCATCGGGAACGGCACCCAGCACCGGAAGCACCCACCCCTCTTCGGTTGTCACGACTCCGTGGGTCTGCCCGTTGAGGGGGACACCGGTCTCGTCCAATTCCAGCGGGAGTGGCGGACCCAGAGGTGATGTTGTGGATGTGGTCGTGTTGGTGGTCGTGGTCGTGGAGGTAGTCGTATCGCCGGCCACACCGGCTGAGTCCGGCCCCGAGGTGGTCGGCGCCGGTTCGGCACTCCCATCGGACGAACCCGAACACGCGGCGGCCAACAACGCCACCGCAAGCACGACGGTACGAAGTGAGATCAGAGACCAGCCACGATCTCGGCCATCAGCTCGCCGGCCTCGGTCGGGTTGTTTCCGACCTTCACCCCAGCGTCGGCGAGAGCCGCCATCTTGGCCGCCGCGGTGCCCTTGCCGCCCGAGACGATGGCACCCGCATGGCCCATCTTCTTTCCGGGAGGCGCCGTGACACCGGCGATGTAGCTCGAGATCGGCTTGCTCATGTTGTTCTTGATGAACTCCGCCGCTTCCTCTTCGGCTGATCCACCGATCTCACCGATCATCATCACGGCCTTGGTCTCGGGATCGGCTTCGAACGCCGACAAGCAATCGATGAATGAAGTTCCCGGCACCGGGTCGCCACCGATACCGACGCACGTGGTTACTCCTATGCCCTTCTGCTTGAGCTCGTAGAGCGCCTGGTAGGTGAGGGTTCCTGATCGGCTGACGATGCCCACCGGACCACCGGCCTTGGCGATGTGGCCGGCGGTGATGCCGATGTTGCACTTGCCGGGGCTGATGATGCCGGGGCAGTTGGGGCCGAGAAGCTGCACGTCGGGGTGGTTGCGCTTCAACTGGTTGAAGAACCAAGCCTCATCGTGGGCCGGAACGCCCTCGGTGATGGCCACGATCAATTCGATACCGGCCTCGGCTGCTTCCATCACCGCGCCCTTCACCCCGGGGGCCGGGATGAAGATGCAGCTGGCCGTGGCGCCGGTGGCCTCGACCGCCTCGGCGACCGTCGCGAAGATCGGCACGCCGTTGACCTCGATACCGGCTCTCTTGGGGTTGGTTCCGGCCACGACCTGCGTGCCGTACTCGGCGTTGAGGCGACCGTAGTAACTGCCCTGGGAGCCGGTCAGGCCCTGATATACGACCTTGGTGTTCTCGTCGACGAAGATGCTCACTTTGGTTCCTGATTCCTGGTTCTTGGTATCTCGGCGGTCTCGGCTACTTCGGCTGACTCGGCTACTTCGCCAACTCGACGGCACGACGGGCGGCGCTGAGCATGGTGTCTTCCAACACGAGATCGTCTCCGAGCTCGGGCTCGAGCAGACGACGGCCGTCTTCGGCGTTGGTTCCGTCGAGTCGGATCACTATCGGTGAGTCGATCTTGACCCGCTTCATCGACTCGATGATTCCTTCGGCAACCACATCGCCTCGGGTGATCCCACCGAAGATGTTGATGAAAATCGACTTGACCGACGGATCGTTGTTGATCACCTGAAGCGCAGCCGACATCAAATCGGCGTTGGCTCCGCCACCGATATCGAGGAAGTTGGCGGCTCGGCCCCCGACCTGATTGACCACATCGACCGTGCTCATGGCGAGACCGGCGCCGTTGGCGATCACGCCGACGGTGCCGTCGAGGCCGACGTACTGCAGACCGTGGGCGTGAGCAGCAGCCTCGCGCTCGTCGCGCACCTGGGTCTCGTCGTACTGCTGGTAGTCGGGATGGCGATACTCACTGTTGGCGTCGAGCGTCACCTTGGCATCGAGCACATGGACCTTGCCGGCCGACGTGAGAATCAGTGGGTTGATCTCGACCATGTCGGCGTCGCCTTCGGTGTAGGCGATGTAGAGCTTCAGGAGAATGTCGATCGTGCCCTCAATCGCGGCCTCGGGAAGCTCGGCCTCCAGGACCCACTGTCGGCAGGCGGCCTCGGTGAGACCGTCGACCGGATCGACCCAGATCTTGGCGATGGCGTCGGGATTCTCGACGGCGACGGTCTCGATCTCGATGCCGCCCTCTTTGGAGAGCATTCCGAGGTGTGTCTTCGCCGACCGATCGAGAGTGAAACTTGCGTAGTACTCCTCGGCGATGTCGGAGGCCTCTTCGATCCACAGGCGCTTCACGATATGACCCTTGATGTCGAGCCCGAGAATATTTCCGGCATGTTCGCGCACCGCGTCGATGTCGGCCGCGAACTTCACACCGCCGGCCTTGCCTCGCCCACCGGCGTGGACCTGGGCCTTCACCATCACCGGGGTTCCGAGCCGTCCGGCCGCCGCTACTGCCTCATCAACAGAGAAGACCGCTTCGCCGGCAGACACCGGCATTCCGTATTGGGCGAAGAACTCCTTGCCCTGATGTTCGAACAAATCCACCGGTATGGCCTCCGGGCTCGATTTCGCTGGGAATATCGTGTCTGAGGGCCGAAACGCCGGCCGGCAGACACAGCGGCGATACTAGGCACCTTCAACCCCCAAGACCCACATTCGAGGGAGATCAGAATGCCTGTCGCCCGAGGGCCACAGATAAGTGCCAAGAACGCCATCATCGTCGGTATCGCCGGTGTGGTCACCGCGCTGCTCTTGGGTGCCGGTGTGATCTGGTTGGCGACTTCGGGAGGCAATGTCACGGTCCAGATCGGTGACACCGATTTCGACGCCGGATCATCACAACGGATGTCCGAAGAGATAGCCGACAACGGGCCTCTGCTTTTCTCCGATGTCGGCGGCGGCCGCCGCGACATCATCCTTCAGCATCTGGGCGACGACGCTTCTTCTGGCTGGTTCGCGTTCGAGGCTCGGCCCACCGATCAGCCTCGTGGCTGTTTCTACCAGTGGGACCCGGCCACCCAGACCTTCGATCTCACCGGCGCCGACTCGTCGATAGTCTGCTCCGACATCACCGTCGACGCCACCGGCGAGGGGGCCGGCCAGTTCCCGGTCACCATCGACGACGGCGGCTCGGTCAGGGTCGACATCAACTTCACTACCGAGGATGGCCAATGAGCGAGACCGATCGCATCTACCTCCGCGACGCCCGGGTTCGTCGATTCTTGGCCACGGTCCTCGACGTGGACCCTGAGCAGCGGGTCGTGCTCGACGCCACCGCCTTCTACCCCACTGGCGGTGGCCAGCCTCACGACATCGGCACGATGAAGTGGGAAGACAACTCGGTCGAGGTGACCGACGTCGGAGGCAAGGGGGCCCTCGTGTGGCACTCCCTTTCCGGTCCGACTCCGGCGGTAGGAACGGTCGTCGAGTGTGAAATCGACTGGGACCGACGCCACCGGCTGATGCGTACCCACACTGCGCTGCACATCCTCTGCGGAGTGATCTGGAACGAATGGGGACGGCCGGTCACCGGTGGCAACATGGAGCCGTTGTCGGCACGTATGGACTTCGAGTTCGATCCTCTGCCCGAGGGTTTCGCATCGAGGGTCGCCGACCTCGTCAATGCCGAGATAGCGGCCGATCGGCCGATCGAGGTTTCGTTCCTGCCTCGACACACCGCTCTCCTCGATGACGACCTGATTCGAACCAAGGTCAACCTCATACCCGACTCCGTCACCGAGATTCGAGTGGTCGACATCGTCGGGCTCGACAAGCAGGCCGACGGCGGCACCCATGTCGCCTCCACCGGTGAGGTCGGAGTGTTCGAGGTGATCAAGACGGAATCGAAGGGCAAGGGCAACAAACGCCTGCGTGTTCGACTTCTCGACTCCTGACCCGTCCGGCTCAGATCTTCTCGAGGGGCGCCCACGAAAGCAACAGGTGCTTCTCGCCGACCTGAGCGAAGTTGACTCGCGCCTCGGCGTTCTCGCCGGTGCCGGTGATGTCGATCACCACACCCTCGCCCCATTGTGAATGACGCACGTCGTCGCCGATCCTCAAGCCGAGATTCTGCGCGCCGGATGGCGCCGGCCGATCGGCGCTGCGAACCGCGGCTTCCACGATTCGGTCTCTCGAGGAGCCGGCCCGACGTCGATCGGACCCCCACGAAGAGGTGCTCTCACGCGAGCGGAGTCGACTCGACCCCCCGACCTCCTGGATGAGTTCCGAGGGGATCTCGTCGATGAACCGGCTCGGAGGGTTGTACTGGGTGATTCCGTGGAGCATGCGACTCCAGGCACTGGTGAGCACCAGACGCTTCTCGGCTCGGGTGATTCCGACGTAGGCGAGCCTGCGTTCCTCCTCCAATTCGTCGGGCTCACCGAGTGATCTCACGTGAGGGAAGACCCCATCCTCCATTCCCACGATGAAAACCACCGGGAACTCGAGGCCCTTGGCAGCGTGAAGGGTCATGAGTGTGACGGAGGACGCGGTCTCATCGAGATCGTCGGTGTCGCTGAGCAACGCCACGTGCTCGAGGAATTCATCGACACCCCCGGCTTCTCTCGCCATACCCACCAACTCGGAGAGATTCTCCAGGCGACCCTCGGCCTCGATACTTCGTTCGGCCTGCAACTCATCGAGATAGCCGGAACGCTGGAGAACCTCCTCGAGTAGGTCGGCCGCAGGGAGGTCGAGGGCAGCGACCTCGTCGATCATGGACACGAACTCGTCGATTCCCTTGGGGGCCCTGCCCGTCACCCCTGCCTCCTCGTGACGCCGTAGCGCACTGTGGAACTGCAGACCATTGGCCAACGCGAACGAATCGATCCTGGCAACCGATGAGTCGCCGACGCCCCGCTTGGGCACATTGAGCACGCGTTTCAGACTGACCTCGTCGGAGGGGTTGACCACGGCCCGCATGAAGGCCACGGCGTTCCTGATCTCGCGACGATCATAGAAACGGGTTCCGCCCACGACCTTGTAGGGGATACCGACTCTGATCAGGTACTCCTCAAGCACCCGCGATTGAGTGTTGGTGCGGTAGAAGACCGCCATCTCAGCCCATCGCATCTGGTGGTCGTCGTGGAGTCTCGCCATCTCGCTCGCGACATACCGAGACTCGTCGGACTCATCGTCGGCGTGGTAGCGCACGATCGTCTCGCCGGCCCCCTCATCGGTCCAGAGATCCTTGGGGTTGCGGCCGTAGTTCTTCGAGATCACTGCGTTGGCCGCGTCGAGGATGTTTTGGGTGCTGCGATAGTTCTGTTCCAGCAGCACGACGGTGACATCGGGAAATGCGGTTTCGAAGTCGAGGATGTTGCGTATGTCGGCGCCCCGGAATCGGTAGACCGACTGGTCGCTGTCGCCCACCACCGTGACCTGTCGATGTTGCTCTGCGAGCATCAAGACCAGTTCGTTCTGAACCGCATTGGTGTCCTGGTATTCGTCGACCAGCACATGGGCGAATCGGTCCCGCCAACGCATTGCCACGTCGGGGTTGGAACGCAGCAGCTCGACCGTCTTCATCAGCAGATCGTCGAAGTCCATGGCCCCGGCCGCGAGAAGGCGGCGCTGATACTCGGTGTAGACATCCGAGATCCGACGCTCGAAGATCTGCGAAACCGAGTCGGCGTAGGCGACCGGGCCGATGTTGTCGTTCTTGGCGGTGGAGATTGCTCCGTGTATCGACCGGGCTGGGAACCGTTTCGAGTCGAGGCCCAGATCGCGAATCACATATCCGACGAGCCTCACAGCGTCGGCCTGATCGTAAATCGAGAACCCCGAGGGGTAACCCAGCAGTTGGGCGTCGCGGCGGAGCATTCTCACGCACGCCGAATGGAACGTGGACACCCACATTTTCTCGGCGACGGGCCCGACCAGAGCCGCCACCCGCGACTTCATTTCGTTGGCGGCCTTGTTGGTGAATGTGATCGCGAGGATCTCGAACGGTGACACGCCACGCTCTGAGATCAGGTGGGCGACGCGATGTGTGAGCACACGGGTCTTGCCCGACCCGGCCCCCGCGATGACCAGCAACGGGCCGTCCGAATGGACCACGGCGTCGTGCTGCGACTGATTGAGACCGCTGAGAAGAGAAGATTCAGGCACTCGGGTCACCCTATCGAGGCCCAATGACGGCCAACTCAGCCCCGTCCGAGCAGCTTGTAGCCCACGCCTCGTACGGTGACGATGTTCTGGGGCCGCCCGTCGTCGGGGTCGACCTTCGCCCGAAGACGCTTGATGTGGACGTCGAGAGTCTTGGTGTCGCCCACATAGTCGCTGCCCCAGACCTGTTCGATCAGCTCGGCCCGGCTCACCACGGTGTCGAGGCGTTCCATCAACACGGCGAGTAGTTCGAACTCCTTCGGCGGAAGGCGCACCTGCTGTCCCTCGACCGTGACCTCGTGACGCTCACGGTCGAGCACGAGCGTTCCGACCTCCAACCTCCCGCTGGTTCGCCTCGTCCTAGAGGACCGCCGCATCACCGTCCGCATGCGGGCGACCAACTCCCTCACCCGGTATGGCTTGGCGATGTAGTCGTCCGCCCCGATCTCGAGTGCGACCACCGCGTCGATCTCTTCGTTTCGGGCCGAGACCATGATCACTGGGGTGTCATGGGCAGATCGGATCTGTCGACAAACGTCGATGCCCGACATTCGCGGCAGCATCACGTCGAGCAGCACGATGTCGGGCTCAGCCTCAGCGAACCGTTCGAGCGCTGCCTCCCCGTCGGCCGCCAAATCAACCACAAAACCCTCCCGGGTCAGCATCTGGCGCAGGCTCTCCCGAAAGGCCTCTTCGTCGTCGACGACAAGCACACGGACACCGGTCACACCGTCACCTCGGGATCGCGTGGCAGTTCGAGCGTGAACGTCGACCCTTCACCGGGCTTCGACTCGACGAGAATGCGTCCACCATGGAGCTGCGCCACATGGCGAACGATCGACAGGCCGAGCCCGGTGCCACCGGTCTCACGACTTCGGGCGCGGTCAACGCGATAGAAACGCTCGAACACCCGCTCGAGGTCGACCCGAGGAATCCCAACGCCGTTGTCGCGTACCGAAACAGAGACACTGGTCTCGAAGGTATCCACCGACACGACCACCTTCGCATTCTCGTCGGAATAGCGCACCGCGTTGTCGAGCAGGTTCGTCAACGCCCTCACCAACTGACGCCGATCGCCGGGGACATGCAGATCGTCAGGAATGGGCCCCACATCTATGGTTACCCGGTTGGCCTTGGCGAACGCAGCCGTGGCATCAGCCGACCTACCGACCACGTCTGACATCGACACCGACAACACCGCCGTGGGCGCATCCTCGAGCCGGGTGAGTTCGAGAAGATCATCGATCACGTGCTCGACGCGACTGGACTCCCTGTGCAGAAGTTCCGCAAGCCGATCGCGGTCGTCGTCGTCGTCGGCCGCCGAGAGCGCCTCGGCGAGGATGCTCATTGCGGCTATTGGTGTCTTCAGCTCGTGCGAGACGTTGGCCACGAAATCGCGACGAATGGCGTCGACCCGGCGCTCCTCCGCGATCGAATCGATGACGGCCATCCCCCGTGCGCCCACCTGCACGGAAGGGTCACTGGGGACACCGATCCGGTCACGGGCAACAGCCTCCGATCCCGGCAACAGGCCATCAACCATGAAGCGAACCCGTTCACCGATGTTTCCCGCATGATCACCGATGCGTTCGAAGAAGCGGCCCACCAGCGCAAGTTGCATTGACTGCTGGGCGTCGAGGCTGCCGCGCCGGGCGTCCTGGATGACCGTCTGGATGTAGGTGCTGTGGAGGTCGTCGAGGACATCGTCGAGCTCGACTATCGACGCAGCCAGGCTGGCATCGCGAGCGCTCAGCGACTCGCTGGCCCGACGAAACAGCGTCTGGGCCTGCACGGACATTCGAGCTATCAAGTCACGAACCTGATCGGCGGGCCTAGCCCCTTGAAGCCTGCCGACCGCCTTGGCAATGTTCGAGGCGAGCGCGGCACTGCGTTCCACATGACCGTTGATGAAGAGAGCTGACATCACGAACCGGAGGTCGGTGTCGTCCAGCCGCCCCGACACGAGCACCTCGACACATTGCTCCTCGACACGAAGCGAACGCAGATCCATGTCGTCGTCGGCAGCGATGATCGCGTCGGCCAATTCGATGTCGGCGTCGAGCATGGCGGAGGTCACCGCGGCGACGCGCTCGGCGACATCATCGGCCATCGAGATGAGTTCAGTCTCGATCTGATCGAGATGACCATGACGGGTGGAGGGGATCTCGCTCACGTCCTTCGAACGGTGGTCATCGCTCTGACGGTAGAGCAAAACGGAGTGTCAGGTGAACGCCACGGGAGCCGAAGGTGAACATTGGCTGAACATGCGTCAACCGGTATCGACCGTTGGTCGACGGATTGTTACGTTCCGACCGAACATATGCAGACCGCCACCGACTCCACCGATCGAGGGTTGCCCACCTGGGCCCGTTCGGTCCTCGTGTTTCTGCTCATCTACGGCTTCCTCATCGGCGTGTCGCTGCTCGAGAGCGGCATCAATGTCATGGGGGCAGATACCCAGAAGACTCTGTTCTCCAGTGTCGACAATCCCCTCGCCGGATTGTTCATCGGCGTTCTCGGAACGGTGCTCGTCCAGTCTTCGTCGGCCAGCACATCGGTGATCGTCGGCCTCGTCGCCTCCGGCGCACTCGGTGTCGACACCGCCGTGCCAATGGTGATGGGCGCCAACATCGGTACCACCGTCACCAACACACTCGTCTCGCTCGGCTCGGTGCGTCAGTCCGCCGAGTTCCGCCGGGCGTTCGCGGCCGCAACGGTGCACGACTTCTTCAATCTGATGGCGGTGGCGATCATCCTCCCGCTCGAGTTGGCCACAGGGGTCCTGTCGGACGTGGCCGAGTCGATCAGCGACCGGCTCGTTGGTTCAGCAGGGTCGGAGTGGAAGAGCCCGATCAAGAAGTGGGTCAAGGAACCCGTCGGTTGGGTGAAGGACATCTACGAGGGCGTCGGATTGGAGACGAACGTTCTCGGCACCGTCATGGTGGTGACCGGCCTCCTCATCATCCTTGTGGCACTCACGTTCATCACCAAGAACATGCGGCAACTCGTGGCTGATCGAGTCGAACGTTCGCTCAACGCGATGCTCGGCGCTGGTGGCGGAACCGTCGCCATGCTGCTCGGCTTGATCATCACCATTGCCGTGCAGTCGTCGAGCATCACGACCTCGATCATGATTCCGTTGGCTGCGGCCGGTGTGGTCACCCTGCCCAACATCTATCCCGTCACGCTCGGCGCCAACGTGGGCACGACCATCACCGCCCTACTCGCCGCGCTGGCCGCCAGCCGCCCCGAAGCGCTCACCGTGGGACTCGTTCATACGCTCTTCAACGTGACGGGGATCCTCGTCATCTATCCGTACAAGCCCATACGCGAGATCCCGATACGGCTGGCCGACGGGCTTGCCAATCTCGCCGTGGAACGTCACCTCGTGGTAGTGATCTACGTGGTGGGGCTATTCCTCATCGTGCCCCTCGCCGGGGTCGCGATCCTTCGCTGAAAGGCCGAACACCATGGTCATGTCCTTTTTTCGCAGAGGCGAAACCGGCATCGAAGCCATTGCTCATCGCACGGTTTCCATGCTCGGCGATGCCCGCCACAGTTTCGATCTGGCATCCGCCGCGGTGCTGAGCGGCGCCGACCCCGACGCGGTCGGCGCCGACGTGCGCGACACCGACGAACGCATCAACCGGGCCGAGCAGGAGATGCGGGGAGAACTCGTGGTCCATGCAGCTGTGCACGGCACCGAGAACATCGCGGTGGTGATGAGCTACACGCTGCTCATCAAGAAGATCGAACGCATCGGCGATCAGGCCAAGAACATTCTCGACCTTGCCGACGAGGGAGTGAGTCTCGCCGGCGAACCCGACAGCGACGTTTTGCTGGATCACCGCCGCACGATCTCGACCATGATGAGCGAGGTCGCCGAGCTGCTCAGCGATCCGGACGAAGAGAAGGTGGCCGACTTCCGCGAGCGCGCCGACGAGCTGCGCCGGGAACTCGAGAACCAGATCCGCGGCTACATGCACTCCGAGGAACCCGCCAACTACGCCGTGCCCCGGGCCATCCTCTATCGGTACTGGAAGCGCATCGTCGCCAACCTGGCTGGAGTCATCACCAGCGTCACCGAGCCCTTACAACATCAGGGTTACGTGGACGATGGCGAGACCGACATCACCGACGACTAGGTATCGCGACCGGGGGATCCACTCCTCACATACGCGTTGGTACGTTCATCGGCGGGGTTGGAGAACATCACCTCCGTGTCGTCGAACTCCACGAGTTCGCCTCGGCGCTGCCCAGTGGGTCCTTGGATCCCGGCCATGAAGAACGCCGTTCGGTCGCTGATTCGCTCGGCCTGCGCCATGTCGTGGGTGACGATGACGATCGTGTAGTCGTTCTTGATCTCCTGCATCAGCTCCTCGATACGGCCGGTGGCAACGGGGTCGAGGGCCGAGCAAGGTTCATCCATCAGCAGCACGTCGGGATTGAGAGCGATGGCCCGAGCAATGCATAGGCGTTGCTGCTGGCCGCCCGACATTTCGAGAGCGGAGACATCCAGCCGATCCTTCGCCTCGTCCCATAGGCCCGCTCGCATGAGAGAACCCTCAACGACATCGTCGAGTTTGTCCTTCACCCCGGCGATTCGGGGGCCGTACGCAACGTTGTCGTAGATCGAACTCGGAAACGGGTTGGGTTTCTGGAACACCATCCCGATGCGACGACGGATTACGACCGGGTCGACCAAAGGGTCGTAGAGGTCGACACCGTGGTAGAGCACCGTCCCTTCGACCACAGCCGAATCGATGAGGTCGTTCATGCGGTTGAGGCACCGCAGCACCGTCGATTTCCCACATCCCGATGGCCCGATGAACGCCGTGATCTCCCGTTCACCGATATCGAGGTCCACGTCGGAGATCGCGGCGACCGTCCCGTAACGCACACCCAACCCGGACAGCTCGAAGACCCGGTTGGCCTTCGACCACTGATCCGGAGGATTGTCGGCGTCGGGAGGCTGATGGTCGTCGTCGGCCATGTTGATCTGGATTCAGTCCGGTCCGCTGTTACGTATGCCCGGATCGTAATCCGACGGCAGCGCCAGCCCCGACTCCGCGGGGACTCACTGTCAGCACCGACTATCCGGTAGCTTCTCCCGATGCCGCACCCATTCAAGTTTTCGGTGAGTCTCGGAACCGTCGGTGACCCCGACTCACTCGTGGCGTCGGCTCGTCGGGCCGAGGAACTCGGCTACCACGGCATCAGCCTTCCCGACCATCTCGACGAACAGTGCGGGCCTCTGGTCGGGCTCTCGGCGGCTGCCGCAGCAACCTCCGGCTTGGCTCTCACCCATCTCGTGCTGGCCAACGACTACCGCCATCCGGTCGTGCTGGCCAAGGAACTCGCCACCCTCGACCTCTTGTCGCGGGGTCGGCTCGAGTTCGGGATCGGCGCCGGCTGGCAGACCAGCGACTACCAACGCGCCGGCATCACCAAGGATCGAGCCGGTGTTCGCATCGAGCGTCTGGCCGAGGCGATCAAGGTGCTCAAGGGTTGCTTCGCCGATGGTCCGTTCGACTTCAACGGCAACCACTACCGGATCGAAGCTCTCGACTCACAGCCCAAGCCGTATCGAAGACCCCATCCGAGACTGATCGTGGCGGGCGGCGGACCGAAGGTCCTGACCCTTGCCGCCCAGGTGGCCGACATCGTCGGGATCAACTTCGATCTGAGAGCAGGAGCGATCGGAGCCGAGATCGGACCAACCGGCTCGACCGAAGCCACCGAGCGTAAGTTTGCCGTGATCAGAGAGGCCGCCGGCGACCGGATCGATTCAATCGAGATCCAGACTCGCGTTCACTTCGCGGCCGTCACCGACGATCGCGACGGCCTCATCGCCGCAATGGCTCCAGGTTTCATGATCACCGCCGAGGATGCTGTCACGATGCCCCATGTGCTCTGCGGCACGATCGAGCAGATGACCGACACCGTGAGGACGTGGCGCGATCGCTGGGGAATCAGCTACCTCACATGGTCGGCTGACGCCATGGAGCCACTTGCCCCATTGGTCGAGCAACTCGCCGGAAGCTGATTCCGGGCGGGCCGAGCCGTTCAGGGGCGACGGCCGGTGAACGCCAACAGGCGGGCGGCAGCGTCGGCGTTCTCGGGTGGTTCGAGCGGCGAATCAGCAAGCACCCCACCGTCCATCACGGCATCGGCGTGCGAGGCCCAGAACTCGAGGCACCACTCGGCCAACTCGTCGGGAATCTCGATGTCGCGACCGGTGACACGGCCTATGTCCCAGGTCCGCACCAGGTTCTCGGTTACTCGTTGACCGACGAGATTTCTCACCGAGAGAAGACCCTGGGGATGCTCGACCGTCTGGTTGATTGCATCGGGTGCCGTCAGGCTCGCGATCGCTCCCACTGCTGTGCCTCGCCAGGTCGAGACGAGGTTGGGGCCCAGCACGCTCGCGTCGACCTCACCAACTTCGTCGAGTCGGCCTCGGTCGAGAGCGGCGTTGATCTGTGAGTCACCCACCACGACCCACGCCACGGTTTGGGCGACGCTCCAACCATCGTCGCCGTCGGTGAGGTCCCATTCGGTGTCGGCCAATTCGGTGATGGTCTCCCCGAGCAACGCCGCGGCACGCTGGTAGGCCTCGGCCGGTTGGAGAGTCACTCCCATTCGATGGTTCCCGGCGGCTTCGAAGTGATGTCGTAGGCGACACGGTTGATGCCCGGCACCTCGTTGATCACCCGGCTGCTCATGGCCTCGAGTACGTCGTAGGGAATGCGGGCCCAATCGGCGGTCATGGCATCCTCGCTGGTGACAGCCCTGATTATGAGCGGGTAACCGTAGGTGCGTTCGTCGCCCATGACTCCCACCGATCGGATGTCCGGAAGAACCGCGAACGACTGCCAGATCTCGCGTTCGAGCCCGGCCAGCCTGAGTTCCTCACGCACGATCGCGTCGGCATGCTGGAGGGTCGAGACCTTGTCGGGCGTCACCTCCCCGATGATCCTCACACCCAGCCCGGGGCCCGGAAACGGCTGACGCAGCACGATCTCATCGGGCAGTCCCAGCTCGGTGCCGAGCTTTCGGACCTCATCCTTGAAGAGGCTGCGCAACGGTTCGACCAGGGCGAAGTCGATGTCGTCGGGAAGGCCTCCGACATTGTGGTGACTCTTGATGGTGGCGGCGTGCTCGTTGCCGGACTCGATCACGTCGGGATACAGGGTTCCCTGAACGAGAAACCCGACATCATCGAGATCGGACTTGGCGTCCTCGAAGACTCTGATGAACAACTCGCCGATGGCCTTGCGTTTGGTTTCGGGTTCGGTGATCCCCTCCAGCGCGGCGAAGAACCGGACTCCGGCGTCGACGCTGATGAGACGAATACCCATGTGGCGACCGAACGTCTCGATCACCTGGGAGCCCTCGTCGAGGCGCATGAGCCCCGTATCGACGAAGACGCAGGTGAGCTGATCCCCGATGGCCCGATGCACCAGGGCTGCGGCCACCGCAGAATCGACCCCGCCGGACAGACCACACATGACGTTTCCGGTGCCGACCTGCGCACGAATCAGATCGACGGCCGAATCGATGATCGACGACATGTTCCAATTGCCGGCGAGGCCGCATCCGACGTGAAGGAACTGCTCGATGACGTGCTGCCCGTGGGGGGTGTGGACCACCTCCGGATGGAACTGGACCCCGTAGAGACCACGTTCGGGGTGTTCGAACGCCGCGACCGGTGCCTCAGCGGTGGAGGCGGTGGCGGGCACGCCTGTCGGGGGATCGACGATCGCGTCGAAGTGACTCATCCAGACCGACTGCTCGAGTGGCAGACCGTCGAGAAGACATCCCGCCGAAGGCCCGTGGTCGGTCTCGGCGATCGTCAGGGTTGTGCGGCCGTACTCGCCCTTGTCGGTTCGGCCGACGGTGCCGCCATTTTGCTGGGCGATCAGTTGGGCGCCGTAGCAGATTCCGAGAATCGGAATTTCGAGGTCGTAGACGGCGGTGTCGATTCTCGGGGCGCCTTCGACGTGTACCGAAGCGGGGCCACCGCTGAATATCAATCCACCCGGGGCCCGTTCGGCGATCTCCTCGGCGGTGATCGATGGCGAGACGATCTCACTGTAGATGCCGGCCTCACGCACGCGCCGGGCGATGAGCTGGGCGTATTGGGCTCCGAAATCAACTACCAGCACCGTCTCGAACGTGCCGTCGCCCCCCGGCGCCGATACGTCGGCGCCGGTGTTCACAGCGAAACCATCTCGACGGTTTGGAACGACTTGAGGTCGGTGTAGCCACAGGTGGCCATGGCCTTGCGCATTGCCCCCATGAGGTTGAGCGAACCTGAATTGTCGGTGGCCGGGCCACCCATGATCTCAGCAAGCGTGCCCTTCGGTTCGGTGCGGATCCGAGATCCGCGAGGCAGATCTCCCCGAATTGCGGGGGCTCCCCAATGCCATCCTCGGCCGGGCGCTTCATGCGCCGCGGCAAGGGGGCCACCGATCATCACGGCATCGGCACCGATCGCGATTGCCTTCACCATGTCGCCGCTGTTGCGCATTCCGCCGTCGGCAATGACATGGCAGTAGACGCCGGTTTCGTCGAGGTGCCTGGCGCGAGCGGCCCGAGCGTCGGCGATCGCCGTGGGTTGCGGCACCCCGACTCCGATCACTTGGTCGCTGGTACAGCTGACACCCGTTCCGATCCCGACCAGCACACCGGCCGCACCGGTGCGCATCAGATGAAGTGCGGCTCGATGGCTCGCGCAGCCCCCGACGAGGACGGGGATGTCGAGCTCACGGATGAAGGTCTTGAGATTCAAGGATTCCGAGATAGATGACACGTGCTCAGCCGATACGACCAAGCTGTGGATCACCAGAAGATCGAGCTCAGCGGCCATGGCAATGGGAGTGAGCTCCGACGCTGTGCGCGGGCTCACTCTCGCCGCACACCGCACGCCTGCCGCCTTGACCTCGGCAATACGCGCGCCGACCAGATCATGGTCGATCGGTCTGGAGTGGAGTTCGCGCAGACGAACCATGGCTTCCGGACCGGCCGTTTGGGCCAGTTCGGTGAGCAGGTCGTCGGCATTGGCGTGTCGGGTCCACAGTCCCTCGAGGTCGAGGACACCGATGCCCCCCAGGCGACCCATCTCGATCGCCGTCGCCGGGCTGGTGACGCTGTCCATGGCCGAAGCCATCACAGGTGTATCGAAACGGAACGCATCGATCTTCCACGAGAGGTCGACATCGCCGGGATCACGGGTTCGGCGGCTCGGCACCACGGCTATGTCGTCGAATCCGAAAGCGGCTCTTGCCGACTTACCCAACCCGATCTGAATGTCGGCCACTGTGGGTCCTTTCGGGGCGGCGGCGGTACACGTCCTGCGCTGACAGGGCGAAATCCTAGCTCCGAAGGATCGACTTCAGAAGCTGCTTCGCCACCGTGGTGTTCATCTCGTAGGCGGCCTTGGCTCCGCCCTCGCCGACCCGTTTCACGAGCCTGCCGTCGGTGACGGCAGCGAGACCGTCGAGACCGGCCAGGACGCGGTCGCGTGTCAGGTCGGTGGCCCGATATCCCATCTCGGTGAGCCCACGCACCAGGTCGTTGTCGGCAATGGCGGTGGGAGCCGACGCCGCAATGATTCGCAAGGCGTCCTTGGTGAGGTCGGCGCTGGCGTCGACCACCTCGGCGGCTGACCGGTCGGCCTCGACCGAATCGAGCCAGACCTTCACCTGGCGAACCAGCTCGGGATGGGTTTCTGCGGTGAATCTGATTTCAGGCACGGGTCGAGTGTAGGAGCTTCGGTGGTCGGGCTCAGGCAGGGCCGCCCAGGATGATGTCGTCGGTGCCGGTGGCCATGGCGAGAAGCTGTCGCAGCATCGCCGCGGTGGCGCCCCATACGGTGTCGTCAACGAGTTCGAAGAAGGTGATGGCCCGGAGTCCGTCCAAGGTGGGAATCGGCCAGAGTTCTTCGCGCCAGACGTCGTCTCGTAGCAGCTCGCCGAACGAAACATGGGTGATGGACTCGACCTCGTGGGGCGATGCGGTGAGTTGCGGGCAGTGGTCGGCCACCACGACGTAGGGGTGAACGACCGTTCGTGACCCGACCGTCATGAAGCTGTCCAGCTCACCGATCCGACGAAGCGCCGACGGGTCGAGGTCGACCTCCTCCATCGACTCGCGCAGCGCGGTGTGCCACAGGTCGGGGTCTTCGACGTCTCGGCGGCCGCCAGGGAACGACATCTCATGGGCGTGGTGGCGGAGATTCGGTGACCTCCGGGTGAGGACGACGTTGACCTCGGCGCCGAGTTCGTAGAGAACCACCATCACCGCAGATTCGCCAGCGCCGACTGGTATGGCGCCGCCCCGGTGCGAAGGAACACGGTTGGACAGTGCCGCCGACACCTTGTCGATCGTGACGGACCGCCGGGCGGTGGTCAGGCCGGCCCATGGGGGCGGACCGCCGGGCAACGCCCCTGCTGGTCGGGGAATGATCTGAGGACCACCACGACCCTCCGGAGGCCTCAGGGAGCTTCCTCGATCAGCGACTTCAACAACACGGGGAGCCCACCGGTCTTGAGATTGCTCATGACCCGACCGGGGGGTGTGGTGCCGCTCTCCCACTCGTTCCAGTCGTCGAGGAGCTTTTTCGGATCGGGTTCTGGAATCTCCATGACGCTGAGGCTACCGACAAGGCAGACTCTCCCGATGCCGAACAGACCCGACCCTCGCCGGGTCACCCTTGTCTCGCTGGCCACCATGGTGGCCGCGGTGGCGCCGGTTCACTTGTTCGGAGCGCTCGCTCCGAAGATCCAGGCCGAGCTCGGATTCGGCGACACCGAGCAGGGCATCGCCATCGGAATCTTCTTCGCGGTCGCAGCCGGGTTCGCCATGTGGGGCGGATCGCTCACCGATCGCATCGGGCCCAGCCCGGCACTGCGGCTCGCCGCCGTGGCAACTGCCATCGGAGCGACCGTCGGGATGTTGGCCCCGTCCTATTCGGTGATCGTGCTTGCGTTGATTCTCGTCGCGGTCGGCAACGGCATCAGCCAGCCCGGCAACAACACGTTCATTTCTGGGGGCGTTCCAGCCCATCGACGAGGGATCGCGTTGGGAGTGAAACAGGCGGCTATTCCCACTTCGACAGGGCTGGCCGGCCTGGCGCTTCCCACCATCGCCGATTCACTCGGCTGGCGCTGGGCCTACGCCTTCACGATCATGCTGGCTCTCGCGGCGCTGGCCGCCATTCCTCACGTCGAACCACCAGCTCGCCGCCGCACTCGCGAGGAAAGCCGGGCGTTTCGTCCATCGAAGGGGCTCGTTCTGGTCGCTGCCGCCTCGGCGTCCGGTGCCGCGGCGGTCGCGTCGATCGGCGCCTTTCTCGTGCGTTCAGCCCAGGACGCGGGCTTTTCGGTGGCCGGGGCCGGCTATTTGCAGGTGATCGGCAGCGTTGCGCTCATCTCGACCAGGGTCGGCTGGGGGGCACTCATGGATCGGGTTGGCATCAGCAGATTCGCCTTCTCAACCGGACTGATGATCGTGGGAGGATTCGGCTTTCCTCTACTGGCCACTGGCGATCACCGCCTGATGGTGGTCGGCGCCATTCTCGCCTACGGGGCCGGATGGTCCTGGCCCGGAGTGGTTCATCTCGGCACGGTGGAGCATCACCCCCACGCCACCGGATCGGCCTCCGGAATCGTTCAGGCCGCGATGTTCAGCGGGGCCATGATCGGGCCGGTTCTGTTCGGTGCGGTCGCCGAGCACGCCAGCTTCGGTTCGGCCTGGATGATCTCAGCCGGCTTCATCTCGGTGGCAGCCATGGTCATGGCCATGGCCACACGCGAACTCGACGGTCCTCGTCGGTCTGCCGAACCAGTCAAACAGGCCGCTCCAGACTGAATCTCAATTCGGGATCTGCCGGGCGATCACCGAACGCAACAGTTCCACCGGAGTTCCGACAAACCCGACCGCCAGGATGAATCGATCGGACACACCAGTCGCCACGACCGGTTCGCGCAGAGTGTTGCTCACCTCTATCAGAGAGCCGTTGCTGGTCGAGTTCGGTGACGCCAGGAGAATATCGATCGCGTTCGACACCGCTGCTTCATCGACCAACTGAAACACGAATACGCCGACGCCACCCGCTTCCGATATCGAATCGATCTGGACCGCACGCCTCACCTCCGTCCTCTGCAGATCGGGCAACCAGCCGGACAGAATGCTCGAAGCCACAACCGGGGCGAGGTCCGCGGCGAAACGCGCCGGGGCACGAAGGTTCACGATGTCTTCCGCGATGATGTCGAAGTCCGCTACGTGGGCGCTGTCGTGGAACGGAACGAGGCCGGATTCCTTGGCGCTGATCACCAGCCCTGATGCCATGGTCTCAGCGCTTCCGGTGACGGCCTCGACCGTGTCCTCGAGGCCCTGAGGCGAAAGAGATCGGAGTAGATCAAGAGTCGTCTCGAGGCCGGAACGCACAGGCGATACGAACCACCTGTCGTCGACGCGATGGGTGACAAGAGTGAACTCCGCCGGTTCGGTGACCACCGGACCGATGTCGCCGAGCGCCGCCAGGAGCGAAAACATGGCGACCGGAGCGAAGTCATCGCCTCCACGTTCGCAGGAGTCGAAGTTGCTCTCCCCCGCGGCTCTGAAAGTGTCGACCGTCGTGCAACCATTCCCGATCATGATCTCGGTGCGGGTGGGGTTCCGATCGAAATCGATCCCCGACCACTCAGACAGCAATCGGCCGGCACCCATCGAAATCTGACCCGCCAGATCGAGCCTGGCGAACGATCCCTCGATCGCCTCGATCGTCACCGAGGCGAAATCGCCGCGACCGGAACCGTTGAGTTGGATCGAGTCGAGACTCCAGGAGGTACCTCCTTCCTCGCTGCGCTGCAACGCGTCGGTGGCAGTGGTCTCGAGCCGATCGAGAAACAGCGGTGAGTAGTCGTATAGCGCCGCCATCTCTTCCGGATCGAGCATGCCGATCGCGGTCCGCGGATCGAGCCGCAGCAGCTCACCCAAGAGTCGCTCGACCGCTTCCTCGGGTGAATCGGCTCCGATCGCAACCGGTCGAGATGCCGCCGACGGAGACGGGGCGCCAGCCGCGACCCGGACCCGTTCAGCAATCGAGTACGAGAGGCTGACATACCAGCGTCCTCCCCGTTCGACGGCGACGATCGGCTGGGTCGATGAGATGGGCGAACTGACCACGGTGTCGAATCCGAGCCAATCAGCGGGGGCCTGATCGAGAGCCAGCGGGCCCAGAGGAAGATCTGAGACATCGACAAAGGCCGGGGACCTATTGCGATCGGCGAAAACATGGGCAAGTCCCGGCTGGTTGACAACCGAGCGAAGCGAGGCATTGTCGAATCGCATGTCGATACCGGAGACAGACCGCAGGTCGAGACCCTCCGATAGCACGCGCAGACGCTTCAGCTCGTTGGTGATGTCGACTCCGGTCTCCAGCAGCACCACTCGTTCGGAAGGTTCGATAGTCTCGGCCGCCCCGAGCAGGTCCTCAGCCGAGAGTGCGACCAGCAGCTCCTCAACCGCCGCCTCGGGGCTGTCGGAACCACCCGAAGACCGTCCGGCGTTCACCGCCAACACCACCCCGCCGGCCACGAGGCCCACCGACGTCACGAGAGCCACGAGCCGAGCGAGAAGTCGACGGTGGGGACTCGGAGGATCGGCTCCGACCGGACCAATGATCGTGGCCCCACCAGTATCTGGTTCCGGGTAGATCACGTGACCACTGGTCAGCGACTCAGTTGGAGCGCGACCAACTCACGAACCACGTCGGATTCGACGCCGATTCCCAAGATGAGTCGGCCATCTACCGCCACCAGCATCCGGGGCCTGTAGAACTCGGTGGACAACTTGACGATTCCGTCCGGACCCATCACCGATCCGGCAAAGGTCAACTGTTCGGCGACCACAAGATCGGCGACGGCGGGATCGACGAACTCGACAATCGTCAACCGAACCGAAAGATTCGAGACTGTCGATCCCGGCGAGTCGACGTACAAGCTCCTTTGGATCTCATGACCACCTGTTTCGATTCCCCATCCTGCGAGAAAGCTCGCACCGACCTCACCGGCGATATCAGTCGCCGAGAACGCCGGCGTGTCCGGATTGACAAGATCGATGCCGGCAATGTCCTGAGCGCTCACCGGATCGACGGCGGGAACGTCGAACACCGTCACGGAAGGTGGAACGGTCGCCGAAACGGTGGGCGGACCAGCGGGCGTGTCGAAAGGCGAAACACCTGGTGTGGCAGATTCGAAAGACTGGTCGAACCCGGACTCGAAAGACTCGTCGAACCCGATGAAGATGCTCTCGAACGCATCCAGGGCATCAACCAGATCACTCGGCTCCAACGCCCTCATCCCGGTGAGGATGGCCGTGGTCGTCGTACGAATCGGAGAAACGAACCACCTGCCGTCCACCCGATGCGTGACCACACCAAGAGAGGCCGGATCGACGAACGACGAACCCAGCGAGCCCAGTGGCCCCAGTGCTCCCAATCCCCCGATCGGGGCGATGCCGAAGAAGCCACCGTTGGTGCCGTTGATGCCATCGGCGTCATAGGCACGGCAACTGTCGAATCGATTGTCTTCGACACTCGATTCCACTGTGGTGCACCCGTCCTCGATGGTGAGGGTCGTTCTGACGGACCTACCGGTGTAGTCAGGAGCGATCCACTCGACCACGAGTCGGTCTGAGTTCATCGACAGTCGACCGCCGAAGTCGGGCGATGAGGCCGACATGTCGATCCCGCCGATCGTCACCGTGGCGATGTCGCCATCGGTCGAACTCGACAACGAGATCGAATCGAGGCTCCACACAACGCGGCTGCGATCGGCCTCCTCGAGGAGGTCGTTGGCGGCCCTCTCCGCATCGTCCAAGAACAACGGCGCGTAGTCGTAGAGCGCAGCCAGTTCCTCGGGATCGAGCATGCCGATGACGGTGCGCGGGTCGAGCCGGATGACCTCACGAACGAGTCTGTCGACGGCAGCCTCCGGAGTCTCGGCCCCAATTGGCGCCAGCGCCTCAGAAGCTGATGGAACAGCACTTCGACTGGATATTCGTGCGTTCTCGGCAAGGGAGTACCAGAGGCTCACGTACCAGCGGCCATCGCGCTCCACCACCGCCACCGGTTTCGAGGAGTTGAGCGGTGAGCTGACCGATTCCGTGAGGACGAGCCAATCTTCGGGAGCCCGATCAAGGATCAACCTTCCCAGCGGCATCTTCGACACGTCGACCGTCAGACTGGTGTTTCCACCGTCGATGAACACCTGGGTGATGTCGTCTCGGATCGGCACCGACCGAAGGGCCAGGTCGTCGAACCTGAGTTCGACCCCCAACAGTGCACTGAGGTCGAGATCGGGAGACAGGACCTCCAAACGCACCAACTCCCCGGCAACGTCGATTCCAGCCTCGACGAGAGTGGCCCGCTCCGTCGGCTCGATGACCTCGGCGGCTCCGAGGAGATCTCCGGCCGACAACGATGCCAGCAGCTTCTCGACCGCTTCCTCGGGGCCGTCGGATCCACCGGTGGAGGTTCCCGCGCTCACCACGAGAACGGCGCCACCGCCGAGCAGTGCCAACGACAACGTCACCGCAACCAGACGTCCGATCAGGCGGCTCTTGGGGGTCGGCTCCGCTGCCCCAACGGGGGCCACTGCCACCTCTCCTCCGAAAGGGTCGGAAATCGGCACATCTCGGGGCGGTCCCGGCCGCCAATCACCCGGGTCGGTCATGAGTCATGTCTCCGTCGTCGCCTCAAACAGCAGCATCATCGCACATATCGACGCGATCGCCCCAGCGGTTGAACCTCCGATCGCCCCCCAGGCGAGGCGCAGAGGCGTTCGGGACACGACGACCGAAGCAACGATCAGAATCGGGCCTGAGGCCACCAGCGAAAGGGCCGCCATCCGGGGCCGATCCCAGCTGGCTGCCAGTAGTCCTGCCGACGCAGAAACCGTTACCCCCACCACCGCCGCGCCCACAAGCACCACTTCGAATCCGCTCAGCAGGTCGAGAGCACGCGCCGATGAGATCAACTCAAACATGGAACGGTCGACCTGCCCACTCCGAGCCCACGGAGCCAATAGCGACAGGGCCGCCACCAACGCGGCGACGACGGCCACCCACAACCACAAGAGCTCGCGTCTGGCCCACATTCCCCGAACGCTAACCGGGGTCGAAACGAACAACGGCCCGAGCCTCCCAGAAAGTCCCAGGGGCTCGGGCCGTTGACAGATCAGTGATGACCGACAGAGTCGGAGATCAGCGACAGAGGATCACATCATTCCACCCATGCCACCCATACCGCCCATACCGCCCATCGGGTCGCCGCCCGGCATTGCCGGCGCGGCCTCTTCGGGCTTGTCGGCGATGAGGGCTTCGGTGGTGAGGAGCAGAGCCGCAATCGACGCTGCGTTCTGCAGAGCCGCGCGGGTGACCTTGACCGGGTCGATGACGCCGGCCTCGATGAGGTCGACGTATTCGCCGGTGGCGGCGTTGAAGCCGACCGGACCCGAGCCCTGCTCAACCTCACGCACAACGACGGCGCCTTCGTGGCCGGCGTTGTCGGCGATGAGCCGAGTCGGGGCCTCGAGAGCAACCTCGACGATGCGAGCACCAGTGGCTTCATCGCCCTGGAGCGATGCGACAGTGGCGGAGACCGCGGCACGTGAACGAAGGAGTGCGGTGCCGCCACCGGCGACAATGCCTTCCTCGATCGCGGCTCGAGTAGCCGAGAGGGCATCCTCGATGCGGTGCTTCTTCTCCTTGAGCTCCACCTCGGTGGCGGCTCCCACCTGCACGACCGCAACACCACCAGCCAGTTTGGCGAGACGCTCTTGGAGCTTCTCACTATCCCAGTCGGAGTCGGTGTTCTCGATCTCAGCCTTGATCTGGGCGACACGGCCTTCGACGTCGTCGGAAGTTCCGCCGCCCTCGACGAGAGTTGTGTCGTCCTTGGTGACCACGACCTTGCGGGCCTGACCGAGCAGTGAAAGGTCGACCGAATCGAGCTTGAGCCCGACCTCTTCGGCGATGACCTGACCACCCGTGAGGATCGCCATGTCCTGCATCATGGCCTTACGACGCTCGCCGAAGCCGGGGGCCTTGACCGCAACCGAGTTGAAGGTGCCACGAATCTTGTTGACGACGAGAGTGGCGAGAGCCTCGCCCTCGATGTCCTCGGCAACGATCAGAAGTGGCTTGCCCGCCTGCATGACCTTCTCCAGCAGCGGCAGAAGATCTTGGATGTTCGTGATCTTGCCCTGGTTGAAAAGGATGTAGCAGTCGTCGAGAATCGATTCCTGACGCTCAGGATCGGTGACGAAGTACGGCGACAAGTAGCCCTTGTCGAACTGCATGCCCTCGACGAAATCGAGATCCATGCCGAACGTGTTGGACTCCTCGACGGTGACCACACCATCCTTGCCGACCTTGTCGATCGCCTCGGCGATCACATTGCCGATGGAAGGATCGGCCGCCGAGATCGAAGCGACCTGGGCGATCTTGTCCTTGGAGTCGTCGACCTGCACTGCCTGGTCGGCGAGTGCGTCGACCGCGGCAGCAACTGCCTTTTCGATGCCCTTCTTGAGGCCCATCGGGTTGGCGCCGGCGGCCACGTTGCGGAGGCCCTCACGAATGAGAGCCTGGGCCAGCACGGTCGCGGTGGTGGTTCCATCACCAGCGACGTCGTTGGTCTTGGTGGCCACCTCCTTCACCAGCTGCGCACCCATGTTCTCGAAGCTGTCGGACAACTCGATCTCGCGAGCAATCGACACACCATCATTGGTGATCGTCGGCGCACCGAACTTCTTGTCGAGCACCACATTTCGGCCCTTCGGCCCGAGGGTCACCTTGACGGCGTCGGCCAGCTTGTTGACTCCGGCCTCGAGGCCGCGGCGCGCTTCCTCGTCAAACTTGAGAATCTTGGACATGTTGTCGACCTCAGCCCATCTTCGCGAGCACGTCGCGGGCGTTGAGGATCAGAAGGTCTTCGCCTTCGACGGTGATCTCGGTGCCGCCATACTTCGAGTAGACGACGATGTCGCCGACGGATACGTCGACATCGATGATGTCGCCGGTCTGGTCTGAGCGACGACCCGGACCAACTGCCAGGACTTCGCCCTGCTGGGGCTTTTCCTTGGCAGTGTCGGGAATCACCAGACCGCTGGCGGTGGTGGATTCAGCTTCGCTGGCCCGGACAACTATCCGGTCCTCAAGGGGCTGAAGATTCATGGTCTCCTCCGAATTCTTGCGTTAGCACTCTCTAATGCCGAGTGCCAACGATAGGACGGCCGGACCTCAGCAACAACCACGAATTCGCGGTGCAGTCCTCATTTTCGTCGACGCGGTCGCGTACTCACAGGGCGGGCAGGCGAAGCGACGGATCGGCTCCCAGATCCAGTGGCGATGGACCGTCAGCTCTCAGTCGGTGCCAAGCCACGGCCGCGACCATGGCGGCGTTGTCTGTGCACATTTCACGGCTGGGCAGGAACGCCCTCAACCCGTCGGCCTCGCACGCTTCGATCACACATTGACGAAGCCGTGCATTCGCCGCCACCCCGCCCGCCAGGCACAGGCCTTTCGCCCCGTGTTCCCGAGCGGCCCGGCGCGCCTTGGTGACGAGCACGTCGGCCACCGCCTCTTGAAACGACGCAGCCAGATCCTCGATCGGAGTGTCGGGATTGTGCCGCAGATGGTTGACCACCGACGTCTTGACTCCGCTGAACGAGAAATCCCAGCCGTCGGACATCATCGCTCTCGGGAATCGAATGGCATCGCGATCGCCCTTGGCGCTCAACTTGTCGATGATCGGACCACCCGGATATCCCAGACCAATGTGGCGAGCCACCTTGTCGAAGGCCTCACCCGCCGCGTCGTCGAGAGTCGAACCCAGCACCCGGTAGCGGAGGTCGCCCTCCATCAGTATCAACATGGTGTGGCCTCCCGACACCAGCAGGACCACCAACGGCATCTCGAGGTCGGGTTCCTCCAGGAATGCTGCGTAGAGGTGGGCCTCCAGGTGGTTGATCCCGATGAAGGGAACCTCCCACACCAACGACATCGCCTTGGCTGCCGACACTCCCACGAGCAGCGCCCCCACCAGACCGGGGCCGTGCGTTGCCGCCACCGCGTCGACATCTTCTCCATCGACTCCAGCTTCGGTGAGGGCCGCTCCCACCACCGGCAGGATCGATTCGACATGGGCTCGGCTCGCGACCTCCGGAACCACTCCACCGAACCGAGCGTGGATCTCGATCTGACTCGATACGACCGACGAGCGGACCTCTCGCCCCCCGCGAACCACTGCCGCCGCCGTCTCATCACACGATGTCTCTATGCCGAGGATTCCTTGCTGTGTTGTCGGCCCAGCGAATCCGGGAATCTGGGATCGGATCTCGTCGAGGCGGCGGGCCAATTCCGGCGACTGCAAGTCGTCCAACCACATGATGATTCCGTCGTCGGTCGGCGTCGTGTAGTAGCCGCGGCGAACCCCGGCCGGAGAGAAACCGAATCGTGAATACAACCGCTGGGTCCGCCGGTCGGCGGCCCTGACTTCGAGCGTGGCCGACGACGATCCGGCTCTCACAGCCTCGTCGAGCAGAGCCAACACCAAACTCGACGCGATGCCTTCTCCTTGGCGTTGTGGGAGAACCGCGACGGTGGTCAGGTGGACCTCGTCGAGGGCGTACATCGACCCGGCATGACCGACCACCTCGAGCTCGTCGAGGGCCACGAGATGGGACCGATCGACATCTTCGATCTCCTTGATCCACATGGATCGGGTCCATGGCCGGGCGTAGACCCGTGAGTCGATGGCCATTACGGCATCGACATGACCACTGGTCATGGCCGCCAGTTCGGGCTCAGCGGTCATGGCTCCACCTTGGGAGCCGTGTTCCAGTTCGCCTTGGCATCGGGTTCACGCAGATAGAGCGGCTTGATCTCGTTGTAGTCCAAGAACTCACCTCGTTCGGCTGCCGGCCGGACCAGCCGAACCAAGGCGGATGCCGATGGGTGGTCGAACTGCGCCGCGGTCACCTCGACACCGGCCAGGCCGTCGAACGACTCGAGGTGCTGTCGTGCTCCGTCGCCCACCAACAGCAACTCTCGCCTCTCGGGGTCGGCCTCCAAAGCCTTCGCCAGTTCATCGGGGAGGGCCACCGCTGGCTCCATCCGGCAATCGTTGCCCTCGCCCTCACGCCGATAGCGGGCGTGAAACACCTCGCCGCGACGCGCGTCGATCATGGCGTGGATGTCGCGATCACTCGCGTTCACGTTCGAACTCACAGCCGATGCCAGGAGCTCCAGCGAGTTGGCGGCGACCATCGGAACTCCCAGCGCGAACGCAACTGAGATGGCAGTGGTGATACCGACCCGCAGGCCGGTGAACAAGCCCGGGCCGACGTCGACCGCAACCACATCGACATCGCCGGTTGCGATGCCCGCCTGCTGCAGGACGAACTCGATCTGAGGGGCCAGCGATTCGGCGTGATACCTGGGACGCGTCGTGTGCACCGAAGCGATGACACCGTCGGGGCCGCCGATCGCACAGCCGACGCTGCTGGTAGCCGACTCGATTCCCAGAATCAGCACGGAGTCTCCCGAGTCTCCCGAGCTGTCTCGTACGTTGTCTCGCAGCTTGCCTGCCGCAGGGGGTGATCCTTCGCCACGGTCCAGTCGGCCAGGGCCGCTGCGAGCTCTTCGACTCGATCGGACCAGCGCCGACCCAGCGGCTTCAGTTCGAGCACACGGCGGTCGTCAGCAGAGGCTTCCCCCGGATCTTCTCCGGGGCTGAATCCGATGGCGATGTCGAGCCGATCGTCGGGCAGGGCCGACAGGATCACGTCGGCCCACTCGATCACGGTGACGCCTTGCTCCAGGAGTTCGTCGAGACCCAGATCGCGTGACTCGGCGGCACCGTCCATGCGGTAGACGTCGAGATGGTTCAACACGAGCCGTCCCTCGTATCGATTGGCGAGGGCGAAGGTCGGGCTCGTGACCCTGTCGGAGATCCCGAGAGCCAAGGCGAATCCTTGGGTGAACGCCGTCTTTCCCGCCCCGAGGCCGCCGATGAGCGTCACGAGGTCGCCGTTGTCGACCACTCCGGCGATCGCTTCGGCGATTCGGCGGGTGCCCTCGACCGACGACGTTTCAAACTTGATCATCGAATTCATTCACTCGTTCGTCTATGGCGGGGCGCAACTTCGGGAATCACTCCCCAAGCGTACCGACCCCCGAACGCACGGCCTTCTCCACTGCGACCATCGCCGACAGCCTCACATCGTCGACATGAGCTTCGACCTCACCCGTGGCCGCCGCCACGAACGCGTCGCCGTCGGTGCGCTGGTGTGGAGGTGTGACCGCTCGTGCCAGTCCGTCGTGAGCGCCCTGGGCCACGACCAGACACTCCGACTTGTCGAGCATCGCGTTGGTGACCACCGCGCCGATGGTCGTGTTGGCGAACACCTCGCTGCGGTCGGGCCAACCCCCGAACGTCCCGTCGGAGATCGCCTCGGTGACTCCGGCCTCGCCGATCTCGTCCACATCGCCGGCGGCATTGATCGCCACGATCGCCGTGACGATGAGCTCACCGCGTCGCACGGTGGCGATCCCGAGACCACCGGGCCGTGGGCCCATCTGCGTCTCGCCTCGCCACTTGCCGATCGTCGCTCCAGTACCGGCACCCACGCGACCCGTCGGCGGCGAGATGTCGGCTGCCTCGAAGGCAGATCGTCCCGCCGCCCGGTCGGGGCGAATCTCCGATGAGCCGACGTTGAGGTCGTACAGCGACATCGCCACGACGATCGGAACGGCCCCCGCTGCGGTCGGGAACCCCCGGCCGGATTCCTCGAGGGCGACGACCACGCCATCGGCGGCCGCCAGCCCGAAGGCCGACCCACCGCTGAGCACCACTGCATCGATCCGGTCGACCAAGCACTGCGGATCGAGCAGGGCGAACTCACGAGTGGCGGGGGCTCCTCCCCTCACCTCGCCGGACGCGACCGCGCCGTGGGGGAGAACAATCACGGTGACGCCGGTGAGCGCCCGCGATTCAGTCCAGTGGCCGACCAACAGGCCGGGTATTTCGAGTTGCACATCGCGACGGTAACCCGCCCGCCCGATTCAGGCCATGCGCTCGACAGAGTCATCGAGGAGCGGGGCAACGACACTCCAGTCGTACCGCAGCATGTGGTCGGCCAATTCGGAGGTCTGGCCCTTCAGCGAGGCGATGCCGGTGATCGCACCCTCGATCGCCGAGGTGAGATCGCCCCCGTCGAACAACACCTGGTCGTGGAACTCTTCGGGGATCACCTCCGGATAGGCGAGTGCTCTGGGGAGCACCGGCAACGCCCCCGCCGCCACCGCTTCGACCACCGAGATCCCGAAGAACTCGTTGCGGGCGGCCGACACGACAATATCTGATCGCGAGAGGAGCTCCAGATACTCTTCTCGAGGCACCTGACCCGACACGATCACTCGACTGCCGAGATGCTCGATGAGCGGCAACAGCTGTTCTCGCTGGCCTCCCTGGTCGTCGCCGACGACCGCAAGACTGAACGGCACGCCACGATCGGCCAATCGGATCAGCCCTCGCAGAATCGCCCCGACATCCTTGTCGTGATGCCATCGATGGTTCGACAGAACCAGCGGGCCCCTGCGATCAAGATCACGATCAGAATCACGATCAACGGACCGACTGCGAATGTCCGCCACATCGACTCCGACCGGCACGACGCTGCTTCGCTCCGCCACGATGTCGATCAGGTGGGTGTGTTCATGGTCGGGTACCCGCCCGAGAAACTCCGGCAACGAGCCCAGCAGTTCAGTGCGGTGAAACTCAGAATTGAACCAGACAGCGTCGGCCGCCACCAAGCTCCGCCAAGTCGTCCAAGCCAGACCCTGGTCGAGCGATTCACCAACCTGCCGCGGATAGTTGAGTTGATTCTCGTGCATGTAGATCGCGGCGGGTACATCGGCCGTCGTCCGACGGGTCAGACCGAGATACGAGCCGAGATCAAGCATGTCGGTGGCCACGATCGCGTCGGGTCGACCACGCTCCCGAACCCAATCGCCGGTGGCCTCGGCCAGGGTGACCGCAGCGCCTCGCATGCGCCACCGCCACGCTCCCGACTCGTGGGAGAGCAGGTGAATCCGGTGGCGGCTGCTTCGCTGCCATCCCTGCGCCCAAGCCAGATGAGATCCCCCCGACCACGGGCTGACCAGCAGCACGTCGAGGGACTCGCTCACCCCACAACCGTGCGGGTGATTCGGCGGCCGAGTCCAACCAGTACCTCGTAGCCGATTGTTCCCAGCCGTCGCGCGATCTCGTCGACCGTGATCTCCTGACCGCCCTGCCCCCCGATCAGCACCACTTCGTCGCCCAGCAGCGTGTCGTCGTCGACCACCACCATTGTCTGATCCATGGTGACGACACCGACCATCGGGCATCGACGTCCGCCGACGAGAACCTCGATGCCGGCGGCCGCACTCGATCGGCTCACGCCGTCGGCGTATCCGAGCGGAAAGGTGGCGATCGTGGTCGCGGTGTCGGCGAACCACTTGCGACCATAGGAGACACTCTCGCCGGCCTCGATCCCATGGAGCGAAGTGATCGACGAGGTGAGACTCATGGCCGGACGAACCGCGACGGGTGATCGACTCGCCTTCAACGCCGCCGCGCCATACATGGAGATGCCGAGGCGCACCAGATTGTGGTGGGTGTCGGGTCTGGTGATGGTGGCCGCCGAGTTGGCCATGTGCACGATCTCAGGATGGTGCCCTGCTGCTGCAAGGTCGGTCACAACCGAGTCGAACCTCTGGATCTGGACGTCGGTGAAGGGATCACCCGGATCGTCGGCCACGGCAAAGTGGGTGCAGACGCCCTCGAGAACGAGACCGGGCAGACTCGAAACCAGATCGGCCAGCGCCACGGCCCCGCCTGGGGCGACACCAACACGGTGCATTCCCGTGTCGACCTTGATGTGGACCGGCACGGGATCGTCGGCCAGCGAATCGATGAGTCGAGCTCCCCACTCGCTGGCGACCATCAGGCGCTTCGATTTCGGCAGTTCCGACCAACCGGATCGCAATTCCAAGGCAGGGCGCTCCGACAGGATCATCAGGGGAACGTCGTCCGCGACATCGGAGCAAGCGATCTCAATCGCCTCTTCGATCGTGGCCACCGCCAGCCACGTGGCGCCGGCCTCAACGGCGGCACCAGCCACCGCGGCGGCACCGTGGCCGTATCCGTCGGCCTTCACGACCGCACAGATTCGGGCGTCGGCCACCATGTCGGAGAACAGAGCAACATTGTGTCGGATCGCCGAGAGATCTATCCGGGCTGAGGCACCGGTCATGGTCGTGTCTCCCGTGTCGGGATGGCCGCCGGTATGAGATCGATCAGATCGCCGGCAATCATTCCCGGCCCAGCCGACCTCGCGGCCTCGCCGTGTATGAACGCCGCCGCAGCTGCCGCCTGAAATGCCTCGACCCCTCGAGCCAACAGCGCGGCCGTCATCCCGGCCAGCACATCACCGGTGCCGGCTGTGGCCAGATGGCGCGGCCCATTGGCCACAACGAGGACCCGACCGTCGGGCTCGGCCACGACCGTGCTCGGCCCCTTGCGCAACACGACCACGCGGTGGGTTGCCGAGAAATCACGCGTCGCCGCAATTCGGTCGGATTCGAGTGAGCCACCGATCCGCTTCCACTCACCGTCGTGGGGGGTGATCACGGTGGGCCCGGTGCGGTCAGTGAGAACCGACAGCATCCGTGGAGTGAGAGCACCGCCATCGAACACAATTGGGATGGACGCCGAAGCGGCCGTTTCGGCGCCGCCGAGTCGGCTACCCAGATTGTCAGCCAGCTCATCGCCCAGATTCTCACACAGGCCGGTCTCGATTCCCGGCCCGACCAGCAACGAACCAAATCTGTTTATCCCGTCGAGGGCTTGGGGTCCCCACTCGAGGGGCGGAAGCCGGAGTCCGACCGCCTCGGTCGGCGCGGTCGGATCGTCGTCGAGTCCGGGGGTGCCGAGCTGCACGTAGCCCGACCCTGTCCTCAGGGCCGCTCGCGCCGAGAGGTGAGCTGCTCCGGTCATCCCGCGGCTTCCGGCGATGATCCGCGTGGCGGCGGTCCACTTGTGGCCGTCGGGGCGAACCGCAGGAATCCATGACGCCACCGCGGCTCGGTCTACCAAGTGGGACCTCGCCTCCCCCACATCGAGACCGATGTCGGCGACCTCGATCTTCCCGGCGAACGACCGGCCGGGCTCGATCAACAGGCCCGGCTTCAGCGCTGCGAAGGTGATTGTCACGTCGGCGGGGGCCGGGGAGCCGCTTGCCTCGCCGGTCAGACCGTCGACCCCCGACGGAATGTCGACGGCGAGTACCGAAGTACCTGGCTCAAGTGAGGGAAACGAGAAGGGGCGCCGTAGGCCCGTACCGAATGCCGCATCCACAACCAGATCAACCGGCGGAAGCATCTCCGGAGCGGAGCCCGGAGCGAACACGACGCACCGCACTCCACGGCGTTGGAGATGACGCGCCGCGACTCGCCCATCGGCACCGTTGTTGCCCGGGCCGGCCACGACGACAACACGACGGCCGTAAGTGCCCCCCATCATGTCGATCGCAACGCGGGCAACGGCGCGGCCAGCTCGCTCGATCAGTTCCTCGACGGGTTCGAGCGCGGCCGCGTCGACCGCAGCCATTTGGTCGGGGGTGACGATGGCGATCATGACGCCATGGCCACCACAACAGCCTGGGCCATGGCGTCGGTGTGACTCAGAGAGCACAACAATCGGACGGCACCCCGTTCCGCGGCGAACTCGGCTGCATCGCCGTGGAGCAGGATCTCAGGTTGGCCATTCTCGTTCTTGATCACCTCGATATCGAACATGCGCATAGCTCCGAGCCCGACCCCGAACGATTTGAGGGTGGCCTCCTTGGCGGCGAACCTGACGGCCAACCGTGCGGTCGGGTCGGCTGCGGAATCTGCATAGGCCCGCTCGGCGGGGCGGAACATACGATCGGCAACTCCGGGTGTTCGGCTCAGCACCTCACGGAAACGATCGATGTCGACGAGGTCCGTTCCGATTCCCAGCACGTTCGGACCCTACCCCCACTACCCGGTCAGGTCGTACGCCACCTGTCGGCCAGGTCGTTGATCGGCAGGGTGAGCAGATCGGCCACGTCTTGTTCTTCGAGCAGTTCCTCGCGGAACGACTGCTCGGTTTCGTTGACCGCATCGCTGAGCGCCGAATAGCGATTTCGATAGCCCTGTAGAACCCCGCGCGCTCCGGCGGCAGTGAGCGAGTCGGCGAAACGCACCTGAAGGAGCGTCAAGCCGGTGGTGACGTTGTCGCGCAGCTCTGGAACTATCACGACAGATCGACCATCGGCCCGACCGCGGGCCACGAAAACCCGTCTCTCGAGGGCCACCTGATGCTTCGTGCCGCGCAGCACAGGGGATGCGTCGGTTCGCGATGGGATCGCGCTCGACACGCCCCCTCGGTCGACTACGACTGCCGTGGGCACCTCAGACCCCGCCTCGTCGAGGCCCTCGACCTTGTAGCGGGTATGCCCGACCACCTCGGCCACTGCCGGGTCGAGATCTGCGAGGGTTCGAAGCGAAGCGTAGGAAAGTCGATCGCGTGGAGCACCCGCGTCGAGAACGGCTCGGGCCAGCGGAACCTCGAGAAGTGTCTCGTCGGAGCGGGAGATGCCGACCGTCACGGTCTTGGCCTGATGCTTGATGGCATCGATTGGCCGGGTCAGTTCCTCTATAGCGAGGGTGAGCGCAGCGAGCAGATCGTCGAGCACGACTGCCGGCGTGCCGACCTTTCCGTACTCGATCTGGTAGGCCTCGAGCGGCACCGAACCAAGAGCAAACCTGAACAACGACGCCAGCCTGACCGCCGAAGAGGCCTCAAGGTGTCCGTTGTAGGCCCCGCTTCGGAGTCCCTCGAAGAAGATCGTTCCGACCTCCTCGAGTGTCGGCGTCACGCTCGCCAACGCCTGCTGACCGGTGACATCGGCTGGTGTCGCCGCAGTCTCGATCGCACTCCTCGCCTCGCGCAGCGGTTTGGCTTGGGCATCGATCACCAGCGCCGCCTCGTAACCGAACAGGTGGCCGGCCATGGCCGAGAGCACGAATCCGAGTCTGGGGTCTACCTCCGGAACCGGAATCACCGCCAGAGCTTCGTCGAAACGGTGTTGGCCTTCGTCGGCGATCACGATCGGTGCGGCCTTGTGGGCTCGGAAGATCGCAACCTCTTTGGCGACATCGTCGGCCGTGGAACCGGATAGCCCCGCCGCGCACACCAGGATCAGCGGCTCCGACGACAAGTCGATGTGCTTCTTGTCCTCGGTGGCATCACAGGCGATCGACTTGTAGCAGAGCTCCGACAACTTGATCCGCACCTCCCGAGCTGCGATGTGGTTGGAGCCGTTGCCCACGAGCGCCCAGTAACGCCGTGACGGGCCAAAGCGGCGAGCGGCCTCGCCGATCAGGTCACGGCGGGCGATCACCTGCTCCATGGCCGACGGAAGTTCGCGAATGCCCTCGAGCAGGCTGCGTCGTTCGGACACTCCTTCGGAGGGGGCCACGAGATCGGCAATACCCACCGAAAGGAGCAGGCCGGCGGCAATCTGTGAATAGAAGGCTTTCGTGGAGGCCACACTCATCTCTACATCGCGGCCGTCGGAGGTATAGAGCACTCCGTCGGAGCGATCGGTGAGATCGCTGTTGCGTCGATTGACAATCGCCACCACTTTGGCTCCGCGGGCCCTCACCAGATCGACGGTCCGGTTGGTGTCGGTGGTGGTGCCCGACTGGCTGATCGCCACGACCAACGTGTCGGACATGTCGGGCCTCAGCGAGAAGCCCGACAACTCTGTGGCCGGCAACGCCGATGCCGTCAGAGGTCCGTCGGGCAGCATCGTCGACAGCGCCGAGGCCAGGCTCTCACCGGCCACTGCCGCTGTTCCCTGGCCGATCACCAGGACCTCTTCGATTCGACCCTCGCGGATGTCGGACCGGAGATCGTCGGGGAGTATCTCGGGCCCGAGGGAGACGCTCGGCTGCCCGTCGACCTCGATCAGCTTCCCTCGAAGCGTCTTGCGGAAGGAGTTGGGGGCCTCGCCGATCTCCTTCAACAGGTAGTGGGGGCTGTCGCCACGGTCGATGTCGCGTGTGGTGATTTCGGCGGTGGCCACGTCGCTGTCATCGAGCGGCAGGTCGGTCCCGTCGTAGGAACGTCGCAATACACCATCGAGACCGCCGGCCAGTTCGGCGTCGAGTTCGATGATCTGGCCCCGGCTGGCGTTGGGATTCTGAGGGTTCCCCGGCGTCTCGCCATCCATCCGAACGAAACGGTAGGCCTCCTCGACCACCCCATAGGGTTCGCTCGCCACGATGAAGCTGTCTTCGGCCAGCCCCACATAGATGGCCTGGCCACTCCCGCGCAGAGCCAATTGGAGCTTGTTGGGCGCTTCGGCAGTGCAGGCGCCGATCGCCACGGAGCCCTCGAAGGTCGCCACGGTTCGCCGGAAAGCCTCGGCTGACTCATGCCCCTCGGCCAGCCGGAGGCTCATGAGGCTGGGGATGACCTTGGCATCGGTGGTGATCGCCGCCGGAGTCGAGAGATTGTCCTCAGCGATCAAGTCGAGGAAGTTGTCGACATCACCGTTGAGGCTCCCGATCACGTAGGGCCCATTGCGGTCGATCAACTCACTGTTGAGCGGATGGGCATTGGGTTCGGAAATTATGCCGATCGAAGCCCAGCGAGTGTGACCGAGCACGAGGGTACGCGCCGAGTCGTTGGCGAGAGCGGCACGAAGGAGACGGTCGCCCTTCAGAGCGTCGCGGATCACGGCGGTGTTGTCGCCGAGTTCACCGATCTCGGCGGCCGTCTTGTGGACGATGCTCAGCACTCCGTCGATCAATCGAACCGAACCGGACCCGAAGTCCTCGTCGCCGTTTCGTCGCTCGACCTCGGCCTTTGTCTCGGCGTCGTCGAGGTCGAGAGCGTGGTCGTGGATCATCAGGTGGAGTCCGGCCGAGTCGCGTCCTCGTATCTCGAGTCGGTCGATGGCCGATAGAGCTTGGTGTATCGAGAGGTACCCCTCGAGTGCACCGCTTTCGTGCGCTCCTCCAGAGAGAGTCTCCACCGACTCCGCGGCACGAAGTCGATCGCGCTGGATGGCCCAGGCTGCATCCTTGAGCCGGATCAATTCCCGGTTGTGTGTCTCCAAATCAGCGGTGGCGAGCTCGGAATCGGAACCTAGCGTCGACTCGATCTCGGCGACCGACTCGAGAAGGAGATCGAGATGGGCGTTGATCTCACCGGCCAGCGACCGCTCTGCGGTGAGCAGACGCAGACCCGGCACGCCTCGCAGAAGTGAGTCGGCGATCACCAGACGATCGGCGGCCTCACGAAGCGAACCAGTGAGGTCGTCTCCTGATCCGGATGGCATTGCCATGCCACCGACAAGATCAAGAACATCGTCTCGTGTCGGGATCGCTCGGGTCGATGGCCGCCGGACGACTGCGATTATCCCGCACATGGGTTCCTCCGGGCATGAAGTGTCTGTTCAGTTCCCCGGCGATCGGGAAGGAGCGCCAGTCTAGGTCTGCCGGTGGGGTCGTCGGCGTGAAGGAAACCCGTGCCGATCACCCGAGAGAAGAGGCGATCTCGGCGGCCAGCTCATGAGCCAGCTGAGCTGCCTCTTCATCGGTTTCTGCTTCGACCATCACCCGCACGAGAGGCTCGGTGCCCGACGGCCTCACCAGCACGCGGCCCCGACCACCGAGACGATCAATGAACGGAGCCGCTATCGGCTCGATCTGGTGATCGATGTCGGCGGCCCGCCGGGCGATCTCCACATTGACCAGGATCTGCGGAAGTCGATGCATCGATTCCGCGGCCAGCTTCCCGAACGAGCGCCCGCTGCGCTTCGTCACATCGAGAACCTGAACCGCGGTGAGTAGCCCATCGCCGGTTGTGGCCAGATCTCGGAAGATCACATGGCCGGACTGTTCGCCTCCCAGCGACAGGTCGTGGCGGTCGAGCGCTTCCAGTACGTAGCGGTCGCCGACACCAGTCTCGATGATCTCGATGCCGGCAGCACTCATCGAACGTCGGAATCCGAGGTTCGTCATCACCGTCACGACCACGGTGTCGCTCCGCAATTCGCCCCGCTTGTGTCGGTCGAGTGCGCACACGGCGATGATCCTGTCGCCGTCTACGAGCCCACCAGATTCATCGACGGCGATGAGTCGGTCAGCGTCTCCATCGAAAGCGATGCCGGCATCGGCCCCGGCCTCGACCACGGCCTGCTGCAGAGATTCCGGGTGGGTCGATCCGCACGAGTCGTTGATGTTGCGTCCGTCAGGTCGGCAGTGGATGACCTCGACGTCGGCTCCGAGCGCTTCGAATGTCTGGCGGGCGACCGTGGTCGCCGCTCCGTTGGCGACATCGACCACCAACTTCATGCCCTTGAGCGATCGGCCCTCGAGGCTCGCCACGACGTGGGCCGTGTGACGGTCCACCGCAGCCTCGTGACGATCGGCGGGCAATGGGTGATCGGCAGTTCGCGGGGCATCGGCCGCGTCGGGGCCCTCGGCCAGGTTTCGATCGAAGCGCTGCTGAATCTCAGCTTGGGTTTCGTCGCCCAGCTTGAGACCGCCGGCAGCGAAGAACTTCACGCCGTTGTCGTACCAGGGGTTGTGTGAGGCCGACACCACCGCTCCCGGCACGCCGAAATCGCGGCACCAGAGTGCAACAGCAGGGGTCGGGATCACGCCGAGATCGCTCGGGTGCCCTCCCGAGGCAGCAACGCCGGCATGAACGGCGGCGGCGAGTGCTGTTCCTGATTCACGTGTGTCGCGTGCGACCGCGAATCCGTCGGCTCCCAACACAACGGACGCGGCGCGAGCCAGCGACTCAACGAGAAACGGAGATAGCTCGGTACGCGCGTCGCCGCGCATTCCATCGGTTCCGAATCGCAGTGTCACGACATCACCATCGGCAGGACGTCGCCCACCAACAGCAGCGAACTAGCGCTTGCTGTACTGAGGCGCCTTGCGGGCCTTCTTGAGGCCGTACTTCTTGGATTCCTTCTTGCGAGGATCGCGAGTGAGGAATCCGGCCTTCTTCAGCGAATCGCGGAACTCAGGATCGATTACCAACAGACCACGGGCGATGCCCAAGCGCAGGGCGCCGGACTGTCCGGTGAGGCCACCACCATGAATGGTGGCGTCGACATCGTAGGACTCGGCCATCTCGGTGAGCGTGAGCGGCTCGAGGGAGTGCATCTGCAGGGTGAGCGCCGGGAAGTACTCAGCGACCGGTCGGCCGTTGACCTTCACGACGCCGGTGCCCGGGCTCATACGAACTCTCGCAACGGATCGCTTACGGCGGCCGGTTGTCTGGATGGCAGTGTTGGTCATTTGATCGAACCTCGTCAGGAGCGCGCACGCCAACGGGCGTGAGCGATCTCCAGCGGCTGGGGCTGCTGGGCGGAATGGGGATGAGTGGGTCCGGCGTAGACCTTCAACTTCGAGATCTGGTCACGGCCGAGGCGGGTCTTGGGAATCATTCCCCGAATCGTGTCGTAGACAGCCTGCTCAGGCTGGCGGGCCTGCTTCTCGGCATAGGTCTCGGTGCGAATGCCGCCGGGGTAACCGGTGTGGTGATGAACCAACTTGCGGTCGGCCTTGCCACTGCTGAGCACGACCTTCTCGGCGTTGACGATGATCACGTGATCGCCAGTGTCGATGTGGGGTGCATATGTGGGCTTGTGCTTGCCACGCAAGATGTTGGCGACCTCGGTGGCCATGCGGCCGAGCACGAGATCCTCGGCATCGACGACGTGCCATGCACGCACGATTTCGCTGGCTTTTGGACTGTAGGTAGACACGCTTCGCTCCCGCGTAATGCAGAACTGAGTCGGCGCGGAACGGCGCCAAGACCGACTGACAAGGCTAGGGGCGCATACCACGAACAACAAGCGCGCTGAGGTCATTGTTCGCGATTCATTCGGCTGTGTTCTTGCTCTAGTAGTGCGCCTTCATGAAGACCAGACCGTGGGGTGGGGCCGGCGATGGCGCGGCCCGACGATCGCGGGCGTTGATCACCTCACCCATCTCGACGGCCCGCCGGCGGCCCCGTCCAATGTCGACCATCATTCCGGTCAGACTCCGCACCATCTGATGGATGAACGAACTCGACCGTATGTCGAAGCGAACCAGATCGCCTCGAACCGACCACTCGGCTTGCTCGACGGTACGAACCATCGATTCCTGGGGGCGCGACTTGTTCCTTTTGCAGAACGTCGTGAAGTCATGGGATCCGAGCACCTGATCACACGCCAACTGCATGGCGTTGATGTCGAGCGGTTCGTGGACGTGCCAGACCATATGCGAGAGCATCGGGTCGGGCACCGGAGCATTGAGGATGTGGTAGCGGTAGGACCGGCCCACACAGGCGAGACGAGCCGAGAAAGTTGGCGAGGTCGCCTTGATGTCGCGAACCACCACCGACGGTCGCAGTATTCGATTGACGGCGCGCCGAAGAGCCACCGGTTCGAATAGGTCGGCGTCGGCGTCGAAACTGACGACCTGGCCTTGGGCGTGCACGCCTCGGTCGGTCCGTCCCGCACATACGACGCTGACCTCGTGGCGCAGGACCACCGCCAAGGTTTCCTCGAGAGCGCCGCCAACGGTGACGGCCTCAGGGTTGGATGCGAAACCGTGGAACTTCGCTCCGTCGTACGCGACCTTCATCCTCACCCGGACGAAACCGGGTGGTGGAGGCGGAGGGAGCCGTATCTCGTTCAGACGAGTTCGATGCGAGCCATCGGCGCGTTGTCGCCGGAGCGCGGGCCGAGCTTGATGATGCGGGTGTATCCGCCATGACGATCCTCGTAGCGGGGACCGATCTCATCGAAGAGCTTTGAAGCCATCTCGCGATCGCCGAGGAACTTCACCACTCGACGGTGATTGTGAAGTCCGCCCTTGCGGGCCTTGGTGATCATCTTTTCGGCGATGGGCCGCAGGGCCTTGGCCTTGGCTTCAGTGGTGGTGATGCCCTCGGCTGCGATCAACGACGCAACAAGATTGGCCATCATCAACTTCTGGTGTTGGGAACTACCGCCGAAGCGGCGTCCCCGGCGGGGTGTTGCGGGCATGTCAGTCTCTGTTCCGGAGCGAGAGTCCCCGCTCATCAAGCTTGGCGGTGACCTCATCGAGGCTCTTCTGGCCGAAGTTGGTGATTGCCAGAAGATCGTCTTCGGTCTTCTGGAGAAGTTCGCCGACGCTGTTGACCTGGGCGCGCTTGAGGCAGTTGCGGGGGCGTTCGGAGAGTTCGAGATCCTCGATGGGGAGATCCATGTCGGGGCCGCCGGTCGCGATCTGGATGGCCTCGCCCAGTTCGAGTCCCTGAGGTTCGTCGCTCATTTCCTCGACCAACTGGACCAGGGTGCGCAAGGTCGAGCCCGCCGAAGCGAGCGCCTCACGCGGGCTGATGGTTCCGTCGGTCTCGATTTCGATGACGAGGCGGTCGAAATCACTGGCCTGCTCGACGCCGGCGGACTCCACTTCGATGGAGACCCGACGAATGGGCGAGTAGATCGAGTCGATCGGTATCACGCCGATGGTGCTGCCGGTGTTGTTGTTTTCGGCCGCCACGTATCCGCGACCCTTCTGAACGGTCAGGTCGAGCGCGAGACGACCCTTTTCGTTGAGGGACGCGATGACCAGATCGCTGTTCTGGATCTCGACATCGGGGTGGGGGTGGATGTCGCCGGCTGTGACGTCGACGGGTCCGCGAGCATCGAGCCGCAGAGTGACCGGCTCATCGCTGTGAACGGTGAGGACGATGTCCTTGACATTCAAGATGATGTCGGTGACATCCTCGGCCACGCCCGTGATGGTGGCGAACTCGTGAAGCGCGTCGTCGAACCGAACCTGTGTGACCGCTGCGCCGGGAATCGACGACAGCAAGGTGCGGCGCAGCGAGTTGCCCATGGAGTAACCGAAACCCGGTTCCAAGGGCGTGATCGCGAATCGTTGAGTATTGCCCTCGGCTTCGCCCAAAGCTTCAACAGTTGGTCGCTGAATGGTTAGCAACTTGGTCCCCTGGCTACTTGGAGTAGAGCTCGACGATGAGCTGCTCGCGAACAGGAATGTCGATCTGCTCACGAAGCGGAAGCTCACGTACGACTATTTGAAATTCTTCACCCTTTTCCAGCCATGCCGGAGGGGTACGGTCGAGCACATCGAGGTTCCACCGCACCGGCGCGGAGTCGCGGACTTTGGTGCGAAGCTCGATCACGTCGCCCTTGCGGACGCGGTAGCTCGGAATGTCGACGCGACGGCCGTTGACATTGATGTGGCCGTGGTTGACGAACTGACGAGACTGAGGGCGAGTTGCTCCCCAACCGCATCGGTAGACGACATTGTCGAGGCGAAGCTCGAGATAGCGAAGCATGTTTTCGCCGGTGACGCCCTGACGGCGGCTGGCCTCGGCGAACAGGTTGCGGAACTGACGCTCAGTGAGACCGTAGGAGAAACGAGCCTTCTGCTTCTCCTGGAGCTGCATCAGGTATTCCGACACTGATCCACGCCGACGGGAACGACCGTGTTCGCCGGGCGGGTAGGGACGCTTGTCGAGAGCAATGGTCTCGCCCTTGGTTCCCCAGATGTTGGTGCCGAGTCGACGCGAAACCCGCGCCCTCGGTCCGGTGTATCGCGACATGATCAGAGCCTCCGCCGCTTGTTGAGGCGGCAGCCATTGTGGGGAACCGGCGTGCAGTCCTTGATCCCGGTGATTTCGATTCCCGCGTTCTGGATCGAGCGGATCGCCGTCTCGCGCCCGGAGCCCGGGCCCTTGACCTGAACGTCGACCTTGCGCACACCGTGCTCCATGGCCCGACGAGCGGCACTCTCGGCTGCCAACTGAGCAGCGAAGGGAGTGGACTTTCGCGAACCCTTGAAGCCGACGTTGCCGGCGGAGGCCCAAGCGAGGATGTTGCCCTGCTGGTCGGCGATCGAGATGATCGTGTTGTTGAACGAACTCTTGATGTGAGCGACCCCGTGGGTGACGTTCTTGCGTTCACGCTTGCGAGTGCGACGAGCACCCTGCGTTGGAGTGGCCATTACTTGGTGACCTTCTTCTTACCGGCGACCGTCTTCTTCGGTCCCTTACGAGTACGTGCGTTGGTGTGGGTGCGCTGGCCCCTCACCGGAAGGCCGCGACGATGGCGCAACCCCTGGTAGCAACCGATCTCCATCTTGCGCTTGATGTCCTGGGAGATCTCACGACGAAGGTCGCCCTCGACGTCGAGATTCGCGTCGATGTAGGAGCGCAGTCGGGCGACCTCGTCATCGGTAAGGTCGCGGACCCTCGTGTCGGCGTTGACCTCGGCGTCGCGGCACACGTTGGACGCGGTCGAACGGCCTATGCCGAAGATGTATGTGAGAGAAATCCCCACCTGCTTGTCACGGGGAATATCGACCCCACTGATACGTGCCATTTCAGCCCTGCCTCTGCTTGTGACGCGCGTTTTCGCAGATGACCATCACCCTGCCATGGCGACGAATCACCTTGCACTTGTCACAGATTTTCTTAACGCTTGGTCGAACCTTCATTTTTCTCCCGGCCGATCGACGGCCGTATGATCTCCAGCCTGACGGCCGGGCTACTTGTAGCGATATGTGATACGGCCTCGTTCGAGGTCGTAAGGAGTCAACTCCACCTGTACGCGATCTCCGGGCAGGATGCGGATGTAGTGCATCCGCATCTTCCCGCTTATGTGTGCCAAAACCTGGTGACCGTTCTCGAGTTCGACCCTGAACATTGCGTTGGGTAGTGACTCTGTGACGGTCCCCTCCAGGACGATCGCATCTTCTTTCGGCTTCGGCAGAGTGGAACCTCCTACGGGCATCCGGGATACTCCGGACGCGGGGTGACCTGTCGTAACAGACCGATCGACTACGCTATCGGGCCCGTAGTGGTCGGCCAACCCGCTGAGGCCTCGTCAGGCCACACATTTTGCTATGACAGCCCGAAGTCGCTCGAAGACCACGCCCTCCGAACCCAGACCGTCGATGGTGGCCAGCAGATCTCGCTCCTCGAACCAGTCGAGCAGAGGAGCGGTCTGCTCTTCGTACAGCTGCAAACGGCGCCTGATCGCCTCTTCGGTGTCGTCGGATCGACCCCGGGCCATCATCCGGTCGGTGACCTCGTCGACGGGTACGTCGAGGTTGATGGCCAGCGACAGGCTGTGTCCGAGATCGGTGAGGATTCGTTCCAGAGCATCGGCCTGATCAGCGGTGCGGGGGAATCCGTCGAGAAGAACACCCCGTTCGCCGATATCGGGCTTGGCGAGGCGTTCGGCCACGATTCCGTTCATGATCTCATCGGATACGAGCCCGCCCGACTCCATCACCGCCGCGGCCTTCAACCCGAGTTCGGTGCCTTCGGACACTGCGGCACGCAACACGTCGCCGGTGGAGACATGAACGCAACCGTAGGCGTCGGCAATACGAAGAGATTGAGTTCCCTTGCCGGACCCTTGTCGGCCAAGGATCACCAGTCGAACTGCTGGGATTTGATCCATACCTCTCCCCTACGCGTCGCTACCAGACAGATCAGCAGACTGTCGGTAATCTCGCGGCGTTGCCTAGCTCAGGAACCCGTCGTAGTTGCGCATCAACAGCTGACTGTCGATCTGCTTCATCGTCTCGAGAGCCACACCGGCCGCGATCAGTAGTGAGATGCCACCGAACGCGAAGCCGCCGGCGCCGCCACCATGGCCACCGCCGGTGCCGCCGGACCCGTCGAGCGTCAAGTTGATCAAAATCGACGGGAGCAACGCAACCGCGGCGATGAACAACGCTCCGGGAAGCGTGATGCGGGTGAGGATTCTCGCCAGGTAGCGCTCGGTCTGAGGGCCCGGCCTGATGCCTGGAATGAAGCCACCCTGCTTCCGGATCGTGTCGGCTTGCTTGGCAGGATCGAAACTGATGGCGGTGTAGAAGTAGGCGAATCCGACGATGAGCAGGCCGAAGAACACCAAGTAGAGAATCGCTGTCGGATCGGCGACATTGTTGTCGACGAACCGTTGAACGCTGCCCCAGAACCCGGTGTCGGGAAGGGCGGCAGCGGCAAGGTTGGGCAGATAGAGAACCGAACTGGCGAAGATGATCGGGATGACACCCGACTGGTTGACCTTCAACGGGATGTAGGTGCTCTGGCCCCCGTACATACGTCGACCGACCACCCGCTTGGCGAACTGAACCGGAATACGACGCTGTCCCTGCTCCACGAACACGATCGCAGCCAGCAGCAGGATCATCACCGCTATGAGCGCAGCAAGTGCGAGGTTGCCGTTGTTGGCCTGCACCAAGGAGCCCTGAGCGGGAAGGCTGGACACCACGCTGGCGAAGATCAGCAACGACATTCCATTGCCGATTCCCCGCTGGGTGATGAGCTCGCCCATCCACATGAGAAGAGCGGTGCCGGTTGTGAGCGTCAGTACGACCACGAAGACAGTCCAGGCATTGAACTTGGGCAGCAGGTCGACGTTGCCGACCAACTGTCCCTGATGGAACAAGAATGCGAAGCTCGTTGACTGCACAATTGCGATGGACACAGTCATGTAGCGGGTCCATTGGGTGATCTTGCGCTGACCGACCGCCCCCTGTTCCTGCCACTGCTCGATCTTCGGGATGACCACACCGAGGATCTGCATGATGATCGACGAGGTGATGTAGGGCATGATGCCCAACGCGAACACGGCGAACTGCGTGAGGGCCCCGCCGCTGAACAGCTGGACGAAGCCGAGAATACCGCCACCCTGGTTGGCCTGATCTCTCAGACCCTGCACGGCTTCGGTATCGACCCCCGGCGCTGGGATGAACGACCCCAACCGGTAGAGACCGATCACAAAGATCGTGAAGAGGATTTTGTTTCGCAGGTCCGGGACCCGGAACATATTGAATACTCGTGACAGCACGCCGGTGTCTCCGGTGATCGTAGGCGGTTGTAATCAGAGGTTTCGGGCGCACAGAGCGCCCGAAGTTACTCAGCGATTGGTGTGTTGGTTGAAGCTGCCATGCGGAGGACGACGATCGCCCCAAGGCTTGGCAACGATCTCGACACTACCTCCCGCAGCAGTGATGGCGGACTCGGCTGCCTTCGAGAAGGCGTGAGCCCTAACCGTGACCGCTCGGGTGAGTTCGCCTCGGCCGAGGACCTTGATCAGTGCGCCCTTACTCACCAGACCGCTCTCGAGCAGCGATTCCGGGCTCACTTCGTCGCCACCGACCGACTCGATCGTGTCGAGATTGATGGCCTGGTATTCGACACGGAACGGGTTGGTGAACCCGCGCCACTTCGGAACCCGTTGGGTGAGGGGCATCTGGCCACCTTCGAAACCAACCGGCACGGTGTTGCGGGCGCGTTGACCCTTGGTGCCACGGCCGGCGGTCTTGCCGCCCTTGCCGCCAATACCTCGAGCCTTGCGCTTGCCGCGCTTGTTGGAGCCCTCGGAGGGAGTGAGGTCGTGAAGCTTGATCATTTCTTGATCTCCTCAACTTCGACAAGGTGAGGAACCCGGGCGATCATGCCCCGGATCTCGCCCCGGTCAGGAAGCACATTTGAATGCCCGATGCGGCGAAGGCCGAGAGCACGAAGGGTTCCGCGCTGCTTGGGCTTGGTGCCGATGCTCGAACGAATCTGGGTCACGCGGATCTGGCTGGTCTTGGCAGCCATCACGCCCCCTTGCCGGACTCGGTCTTTTCGGGTCCGCGTTCGCTCTCCTGGTAAGCCTTCCACAGTGATGCGGGAAGGAACTCTTCTGGATCGAGGCCGCGAAGGCGCGCGATCTCATCAGGGCGACGCTGGCCCTTGAGGCCTGCGATGGTGGCACGAGCCACGTTGATGTAGTTGGCTGAACCCAGCGACTTGCACAGAACGTCGCTGATGCCGGCCTCTTCGAGAATGGCGCGAGCGGCGCCACCGGCGATCACGCCGGTGCCGGGGGCGGCAGGCTTGAGTAGCACGCGGCCCGCTCCGGTCTCGCCGATTGTCTCGTGAACAATCGTGGATCCGGCCATGGCGACCGAGAACAGGTTGCGGCGAGCCTCTTCGGTGCCCTTCTGTATGGCGAGGGGCACCTCCTTGGCCTTTCCGTAGCCGAGACCGACACGACCGGCGCCGTCGCCGATCACGACCAGCGCCGTGAACGAGAATCGTCGGCCACCTTTGACGACCTTGGCGACACGATTGATGTTGATCACTCGTGATTCGCGGAGCCCGTCCGGGGATGGTTGGGATTGGTATGCCATCAGAACTGCAGTCCTTCCTCGCGGGCGGCGTCGGCCAGAGCGGCGACCCGACCGTGATACCGGAATCCACCGCGGTCGAACACCACGATGTCGATGCCGGCTGCCTTCGTACGTTCGGCGATTAGCTTGCCCACACTGCTGGCGGCTGGGATGTTGCCGCCGCTGGCCGCGACAAGCTCGGCCTCGTTGGTGGAAGCCGCAGCAACGGTGACACCGTTGAGGTCGTCGATCACCTGAGCCGAAATGTGCTTGCTGGAACGGAACACCGCGAGACGGGGACGCTGAGGCGTTCCCTCGAGATTCTTACGGATTCGATAGTGACGCCGAATTCGATCCTGACGGCGCTTCTTGGCGATATCAGCCATTACTTGGCCGCCTTTCCAGCCTTGCGTGCCACATGTTCACCGAGGTAGCGAATTCCCTTGCCCTTGTAGGGCTCGGGCTTGCGCCACTTGCGGATATCTGCGGCAACCTGACCGACCAACTGCTTGTCGATGCCGGTCACGATTATCTGCGTCTGCTGGGGGACCTCGAACTCGATCCCCTCAGGCGCCTCGATGGACACGGGGTGGCTGAATCCGAGGGCCAGATCGAGAGCATTCTTGCCTCTCGCGGTGGCCCGGTAGCCGACACCCTGAATCTGAAGCTCCTTGCGGAACCCTTCCGACACACCGACGATCATGTTGGCGACGAGGGTGCGCGACAACCCGTGAAGAGCTCTGCTCTCGCGTGAATCGTCGGGGCGGTCGATCTTCAGGACGGTGTCGTCCAGCGACGCGCTGATGCCTCCGGGGAGGGTGCGCTCGAGAGTTCCCCTGGAACCCTTGACCGTGATGTCGACGCCGCTGATGGAGACGTCGACGCCGCTCGGGACGGTGATGGGCTGACTGCCTACTCGGCTCATCTGTTCCCCCTCACCACACGAAGCAGAGGATTTCGCCGCCCATGCGGTTCTTCCTTGCTTCTCGGTCGGACATCAGGCCCTTGTTGGTGGACACTACGGCCACACCAAGGCCTCCCTGGACACGCGGGATCTCGCCCCGCTTACGGTAGATGCGAAGGCCCGGCTTGGAGATCCGCTTCAATCCCGAGATCACACGCGCCCGCTCGGGCGAGTACTTCATCTCGATGGTGAGCGTCTTGCCCGGCCGGGGGCCGTTATCGGCCTCGACGAACGAGGCGATATATCCCTCACGTTCAAGCAGCCCGGCGAGAGCCAGCTTCTGCTTGGAGGAGGGCATGGCCACCTCATCGTGCATCGCCACATTGGCGTTGCGGATGCGGGTGAGCATGTCGGAGATTGGATCAGTCATTGTCATCGTCGTTGCACCTTCACCAACTGGCCTTTTTCACGCCCGGCAGCTCGCCGGCGTGAGCCATCATTCGTAAACACACTCGGCACAAACCGAACTTGCGGTAGACCGAATGCGGTCGGCCACATCGCCGACACCGTGTGTACGCGCGCACCTTGAACTTGGGCTTGCGCTGCTGCTTTTGAATCAGGGCTTTCTTAGCCATGGGTTATTCCACCTCGCGTCGAAATGGGAAACCGAAGGCCAACAGCAGTGCTCTGCCGTGGTCGTCGGTCGCCGCTGTGGTGACGATCGTTATGTCCATGCCCCGAGTGGTGTCGACCCTGTCGTAGTCGATTTCCGGGAACATCAGTTGCTCGCTGACGCCGAACGTGTAGTTGCCGTTGCCGTCGAATGACCTGGGTGACAGGCCTCGAAAGTCGCGAATTCGCGGAATCGCGAGCGAAACCAGACGGTCGAAGAATTCATACATACGGTCACCTCGGAGGGTGACCTTGCAGCCGATGGCCTGACCTTCACGCAGCTTGAAGCTGGCGATGGAATTCTTGGCCCGTGTGATAATCGGCTTCTGGCCGGCGATTGTCTCCATGTCGGCTACTGCTCCGTCGAGCAGTTTGGCCTGGCCGACTGCTTCGCCGACGCCCATGTTGAGAACGATCTTCTCGACCTTGGGAACCATCATCACGTTGGGCAGCTCGAGCTCTTCCTTGAGTGCCGAACGAATCTCTTCGTTGTAACGGGTTCGGAATCGCGGAGTGTAGGTGGCGGTGCTCATCACAGATCAGCTCCCGTGCGCTTGCAGATACGAATCTTCTGACCGTTGTCGTCGATGCGATAGCCGACCCGGGTCGGGCGACCGTCCTCTGGACTGAGAACAGCGACGTTGGAAGCATCGAGAGGCATGGCCTTGTCGATGATTCCGCCTTGCTGGTCCTGACGAGTGGGGGCTTGGTGCTTTCGGGCGACGTTGACGCCTTCGACGATCACCTTGCCCTTGGCGGGCATGGCCCTCTCGACGACTCCCTCGAGTCCCTTGTCCTTGCCACTGAGCACGACCACGCGGTCGCCTTTGTGAATCTTCATCACAGAACCTCCGGCGCCAGCGACACGATGCGCATGAACTGTTTGTCGCGAAGTTCGCGGCCCACCGGGCCGAAGATGCGAGTTCCGCGAGGCTGGCTCTGCTCGTTGATCAACACGGCTGCGTTCTCGTCGAAACGGATGTAGCTGCCGTCGGGACGGCGCTTTTCCTTCTTGACTCGAACGACGACGCATCGCACGACATCGCCCTTCTTGACCTGTGCACCCGGGATGGCGTCCTTGACCGTGGCCACGAACACATCGCCGATCGACGCGTAGCGACGCTTCGATCCACCGAGGACCTTGATGCACAGAACCTCTTTGGCTCCGGAGTTGTCGGCAATCCGGAGTCGTGACTCCTGCTGGATCACTTGGCACGCTCCAGTATCTCGACGAGACGCCACCGCTTGTTCTTCGACAAGGGTCGGGTCTCCTGGACACGGACGCGGTCGCCAATGTTGAGCTCGTTGTTTTCGTCGTGAACGACCAGACGGGCACTGCGCTGAACCGTCTTGGCGTAGCGCCGATGGCGAACGCGGTCGATTGATTCGACCGTGGCGGTCTTTTCCATCTTGTTGGACACGACAAGGCCCTCACGGACCTTTCGGGCGTTGGCGCGAGCAGTTTCGTCAGCCATCAGTCTTCCTCTCCAACTTCATCGACATGGGCCTCGGCCTGGTCGATCTCTCTGACCCTGAGTTCGGTCAGGTACCTGGCAATCTCTTTCTTGACCTGCTTGAGCCTCGACGAGTTGTCGAGTTGGCCGGTGGCGATCTGAAAGCGCAGATTGAACAGTTCCTGCTTTGCTTCCGAAAGCTTGTCGGCTAGATCGACATCGTCGAGGTCGACAATCGCGGTGTTCTTCGCCATCAGAACGACTCCTCACGGCTCACGAAACGCGCCTTGATCGGCAGCTTCTGAATGGCCCGGTCGATGGCCTCGTGTGCGATCTGCTCATCGGAGTACGAGAGCTCGAACAGAATCCGGCCGGGGCGAACCACAGCAACCCAGTGTTCGGGGTTGCCCTTGCCTGAACCCATACGGGTCTCGGCGGGCTTGTTGGTGACGGGCTTGTCGGGGAACACGTTGATCCAGACCTTGCCACCACGCTTGATGTGGCGGGTCATGGCGATACGTGCGGCTTCGATTTGACGGGCGGTGATCCACCCGGGTTCGAGAGCCTGAATGCCGTAGTCGCCGTAGGTGACTTCGGTGCGGCCCTTGGACACACCGCGGGTGCGTCCTCGGTGTTGCTTGCGGTACTTGACCTTGCGAGGCATCAACATGATGGGACCTCAGTCCTGTCCCGGACGGAAATGTGGGGTCTCGCTCTGTTCGCGGGTTGAAGCCTCGATGGCATCTTCCTCGTCGAGGAGCTTCTCGAACTCGGGGTCGGCCTCTTTGATCAGCGGAGCCGGAGTTTCGTTGGCAGGATCGTTGTCGGCAGCACGGTTTCGAGCCGCCGCCGATGAGACGACCTTGCGGGGCTTGGCCTGGCCGGAGGTTTCCCCGACAGCCATGGCGGCCTCGAGAGTCGCCTTGTCGTCGGCGAGGGACTTGTAGGGCAGAACGTCGCCCTTGTAGAGCCACACCTTCACACCGATTCGACCGTAGGTCGTCTTGGCCTCACGGAAGCCGTAGTCGATCTCGGCTCGAAGCGTGTGCAGCGGCACTCGACCTTCGCGGTACCACTCGGTGCGGGCCATTTCGGAGCCGCCGAGGCGACCTGAACACTGAACACGGATACCGAGAGCGCCGGCCTTCTGGGCGTTTTGTACGGCACGCTTCATGGCACGACGGAAAGCGACACGGCCGGCCAGCTGGTCGGCGATGCCCTGTGCGATCAATGCTGCGTCGAGCTCGGGCTGCTTGATCTCTTGGATGTTGAGCTGGACCTTGGCGTTGCCGGTCATCTCGCCGAGGTAGCTACGAAGCCGGTCGGCTTCGCTGCCACGGCGACCAATGACGATGCCAGGTCGGGCGGTGTGGACGTCGACCCGAAGGCGATCACGGGTTCGTTCGACCTCGACGCGGCTGATGGCAGCGTGGGGAAGCTCGCGGAACAAGTACTCGCGGATCTTGTGATCCTCGATGACGTTGTCGGCGTATTCCTGACGATCTGCGAACCACCGGCTCTTCCACTCCGTGGTGATACCCAGGCGGAAGCCGTAGGGGTTTACCTTCTGTCCCATCAGCTTTCCTCGTCTGTTTCGTCGTCTTCGGTGGTGTCGGCGGCCCCGGAATCGGCGTCCTCGACGTCTTCAGAGGCTTGAGCCTTCGAGCCGGCCTCGGTGAATCCGGAAACCTCGGCGGCTTCGGCGGTCGCGAAGTAGACCTCGGCGACCGTGTTGTCGTACCAACGGCCCTCGGGCTGGTGGTACTTCATCGAGTCGATGTTGCCCTTGATCTCGAATCCGTCCGGGATCGACCCGTCTTCGGGAGGATCGGCACTCATCGGACCGTAGGCACCCTCCGGCGCGAACTCGATCTCATCGCCATCGACGTCGAGATCGGTCTCGACGGCATCTGTGTCATCGTGATCGTGTGCTTCTTCGTCGGCCGCGGCGCGGGCATCGGCTCGAGCCCGCGAGCGCTCGACCCTGTTGCGGCGGGACTCGGCGGCCTGGGCAGTGCCGGAGCGACCGGACGCCGACTCACGCTCGCGAATCTGCTCGAGCTTGGACTCCTCGTAGCGGCTCACGATGACGGTGATGTGGCAGGTGCGCTTGAGAATTCGACTGGCGCGTCCTCGGGCCCGGGGGCGGAACCGCTTGAGGGTGGGACCCTCGTCGGCGTAGCAGGCCGACACGAAGAGTTCCTCGGCGACCTGGCTGTCGTTGTGTTCGGCGTTGGCAACGGCCGAATCGAGAACCTTCTTGATCTCGTGGGAGATCCCACGTTCGGAGAAGTCGAGGATCTCGGAGGCTTCGGCGTAGCTCTTGCCACGAATCTGGTCGAGAACCTCACGAGCCTTGTAGGCGGAGGTGCGAATGTGGCTGGCCGTGGCGCGGGTGCCGGGGCGCTCGTTGGTCTTGGCGGCGGTCATCAGCGTCGGGCTCCCCGCTCCTGTCCGGCGTGGAACCGGAACGTGCGAGTTGGAGCGAACTCACCCAACTTGTGACCAACCATCGACTCGGTGACGTAGACCGGCACGTGCTTGCGGCCGTCGTGCACCGCAAGGGTGTGGCCCACCATGTCGGGGATGATCGTCGAGCGGCGGGACCAGGTCTTGATGACCTTCTTCTCGCCCAATTCGTTGAGAGCATCGACCTTCTTCAGGAGATGGTCATCGACGAACGGACCCTTTTTGAGGCTACGCGGCATTCTAATTACCTCCGCGAACCGCGCGTCCGGCGACGGCGCACGATCAGCTTGTCGGATTCTTGCTTCTTGCGACGGGTGCGGCCCTCAGGCTTGCCCCAGGGGGAAACCGGATGACGGCCACCTGAAGTCTTGCCTTCACCACCACCGTGAGGATGGTCGACCGGGTTCATCACGACACCACGGGATTGGGGGCGAACGCCCTTCCAGCGGTTTCGACCGGCCTTGCCGATCTTCACGAGTTCGTGCTCGGAGTTGCCGACCTCGCCAATGGTTGCGCGGCAGTCGATCGGAACTCTTCTCATCTCGGTGCTCGGCAGGCGCAGGGTGGCGTAGGCGCCTTCCTTGGCGACCAGCTGAATGCTGACTCCGGCGCTACGGGCCATTTTGGCGCCGGCGCCGGCCTTGAGCTCGACGTTGTGGATGGTGGCACCGACCGGGATGTAGCGCAGGGGAAGGGCGTTTCCTGGACGGATCTCGGCATTGCGACCCGATTCGAGAATGTCGCCGACCTGCACATCGCGCGGGGCGAGGATGTAACGCTTCTCGCCGTCGTGGTAGTGCAGCAGGGCTATGCGACAGGTGCGATTGGGGTCGTACTCGATGGCGGCAACCGTGGCCGGCACGCCGTCCTTGTTGCGATCGAAGTCGACAACGCGGTAGCGCTGCTTGTGACCGCCACCGCGGTGGCGGGAGGTCATGCGACCGAGATTGTTACGACCACCGGTCTTCGACTTGGCGGCCAGAAGACTGCGCTCGGGCTTCGACTTGGTGATCTCGGAGAAGTCCGACGATGTCTGGAAGCGGCGTCCCGGGCTGGTCGGCTTGCGTCTACGAATTGCCATGATCAGGCCTCGAACAGTTCGATCGAGTCACCCTCAACCAGAGTGACGAGGGCGCGCTTCTGGTCGGGACGCTTGCCGTAGCTGCCGGTGCGGCGGTTGCGGATTCGCTTGCCCTTCCGATTGAGCGTGTTGATTTTTAGGACGGTGACGTCGAATATCGATTCGACGGCATCGCGGATCTCGGGCTTCGACGCCCGATTGGCGACGATGAACGTATAGACGTTGCTTTCGAGGAGTCCGTAGGACTTCTCGGAAACGACCGGTCGGATGATCACATCACGGGCGTCTCTCATCAGGAAACACCTCCTGGGAGCGTCGCTTTGGTGAACACGAGGAAATCACTGTCGAGAACGTCGTGGGTGTTGAGTTCCTCGGAACGCAGGCAGTGGACCGTCGGAAGATTGCGGAAGCTCATCCAGGCGTTCTCGTCGGTGTCGCCGAGCACGACAAGCACCTTGCCTTCAGCGCCGATCGCATTGAGAGCGGCCACTGCTTCGCTGGTCTTGGGTGCATCGAACGACCAGGAATCGATCACGATCACCTTGTCGTCGGCGGCACGATCCGATAGGGCGGAGCGCAGGGCCAAGCGAATCATCTTCTTGGGGGTGCGTTGGCTGTAGTCGCGGGGCTTCGGGCCATGGGCCACGCCGCCACCACGCCACTGCGGCGAACGAATCGAACCCTGACGAGCCCGACCGGTGCCCTTCTGGCGCCACGGCTTGGCTCCGCCACCACGGACCTCGGCCCGCGTCTTGGTGCTGTGGGTGCCAGCGCGACGAGCCGCTAGCTGGGCGGTGACCACTTGGTGCATCACCGACATGTTGGGCTCGATGCCGAAGAACTCTTCGACGAGTTCGACACTGCCGGCGTCTTCGCCGGCCTGGTTTTTGACCGATACGTTGCCCATGTCAGTTTCCCTTCACGGCGTCGCGGATCACGACGGTGCCACCCCGAGGTCCGGGCACTGAGCCCCTGACCAACAGGATCTGCGCCTCGGGATCGGACTTGACGACAACGAGATTGAGCGTGGTGACCTTCTCGGCGCCCATACGGCCCGGAAGCTTCTTTCCCTTGAACACGCGGGACGGGGTGGCGCATTGGCCAACCGACCCGGGCTTGCGATGGTTGCGGTGGGCACCGTGGGATGCGGGGGCACCAGCGAATCCGTGGCGCTTCATGACGCCGGCGAATCCCTTGCCTCGGGAGACTGCGGTGACGTCGACGTGTTCGCCCTGGCTGAGCACGTCGGCGGAGATTTCCTGTCCGACGGAGAACTCGCTCACGTCGTCGAGTCGGAGCTCGACGAGCTTGCGGCCCGGCTCGACCCCGGCCTTGGCGAAGTGCCCGGCCTCCGGTCGGTTGAACTTCGACTCGTCTCTGACTCCGAGCGTGACTTGAATAGCGCTGTATCCGTCGTGCTCAGGTGTCTTGACCTGCACGACACGGCACGGCGACACGCGCAGGACCGTTACCGGGACAACTCGATTGTCGTCATCCCAAACCTGCGTCATTCCGACTTTTTCGCCGACGATCGCCTTGGTGGCCATGGCTTGCTTCCTGTGGTCTTGATGCGTGGGCATGCGCTCACGCAGACGCTCCGCACAGGCAAGCTGGCGGAGCGTCGTTCGGTTTCGCCGCGTGGTACCCGGAGGCCTTCGCGGACTTCGATTTCGCTGATCGACTTGGTCGATCCACGAGGGGGTCAGGCTAGCGGGCCGATCGGGCTCCACCAACCAGGTCCCTACTGATGATCCCCTACTGAAGGCCCGGGAAAAGATAGCGTCCGCTCTCGATGGCGAGCATCGAATCATTGCCGTCGGGCAATCGTGTCCCCCCGTGGTTGACAAAGGCCATCGCCCTGTTCTGGTTGGGATGGGTTGCGGTCTACATCGGCACCGGAATGGTGCGCGCCCTGCGGTCTCTTCTTCTCGTGCTGCTCATCTCGTTGTTCATCTCGTTCGCCATCGAACCGGCGGTCAACCGGATGGAAGGGTGGGGTATTCGACGAGGGGTCGGCACCGGCATCGTGTTCATCGGAACCATCGGCGCGATCGCCGGGTTCTCGGCCGCGGTCGGCACGGCCTTGGCCACTCAGATCACCGAGTTCGTCGACCAGGTCCCCTCCTACCTCGACGACATCGATTCCTGGATCTTCCGAAACTTCAACACCCATGTCGATTTCGACGAAGTTCGCAACGAATTCGTAGCCGGCGGTGGGGTCCAGGACTACGCCGGAACGTTCGCCGACAACATCGTCGGGCTCGGCACGTTCGTGCTCGGAATCCTGTTCCAGACCTTCACGGTGATGCTGTTCACCTTCTACCTCGTGGCCGAGGGACCGAAGCTCCGTCGTACGGTCTGTTCGTTTCTCGAACCGGAGCGCCAAGCAACTGTGTTGGCAATCTGGGATCTGGCGATCGAAAAGACCGGCGGCTACATCTACTCACGATCAATACTCGCGGTGCTGTCGGCCATCGCCCACTGGATCGTGTTCACGATCATCGGGGTCCCGTTCCCGCTTCCGCTGGCCTTGTGGGTCGGGGTGGTGTCGCAGTTCATACCGGTGATCGGCACCTATTTCGCCGGTGCTCTACCCCTGTTGATCGCCGTCATTGATCAGCCGAGTACGGGGTTGTGGACCCTGATCATGATCATCATCTACCAGCAGGTCGAGAACTACATCCTCTCGCCCAGGATCACGGCCCGAACGATGGAGATCCACGTGGCGGTGGCCTTCGGTTCGGTTCTGGTCGGAAGCGCTCTGCTAGGCGTGGTCGGAGCACTGTTGGCTCTGCCGTTCACCGCGACCGCTCAGGGCTTCATCTCGGGATACCGGAGCCATCACGAGATCGAAGAGACCACGTTGGCGAAGAGCGCCAAGCGGCGGGGCCGCCGCCAAGCCGAGCCCACGTAACTTGGGCGATCGGGCCGTTCAGCGGCTCATCCCTGCGATGCCGACGAGTCGATCACGCCGCTCGCTCTCAACCCGAACGCTGGTGACAAACACCGCGGCCTCGGTACGGCTACTCATGTTGAGCTTGCCGAGCAGGTTCGACACATAGTTCTTCACCGTCTTCTCGGCCAGGCTCATCTGCTCGGCTATCTGCCGGTTGGTGAGACCCTCGGCGAGGTGATCAAGCAGACGACGTTCCTGGGGGCTGAGACTCTCGATGATCGAACTTCCATCGTCGTCGATCTTGCCACCACGAAGTCGCTCCAGCAGTCGCCCGGTCAGAGCAGGGTCGATCAGGGATCCGCCTCCGGCGATGACTCGCAGCGACCTGACCAGGTCCGGACCGGCGGTGCGCTTCAGCAAGAAGCCCGCGGCATCGGCACGAATGGCGGAGAGCAGGACATCATCGTTTGAGTACGACGTGAGGATCAGACAAGCCACGTCGGGCAATTTCTCATTCACCGCTCGGCAAACGTCGAGACCATCGCCGTCGGGGAGCATCAGGTCGACGATGGCCACATCGGGTCGGGTGGCCGCGATCTGGCGTAGGCCATCGACCGCCGTGTCGGCCTCACCCACCACTTCTACATCGCCTTCCCTCTGGAACAGGGCCTTCAAGCCCTCGCGCACGAGTTCATGATCATCCAGTAGGAACACTCGAATCGTCATCCGACCTTCCAATCCAGCCAGTTCAAGTCCAGCAAGTTTCGATACTGCGCCCACCGTCTCATCGGGATGAGTCGGCCCCTTCCTTGACCCGCACCGGTCGATCGCATCCCAAGTTGGGCTTCGCGGCCCGTTTCATCGTGTGACCACGGTCATCACACGTATGGGCCAGAGGGTCTACGTTGGCCAGAATCCGAATACCCACACGAATACCCACACGAATACTTACAGGAGGACCCACATGACCATCAAAATCACCAAGCTTCGGCTGGGCGCCGCGATGCTGGCCCTAGCGATGCTGGTTCCAGCAACAGCCTGGGCGACCCACGTCTTCAGCGATGTCGTCGACGGTGCGTTCTACGCCTCATCTACCGAGTGGGCCAAAACCAACAACATCACGACCGGATCACCAGCTGGCTCCAGCACGTTCAAGCCTCTCGACGGCGTCACCAGAGGTGAAAGCGTCACCTTCCTCAAGCGCTACGACGACAACATCGTTCAGCCCGCACTCACCACCCTCACCGGCACCGCTGCCGCCAACAGCGCCGCCATCGTGGGCAACGACGTGGACATCGCAGCCAACACCGCCGGTATTGCGTCCGCCCCGACCGTCTACACCGCTCAGGTCAACAACGATTGCACAGCCCTGAATCAGTCCGGTGGACTGGTGTTCACTATTCGTCCCAGTTTCGATTACATCTGTGACGTTGTCTTTCCGACGGACATCAGTGCCTGTACCTGGAACATCACCCCCGCATTGTTCGGAGCCGACATCGGGTGGGCGCTCGTAGGCCTCACCTACGCGATTCAGCCACCAGTCGCTTGGGCGCAGATAGTCGACGGTGCCTCGAAGCTGGCGATTCACCAGTACAAACAGGACGGCAGCGACGGCGACACCAACGCTGAAACCAACACCGCGATGTGGTACAACCTGCTGGTCACCTGCGCCTGAGACCGAAGACGCATTCACTCGACCAGATCAGCAACGCGAAGGAGCCCCGGGCACTGCCCGGGGCTCTCTTCATGTGCAAGCACATTCAGCGTCGCCGCGCCGACCAACGACTCATGAACTGGTGGGTTCAGGAGATGAATCGGCCCTTCCTTGACCCGCACCGGTCGATCGCC
>JAJCXX010000106.1 GCA_029263195.1 Acidimicrobiales bacterium
AATGTCACACCTCCGGAGCAAGCTCCTCTCATGTGCATGAAGTGTGACGGACGCAGTTGGGAAGAGTTCAGACGCCACGCGGATCTCACGATCCGGGTACACGGCTTTGTGATTCAACAGGTGGGCGGCGACGACTTGGAATGGACCTACACGATCGGGCTGACCGAAAGCTGGGCCCACCCCGAGTTCGTGTGCCTCGAAGGGGGCCTCGACGTGCAGGCGAAGATCGTGGCGGCACTCGCCGACGACGTACGCGACCACGGCCGGATCCTGCCCGAGACGCTCGAACTGCTCGACGTGGAGCTGACCCCCGTCCACGAAAGTCACCTCACCAACGGCCTGGTCGCCGCATGGGACGACCGCTACTCGAAGAATGCTGCCGACGGCGACTTCATGCAGATCAGCCTCGGGCCTGCCTGGCACTGCCACCAACACGTCCCTGTCGGCCGTCGCCTCGATCAGCCCATGTAAGCCGACACCCACCCGTCCGCGCCGAAATCCCCGACTCGCTCGCCCCTACCGTGCGAAGCTGGCGGCCATGGACCAGCAGATCCGGCGGTACGACGAAGAGCTCGACCTCGACGCGGTCGCGCGCATCTGGCAGGAGGTCGGCTGGCTGAGCAGCCTCGACAAACTGCCGGCACTCAAGACCTACCTCGCGGCGGCCCACACCGAGGTCGGTCTGCTCGCCGACGAAGCCGAATGCATGGTGCAGTGGGCCCCAGGCACCATCAGATACCAGGCCACCGACCTGGAGCTCTGCGCCATCACCGGAGTGACCACCAGCCACATCGGACGCAAACAGGGATTCGCCTCCAACATGACCGCCCGGGCCCTCGACCAAGGCCGAGCCTCCGGATGCGCGGTCGCGGCGCTCGGAATGTTCGAACAGGGCTTCTACGACCTGCTCGGCTTCGGCACCGCGACCTACGACCATCGGCTGACATTCGACCCATCGGCCCTGATGGTCGAACACGTGCCCTACCGGCCCCCGGTGCGCATCACCATCAACGAATCGGCCGACATACATCAGGCCATGGCCGGCCGGATGCTGTCGCACGGCTCGGTAGTGGTCGCACCACCCGGACTCGTCGAAGGCGACATCGGCTTCGGCGACAAGCCCTTCGCTCTGGGCTACCGCGACGACAACGGCACCCTCACTCATTTCATCTACGGCGACCTCAAAGGCGAGTACGGGCCGTGGCGGATCCACGCCATCGCCTATCAGAACAATCAACAGCTTCTCGAACTGCTCCGGCTCATGCGGGAGCTCAGCGACCAGATCCGCTCGGTCAGGATCATGGAACCGGTGCACGTGCAGCTCCAAGCGCTGTTGAGAAACCCGATCCGAGAACTCGCCCGCTCGGAGCGGTCCGACCACGAATCATCCAATCAGTCGATCGCGTGGTGGCAGCTACGAATACTCGACCTCGAGGCCAGCGTGGCCGCGCGGAACTGGGTGGGAGAACCGGTGCGGTTCAATCTGACCCTCACCGACCCGCTCGAAAAGCGCCTCTCCGGAAGCTGGCAGGGTGCGGCAGGCGACTACACCATCACCATCGGCGCCCCCAGCCACGCCACCCGAGGTCACACCGCCGGGCTGCCGAGGCTGAGCGCTGGCGTGGGTTCGTTCACCCGGCTCTGGTTCGGCGTGATGCCACCATCGGCCATCGCCGTATCCGACCGGATCGACGCCCCCGACGAACTACTCGCCGCGCTCGACGATGCGTTGCTTCTCCCCAAGCCCGTGCCCGGCTGGTCGTTCTGACCCCACTGGCGACCATGCCGCGGCCTCGAAGAGAGTCGGAAGATGTATATCTACAGCATCTGACGACACGTCTTCTTGCATCTGTCTCATAGAGTTGTATTATTACATCATAAGCTCAGATAGAGGAGCTACTGATGGATAATCGCAACGTAGATGCTGATGAATGGGAACGGCGGCTCGGCATACAGATCCGCGAACTGCGGCTCCGCCACAACCTCACCCAGGCCGAAGTGGCGCGTCGGGCCAACATCGACCGCACCACCGTCGGCCGAATCGAAAACGGCGAAGGCGGCAGCATCAGCTCCCTGGTGCAGATCACACGGGCCCTGTCGCGCGAAGACTGGCTCGACACCTTCGCTCCGGCAACCCCCGCCGTGAGCCCCATGCAACAACTCCGCGAACGCCAACGCCGCGAAGCCACCCAACGCCAACGAGCCCGACGACAAGCCGAGACGTCGTGAGCTACACCCCCATCGACCTCGTGGAGGTGCGGGCCTGGGGTCACACCGTCGGAGCCATCGCCCTCGACCCCGCCACCGAGTTCTACGCCTTCGAATACGACCCGGAATGGATCGCCACCGGAGCGCCGCTCTCTCCCCTGCTGATGCCCAACCAGGCCGGCACGTTCGTCTTCCCCAACCTCTCGCCCGAAACCTTCCAGCGACTCCCGGCGATGATCGCCGATCACCTCCCCGACCGTTTCGGCAACGCCCTCGTCAACGCCTGGATGCAAGACCAGGGCGTCGGCGCATCAGAGATAACCCCCCTCGACCGGCTCGCCTACGCCGCCGACCGCAGCATGGGAGCCCTCGAGTTTCGCCCACCGGCCGGCGCTCCCACCGAACAGGCCACCGCACTCCAACTCGCCGACCTCGTCACCGCCGCCAGGTCCGCCCTCAGCGGCGACCTCGCCGGCGCCCCCAAGGACGCCCTCAACGAACTCATCCAAGTCGGCGCCTCGGCCGGCGGCGCCCGAGCCAAGGCCGTCGTCGCCTACAACCCCACCACCGGCCAGATTCGATCCGGGCAACTCGACGCCCCCGAAGGCTTCCAACACTGGATGATCAAGCTCGACGGGGTCGGCACCGACCCCACCCGAGAGAACGACCCCCTCGCCCAGGGCGCCGGATACGGCCTCATCGAATACGCCTACCACCTCATGGCCACCGCAGCCGGGCTCACCATGACCGACTGCAAGCTCCTGCCCGAAGGTCCCCGCGTCCACTTCATGACCCGACGCTTCGACCGCCTCCCCGACGGCGGCCGGATCCACATGCAAAGCCTGTGCGGGCTCGCCGGCCTCGACTTCAACATGGCCGGAGCCCACAGCTACGCCCAATACCTCGACGCCATAGACCAACTCGGCCTCGACGAAACCGCCCGCGAACAAGCCTTTCGCCGCATCGTGTTCAACATCGCGGCGATGAACCGAGACGACCACACCAAGAACCTCGCCTTCCTGCTACCCCAACACGGCCGATGGCAGCTGGCCCCGGCCTACGACATCACCCACGCCCACAACCCCTCCGGGCAATGGACTGGCCAACACCAGATGAGCCTCGAAGGCAAACGAGACGACATCGGCCTCGATGATCTCCACCGCTTCGCCGACCGCTTCCGAGTGCCCGGATATCGGGGCGTGATCGACGACGTGCTCCACGCCGTCGACCACTGGCCCGAATTCGCCCACCAAGCCGGAGTCGACACCCAGACCGTCGCCGGGATCTCCACCGACCTCGCCGACGCCCGGCCTCGCTAGCCCGGAGGAGCGAAGAACTCAAGCGCAATGCCGTCGGGATCACGAAAGCTCAGCCCCGACCCGTAGTGGGCGTCGACGATCCCGCCGTGGGTGATCCCCAACTCATCGAGACGGCTCTGCCACGACACCAACGCGTCGCGGTCCTCACACCCGAACCCGACATGGTCGAGCCCGCTACGAAACTCTGTGAAGTCACCGGAAGTGTCGGCCGCGGCGTGCTCATGCAGCCCGACCAGCGTGCCCCCGACCAAGAACACGGCATGGTGGAACCCACCGTCGCATGGCTCGTCCAACACCGGATCACACCCCATCAGGCGCTGATACCAGGGCCGACTCACAGCCAAGTCGCTCACCGTCAGGGCCACATGGCCGATACCCGGGAAATCACTCATTGTCTTGTCCGTTTCTGTTGATGGTCAGTGAAAGAACATCGGGCCGCGAGTAGTGCCCGGTCGGATCGAACATTCGACGGCCGGCCAGCACCCGGTCGAGTTCGAGAGTGGCGCTCACAATGCCGGCCTCACCCACCAACGGGCCGGCCAGAATCTCACCGCCAGGAGCAACGATCGACGTGTTGCCCTTCGACATCCAATCCTCGTCACCGCCGTAGATCTCGTCGGCGCCCGGAAGATCACGGGGCACATCGCTGCCTCGCAGATGAGCCGTCACCCCCACCACGAAGATCTGACCCTCCTTGGCGATGTGACGAAGGGTCGAAACCCACTCGTCGCTGTTGTCCCACGTGGGAGCCAGAAGGACATCGATGCCCTGCTCATACATTGCAGCGCGGGCCAGCGGCATGTAGTTCTCCCAACAGATGAGAGAACCGACCTTCACCCCATCGATGTCGACCACGGTGAGCATCGGACCCTGTCCGTTGCCCCACACCATGCGCTCGGCACCAGTCGGGATCAGCTTGCGATGCAGACCAGCAGTCTCACCATCGCTGTTGATGTAGACCACGGCATTGAAGAGAGTGCCCCCGTCGCGCTCGGTGATCCCCAACGCCACCCACACGCCGGCCGCCTTGGCCGCCTCACGAACCGGATCGAGCATCGGGCCCTCCACCTCGATCGCCTGATCGGCGAACCGCGAATACCACGCGCTGTCGTGGAACGGCTTCTGCCGCCACAACCAATCGGGATAGCCCGGCACGAACGACTCGGGAAACACGACCAGCCCGGCGCCATCAGCGGCCGCCTTCTCAATCTGCTCCGCCGCGATCTGCAGCGTCGCGTCCCGGTCGAGATAGGCCGGAGCGACCTGCACAGCCGCAACCTTGAGATCCTTGGCGGCGTTCATCGTGTGGCCCCCGCGATCACGAGCTCACACGGCCCTACGAACCCCTCTGGGGTCTCGAAGCGACGGAGTTCGGTCTCCATGTCGACCCACACCTGCTCTTGTGCCTCAGGGGCGAGACCGCCGAGCATCTGATGAAGCGCACCGAACGACTCCCGCTCGAACCGCACACACTCAGCGGCCGAAGAAAGCAGCACCGGAGCGCTCACCACCTGGACATCCACATCGTGGAATCCGGCCGCTGTCAGCTCGCCCTCGAGAACTGCCGGATCAGCGAGGCTGAAAGGCCCCGGCTGCCCGGGCTGAGGGGCCGGAAGCTGCGCCCGCTCCCTGATCAACTGCACCGGAATCGAAAAGAACTCGTTGGTCGCCGCCGTCGAGTACGTGATGGTGGCGAAACGGCCCCCCTCACGCAGAGCGTGATGGATTCCGGTCAGCGCGGCGTGACGGTCGGGGAAGTAGATGAACCCGACCCGCGAAATGGCGGCATCGAACGAGCCAACCGGAAGCTCGGTCAGCTTCTCGCCGTCGAGTTCCAGCGTGGTCAGATTCTGAAGACCGGCATCGGCCGCACCCTTGGCGGCAAAGTCGAGGATCGTCGGCGACAGGTCGGTGGCCAACACCGAACCACTCGAACCGACCCGACGAGCGGCCGCAATGCTCTGGCCACCGGCACCAGCGGCGACATCGACCACCCGGCTGCCCTCGCCGACTCCCGCCATGTCGAGCATGCGCTCGGTGGCATCGCCCAACCATGACTCCAGCAGAGGCCCCCAGGCGTTCCAGCCCTCGGCGTAATCCTCCCACTGCTGTCGGGTGGTGTTCTTGTACTTGCCTGCATCGAATGACACCGTCTTTTCC